>JAYRPG010000104.1:0-14947 GCA_041911275.1 Ferruginibacter sp. | reverse complement strand
GACGAGGGTTTCAACACCTTCATCAATTCACTGGCTGATGATGATTTCAACGGAGGTGAGTACAAGAGCGGGCCTTTCGACCTGGAATATTATACGCCTTATTTGTTTGGCGGGCACAGTGAACCGGTGTACAACACGCCTGATGAACTGCAGGAAAGCAATATCGGCATCGCCCTGTATTACAAGCCCGGCTATGCCCTGCAGGTGCTCCGGGAAAATATCCTGGGGCCGGAGCGTTTCGACTATGCCTTCCGGTTATACATCAAACGGTGGGCCTACAAACATCCCACCCCCTGGGATTTTTTCCGCACCATCGACAACGCATCCGGCGAAAACCTCGCCTGGTTCTGGAAGGGCTGGTTCCTGGAAAATTACCGCCTCGACCAGGGCATTCTCTCCGTGCAGTACCGCGACCAGGATCCTGCCAAGGGCGTACTGGTTACCCTGGCCAACCTGGAGCAGATGGCCATGCCCGTGATCCTCGAATACCTGACCCTGAGCGGGAAAAAGGGGAGGGTGGAACTGCCGGTGGAAATCTGGAACAACAAGGCTGATTTCAAAGTGGAGTTGCCGGTGAAGGAGAAAATCCAACTGATTACCCTCGACCCCGACAAACGCTTTCCGGATATTAACCGCCCCAATAACGTGTGGAAATCAGGCCGTTAATCCGATTTATTGTCCACATAGCCGCATTTTTTGGGGAAAACCCGAATAATCGGCGCCCATCCTGTGAAAACCGGTTAGGAATCATTATTTTGCAACACCAAAACTTTACACAGGATGAAAAAACTTTACACGCTGTTTACTTTAGCGGGTATGCTGTTCCTGGGCAATACACAGGCCCAGATGTACAACGGCACCGCCGAAACCGGTTCCCGTTACAATCCCGGACTCGGCCTGAGTGGCACCCCCAAAGTAATTTTCGACGACATTAACGTGGCCAGTTCCCTGGTAGGGGATGCCGATTCGCTCGGTTTCACCCGCATCCGGGTAGGTATCCGCCGCCTGGCGAGTGCTCCTGCGGTTACCGTAAGGGTGTACCTCACCGGCCTGGATCCCAATTCCTTCGGCCTGGACAGTCTCCCGGTGATTCCGGCCCGCCTGATCGGCACCTTCAACCTGCCGGCCAACGGAGCTACCTCCATCACCCAGATCCTGGAAGTGGGCGACGGCACCAACTTCTTTGCAGCCCTGCCCCGCGACACGGGCAATCTCTTTACCGGTCTGCAAACAGCCTTTGTAGGGGTAAGCCTCTCCAACGCCAACGCCAACAACGGATGGCGTTTGACCAGCGGTCCTGATCCCAACTTCGATGCCGGCTGGTTTTACAATGCCGACTCGGTTGCCCCGCGCTCCGCATTCGGTTTCGGCGCCTCTGCTGCCGCAACCTTTTATATTTCTGCTTTCGGGGGTCCGAAGTATGCTTCCACCGCCAATGACGTGCGCATCACAGACGTGATTGCTCCGGAAAACATTTCCTGCCTTTCCGGTCCGCAAACCATTCAGGTAAAAGTGCAGAACATCGGTACCAACACCGTGGCGCCGGGTGCGGCCACGGTTACCCTGAGGGTAAGGGGCGCCAATACCTACACCGGTACCCGCACCAACACCCTGTCTCTGGCCACCAATGCATCGGAAACCATCACCTTTAACAACGTGGATCTTTCCCTGCCCGGCCTGAACCTGGATACCGCCTTTGTTACCCTGGCCGGC
Organism: Ferruginibacter sp.; assembly: GCA_041911275.1. GTDB lineage: Bacteria > Bacteroidota > Bacteroidia > Chitinophagales > Chitinophagaceae > Ferruginibacter. Next base: position 13,234 of record JAYRPG010000104.1, on the reverse strand, counting down.
GACAGCCGTCCCACCAACGATACCTTCGTAACCGGCAGCATCACCGCCACCACCATCTCCAGCTATCCGGCTGTGGAAGATGTGGAAGGCTCGTTCCCGGTGGTTTCTTATGTAAGCGTGGTGAATGGCGACCAGCTCTGGATGCTCCAGGATGGTGCGGTAGACGGTGCCTACATCAACCCCGATATGGTGGACTCCCTGCGTCCGCGCACACCCGGTTCCACCTTCTTCCTGTTCGACAGCTATAGTCCGCCCAACTCTACCGGCGTGGTCTCCCGCCTGTTCTCCAACTGTCTCACCTTCGCGCCGCAAACCCCGGGTAACACCTGCGCTACCACGCTGAGCTTCTGGATGAGCCACGATACCACTTTCGCCACTTTCGGTTTCCGCGACAGCCTCTATGTAACGGTTTCCAATGACGGCGGTCTTACCTGGGAACGTCAGCTCCCCGGCATCGCCCGTCTCCCGGATGAAGGCGGATTCGAGATCCCGGGATGGAGAGAAGAGATCTTCGACCTCACCGGTTATGCCGGTCAAACCATCCAGATTGGTTTTGAAGGCGTGAGCGACTGGGGCAACGTGTTTGGCCTCGATGATATCACCATCAATTCCACCTGCGTGGTGCCGGTGCGCCTTACCCGTTTCAATGCTGAGCGCTTTGGCAAATCCAACCGCGTGAACTGGAAGACCAGCCAGGAAACCAACACCCTGAAATTTGTGGTGGAACTGAGCCGCGATGGCCGCAACTTCCAGTCGATCGGGGAAGTGACCGCCGCCGGCAACAGCAGCACCGAACGCAGTTATTCCTTCATTCACCAGGCGCCTGAAAAAGGATTCAACTACTACCGCCTGCGCATGGTTGACCGCGACAACAGCAGCAAATACAGCCCGGTAAGCAAACTGCAGAACCTGGGCAACAGCAACATCAGCAGCTATCCCAACCCGGTAAGCAACCAGCTGAACCTGGCCATCGAAACCGAGAACAGCGGTACGGCCAATGTGCTGATCACCGACCTGAGCGGTAAAGTGCTGGTGAATAAAGTGTACACCGTAACCGGCGGCGCCAACACCGTAAGGGTGAACACCAGCGCGCTGGCTTCCGGCAACTACATCATCAAAGTACAACTGGATGAAAATGTAATGGTGCAGAAATTCAGCAAGCTCTGATTCCTGTAGCCTTAGCGCATAAAAGTCCCGGTCACATAGACCGGGACTTTTTTTTATCCCATCCTTCACTGGCGGAGATATCCCGGTGAAATGCTCCCTGAACCTGCGGAAATTACGCAGTGGTTTTTATGCGTTCGCGCATAAATGAGCCGGATGCGGTGCACGACTTTTGTAGTGTAATCGCACATTACCGGATCCTGTATCCTTTTTTGAACCACTTTTTCCTGCATTTGCAGGAGAACCGTCATCATGGCCGAAAGATCCCCGAACGACTTCATGCACTGGAATGGCCATCTCTAAAATTAACGGCATGAAAACAGCCCGGTTTCTGAATCTGCTGATCTTTATCCTGCTGCTGGCTATAGCCGGCGCCATCTCCATCAGTTATAACCAGTCCAGGCAAACCAAGGCTACTGCATTGTGGGTAGAACACACGCAGCAGGTGATGCTGCTGTACCGCCAGATACAATACACCATCTTTGAAAATGAAACCTCTACCCGGGGATATGTCATTATGGGCCGGGCGGATTTTCAACGCATCTCAGACAGTACCGGTAAAAAACTGATCAGGGATATCCATACACTGAAAAGCCTGATGGCGGATACCCCCCGCCATCAACCGCTGCTGGATACCCTGGAGCGCTATGCCGCATTAAGGGTGGCATTTTCCGACACTATCAGGGAGGTTTACCAGCAGGAGGGCATGCTGGCTGCGCTGGCCCTGATTTCTACGGGCCGGGGCCTTTATTACAGCCGGCAAACGAATACCTGTATTGAAGCCTTACAACACCAGGAAGAAGATGTGCTGGCTGCCAGGAAAAAGGATACCGGTGAAAGTTTTGAGATGCAGCAGCGTTACCTGCTGGCGGGCATGATGGTGATGCTGGTACTGGCAGGTGCCTTTGCCCTGAAACTGAAAAAAGAGTACGCTGAAAATCAGCAATACCGCACAGAAATCCTGAAGCTGAACCGGGAATTGGAACAGAAAGTACAGCTGCGTACCCAGGAACTGGATATCTCCAAAAAGCAACTGGAAGAGATTTTTTTCCGGATAAGCGATTCGTTTATCGCACTGGACCGCGACTGGCATTATACCTACCTTAACGACAATGCCGAAAAAATGCTTGCGGTAAACAGTGAGGCGGTTATGGGCAAAGTGGTCTGGGAAGTTTTTCCTGAAGCGATAGGCAGTAAAACCTGGGAGGCTTATCATGAATCCATGGCAAAGCAGGTACCGCTGATCAAAGAGGATTATTATGCTCCGCTCAACCTCTGGATTGAAAACCGGATTTATCCTTCAAGCGATGGATTATCGGTGGTGATCAGTGATATTTCCGAACGGAAGCAACTGGAAGCAAAACTGCAGGTGGCCCAGCGCATGTATTTCTTCATCAGCCAGGTTAACCAGGCTCTGGTGCGGGTGAAGGATGAGGAGGAACTGATGCAGGAAGTGTGCAACATCGCGGTAAATCAGGGAGGATTTTTAATGGCCTGGGTGGGCATGGTTGATGAAAACACAGGCCGCATCCTGAAAGTGGTGCATGCGGGTAACGATGCTGGGTACCTGCAAACGATCCGCATCACTGCAGATCAAAGACAGGCAGAAGGCCGCGGACCGGTGGGACAGGCTATCCGGAACGGTCGCTTTGCGGTTTCGAATGACATTGAGCACGATGAAGTCTTCAAACCCTGGCGGGCCATTGCGCTCGAAAGGGGATACCGGTCGTGCATTGCTTTTCCGCTGAAGAAAGGCGGCAAAGTAACAGGAGCCTTTTGTGTGTATGCGGGGCAAAGGAACTTTTTCAACGAAAAGGAAATCAGTTTGCTGGAAGAGGCCAGCGGCGATATCTCATTCGGGATTGAACGGTTTGAGATGGAGCGCCGGCGCAAAGCTGCCGAACACAGTGCCCGGCGGGAAAGTGAGCTGGCCCGTTCGCTCATCAACAGCATGCCGGGCACAGTGGCCCTGTATTCGCAGAACCAGCGGCTGCTGCGCTGGAACCTGAACCTGGAAAAGATAACCGGTTATGATACAGATGCCCTGCGTAATCTGCCCACCTGGCAACTGATTGATCCGGACGAACAGGAACGTGTAAACGAATTCATTGACCGGGTGATCCGGGAAGGCGTTTCAGTGATACAAACCAATATTCTCACACGCGGCGGGCTCAAAATACCCTATTACATTTCGGGCACACGGATTGAATATGAGGGAGAAACCTGCATCCTGGGCATCGGCATCGATTTCTCCGACCTGGTAAAAGCACAGCAGGAATTGCTGGAAACCACCGAACAACTGCACCTGCTGAGCCGGCACCTGCTGGAGGTGCGGGAGCAGGAACGCAAGCGCATCGGCCGTGAAATTCATGATGAACTGGGCCAGCAGCTCACGGCCATCAAAATGGACATCAGCTGGATGGAACGCCATATTGCAGCCAATGACCCCCTGAAGGATAAAATTCAGGAAGTGATCGGGATGCTCAACAGCAGCAACCAGTCGGTGCGCCGCATCCTGAACGAACTGCGGCCTTCCCTGCTGGATGATCACGGGCTGGAGGAAGCCCTCCAATCCCTGAACCGTCAGTTCAGCAGGCAAACCGGTGTAAAGGTGAATTTTGTATTATCGGGCCAGCCTTCCCGTATCACCGAACCCGTCAGTACCTGTATCTACCGGGTTTACCAGGAGGCGCTCACCAATATCACCCGCTATGCCGGCGCCACCCGGGTGCTTACCCGCCTTAACATTGAACAGAACAGCCTGGTATTTGATGTGGAAGATGATGGCAAGGGCTTTTTTTCTGAAGCAATCAGCCGCAAAAACAGTTTCGGTATCCTGGGCATGCGTGAACGCGTAGCCGCGGTAAACGGTTTCTTTACCCTACGGTCTCAGCCCGGGACAGGTACACAAATTCATATCCGGATCCCGTTCCTGCCCTGAATGATTTTTTCCTTTAACACGAGGTTGGACTGCATCAGCTTACTGTTCCGATAATAGCAGGGACACCGCCACCTTACCCCGACGGGGTATTACCTGAAAATAATTTTAAGGGTTTCGATTTTTCAAGTACATTGGGTAAGCAATTGCTCATAACCGGTTCGCAACCCGGCAATCAACGCCTGGCTTTTTGTTTGCCGAAGGATACTTCCCGGCAGACGGGAGTCGGATTCATCTGGAAAAACAGATGCAAATCCCACAGGCTGAAACGTTATCCATAAAGAATGAGCATGTTCATCACCCGCTTCCTCAACCTGCTGATCCTTACGCTGCTGCTGGCCATTGTTGGCACCCTTTCCATCAGTTACTTTCAGTCGAAACAAACCAAAGTCACCGAAGGTTGGGTGGAACATACCCGGCAGGTACTGATGCAGTGCAAGCAGATCCAGTTCACCGTTATTGAAAATGAAAACAGCACACGCGGTTATTCTATCACCGGGCGGCAGGATTTTGAACGGACTTCCGACAGTACCGGTGAAAAAATGATCAAAGATGTAGCAGACCTGCGAAAGCTCATCGATACAAACGCTTCCATACAGGCGCTGCTGGACTCCCTGCAGTATTTTGTCGCATTGCGGAACCAATTCTCGGATACGTTACGCCAGCGATACCGGCAGGAAGGAAGGCTGGCGGCGCTCACCCTCATCACCAACGGCCGGGGCCTGCACTACAGCCGCGGGGCGATTGCCTGCCTGGAGCAAATTCAGTTGCAGGAAGAACACCGGCATCAGAACGCAAAAAACAAAGCGGAACACAGTTTTCTGACCCAGCAAAAATTCCTGCTGATTACGCTGATGATCCTGCTGGTACTGGCAGGAGCCATGACCTTTAAATTCAAAAAGGAATTCCAGGAACAACAGCGTTACCGCAGAAAAATCCTGTTGCTGAACCGGGATCTGGAACAGAAAGTGGAACAGCGAACTGCCGAACTGGAGCATTCCAAGAAGCAACTGGAGGATATCTTTTACCGCATTTCGGATGCTTTCATTGCCCTGGACCGCAACTGGCAGTATACCTACCTCAACAAAAACGCCGAGCAGCTTCTGGGGGTGAAAAAGGAAAATATGTTAGGTAAAGTGATTTGGGATATTTATCCGGATATCGTGGGCAACAAAACCTGGCAAGCGTTCCAGGACGCCATGGAAAAGCAGGTGCCGCTGATCATTGAAGATTATTATGCCCCCCTGAACCTCTGGTATGAAAACCGGATTTATCCCTCGCCCGATGGGTTATCGGTGGTGATCAGCGACATATCGGAACGCAAAAAACTGGAAGCCAAACTGCAGATCATCCAGCGCATGTTTTTGTTCATCAGCCAGGTGAACCAGTCGCTCGTACGGGTGAACAATGAAGAAGAACTGATGCAGGAAGTGTGCAAAATCGCCGTGGAAGTGGGAGGCTTTGTGATGGCCTGGGTGGGCAGGATTGATGAACACTCCGGCCAGCTCCTGAACAGGGTACATGCCGGTAATGAATCCGGTTACCTCGGGGCGGTAAACATCCATGTCAATGAGAATCAGGCTGAAGGTAAGGGGCCTACCGGGCGGTCGATCCGGAGTGGTCATTATGCGGTTTGCAATGACATTGAACACGATGATGATTTTAAACCCTGGCGGGAGGCAGCCCTGCAGCGGGGATACCGGTCCAGCATTGCCTTCCCGCTCAAAGTGGGAGAGAAAACAGTCGGGGCTTTTTCGGTGTACGCCGGTGAAAAGTATTTTTTCAACGAAGAAGAAATCAGATTGCTGGAGGAGGCGAGCAGGGATATTGCTTTCGGGCTTGAACGGTTTGATATAGATCGCAGGCGGAGAGCGGCTGAAATGACGGCACAACGGGAACGTGAACTGGCCAATTCACTGATCGACAACATGCCGGGCACCGTGGCACTTTATGACAGCCAGCACAGGATTCTGCGCTGGAACCGTAACCTGGAAACCTTAACGGGTCTGGATGGCGAAAGCATTCAGCAAATGCAGGCCTGGAGGGTGATCTATCCTGATGATCACGAACGCTTTCTTGCCTATATGGCCCGTGTGTTGCAGGAAGGCAGTTCGTCGATCCAGATTTCAATGCTTTCGCGGGATGGGGAGAAAAAGCCTTACTATATTTCAGGCAGGCGGATTGAGTATGAGGGGGAGCCCTGCATCCTGGGCATCGGCATCGATTTATCCGACCAGGTAAAAGCACAGCAGGAACTGCTGCAAACCACCGAACAACTGCACTTGCTGAGCCGGCACCTGCTGGAAGTGCGGGAGCAGGAACGCAAGCGCATCGGCCGCGAGATTCATGATGAACTCGGACAGCAACTCACGGCCATCAAGCTGGATATCAGCTGGATAGAACGTCATATTGGCGCCGACGACCCCCTGCAGAAAAAAATGCTGGAAGTGATCGGTATGCTCAACAGCAGCAACCAGGCTATCCGGCGTATCCTGCACGAACTGCGGCCCTCTCTGCTGGATGATTACGGCCTTGAAGAAGCCCTGCAGGCGCTGAATACGCAGTTCAGTGCACAAACCGGCGTGCCGGTAAAATTCAGTTTAACCGGCAGGCCCGACCTGTTGCCCGAACCTGTTACAACCTGTATCTACCGGGTTTACCAGGAGGCACTCACCAATATTACCCGTCATGCCCAGGCCACCCGGGTCATCACCCGTGTGGAGATAGGAAACAATATCCTGATATTCAGGGTGAAAGATGATGGGGCAGGGTTCCTGACCGACCAGGTCAACCGAAAAACCAGTTTTGGTATTGTGGGTATGCGGGAGCGGGTGGCCGCGGTGAACGGCTATTTTTCCATTCACTCAGAACCCGGACAGGGCACTGATATCTTTGTTCGTATCCAATTTTAGTTTTTATTTGAATGACCATAAATCCCGTTCATTGTATGAAAATGCAACGCATCATTGTCGCAGACGACCACAGTTTCATCCGGATGGGCCTGATACAGCTGCTGAAGGAAGCTTACCCTGGTGTAACCATAGGAGAAGTACCGGACGCCGCTTCGCTGGTGAAAGAAGTGATCAGTAAACCCTGGGACCTGGTGATCTCTGATCTGGACATGAACGGCAGCAGTGGCCTGGATGCCCTGGTGCAGATCAAACAGATTCATCCTCAAATGCCGGTGCTGATCCTGAGCATCTATCCCGAAGACCTCTATGCCATCCGTGCACTCAAGGCCGGGGCCTCAGGCTACCTCAATAAAAATTCGGCTCCGGAAGAACTGATTGCCGCCATCGAAAGAATACAGCTGGGAAAAAAATATGTAACCGCTGAAATTGCGGAAAAGTTGCTGGAGTCCAAATACAACCAGCCTCCGCACGAACTGCTCTCCAACCGCGAATTTGAAATCTTCAAGCAACTGGCTGCCGGCAAAACCCTCAGACAGGTAGCCGATTCCCTCTGCCTCGCCCTCTCCACGGTAAGTACATACCGGTCACGCATACTTGAAAAATTACAACTCTCCACCAACTCAGAACTTACCCGCTACGCCATTGCCCAGCACCTCATCAATGACGGCGAGATCTGATCCGCAGGCGGGCGCCATTCAGCTTTTCCCGATGTAGATGATGGACTATAGGTGTAGTATTCTTACTACATAGCAATCTCAATTATTTCGGACCCTTTCTCCAAAAGCTACTACACCCCGGGTTCTTCCGATCAGGTTACTTTGTAGAACAATATGGCCCTGCCATATTGCCCGTCCTGAACCCATGAAAATTCTGCTCGTTGAAAAGTCTGCTCTGGTAGCTGGCCGAATGCTGAGCTTACTGGAAGAAGCGGAAGAGAAATACCAGTTGTACTGCTGCCACAATTATCATGATGCGGCAGAAAAACTGAAAGTAACCAAACCGGATCTGGTGTTGCTCGAAGCGGGCTTGCCGCAGCATCGCTCCCGGAAACTCTTTCGCCAGATCAGGTCGGTTTACCCCGGTGCCGCAGTCATTATCCTGCTGCATCACCGGTCAGATCACGGGCAGGAGAAACGCTTGTTTCCGGGTGCCCGGTATTTTCTGGACAAGTACTACGACAGCAGCCGGATTGTACCCATAGTGAAACAAATTATCCAATCCCATAAAAACAATGAACTATGAAGACCCCGGATCTCACTACATCAGAACTGGACCAGCTATGCCAGCCGATGTACTACTGCGACCGAACAGGGAACATTCTTTACCATAACCGGGCTGCCGAAAAACTTTGGGGCAGGGTACCGGTTCCGGGCAAAGACAAATGGTGTGGCGCCTGGAAACTGCTGAACCTGGATGACCATCCGGTACCGGCAAGTGACCATCCGGTGCGCCTGGCCATCAAAGCCCAAAAAGCAGGCCCCGGCCGGCCGCTCAAACTGGTGCAGCCCGATGGCACCGTAAAATCCATTATTCCCTGCATCACCCCCGCCATGAACGCGCCGGAAAAGGTAAGCGGCTATTGGGTACTGATGCTTGAATCCACGGCAGAGACCGGTACACCGCAGGGTTTGAAAGCTGATGCATACCGCGAATTGTTTGAACAGTCGGAAGACGGGCTCTTCATCTTTGACCATGAGGGAAAATACCTGGCTGCCAACGAGAGTGGATGCAGTTTGCTCGGTTTCAGCCAGGACGAACTCTCCCTGCTCAGTTTGTACGACCTGATGCCGGGTGTATATAAGGGCAAGGTTCCGGCAAAACTCACCTGCCTCAGCCCGGGCGAATCCGTGGAACTGGAAAGGGAGCTGATGCACCGCACCGGAGTGAGTTTTCATGCGGAGATCAAAGCCAGGCTGCTGCCCAATGGCAATATCCGGATTGTGATCCGCGACATCAGCAGCCGGAAACTGGCAGATGAAAAACTGATCAAAACCATTGAACGGTACGATATCCTTTCCAGGGCCACCAACGATGTGATCTGGGACTGGGACATCAGCAACCACCGGATGTACTATGGCGAAGGCATCAGCCGCATGCTGGGCTATGAGTTGAGCGAAATCCGGGAGATAGAACGCTGGTGGCAACAGAAAATACATCCCGATGATGTGAACCGGGTGCAACGCCACCTGAGCGAAATGTTCAGTAAAAAGCGCCATGATTTTGTACTGACGTACCGCTTCAGGGCCGTTGACGACAGTTACCGGTTTATTTATGACCGGGGTATGGTGATGTACAATGCCGAGGGAAAACCCGTAAGGGTAGCGGGCGTGATGCAGGACATTACCTACCGCAACGAAAAGGATACGCAACTGGCCCGCCTGATTTTTGAAGCCCAGGAATCAGTACGCCAGCAGATCGGTACCGAGTTGCATGATAATGTAAATCAGATCCTTACCGGTAGCCTGATGCACCTGGCCCAGATCAGGCACTGTGATACCCAAAAGGCGGCAGAACTGTCAGAACTGATCCGTGAATACATCTTCACCGCGATCCAGGAACTGCGCAAACTCAGTCATCGACTGGTACCAGCCATCAGCAGCCAGGTTTCAATGCGGGAAATGTTCCTCGATCTGGTGCAGAGCATGAACCTGCAGCACCGCATGGAAGTGGTCGTGGATGTGCAGGAAATCATCCACCATCCGCTGGATGTGGATGTGCAGCTGAACCTGGTGAGGATGCTGCAGGAACAACTGACGAACATTGTGCGTTATGCCGGGGCAACAAAGGTTCAGGTACAACTCACTGAAGAGAAAGATGCCCTCCGCTTCCGGATCCTTGATAATGGATGCGGATTTGAACCGGATAAAGTGAAGTCGGGCATCGGGCTCAGTAACATCCGGAAACGGATTCAGTTGATGGATGGCGAATTTATATTGAACACTGCGGTGGGCATGGGTTGTGAAATGATTGCAGTGATTCCTTTGGGTGCCCGCCAGGCAGCCGCCTGATAAAAAGTAAACCCAACGCTGCAGGCTATGCAGGCAGCGTAATTATTCAACCCTGATCCGCATCCAGTGATGAACCCTGCTTCCTCAACGCCTTTAACTTTTTTTGGATACACAAGCCAAAAGCACTGTGCCGACTGGTTTCTACCGGTTAGCCATGTGCTTTTTTTTAATGCAGCCTTCATCACTTCTACGGACCGGTTAAACCCTTAACCGATGAACGTTTCTGCCCCCCGTTGTCTCGGCCCCCTTATCCTGTTGACTTTTCTCGCCTTTCCCGTACAAACACGGGCACAGGTACAAGCCAGATTTGCAGCCAGTATACGACAAGGATGTTCACCTGTGCTGGTCAATTTTACGGATGAATCCACCGGGTCGCCGAATCAATGGCACTGGGACCTGGGCAATGGCACCTATTCCACCCGCCAGCACCCTTCTGTAACTTACTTCCTGCCAGGTACCTATACCGTAAAGCTCATCGTGCGAGGCGCATCCGGCGCCGATTCCCTCATCCGGCAGCAATACATCCGGGTGTATGAGGCGCCGAAGATAGACTTCAGTACCAGCGATACCCTGATCTGCCGGAATGCTACGGTAGTTTTTACCGAACAGGTGCAGCCGGGATCCGGCAGCACTGCCGCCCTGCTTTGGGATTTCGGAGATGGAATTGTTCAATCCGGCAGCCATCCGGCACACAGGTACACAGAAAGCGGACAGTTCAGCGTGATGCTGCGGGTGGCCAACAGTATGGGTTGCGTAGCCACCATTCTTAAAACCGGATTGATGCGGATTAAATCGGTGAAGGCTGCATTCAGCAGTGCTGTGGCAGGGGCCTGTGCCTCCACCGATCTGTCGTTCACGTCCAACAGCACCGGGGAGGGCATTGCGAACTACTCCTGGAACTGGGGCGATGGTGAAACAGACACGGGGATGCTGGCAACGCACCGTTACCTGCGCGGTGGCACCTATACCGTTACCCATGTTGTACAGAGCACGATGGGCTGCACCGATACCCTGAGCCGGCAGATCAAGGTGTCTGACCGTCCCCGTGCTGCCTTTACCGCCAGCCGCACCCAGGTTTGCGGGGTTCCGGGTACGGTTCGGTTCACGGCAGAATCGCTGGTGAACTGCACCTACAGCTGGGATTTCGGCACATTGGGCAAATCCGTTTACGGCTCGCCCTCCGTCCTGTACCGGGATACCGGGCATTACCCCGTTAAACTGCTGGTGAAAAATCAATATGGCTGTGCCGATTCTGTAGCCTTTCAGCAATACATACATGTCAACCGCACCGAAATCCGCATGCAGGGCCTGCCCGACAGCGGATGCACGGGGCTGCAAAAGCAGTTCAGTGCAACCGTGAGCAGTAACGACAGCATAGCAGCCTGGCAATGGCAATTCGGCGACGGGGCGGTATCAGCCTCTGCATCGCCCGAACACCAGTATAGTTTGCCGGGCAATTACCCCGTTCGCCTTAAGATCTCCACCCGGAACGGCTGCGTGGATTCCTTTACCATCAAAGATGCCGTAAGGATCCGTACGCGGCCGCATGCCGCCTTCCGTGCAGACCGAACGCAACTGTGCGGTCAGCAGCCGGCTATTTTCAGCAACCTCAGTACGGGTACGGTTACCAGCTGGCTCTGGGATTTCGGGGATCACCTGCTCGATTTTTCCCGCAGTCCCCTCCATCTCTACAGCGATACAGGCTGGATGCATGTAACCCTGATTGCCGGAAATGGCGGCTGCCTGGATACGGCCAGCTATCCGTATTACCTGTATGTGCAACCGGCCGTAGCCCGGTTCAGCATTGAAAAAAACTGCAGTGATCCTGCAGAAGTGAGTTTCATCAATCTCTCGCTGGGTGCCACCCGCTGGGAATGGGACCTGGGCGACGGCAGCCGCTCCAGGGAATTTTCTCCCCGCCACCGGTACAGCCGGGAGGGTTGGTATGAGATTGCCCTGTATGTATGGAATGACTCCACCGGTTGCCAGCAGGTGAAACGGAGATCCCTGCTCATCTCCACTGACCATCCCTGGTTCCGGATTGAGCAAAACCAGTACTGCCTGGGCGATACGGCCCGCTTTACGGCAGGCACTACGGGCAACGGGATCGGCCTGTACAGCTGGTATTTTGGTGACGATTCTGTGGCCTGTACCACCAATGGTGTGGCTGCCTACCGGTATCCGCAGGCCGGTTCGTATACAGTGAAACTGGTAACCCTGGATTCATTCAACTGCCCCGACACGCTCTACCTGCCCGCACCCGTACAGGTAACCCGGGTCAATGCCCGATTTGCGCCGGGAAGCCTGTTTGTATGCAAAGGCACCGAAATGAGTTTGCTGGACGCTTCTGCGGCCTCAGACGGCAGCATGATCAGGAAATGGCACTGGACATACGGAGAGGGACAAACGCAAACTGACACGGCTCCGCCCTTCCGGCATGTGTACATGCGCGGTGGTGAATACCGACCCTCGCTGATTGCAGAGAGCGAGTGGGGGTGCCGCGACACCTTTATACTGCCGGTTGCGCTGGCCGTAAAAGATCTCCAGCTCAGCATCCGGCTTACCGACACCCTCGTGTGCCCCGGATTTCAGGCCAGGATGCAGACGCCATACTTTGAGACCGGAGCGCAGTTTACATGGTATTTCGGAGATGGGGAAACCGGCTCCGGACAAAAGGCTGCCCACCGGTACCCGGCCGAAGGCAGTTATACGGTAACCCTGGTGGTGCATTCACCCGAGGGCTGCACGGATTCGGCCCGTACACCTGTGCCGCTGCAAATCAGGCAAACCCGGGCGGCATTCCGCGTCAGCGATACGTTCAGGATATGTCCGCCACTGCTTGCCCGCTTCAGCAATGAGTCATTTGCCCCGCTGGGCTGCAACTGGATGTTTGGGGATGGATCGGGTACCACCGAAACGCAACCCGCACATTTCTATACCCAGCCCGGTGATTATCCGGCCACCCTGGTTGCCTATGGCCCGCTGGGCTGCAATGATACCGCCGTGCATCCCATCCAGGTGAAAGGGCCTTCCGGCAGCCTGCTGTACACGCCGCTGAGCAGTTGCCGTCCTTATACCCACGAACTGCGCATCCAGGCCCGCAATACAGCCCGGTTTATCTGGGACCTCGACAATGGTGTCACCATACCCGGTGAGGATTCGGTGTTGTTCTACACCTATCCTGAAGCAGGCCGGTTCCTGCCCCGCATCAT
>JAYRPG010000103.1:0-21418 GCA_041911275.1 Ferruginibacter sp. | reverse complement strand
CGGAAGGCGCCTTCGGCGGAGGCGGCGGAGGGAGTGGTGGCGCTGCCAGCACCTGGGCTGGCGGAGGAGGGGGTGGCGGAGGCGGAGGGGCTCCATGGCGGGCTTTCTGGGCCGATGCTCCGGTGATGATGAGCAGGCATGCCGCAGCGGTAATAGCAGATTTCATACGTGGCTTTTTGGGGGAATGAGACGCGGCATGCCCGGTATTCCATAAAAAAATCCCCCGGAATATCCGGGGGAGCCGAAGTTGGTTTTGGTAAACAACTGTAAAAATGAATCCCGCTTGCGCGAACAAGTGCATGACAGGCGTAGCGGGCAGAACGCTGCACAGCCCGGCAAAAAAGATCAGGGCAGGGTGCAGGAAGTTGAGGCGGGATTCGCCTCCGAAGTAGTAAATTGCAGCAATTTTATACTAACATGCTGAGTATCTGCAAAAAAGAACTGCACCAGTTTTTCAGCAGCCTCACCGGCTACCTGGCCATCGTGCTGTTTCTGCTGGTAAACGGACTGTTTTTATTTGTGCTGAAAGACAGCAACCTCTTTGATTTCGGGTATGCCACCCTCGACCGATTCTTTGAGCTGGCCCCCTGGGTGCTGATCTTTCTGGTACCCGCCATTACCATGCGCAGCCTTTCGGAAGAGATCCGCAGCGGCACCCTTGAAATCCTCCGCACCAAGCCCCTCAGCTGCCGCCAGATTGTGCTGGGCAAGTACCTGGCCGTGCTGCTGGTGCTGCTCTTTGCGGTGCTGCCCACCCTGATCTATGTGTTCTCGATCCGGCAACTCAGCGCCACCGGTACAGTAGACACCGGCGGCCTCGCCGGCAGCTACCTGGGCCTGCTGATGCTGGGATCTGTTTTTGCCGCCATCAGCCTGTGCTGCAGCGGATATACCTCCAATGCCGTAGTGGCCTTCCTCGTGAGCGCTTTCAGCTGCCTGATCCTGTACTTCGGCTTTCACGCCGTGAGCAAACTGCCCGCCCTGCAGGGCGGTGCGGATTATTATGTGGAAATGCTGGGCATCGATTTTCATTACCAGAGTATGAGCCGGGGATTGCTGGACACCCGCGATGCCGTTTACTTCCTGAGCATCATCCTGCTGGCCCTCTTCCTCACTGAAAAAAAACTGATTCAACGCTGAGCCCCGCCATGTCTACTCCCCCGATCATCCGAAAATGGTGGCTGCCCGCCGGGCTGCTGATCCTGGCCGGCCTCAACTGGCTGGCCGCGCATGTTCATGCCCGCATCGATTTCACCAACGAAAAACGTTTTACCCTCTCCCCCTCCACCCGGCAGATCCTGCGCAGCCTGCCCGGGGAAGTAGACGTTACCGTGCTGCTGGCGGGCGACATCAAATCAGAATTCAAAAAACTGGCCACCAGCACGCGGGAACTGCTCGACAATTTCAAAAACGAAGCCGGCCAGAAAATACAGTACCGCTTTGAGCTGCCCGCCGAAGGCATGAACGATTCGCTCAAAGCCATGGTATTCGATTCGCTCATCGCCATGGGCCTCCGCCCCACCAACCAGCAGGTGCAGGTGAAAGAAGGGGAAGGGCGCAGCCAGCGGCAGATTTTCCCCGGCGCAGTACTGCGCTACGGCGAAAAAAGCATTGCCATCGACCTGCTGCAGGGCCAGATTCAAAAGACCGTTTTCAACTCGGATGACCTCCTGGACAAACAGGCGCTGAACAGCGCGGAAGCCCTGCTGGAATATAAATTTGCCCGCGCCATCCAGCAACTCACCCAGGAAACGGTTCCCGTTGTGGCCTATGCTTACGGAAACGGCGAGCCGCCTTATGGCTTTCCGGGCGTATACAGCCTCTTTGAAACCATCGGCCGGAACTTTGCTGTAGACACCCTGAACCTGGTGTCGGCGCCCTTCATCTCCCCGGCCGATTACGATGCATTGCTGATCGTGAAGCCCACGCAGCCTTTTGATGACGAGGTAAAGTTTAAGCTGGACCAGTACGTAATGAACGGCGGCCGCCTCCTCTTTTTCATCGACGCGCTGTATGCCGAACGCGACAGCCTGCAGAACGGCGGGCTCGTAGCCTATGCCCGCGACCTGAACCTGAGCGACCTGATCTTCCGCTACGGCGCCCGCATCAACACCGACCTGATCGCCGACAAACACTGTGATAAAATTCCGGTGGAGGTGGGCAGCATCGGCGGACAGGCCCAGCAGCAACTGCTTCCCTGGCCCTATGCCCCCCTGCTGCAGCCCGGCTCCGACCATCCCATCGTGAAAAACCAGGCAGACGTGCTGGGTCAGTTCGTTAACTCGGTTGACCTCGTGGAAGCCGAAGGAGTTCGGCAAACCGTGCTGCTCAGCACTTCCGTAAACGCCTATACGCTGCCCACCCCGGCAAAGATTCAGCTCAACAGCCTGCAGACGGAAGAGGACATCCGCCGCTTCAACAAAAAAAACATACCCGTAGCCGTTTTGCTCGAAGGAAAACTTAGCTCGCTCTATGCCAACCGCAGCAGCCAGGCCCAGCGCGACTCATTGAAGGCCTGGGGGCAGGAACTGAAAAAAGAAAGCAACGGCGCCGGCAAAGTGATTGTGGTGAGCGATGCCGATATCGTCATGAACCAGGTGAGTGAATCCATTGGCCCCCTGCCCATGGGCGTGAACAAATTCACCCGCATCCAGTACGCCAACAAGGATTTTTTCCTCAACTGTACCGAATACCTGGCCAACCGCAACAACATCCTCGATGCCCGCGCCAAGGACTATACCCTGCGGCTGCTCGACCTCAAAAAAGTAAGCCGGGAAAAAAGTTTCTGGCAGATCCTGAATATCGGCGCACCGGTACTGCTGGTGATCCTCTTTGCCCTTTTCTATCAATGGCGCCGCAAAATGCGCTACAGCGCGGCCTAATCAATACCCAACGAAAACACCTGTTATGACCCATACACAGATTGAATACCTCGTTTTCAGCGTAGTGGTAATCCTTGCCCTGGTGTTTGACCTGGGACTGCTCAGCAAGAAAGACAAAGTGGTGAGCATCCGCACCGCCCTGTACCAAACCTTTTTCTGGGTGGCGCTGGCACTGGCCTTTTTCGTGTATGTATGGTCGCAGGAAGGACAGCAAACTGCCCTCGAATACCTCAGCGCCTACCTGATGGAGTGGAGCCTGAGCATCGACAACATCTTTGTGTTCATCCTCATCTTCACCTCCTTCCAGGTGAAGGAAAAATTTTACGGCCGGGTGCTGCTGATCGGCATCCTCATGGCCATCCTCTTCCGGGTGCTCTTCATCACCGTGGGGGTTGCCCTGGTCGACCGCTTTCACTGGATCCTCTACATCTTCGGTGTGTTTCTGGTGTATACGGGATACAAAATGTTCACCACCGATGAAGATGAAGCCTTTGACCCCCATCACTCCAAAGTGTACCGTTTCCTGAAAAAATTTCTGCCCCTGGTGCCGCACGACGGCCACGGCCGCTACATCATCCGGGAAAAGGGCCGGCCGGCCTATACCACGCTGTTTGTGGTGGTGGTGCTGCTGGCCGCCATTGACCTGGTTTTCGCGCTGGATTCCATCCCCGCGGTGATGGGCATCTCCCGCGACAAACTGGTGATCTACACCTCCAATATATTCGCCGTGCTGGGGCTGCGCAGCCTGTTCTTCCTGCTCCGCGGCGCAGTGAGTAAATTTGACTACCTCCAGCAGGGCATCGCCATCGTGCTGGTGTTCATCGGCATCAAAATGCTGGGGGAACACTGGATTAACCAATGGCTGAGCAAAAACCTCCAGGTGGCGATATCCCTGGGCGTGATCCTTTGCTGCATCAGCGGTTCCGTTTTCTATTCAATTTTCATGAATAAAAAAGGACTGCCGGAAGAAAAAGAAGGAGCTGAAAAATAAACCGTGTACCGCCTATCCGCCATAGCGGCAGCCATCGGAGCTGCAGTTGTTCAGCCGCAGGATGATCCTGTGATTGAACACCTGCTCACCGACAGCCGCAAACTGGTTTTCCCCGACAGCAGTTTGTTTTTTGCCCTGGATGGTCCGCGGCGTTCCGGGCAGTCGTTCATCCCCGAACTGTATGAACGCGGTGTACGCGCCTTTGTGACCCCGCAACAGGTGGATGCAGCCCTGCTGAAGAATTGCCCGGATGCCTGCTTCCTCCTCGTACCGGATGTACTGGCGGGCCTGCAGCAACTGGCGGCCTTCCACCGTTCGCAGTATGCCCTGCCCGTTCTGGGCATCACTGGCAGCAACGGCAAAACCATCGTAAAAGAATGGCTGTACCAGCTGTTGCACGATTCCTTTGACCTCGTACGGAGTCCCCGCAGTTACAACTCACAAACCGGCGTAGCCCTCAGCGTTTGGCACCTGCAGCCACAGCACAACCTGGCCATTTTTGAAGCCGGCATATCACAGCGCGGCGAGATGCAAAGGCTGGAAAAAATAATCCGGCCGGCTATCGGCATTTTCACCAATATCGGCGAAGCCCACAGCGAAGGCTTCGATAACAACGGGGAAAAAATCCGCGAAAAGCTCCGGCTCTTTGTCCATTGCCATACCCTCATCTGCAGCAGCCGGCAGCCTGAACTGATGGAGGCTGCCCTGGAACTGACCCGGCAAAACAAAGACCTCCGGCTCATCAGCTGGGGCCGGGAAACCGGCGACACACTGCGCCTGCTCTCGGTGGAAACATCCGGCGGCACCACCCGCATCGAAGCAGCACTGGCCTCCTTCCCCGGAACAGATCCCGCTGCCGGCAACCGGCTGCACCTGCAGATTCCCTTTACGGATGAAGCCTCGGTGGAAAACGCCCTGCATTGCTGCTGTGCCTGCCTGCTGCTGGGCATGCCGGCCGAAAAGCTGGCGGCACGGATGCGGCTGCTGCGCCCCATTGAAATGCGGCTGGAACTGAAGAAAGGCATCAACCAGTGTTCCGTGATCAATGACAGTTACAGCGCTGATCTCGACTCCCTGGGCATTGCCCTCGATTTCCTGGAACAGCAGCAACAGCATACCCAACGCACCGTTATCCTGAGCGATATCCTCCAGAGCGGACGCAGCGGCGCCGAACTGATGGAAAAGATTGCCGACCGGCTGCTGCAGAAAAAAGTGAGCCGCTTCATCGGCATCGGGCCTGAAATGTGCCGTCACCAGGGCCTCTTCAGCCGGATTCCGCATACCGCCTTTTTCGGATCGGTGAACGAATTCAGGGACCAGTTTCATACCCTGCATTTTCATCATGAAACCATCCTGCTGAAAGGCGCCCGGGTATTTGGATTTGAACAGATCGGTCACCTGTTGGAAGAAAAAGTGCACCAGACGGTGCTGGAAGTGAACCTGAACGCCGTTACACATAACCTGAAATTTTACCAGCAAATGCTGCAGCCGGGCGTGCGCCTGATGGCCATGGTGAAAGCCTTCAGCTATGGCAGCGGCAGCTACGAAATTGCCAACCTGCTGCAGTTTCATAAGATCGACTACCTCACCGTAGCCTACGCTGATGAGGGCGCGGAACTGCGGAAAGCAGGCATCCAGCTGCCCATCATGGTGATGAATGCGGAGGAGGTTACCTTCGATATGCTGGTACAGCACAGCCTCGAACCCGAACTCTATTCATTCAGCATCCTCAGCAGCTTTGAACAGTACCTTCGCGATGCCGGCATCACCCATTATCCTGTACACATCAAACTCGACACCGGTATGCGGCGCCTGGGTTTCGAGGAACAGGAGCTGGATGCCCTTTGCCGGCACCTGCAGCAAAGCGTGCAGCTGAAAGTGCAATCGGTTTTTTCACACCTGGCGGCGAGTGACAGCCCGGAACATGATGATTTTACCCGGCAGCAGGCCAGCCAGTTCACCCGCCTCTGCAACACCCTGCAAAAGGCCCTGCCCTATCCCTTCCTCCGTCACCTCGCCAATACATCGGCCATTCACCGGCATCCTGATCTGCAACTGGATATGGTGAGGCTGGGCATCGGGCTCTACGGCGTGGATGAGCATCCCGGCATCGCGCCACAGCTCCGCAACGTGAGTACCCTCAACACCACCGTCGCGCAGCTGAAACAGGTAAAAGCAGGGGATACGGTGGGATACAGCCGCGGCAGCCGGGTTACCCGCGATTCGGTGATCGCAACCGTGCGGATTGGTTACGCCGACGGCTACCCGAGAAACCTCAGCCTCGGACAGGGAAAGATGTGGGTAAACGGGCACCTGGTTCCCGTGATCGGAAAAGTGTGCATGGACATGACCATGCTGGATGTCACCGGCGTACCGGTTCAGGAAGGCGATACCGTGCAGGTATTCGGCGAACAATTGCCCGTGGCCCGGCTGGCCAAATGGGCGGGCACCATCTCTTACGAAATCCTCACTGGCATCTCTCAACGGGTGAAACGGGTTTACTACGAAGAATAAGGCTGTGCATCCCGCGGATGGCCGGAGGCTCCGGCGGCTGTTCCGGCCCCGGATTATAATGTGTACTTTATACACATTAATTCCCTATCTTTGCTCCGCCTCGGGCGGCACCCATGCGATAGCGTTGAAGGAGCCCGGCGGTACAACGTCCGGCACACAACCCTGCAGATAAACAACACAGCAACCCAACAGGGGGCACAACCTGCGTCATGGGTTCAGGCAGCGGGCCGCTTTGCAGGCAGCGCAGTTTGAACAGCGGAGATTCCGCCCTGACGCCGGTTGCTGCCCCTTTGCTGTTTCGGGTACTGCCGCCCGGAACAGCACATTCCACTATCTTTGCCGGCATGAGGAAAGCCAGTCATGTTATCCTGCTCATTACCCTGGTGGTGCTCGCCGACCAGGTGCTGAAAGTGTATATCAAAACCCATTTCTACCTCAATGAAGCGCACCCCATTCTGGGGAACTGGTTCAAGCTGCATTTCGTGGAGAACGAAGGCATGGCCTACGGATGGAAGCTGGGTGGCGACGGCGGCAAGATGCTGCTGACCCTCTTCCGGCTGGCCGCGGTGATTTTCGGGGTTTACTACCTGCGCAGCATCCTGCAGAAAAAATACCACCCGGGTTTTATTCTCTGCGCGGCACTGATTTTTTCAGGCGCACTTGGCAACCTCATCGACAGCATGTTCTACGGCCTGATCTTTGAAGAGAGCGTACCCGGCAGCGCGGCGGTGGCACAGATCTTCCCGGAACAGGGCTATGCCGGATTTCTGCATGGCAAAGTGGTGGATATGCTTTATTTCCCCATCATCCGCAACGCCCATTTCCCGGAATGGGTACCAGTTTGGGGCGGAGAAGAATTTGAATTTTTCCGGCCGATTTTCAATATCGCCGATGCCGCCATCTCCACCGGTGTTATCGCCATCCTCGTTTTCCAGCGGCGTTTTTTCTGTGAGGAGGATGCTGCCGCGGGCGGAAAAACCGTGGAGACGAATGCCCTGGTCAACGACGATACCCAGGTGCAATAAAAAACGCCTGATGGTTACCCATCAGGCGCAGGATCAGTTGCTGCAGCAGCCTCAGATTTTCCCGACCATTTTCTCCGGCACCACCCACTCATCAAACTCCCTGGCCGTGAGGTAACCCAGTTTCACCGCCATTTCTTTGAGCGTTGTGCCTTCCTTATGCGCTTTCTGGGCGATTTCGGCGGCTTTGTAATACCCGATTTTGGTGTTCAGGGCTGTTACCAGCATCAGGGAATTGTCTACATGCTTTTTGATGTTGGGCAGGATCGGCTCAATCCCCACCGCACATTTTTCATTGAAACTTACGCAGCCATCCCCGATCAGGCGGGCGCTGTGCAGGAAGTTATAGATCATCACCGGCTTGAACACATTGAGTTCAAAATGACCGCTGGCGCCACCCACATTGATGGCCACATCATTGCCCAGCACCTGGGCAGCAATCATGGTGAGGGCTTCACACTGGGTGGGGTTCACCTTGCCCGGCATGATGGAGGAACCCGGCTCATTATCCGGGATAAAAATTTCACCAATACCCGAGCGCGGTCCGGAGGAAAGCATGCGGATATCGTTGGCAATTTTCATCAGGCTCACCGCCACTGTTTTCAGCGCACCGTGGGCCTCCACGATGGCATCGTGGGCCGCCAGGGCCTCAAACTTGTTGCGGGCAGTTACAAAAGGCAGGCCGGTAAGCGCGGCAATATGCCGGGCCACGTTTACATCATAGCGGGGAGGCGTATTGATGCCGGTGCCCACGGCAGTGCCGCCCAGTGCCAGTTCAGAGAGATGGGCCAGTGAATTCCGGATGGCCTTCATCCCATGATCCAGCTGGGATACATAACCGCTGAATTCCTGGCCGAGGGTAAGCGGCGTGGCGTCCATAAAATGGGTTCGCCCGATCTTCACCACTTTCCGGAAGGCTTTGGCCTTCTTATCCAGCGTGTCGCGCAGCTGCTGAATGCCGGGGAGGGTGGTTTCCACCAGGATTTTGTAGGCCGCGATGTGCATGGCCGTGGGGAAGGTATCGTTGCTGCTCTGGCTCTTGTTCACATCATCATTGGGATGAAGGAATTTATCCTTGTCGGTGAGCTTGCCGCCATTGAGCACATGCCCGCGGTAGGCAATCACCTCATTCACATTCATGTTGCTCTGGGTGCCGCTGCCGGTTTGCCATACCACCAGCGGGAAGTAGGCGTCCAGCTTGCCGTCGAGAATTTCTTTACAGACTTTACCGATCAGGTCGGCCTTCTTTTTCGGCAGTACACCGGCTTCATAGTTCGTCCGGGCTGCTGCATGTTTAAGATAAGCGAAGGCCCGGATGATTTCTTTCGGCATCCGGTTGATGTCCTGCGCAATTTTAAAATTATCCACGCTGCGCTGGGTCTGCGCGCCGTAATAGGCATCCACGGGCACTTTTACCTCCCCCATGGTGTCTTTTTCGATTCTGAAAGACATAGTGTAAAATTTTTCACGAAGGTAATCCCACGGGCTGAAATAAAACAGCGCCGGCATTGATTACTCCTCAGTGCCGGCGCTGATATTGATCAGGAAGCTTTACGGGCCGGGGGGCACCTGCGCACAGCGTCCGCTGATGAGCAGGTTCCGGTTATTCAGGATCCTGAAATTGCCATTGAGTTTGCCCTGCACGCTTACCGCCTCCGCATCCGCCTGGCTGATCACACAGGGATTGGGGGTATTGGCGGGGATGATCACATGGGTTTTGCTGCCCGGAACCTGGTTATTATTCCAGTTGGCAGCCGTATGCCAGTCATTGCTCACCGAGCCGTTCCAAACGCCGATTTCCTGCTGTATGAGCGCAAATGCGGTATCCAGGCAACCGCCCGTGGTGCTGCCGATCACCCGGAAATTTCCGGTAAAAACGGTGTCGGGCGTGGGGGTGCTCCAGGCAAGGGTAATGCCCTCGAAGCGGTATAGCTGCAGCAGGTTGTAACGCTCCTCCGAGCAGATGATGGTGATGGCCGTATCATTCCCGAGAAAATCACGCGGCCGGATGAACAAGCCCTGCTGGTAACCGCTGCCGGTATCACCCGCAAAGCGGAACAGGTTGCAGGAAATGAGTTGGGTAACCGCTGCGGCCATCCCCGCGGCGCTGTCCCCGGCAAAACGGAACGGACTGCAGGCAATGATGGCGGCAGAAGCCCAGGCAACTCCCGCGGCACTGTCGCCGCTAAAGCGGAACGGGCTGCAGCTGAGCTGGCTGCTGGATGCATATTGCACGCCGCTGCCCTCCCCGCCGGAAAAGCGGTTGTTCGTACACGTAAGTACCGCTGTGAGCGTATGGCTGCCCCCTCCCCCTTCGCCTCCCTGGTAGGCTTCGTTCTGCGCATACCCATGGGTGGCTGCACCCAGCATCAACAGGAAGAGCAACCGGCACCAGGTTCGTTGACGAAATAACATATCGGTAGAAAACGTGAAGATGATCAATTGAATACCCGGCGTACGCCGCGGCCACCGCTGTTGCTTTCTGCGCTGCCGTAGGCGTTGTAGCTGTAGAGGCGGTCAGATACCCGCAGCGACTGGTCTTCGCCACTGACGCCGAGCCGGTTGCTCCAGCCTCCGCCTTTCAGTGAGGCGGCGGAGCCGGCAACCGAATTAACAGCCGCTGTTTGGTTATACCAGCCCGTAACATTGCTGGTGCCCGAGCCCAGGGCCAGTACCCCATCACCATGGGCATTGCCATTAAAAACGGCGGCGGCATTGCCATAGACGCCTACACAATATTCGTATACATTTCCGGTGAGCTCCATGTTGCCGTAATAGCCGGCACCGGCTTCGGCTCGGGTGGTGGCGGGTTTGGCGGCAAAGCCGGTGCGCAGGGGTCCCTGCAGGCCCCCGTAACCGCCGTCGTAATTGCAGAGACCCGTACCGGTGGCGATGGCATCGGATACCGCTTCCTGGGCTGTACCGTCGTTCACCACGGTATTGGCCCGGCTGATGGTATTGCTGCCCCAGGCAAATTCATTGGCCACGGGGACCGAAACGCCGCGGCAGAGTTTTTCATATTCCATCTCACTCATCGGCGCCAGCCCGCTCCAGTCGAGGTACGCACACAAACTGGCCCAGCTCAGGTAGCTCATCGCCCGGGCAGGCGTAGTGGTGGTATAAGCCGGCCAGGTACCCGTTACGGTATTCCGGAAAGCCCCGTCTGGCAGGGACTGACGGGCCTGGGCCATGTCCTGCGGCAGCGAGTTCAGAAAATCAACGAACTGGCCCTGCGATACTTCATACTTCATGGCATAAAATGCGCGGAAGCCCTTGGGGAAGGTGGCATTGACGGTATTTCCCGTGGGATTGTAGGTACCGGAACTGAAACTGTACAGGTTACCGGCGGTATTGGCAAAGCTGATGGCATTCTCGCTGGTCACCTGGTATGGG
This sequence comes from Ferruginibacter sp., assembly GCA_041911275.1. Classification (GTDB taxonomy): domain Bacteria; phylum Bacteroidota; class Bacteroidia; order Chitinophagales; family Chitinophagaceae; genus Ferruginibacter. Next base: position 10,616 of record JAYRPG010000103.1, on the reverse strand, counting down.
GTGGTGCCTCCGCCGCCGCAAAACTCATAGTAATTGGTGCCGCCCGACCCCAGGTAGAATGCCCCTGCGGGGATATACACCATTTCAACGGCATACACCTTGAAATCCCATTCCGTCAGCGGAGCCGGAATCGACCCCAGCTTCAGGGTAACGGTGGTGGCCGCGATGTTGCCGCTGCCATTGGCCGAACGCCGGATGAACACCCCTACAGAATCCGGCACTGTTTGCACCTCAAGCGGCGCAGCGGCGGCATGACCGGCGGGAGAAAGGTACTGCTGCTTCCAGAACTGATCGGCACAATTGCGCCGCTTGACAAACACCCAGGCTGCATCCCAGTTGTAGGGCGCCGTGGATACCCGCCAGCTGTTTTCCCAGCTGATGCTGAAGGTAAGCGTGCTGTTGGAACTGTTGAAACTGATGCCGGACACCTGAATATTATTGGCGTGCACGGCCAGCGACATCATGAGGAGGATGCCAAGGAGATACTTTTTTTGCATACACAAGTCTGTTGAAATGAGTGCTCAAAAGTATCCGATCCGGTCAATCTCCTGATCCGTACTGGTGGGTATTTTAAAAGCGGCTGCGTTATGGCAGCCGCTTTCGAGTAGTGTATACCGTTAATGATTACTTTCCGCTGAACACCGGCTTGCGCTTTTCCAGGAATGCGCGGGTGCCTTCCAGCATATCCGCTGTATCGAAGCATTTCCCGAAGGCATTGATCTCTTCCGCAAAACCATCAAGGGTTTCGTCGAATACCTGGTGTGCGAGCCGGATGCATGCCCCCACAGCCAGCGGCGCCTTGCTGTTCACCAGCTGCAGGATTTCCATGGCCTTCGGCAGCAGCTGATCCGGTTCGGTTACATGGTTCACCAGTCCGTACTGCAGGGCCGTGGCGGCATCAATCATGCCGGCGGTGATCAGCAGTTCGATGGCGCGGCCTTTGCCGATTAGCTGGGTGAGCCGCTGGGTGCCGCCATATCCCGGAATGAGGCCGAGGTTCACCTCCGGCTGTCCGAATTTGGCATTCACGGAGGCAACCCGGAAATGACAGGCCATGGCCAGTTCGCAGCCGCCACCCAGGGCAAAACCATTGACCGCCGCAATCACAGGTTTGCTGCACTGCTCTATCTTCCGGAAGATATTTTGTCCCCGCCGTGCCAGGTCCATCGCGGCTTCCGGGCTGAGTCCGCCAAATTCGGTGATGTCGGCGCCGGCCACAAAGGCCTTGGGACCGGCTCCGGTGATGATGGCCGAGCGGATGGCCGGATTGCTTTCTATTTCCGTCACCGCATGGTCGAGATCGGTAAACACGTCCCGGTTGAGGGCATTCATCTTTTCGGGCCGGTTGATGGTGAGGATATATACCCCCGCTTCGAGGGTGGCAAGCATCGTAGTGTACATAAACTATTTTTTTTTCAAAAGTAGGCAATCGCACTTAACCGGCCACGGATGCAGGATGTCGATAAAATAACTATGTTTATCCATCATTGTCCCTGAAAAAATACCCGTATGCACCTGTTTGCCCGCCTGCGCTGCCTGCCCCTGACCCTTTGCTTTTTACCGCTGCCTGCGTGCTGCACCACCTACTACCTCAGTGGGGCCGGCAATGACCAGGCTGCGGGCACGTCGGCAGGCCAGGCCTGGAAAAGCCTCGACCGGCTCAACCTGGCGGCCCGCCAGCTCCGCCCGGGCGACAGCGTGCTGTTCCGCCGCGGTGATGTGTTTTATGGCACCCTCCGTCTGCTCAGTTCAGGTACGGCCGGTCAACCGCTGGTGTTTGGGGCCTATGGCCAGGGAGCCCGGCCGGTGATCAGCGGCTTCAGCACAGCCAAGGGCTGGACGCCGGAGGGCAACGGCATCTGGTCGGCACCGGCCCCCGGCGCCGGCCGCGCGCTGAACATGGTTTGCCTGAATGGCGTGCCCCAGGCCATCGGCCGCTATCCCAACCGCGGAGAAGCCGACGGGGGCTACCTGAGGTACGAAGACTATGCCGGCAACCTGTCCATCACCGATGAACAACTGCCGGCAGCACCCGACTGGACCGGCGCCGAAATCGTGATCCGCAAAAACCACTGGACGGCCGAACGCTGCCGCATCACCAAACAAGTGGGCAGGACGCTGTACTATACCTATGCCAACAGCGGCATCAATCCCATTCAGGAACCTTATCTCTATCCGGGCCTGAAAAACAGCGGTTACTTTATCCAGAATGACCGGCGCACGCTTGACCAGCCGGGGGAATGGTTCTACGATTCAGTGCAGCAGCGCCTGTTCATGTATACCGGAACGGGCATGCCGGGTAACGTGCAGTACAGCAGCGTGGATACCCTCGTGAACACCGGCAACCGGCGGGGATTGGCGTTCATTGACCTCGCCTTTGAGGGCGCCAACCGCAGCGCGCTGTTCAACCGGGATGGCGGACAGCTGAGCATCCGCCGCTGCAGCTTCCGTTTTGTGGGGGCCAAAGCCATTCATTGCTGGAATACCCCGGATGTGATGATCGACAGTGTGCAGACATATTTTGTGCTCTCCAATGCCATCCAGGTGCGGAACCGTTTGTCTGACAACGTTACGGTACGCAACTGCAGCATCCGGCAAACCGGCCCCTTCATCGGCATGGGCTCGTTTTTCGACGACCGCGATTACAAGGCCATTGCCGTGCAGGTGCAGCGCAACCTGCTGATCGAAAACAATGTGGTGGACAGCAGCGGCCTCACGGGCATCCAGTTCCAGGGCAGCCATGCGCTGGTGCAGCGCAACCTGGTTACGCATTTCTGTTATGTGCTGGATGACGGGGCGGGCATTTACACTTATGTGGATGCTTCGCCGGACAACCCCGGCCCGCCCTTTGTGAACCGCACCATCCGCAACAACATCATCCTTTTTGGCACAGGAGCACCCGGGGGATCGGTGTACAAAGCCAAAGCCGAAGGCATTTACCTCGATGCCGGTTCCATGAACATGCAGGTGCTGGACAACACGATTGCCCACCTCAGTTACCGGGCCATCGCCTGCAACAACCCGCGGGATGTCACCATCCGGGGCAACACCTGTTTCAATACCGGAATCGGCTGGGGCCTTGCCCGGCCGCATGTATGGCGCGATTTCGGGCAGGTGGAAATGAAGCAGAACATCTTTTACCAACTCAGCGATCAGCAGCAGGCCGGCTTTTTTCTGTACAACGCCCTCAACCAGCCCGAAGACCTCAGCATCTGGGAAGCCATGCGCTCCGCAGGCGAAATCGACAGCAACTGGTATACGACGCCGGAGCCTTTTGGATTTCAGTACAGCTATTCACCGGCAGAAAACAAACCCTTCGTTTATCCCGCACCGTTATCCCTGGAACAGTGGAAGGCTTACAGCGGGCAGGATCAGCATTCACAGCGGCCCGCGCTGCAGCATCCCGGCTACCAGGTGCGGCGGCGCATCGGCGGAAACCTGCTGCCGGGAGGCGATTTTGAAAAGGGGATCAGCGCGGTAAAGATCAGCGGCACAGGCGTGGAAACGGCTCATGATCAGCGCGGACAGCTGGGCGGAAAGGGTGCGCTGCGCATCACCTGTAAAAAGGCGGAACCCAACCGGTTCATCCAGGTGGTATCGGAAACCGTGCCCATGGAAAAAGGAAAAAAATACCTGATCCGTTTCCGGACGGCCGGCAACTCCGACTGCGGGGTGATCCGTAGCTACCTGCGGCAGGCCGGTGCGCCCTACACGGCGCTGAGCAGCGTTCGCAGCCTTGACTTTACCAGCCAGGCCAAACAACATGAGCTGGTGCTGGCCGCTACGGGCACGGGGGCCGGCAACCTGGTGATTGAGATCGGCAAATCAGCCTGCGAGAGTTACCTGGACGATCTGGAACTGTATGAAGCCGATGCCAGCCTGTATCCCGCGGAATCGTGGGTGCGCTTTGAGTACAATGCCACGGCAGCGGAGCAACGCCTGCCGCTGAATAAAAAATACCGTCAGATCAATGGAAACCCGGCAGGTGACAGCCTGGTGCTGGCGCCGTTCAGCAGTGCCCTGCTGATTGCGGAAAACCCGGAATAAGCTCAGGTGTTCTTGATTTCGGCCACGAGATCCTGCAATACTTTTTTGGCATCGCCAAAGAGCATGCTGGTTTTGGGCCTGAAGAAGAGATCATTTTCAATACCGGCATAACCCGGTTTCATGCTGCGTTTGTTCACGATCGTGGTTTTGGCCTGCTCCACCTCCAGGATGGGCATGCCGTAGATGGGAGAGGCCGGATCGGATTTGGCCGCCGGGTTCACCACATCATTGGCGCCGAGTACCAGCACCACGTCGGTGGTTTTAAAATCATCGTTGGCCTGTTCCATCTCCATCAGTTTATCATAGCTCACATCCGCTTCGGCCAGCAGTACGTTCATGTGGCCCGGCATGCGTCCGGCAACAGGATGAATGGCGTATTTCACTTCCACCCCTTTTTCTTCCAGCAGTTTTTCCAGCTCATGGCAAACATGCTGGGCCTGCGCCACCGCCAGTCCGTAGCCCGGTACAATCATCACTTTATTGGCATACGACATTACCATGGCGGCATCAGACAGGGTGATTTCCTTGTAGTTGCCCTGTTCCTTTTTACCGCCGGATGCCTGTGCGGCCCCTGCACCGAATGAGCCCACCAGCACATTGGTGAGGGAACGGTTCATGGCTTTACACATCAGGATGGTCAGCAGGGTGCCGGCTGCGCCCACGAGGATACCACCGGTGAGCATCACTTTATTGTCGTACAAAAAGCCCCCGCAGGCCGCGGCTACCCCGGTAAAGGAGTTCAGCAGGGAAATCACCACCGGCATGTCTGCGCCGCCGATCGGCATCACAAACATCACCCCGTAAACCAGGGAACAGAGCAGCAGGCCATATAACAGGAAGGAATATTCGGCGGGATGCAGCACCAGCAGCACAGCGGCTGCGATGGCCACCCCCAGCACCAGCAGGTTCAGGATATTCTGACCCTTGAAAGAGAGGTCTTTCACTTTTCCGTTGAGTTTACCCCAGGCGATCATACTGCCGGAGAAGGATACGCTGCCGATGAGGAGGCCCAGCACAATGATGAGCACCGTGCCGGTGGCATCCGTATGCCCGGCGTGCAGGAGGTGATTGAATTCCACCACGGAAATGAGGGCCGCACAGGCGCCGCCCATGCCGTTGAACATGCTCACCATTTCGGGCATGGCCGTCATTTTCACTTTCTTCGCAGCCAGGGTGCCCACGATACCTCCGATCAGCAGGCCACCGAAAATCCAGCCATAGTTGCCCAGCGGCTGTCCGTCTTTTTCATAGAGAAAGATGGTGCCCAGGATGGCGAGTGTCATGCCGGCTGCGGCCACCCCGTTGCCCCTGCGGGCAGTGGCGGGATTGGAAAGCATTTTCAGTCCGATGATAAACGTAACCGAAGCGATCAGGTAACAAACAGTAAGTATGTGCAGTTCCATGCTCAGGGTTTTACCGGAGTATGCACTCCGCGATGAATTGTGCAGGCAGGCCTGCGGGTTATTTTTTCTTTTTAAACATTTCCAGCATGCGGTCGGTGACCACAAAACCGCCGACCACGTTGAGTGTACCCAGGATTACGGCCAGAAAGCCGAGGATGAGGGCCAGGTAGTTATCGCTTTCTGCCTGCCCCATCACGATGATGGCGCCGATGATCACCACCCCGTGGATGGCATTGGCGCCGCTCATCAGGGGCGTGTGCAGCACACTGGGCACGCGGCCAATCACCTCGATGCCCACAAAAATCATGAGCACCACGATGTAGAGGATCTGCTGGTTGTTTTGTATCCAGTCTAACATAGTGAGTAATTTAAGCGTTGAGGAGTTGCTGCACCCGATCGTTCACCACTTTGCCGTTGTGGGCTATGCAGGCGCCTTTTACGAGGTCGTCTTCAAAATTGAGTTGCAGCTGTCCTTCCTTACCAATGATCAGCTGCAGGAAATTGAGGATGTTCTTTCCGTACAGTTTGCTGGCATCCGAAGGCAGGGTGGCCGCCAGGAAGGAGTTGCCCACGATGGTGATTCCCTGTTCAGTAACGGTGCGGTTGTTCTGGGTATAATCGGTGTTGCCGCCCGTAGCCGCGGCCAGGTCGATGATCACCGATCCCTTTTTCATGCGGGCGATCATGTCGGCCGTGATGAGCACAGGTGCTTTCTTTCCGGGTATCTGGGCGGTGGTGATCACAATATCAGCTTTGGCGGCGCTCTCCGCGATCTTGTCGCGCTGGCGGCGTTGAAAATCTTCCGACTGCTCCACGGCATAGCCCCCGGCTTTGCTGGCATCGGCGGCGCCCTCCACTTCCACAAACTTGGCGCCAAGGCTCATCACTTCCTCTTTCACCGCGGGCCGGGTGTCGAACACTTCCACCACAGCACCCAGCCTCCGGGCGGTGGCGATGGCCTGCAGACCGGCCACCCCTGCACCGAGGATCAGCACCTTGGCGGGCGGAATGCTTCCCGCGGCGGTCATGAACATGGGGAAGTAGCGGGGATAAAGGTTGGCCGCCAGCAGTACGGCTTTATAGCCGGCGATGTTGGCCTGGCTCGAGAGCACATCCATGCTTTGTGCCCGGGTGGTGCGGGGCAGCATATCCATGCTGAACACGGTAAGACCCGCGCCGGCCCATTCCTGCACCTGCTGGTAGCGGAAAAGCGGCTGGTACACGCCCAGCATCACTTTCCCGGAAGCCTGGAGGGCAGGATCGGGTTCATTGATGGAAAGGAGGATATCCGATCCCGTTATCACTTCGTTACGCGTGGCGATGGTGGCACCCGCATCGCGGTACAGCTCATCGGCCGCCGGCACGGCAGCACCCGCCCCGGATTGCACCAGCACCTGGCAGTTCCATTTCTTCAGGGTGGCAATGTGTTCGGGCAGCAGGGAGACGCGTGTTTCGGGAGAAGGTTCTTGTAAAACACCTATAGTCATAAGGCTGAAATTGCCACTAAGGTACTGAAAAAGCGGCACGGGGCAGCAGGGCGGCGAAAAGGCTTCGGGTCAATAACGGATGCGGAAATGCTGCGGCACTTTTACATCGGGGTTGAGGAAAACGATGCCGATGAAAAAAAGATCGAGGGTGAGCGTAACGGCAGGATGGGCGCAAACGCGGCGCCAGGCGGCTTCCATACCGGCGCTCCAGTGGATGTCATCCAGCACCAGGATGGTTTGCGGGCCGCAGTACGGCAGCAGGGTTTCAAAATAATGCACGGTAGGCTCCTCGCGGTGATTGCCATCGATAAAGGCAAAATCCAGGTTGCCCAGTTCCTGCAGCAGGGGGGCCAGGGTTACATCAAAATTGCCCTCTACGATCCTGACCCTGCTGAGTTGCAGCGCTTCAAAAACCTGGCGGGCCCGGGCGGCAATGGCCGGGGCGCCCTCACAGGTGACCAGGCGGCCGCCGGGGGGCAGCGCCCGCGCCAGGTAGGCCGAAGTAATGCCCAGCGAAGTGCCCAGTTCGAGTACGGTGGCGGGCTGGTAGTGGCGGACCATCCGGTGCAGCAGGCGGGCATAACGGGCGGGCTTGAGCGAACTGCCGGCAATGCTTTTGACCGTGCGGGACTGATGCGGCAGCACCCTCGATCCTGCCCCGAAATCCTCCACCTGCAACAGGCTGTTATCCCGGCTCAGCAGGGAGCGCTGTTCCTCGACCGGGCCGAATGACGGGGATGGTTGGTCGGGCAGCACCCGGGTCACAAAATCAAACACCAGGGGAGAGTGAATGCCATGTCCCCGGCCGCTGGAGGCGGTGAGCCAGTACCGGAGGTATCGCGTGGCAAGCTGGAATGGAGAATACAAAGCGTCCTGAATTTTTAGGCGCGGCGTTCCCACCGCTGAAAGGAATAAGCAAAAGCATGTTTTTCATCGGCCGGGTGATCTTCCGCATCTACCAGTTGCCAGGCTGCCGGATCGGGCGTGGGGAAAAAGGTATCCCCTTCGGGTTGCGCGTGCACCCGGGTGAGGTAGATCCGGCTGGCGAGGGGCAGGGCCTGTTGGTAAACTTCGCCGCCGCCGATGATGAACACTTCGTTGCAATGCGTGGCGCGGGCCTCCGACAGGGCTTCCTCCAGGGAAGCCGCGCGGATCACGCCATCAGCATGCCAGGCCGGCTGGCGGGTGATGACGATGTTGATGCGTCCCGGCAGGGGTTTGTTCACCGATTCAAATGTGCGCCGGCCCATGATCACCGGCATCCCCCAGGTGCTGTTTTTAAAATAACGCAGGTCGTTGGGGAGATGCCAGAGCAACTGGTTGTCTTTTCCAATTGCCCCGTTTGTTGCTGCCGCCACGATGAGGGAGATGATCATGCTGCAAGATAATCAATATGCCTGCTTGAAACACCCGTTTGCCGCGGGACTCCTGTCCCGTGGCTCCCGTTCCTCCCGCGGGACTCCCGTCCCGTGGTCTCCCCGTTACTCCCGCGGTACTCCCGTCCCGTGGCTCCCCGTTACTGCCGCGGTACTCCTGTCCCGTGGCTCCCGTTACTCCCGCGGGACTCCTGTCCCGTGGCTCCCGTTACTCCCGCGGGACTCCCGTCCCGTGGCTCCCCGTTACTGCCGCGGTACTTTCAACACGCCCATCACTTTAACCCCTCCAAACTCCTTTCCTCCAGCACCGTCCTTCCGGCCGCAGAATCACCGCTATGCCATTTCACCAGCCTGATCATGCCTTCCGCGATTTCGATACCCGTGATGTCGCCATCGGAAAAGCAACAGCAACCCGTATTGAAATAGCCGGGCTGAACAGTATCAACATACCGGTGGGCAGGAGGCAGTTCCTGGTTGCGTTCCCGGATGGCTTTCTCCCACTGGGCTATAGCGGTTTGATCCCCCGCAATACGGGCCGCTTCCAGCTGGCGGCACCATTTTTCCAGCAGGGTTAAAGAAGCAAACACCGGCTGATGGGTATGGCCGGTGATCAGGACGGGGTGTCCGGGCCGACTGCACCAGTCGTACATAAACCTGTTGTGCAGGGTTTTCAGCTGATGGTGCACCGCAGGGGTATTGGGATTGAGCCCGAGATAAGCCTGCAGCGGCGCCCACAACCTTGATACCAGCCAGGCGCTGAGCCAGTTGCCGTCACTTTGACCATCGCCCTGGTGGCCATGGGTAAGCAGAAAGGGCAGGCAACCGCCGGGCAGCTGCAGCTGCAACCAGATGGCTTCGTATACAGGTACCCGTTGGCCATAAATCCTTTTCAGGTAAAAGGGCGCCAGCGGATCATGCTGCCAGAACAGGTCATGGTTGCCAAACACCTTATGAAAATGCCCGGACTCCACGAAACGGCGCTGGGCGGCGATGCTGAGGGGATTGGCCCTGCGCACGGCGCTGAGCCGGTTCTCCCAGAGCTCTTCTTCATCGCCGAGTACCACCAGGTGGAAGTTTGCTTGATGGTAGTAATCCAGCGCAGCCAGGTAGGCGGGTTCGGCCGGCATGAAATCATCGCTACCGTTTTTAGCGCCCTTGTGCTGGTCGCTGAAAATGATGAAGCGGTCTTTGTAAGGATCAGCGGAGAGATAACCGATTCCGCTTTTGCCCTGCCTTGCCCGGCGGAGGAGCCGGTTGAGCGAGGCATGTACCCGGGCCTGATCCGGCCGGCTGGAAAAGCGCTGTGCCAGCCGGTTGACGAAAGGACCCACGCGGGATTGAAGAAAACGGCGGAGGGGATGCATGGAAATAAATGTACGGATTGGCGGAGAGAAATGCCCCCAGCTAGTTGTGATTAGCTTTCAAATTATTGGTTAGCTTCGGCTACCAACAACCTGTATGCCGGTTCCCTGCACGAGATCTTCGTTGTGATTAGCTTTCAAATTATTGGTTAGCTTCGGCTACCAACAACTTTTCCTCGCGCTTAAATTGCGCGGTGCCAGTTGTGATTAGCTTTCAAATTATTGGTTAGCTTCGGCTACCAACAACAGCATCGAATATTGCCTGTTTAATAATTTGTTGTGATTAGCTTTCAAATTATTGGTTAGCTTCGGCTACCAACAACCGATTTTTTTAAGGTCGGATTTTAAACGGGTTGTGATTAGCTTTCAAATTATTGGTTAGCTTCGGCTACCAACAACAAATAGAGATCGTTTGTATTTTCCCAAGTGTTGTGATTAGCTTTCAAATTATTGGTTAGCTTCGGCTACCAACAACCCCTTTTTTCAGCTTCCTCCTTCACGTCCGGTTGTGATTAGCTTTCAAATTATTGGTTAGCTTCGGCTACCAACAACGGGTTGGAACTTCATCCCCAGCATCTTCTGGTTGTGATTAGCTTTCAAATTATTGGTTAGCTTCGGCTACCAACAACTGCTACTCCGTGAGGCTTCAAAGCCTCCGGGTTGTGATTAGCTTTCAAATTATTGGTTAGCTTCGGCTACCAACAACATAAATATTATTTTTTCCTAATAATCTTGGTTGTGATTAGCTTTCAAATTATTGGTTAGCTTCGGCTACCAACAACGGCGAAGCCGGAGGATAACCGGTCGTTGGTGTTGTGATTAGCTTTCAAATTATTGGTTAGCTTCGGCTACCAACAACCATAATGGGAACGCCACTGTTGAACAGCCGGTTGTGATTAGCTTTCAAATTATTGGTTAGCTTCGGCTACCAACAACCACATG
>JAYRPG010000102.1:0-9227 GCA_041911275.1 Ferruginibacter sp. | reverse complement strand
GGAAGATCCGGCCCAACCTCCTGCAGAGCGGCGCCATCAGCGTATGGTGCTGCCTGGACGATAAGCCGGAAAAAATTGAGCAGCTCGCGCTGGCCGCCAGTGAACTGTTTGATGTGGAGGTGGAAAAGAACCTGACCCTGCTCACCATCCGCCATTACCAGCCCGATGTGGTGCAGCAACTCACGGCCGGCAAGGAACAGGTGCTCAGCCAGCAAACCCGCGAAACCCTGCAAACCCTGCTCAGGAACGCCTAACAGGGCGCCCCGCTCCCGCTTTATTTCAGCAGAAAACGCTGCATCAGCACTTCATTGTCCCAGCATAGCTTGAGGAGGTATACCCCCGGCGCACGCCCCGTAAGGCCGTCGATCAGGAGGGTGGTATGCCCCTGTTCCAGTTGGCGGTTCAGGGTCATCACCGGCTGCCCTGTAAGATCCAGGATGCTGATCCGGGCCATGCGGCGGCTGGCAGATTGCAGTTGCAGTTGCATGACCTGTTCAACCGGGTTGGGACTGATCTGGATTCTTACCGCAGTGTTGCGCTCCTGCAGGTTCACCCGCAGGGCCGGACTGTATTTTTCCGAACCATCCCGGTAACTGATCTTGAGCCGGTAATAGGCCGTTGAACCGGAGAAATGGCGGAGCGGATCGGTTTCGGCGAACGCCGCGTTGCTTCCGGCCTGGCGGGTTACCAGGGACTGATAGCGGATGCCCTCTGCGCTCCGCTCCAGGCGGTATGATACAACACCCTCGTCGGGCAGTGCATTCCACCTGACCTGGACAAAATTTCCCTGCGGTTGCGCCGTAAAACCCAGCTGGCTGGTGAGCAGGATGCCGCAAACCAGGCTGAAATCGATGGTGATGGTATCTGAGGAATATACCGGACAGGCTGCGGCCAGCTGCTGGTGCACCACATAGGTACCGGGTTGATCCACGTATACGGAGGTTTTGTTGGTGGTGTCGCTGAAATGCCCGTCCAGGGCCTCCCAGGTATACACAGAGGTGGGGATGGGGTTCAGCACTTTCAGGTTGCTGATGCCATTCACCCCGCAGAAAATCGGCACATCGGTGAACAGTTCGATCGGGCTTACATTGAGCGGCTTAAAGGGCGCCACAAAATCCTTGAGCGCAGCGGTAAAGGAGGTGGATGCCCGGGTTTTGACCATTACTTTCTGGAAAGGCATGGCACAGGAACTGCCGCCCAGCACCGTTACCGGATCAAGACCGAGTTTGGTAAGGTTCACCGAAAACTCCATGAACTGACGCGGTTCATAATCGGTGGCCATGGAGTTATCGCCCCGCACGATTGCAAAAGAGCCTCCCCAGCTGTTGGTGGAATTCTGCAGACCGGTATAAAAGGCACCCTCAGTTTTGGGGATGATGCTGGCATAACCAAATTCTGAACCCGTGCCGGCGCCATCGAACAACCCGGACCAGCGGAAGGAAAGCGGCGTGATGGACAGGGCAGAGCGGTGCACCCAGATGCGGGCCTCGATCATCGTGAGCGAAGAACTGCCGTACTCTGCCGTAAGAATGATGTCGCCGGCTTTGATGATGTTGCCCATTTCATCAAACTGCCAGGAAGTGTGACCGGCATCCGGACCATAGCCGGTAAACCGCAGGTTGGGACGGTCGTAAAAGATATCCGTCTGGAACATTTCAAAATCGAAATACCGGTTGCCGGTGGTGTTTTCAATCGACACCGCGCCAAACATCCACAGCGAGTCGGTGGCATTCTTGCCATCCCGGCGTACATGCATGTAGATGTCGAGGATCTCATTTTTATCCGGAACCGATTGCGCAACCGGGGTTGACCAGTTAGAAGGATTCATCCCGTTTTTATTGGAACCGGAGGCAAAGATGGTGGAGTCATCGCCATGATAATCCCGCACAAAAACCGCATCAATCAGCCGCTTGTTGTTCACCATGGTAAAGGGGGGGAAACTCATATTGCGGATGAGGGCCAGGTTGCGGCTGGCGGGGTTGGTGACGTAACGGGCATTGACTTCTGCCGAACCGGTGGTATCAATCACAAATTTGCCTGCTCCCAGTCCGCCATTGATGAACCAGTCATCGTTACCGGAGGCCGGTACCGTAGTGACGTAGTTGCCCCGCAGTTCGGCATCCACACCAAAATTGGCTTTTACCTGGGGCGTGATGATCTGGGCTTGAACCTGGCTACCCAACAGGGTACAAACCAGCAGGGGTAGAAATGTTTTCATACATCGGATTTAGGGTCCGCAACCGCCGGATACAGGCAAGGTGTTCAGCACAGTGCAGTATGCGCCTGTAACTAATACGGGTACGGGGATTAATTATACCGGAAACGCAGGAAGGTCTGGCATATTGTGCCCTTAACAAAAAAAGTTTCACCCGTTAACAAATGCAGATTTCAGGCCTGCAAACGGGGGTCGGCGCGGCGTTGCAGAAAATCAGATAACAAGTTGATTATGATGAAGATACAGCCACTCAGCCAAACCGACCCCATCACCACCGGATAATCCAGTTTTTCCAGGGCATCCACGGTGAGTTTGCCCAGTCCCTGCCAGCCGAAAATATACTCCACGAAGAAAGCGCCGGCCAGCAGTTCGGCAAACCAGCCCGTGATGGCAGTAATCACCGGGTTAAGGGCATTGGGCAGGGCATGCCGGAACAATACGCGGCGCTGACTGAGCCCTTTGGCCCGGGCCGTGCGGATATAATCTTGCTGCAGCACATCCAGCAGGGCACTGCGGGTAAGCTGGGTAATGATGGCCAGCGGGCGGATGCCCAGGGTAAGGGCCGGCAGGATGAGGTTTTGCAGGGTGAGGACTTTCCGGCCGGTGACCGGGTCAAGATCGTACCAGCTTCCGGTGAGGTGCAGGCCCGTCCAGGGGTGCAGCACCAGCCCGAAGAGGTAGGCAATGAGCATCGCCATGAAAAAGGAAGGCGCAGAGATGCCCACCACACTGGCCAGGAGGGCGCCGGTATCCCAGGCTGTGCCCTTTTTCAGCGCAGCGAGGGTACCCAGGGCAATCCCGGCTGCACAGGCAAAAATCATGGCCGCCATGGCCAGCAGCAGGGTGCCGGGCAATACCTCCAGCAGCAGATCCAGTACCGGCTTTCGGCTCTGGTAGCTGTTGCGCAGGTAGGGCAGCTTAAAGGAGAAACAGGTGGAATCGCCGATGAAAATACCTTTCAGATGCCGCCGCCTGATGTCATCGGAGGTATGCACCGCCACCGGCGATACATCATTGAGGTAAGAAACGAACTGCTTCCAGGCCGGCTCATCCAGCCTCAGATCCCGGCGGATATTCTGTAACGTTGCCGCATCCCCGCTTTGTCCGGCCAGCATACGGGCAGGATCGCCCAGGCCCTGGAACATCCAGAACACAAAAGCGCTGATGCCGAGCAGCACGGCGGCCATCAGGCCTGCATGTCGTATCCACCTGGTCAACGGAAAAGATTTATGACAACGAATCGGTTTACTTCAGCAGATCGCCGAAATCAGCCCAGCTGTATTTGGCTTCCACCACGGGGCCCTTCATCACATACAGCGTGGGGTTGGCGCGGGCAGCCGTTTTGATGGCGGTAACATCGGTATTGAATACCGGCAGGTTATAGCTGCCGGCCAGGTTGAAATACCGGTGCACATTCCTGGAATCGGCAGTGAGGATATACAGCTCCTCCTTCCGGTCACGGATCTGTTTCAGCAGATCCCCGAACACACTGATCCATTTGTCGGCGCCGGCATCTTCCATGTTTTTGATGAAGAGGAGATAATAATGCGGTTTGTTCAGGATCGCTTCGGTGGAATCGCCCCCATCCGGTGCGGTAATGGAAAAATCATTGATCAGGGGCACATTGTTGCGCCCTTTCTCGATCAGCTTCTGGGTGCGGTCTACAAAGGTCCAGGTACTGTCGGGAAAGTCTGTGATGAATTCTTTCTTTACGCCGTCTTTCTGATAGGTGAACACATACTCGAATTTGTCGGGAACCGCATCGGGGGGCATCTTCCGCAGCTCGAGGATATTGTTTCCTTTTTTATAAGGCAGGCAATCCACGAGAGGCAGGTGTTCCACCACATTCATCTGCAGCAGCCCGGTGGCAATCAGGGAAATCATCACGATGGCAAAAGGCAGCTTCTCCCGGAAAAGGGGCTGGATGTATCCCTGCTTCAGGATCAGGAACAGCACCATCAGCAACAGGAGGATATCCTTGGTAAAGGTTTGCACCGGGGTGAGCGGGATACAGTCGCCAAAACATCCGCAGCTCCGGATTTTACCGCTGAACAGCACATAGCTGGTAAGGAAGGTAAAGAAGACGATCAGCAGCAGCAGCATTTTCAGTACGCCTTTTTTGCGCCAGCCCACCAGCAGGGCCACCCCCAGCACCACTTCCAGGGTAATCATCAGCACGGCACTCATAAACGCATGGCGGTAGAGCCAGTTCATCACGGCAGGCAGGTAGCCTTCAGCGGCCCACACTTCATAAAACTCCTGCATCTTGTACGTGAGGCCCAGGGGGTCAATGGCTTTCACCAGTCCCGAAAAAACAAAGAGGACGCCCACCAGGATTCTAACGGTTGCTACGGCTGATTTCATTGCACTGGATTTAAGGATGGTTGGTTTCGTTCATGAGGATCAGGGCGAATACTGCGTAATTGAGGATATCGAGGTAGTTGGCATCGATGCCCTCGCTCACCAGGGTTTTGCCATCATTACGCAGGATGGTGCGGATGCGCATGAGCTTGGCCAGGATCAGGTCTACAAAACTCTCCTGACTCATCTCCCGCCAGGCTTCGCCGTAATCATGGTTTTTATCCTGCATGAGCTGTTTGGCGATGGCAACCTGCCGGTTATACTGTTCCGCCACCTCATGCACCGGCAGGTCGTCGGGCGCCTGCTCAGGCAGCGACAACTGGATCAACCCGATAATGGCATAATTCAGGATGCCCCTGAATTCACTCTCCACATCATCCCCTACCCTTTGTATCCCTTTTTCCTGGATGGTGCGGATGCGTTTGGCCTTGATGTAAATCTGGTCTACCACCGATATGGGCCGGTAAACACGCCAGGATGTGCCGTAATCCGCGGTTTTATGCAGAAAGATCTGTTCACAGGAACGGATAACCGCGTCGTACTGCTCGCTCGTATTCATGCAGGAATCGATTAATTTTGCTGATTGCCAAAATTACTCGTTTCCCCTCATGTACACCCTGCAGTGCCGCGGAAAATTATTGACCACCCAGTTGCCGCTGGTGATGGGGATTCTCAACATCACCCCGGATTCTTTTTACACCGGCCACCTGCATGAGAGCCTGGAAGCCCTTACAGAAAGGGCCGGGCGCATGCTGGCAGAGGGAGCCGACATCCTGGATATCGGCGGACAAAGTACCCGGCCGGGCAGCGAACGGATCAGTGCGGAGGAAGAAGCAGCCCGTGTGCTGCCGGTGATCCATGCCATCCTGAACCGCTACCCGGATGCCATCCTGTCGGCAGACACTTACCACAGCCGGGTGGCGCGGGCTGCCGTGGAAGCCGGAGCCGCGATGGTAAACGACATCAGTGCCGGCATGATGGATCCCGAAATGATCAGTACGGTGGCCGATCTGCAGGTGCCCTATGTGATGATGCATATGAAGGGCGAGCCCCAGCATATGCAGCAGCATACGCATTACAACGACCTGCTCGCAGAAATGCTGGATTATTTCTCGGAGCGCCGCGAACGATGCCTGCAGGCAGGCATCCGGCAACTGATCATTGATCCCGGATTTGGATTCGCGAAAACAGCGGCGCAGAACTTCCGGATCCTCGGCGAGCTGCGCCTGTTCCGGCAATTGGATTTGCCGCTGCTGGCGGGGCTCTCCCGCAAGAGTACCATCTGCAAAACGCTGGGCATTGCGCCGGAGGATGCCCTGAACGGCACCACCTGCCTCAACACCATTGCCTTACTCAACGGCGCCGACCTGCTGCGGGTACATGATGTGCGGGCTGCCCGCGAAGCCGTGCTGCTGGTGGATGCGCTGCGCAAAGCCCATCCATAAAAAAAGACCGCATGTTTCCATGCAGTCTTTTTTATAACGGACATCAATGCCGTTTATTTTTTGCTTTTCAGGGCAGAGTCTTTGATTTTCATTTTCTCGGCCTTATCGAGCGAGTCCATGTAACGCTTTCTTTCTGCCTCCATTTTTTTCATGAGTACTTCTTCTTCGGCACGGGCTACAGCGGCGGGCACCACATCGGCCACTTCGATATCAAACACCAGGTTGCTGTTCGGCGCAATGGCGTCGTTGGCTCCCCGCTCGCCATAAGCGAGGCTGGAAGGAATATAGAATACCGCTTTGGCACCCTTTTTCAGCAGTTGAAGACCATCGCCCCAGCCTTTGATGACCGATTCGGTACGCGACATGTACACCGGGAAGGCGCGGGCGCCGGGGTTTTTAACGGTATCCATATTGGTGTCAAACACTTTGCCATCGGCCAGGTTGCGGCCGGTATAAAACACCTTCATCACTTTGGAGGTATCCACCGGATCCCCCTCTCCCGGCTGGATGATCTGCACATAGGTGCCCAGGGGAGCTTTCACAGCCTGGATATTGTTCTTCTTCAGGTAGTCACGGATCACCTGGTCATCTTTCTGCAGTTGCCGGGCAGAACGCAGTGAGTCATTAACGCGGGCAATCTCCATCTGCGAACGGGTAGCGCTGTCGGCAGCGGCCTGTGTTTCGTAAATGTTGGTGACTTTGTAACCGGCGATGATGTAGGCGCCCTTCTTCATGAACGGCGCTGCAGGTCCCCTTTTCAGGATGCTGTCGGTAACCTGGCGCACCACCACGCTGTCGCCTTTGCGCACCTGTGAAAAGATTTTGTAATAGAGCGGCGGAATGGCGTTGGAATCGAGTTTCACCACCTGGGCGGCATAGTCATGCGAGTTGAAAAGCAGGGTGTCCTTATTGCTGCCTTTGTAACGCTGACTGAAATGGATTTCAAAATACTGACCCGGTTTGATCACCGGTGTTTTCTCATCCGAAATAATCTTGTATTCCATTCCCTCTCCTGCTTTTTTAAAGGGAGAGGTACATCCGGTCATCAGCAGGGTTGCTGCTGCGGCCAGGTAAACTGCATACTTCATCGTACTGGTTTTAATATTAAAATTCATAATTGCTGAGCTGGTTTCGGCACTCCTTCATGGCCGCCATGAAACGCCGGGCTACTTCATCCAGCGGCTCACGGTTTTGTCCGCCGGCCGCGTTGCGGTGTCCGCCCCCGTTGAAATATTTGCGGGCGAATACATTTACATCAAAATCCCCCTTGCTGCGGAAGGAGCTCTTGCGTTCCTCCCCGCGGTCGATGATGATGGCCGCAAGGCGGATGCCGCGGATGCTGAGCGGGAAATTCACCAGGCCTTCCGTGTCGCCGGTGGTGATGTTATATTTGATGAGATCAGCCTGGGGGATCACAATCAATGCGGTATTGTACTCATAGAATATCTCCATGCGGTGCAGGAGCACATTGCCGAAGAACCGGAAGCGGTTCTCCAGGTAATTATCGAAGAGATTTTCATGAATGCGGCTGTGTTCAATGCCCAGGGCCAGCAGGTGCGCCACCATCCTGTGCACCGAGGGGGTGGTGGAAGGAAAGCGGAAAGAGCCGGTATCCGTCATCACCCCCGTGTACAGGCATTCAGCCACGGTACGGTTCAGGCGGTCGTTGTAGCCGCTGTTCTCAATGAAATCGTAGACCATTTCAGCGGTGCTGCTCTTGCCGGTATCACTGACACCGTAGCTGAATTTGTCGGCCTGCGGTTCCTGGTGATGATCAATGAGGATGCGTGCTGCGGTTGCTGCCAGGAGTTTGGGCTCCATGCGCTTGGTGCGGCTGAGGGTGTTGAAGTCCAGGCAAAAAATCCAGTCTGCCTGATCAATGCACTGATCCGCAGCAGCGGTATGGCGTTCATAGTCGATCACCTGCTCCACCCCCGGCATCCAGTTGAGGAATTCGGCCCAGTTGGTGGGCGCAATCACCTTGACCTCATGACCAAGTTGTACCAGGAAATGATAAAGGGCAAGGGACGAGCCCATGGCATCGCCATCCGGTTTCTGGTGTGTGGTAATCACCACCTTCCGGGGTGTGGCGAGCTGTGCGTATATTTCCTGAACGGGTTGCATAAAGAGGCGCAAAATTAACGGTTCCGCGGCAGTTTAAGCCGGATGGGGCGGCTTTATTTCTGTATGCATGCGGACAAACGGGCAAAACCGGCTATCTTTGCGCCTCAAAAAACGACATTATGAGCAACAGGACCTTTACCATGATCAAGCCCGATGCCACTGAAAAAGGGTATACCGGTGCTATTTTAGCCAAAATCAACGAAGCCGGATTCCGCATAGCTGCCATGAAAATGGTACACCTCTCCAAAGAAAAAGCCGGTGAATTTTATGCCGTACACAAGGAGCGCCCGTTTTATGGTGAACTGGTTGAGTTCATGAGCCGTGGCCCCATCACCGCTGCCATCCTGGAGAAAGAGAATGCCGTGGAAGACTTCCGCAAGCTGATTGGCGCCACCAACCCCGCCCAGGCTGCTGAAGGCACCATCCGTAAGCTCTATGCCGCCTCTGTAGGTGAGAATGCCATCCACG
Organism: Ferruginibacter sp.; assembly: GCA_041911275.1. Classification (GTDB taxonomy): domain Bacteria; phylum Bacteroidota; class Bacteroidia; order Chitinophagales; family Chitinophagaceae; genus Ferruginibacter. The sequence continues at coordinate 614 of JAYRPG010000102.1, read as the reverse complement.
GCAGCGACAGCGATGAGAACGCCCGCATCGAAGGCGATTTCTTCTTCAGCAAGCTGGAGCAGTTCTGAGCATACTGAATTTTGATAACAGGATCCCCGCCTTAATGCGGGGATTTTTTTTGCATCCCATCCCCCATCCTGCGCTGATTCCATCAGGCTCATGAAGGATACTGCCCTGTGCCGCAGACATAAAAAGGCCCCCGGATGATCCGGGGGCCTTGTATTCATTCAGGCAGTTGGCTTAATGCTGATGAACGAAGAGGGTTTGTGTACTCCGGGTTTTATCAGGCGCCACAAACTCTACCAGGTAGCTTCCGCGCGACAAACCGACCGGAAGCTGGATCAGCTGGTTGCTGCTGCCGCCGGCATGTTCGATCACCCGGCTCAGCAGCACCTGGCCCTGGGCCGAGAGGATACGCACGGTATGACGGCCAGGCTGCTGGTTTTTCAGCACTACCTGGATCGTTCCGTTGGTAACCGGGTTGGGGGCAATGCTGTAGGTAGCGGCGCCGTTCTGCACAGCGGCTTTGCTGAACACCACCCTGAAGCGGTTGGCGGCTTTGGAGGCGGCATCCGCGTTCACGGTAAACGATACCGCGGTGCTGCCGTTCTGCT
>JAYRPG010000101.1:0-4662 GCA_041911275.1 Ferruginibacter sp. | reverse complement strand
CGGGGTGGTGACTTCGTGTATTCGGCGGAGGAGTACCGCATCATGCAACAGGACATCCGGCAATGCCGCGAACTGGGCTGCGAGGGGGTGGTAGCCGGACTGCTGCTGGCAGATGGCCAGGTAGATTATGACCGTACGGCCAGGCTGGTGGAGCTGGCCTACCCGATGGAGTTGTGTTTTCACCGGGCCTTCGACCGCAGCGCAGATCCGTTTGAAGCCCTGGAACAGATCATCCGGGCGGGTTGCGTGCGGTTGCTCACCAGCGGACAGGATGCGGATGCCCTCACCGGAGCCGAACGCATTGCCCGCCTGATCGGGCAGGCAGATGGCCGCATTACAGTGATGCCCGGAGGCGGGGTACGCAGCAGTAACCTGGAGGAGCTGGCGCTCCGTACAGGCGCCACAGCTTTTCACAGTTCGGCCCGTATCACCGTGCCGGATGCCATGACTTTCCGGAATATACGGCTGCCGGAACCGGAAGGCAACCTGCGGGTGGATGCAGCAGAAATAGCGCATATGCTCAGGATCCTCAGGGAACTGGAAAGTCGAAATACCGGCGACCAACCGGTAAGCGAGGGATAGGACCCGCTCATCCGTATTCCATACCGTTAAGCCTTTCCCAAAATTCACCACAGCCGGTTGGCCGGCAACCCAAATGTGCTATATTGCCGCCCGAACCAAATAGGTGTGCATGAAGCAATTTTCCTTAATTTTCAATATCCTGTTGGCAGCAGCGGTCGGCGTTCTTTTTTACTTCCAGTTCAAAAAAACGGCCCATACCTGCAAGTCTTCCGTGATCTCCCCTTCCAAAGACAGTTGCGCCATTGGTCATGTGATGGCCTATGTACAGATGGATTCCGTGTATGAAAAAGTGTCGTGGATCCAGCAAAAACAGAAAGAGCTGGAAAACGAGCAGAACCAGATCGCCAAACAATACCAGGAAGCCTATGCCCAGTTGGAGAGCAAGAGTGCAGGCTTTGCCCAGAAAGGCAGCAGCATGAGCCAGCAGGAGATGGAGGCTTTGCGGGAAAAACTGTACCAGGAACAGCAGGGCATTGAGTCCAGGAAACAAAACCAGGCCCAGCAGATGGCCCTGCGCCGCAACCAGGTGATGGAAGAGATTCAGCAAAACCTCCGGACCTTCCTCGACGATTACAACCGCGACCATCGCTACTCTTATATTGTAGCCACCGGCACCGGCATGGATTTTCTGCTGTACAAAGATTCCACCCACAACATCACCCCCGATGTGGTGGAAGGTTTGAACCGCCAGTTTGGCCAGAAAGCAGCAAAAAAATAATTCCCCCCGATTTTATTATCTTGAGGCGCTGACAGAAGCGGCGGCTGAAACCCTGAAAAACAGTTCATGCCGGCCCGGGCAAAACCCGGCATCCGCCGGGGCGAGCCCCATTTCAGCACCAGTTAATTATGTCGCCATCCAATGCGCCGGCCACCGGCAACCCGGCTTTTAAAGCCTCTCTCGGTTTATTTGACGCCACCATGATTGTGGCCGGTTCGATGATCGGCTCCGGTATTTTTATCGTGAGTGCGGATATGCTGAAAGATCTCGGCAGTGCCGGCTGGCTCATCACGGCCTGGCTCATCACCGGCTTCATGACCCTCACGGCTGCCCTCAGCTATGGCGAACTGAGCGCCATGTATCCCCGGGCGGGCGGCCAGTATGTGTACCTCAAAGAGGCGTACAACCCGCTCGTGGGCTTTCTTTATGGCTGGAGTTTTTTTGCGGTGATCCAAACCGGCACCATCGCCGCCGTGGGGGTGGGCTTTGCCAAATTTGCGGGCTACTTCTTTCCGGCGCTGGCCTGGGAAGACCAGCATACATTCAGGATCGCCGGCCTCAGCATTCATTACGCCCAGCTGGTGGCCATTGTGCTGATTGTTTTACTCACGTACATCAATACCCGCGGCATTGAAACCGGAAAATTCATTCAAACGCTGTTTACGTCTACCAAGCTGCTGTCGCTCTTCGGGCTGATCATTGCCGGCTTCCTGGCTTTTAATGCAGACATATGGAGCCGCAACTGGGAAGATGCCTGGAACCTGCGGAAGATCAAATCGGCCGCCGGCAGCTTCAGTTATGAACCCCTGCTCACCGGCGCCGCCCTGGGGGCCATGGCCAGCGCCATGGTGGGCAGCATCTTCAGCAGTGATGCCTGGAACAATGTTACCTTCATTGCCGGCGAGATCCGGAACCCGAAAAGGAATATCGGGCTGAGCCTCTTCCTGGGTACGCTCATCGTAACGGTAATCTATATCCTCGCCAACCTGGTGTACCTGGCCACGGTACCCATCGAACACCTGGCTTATGCCACCGATAACCGGGTTGCCCTGAGTGCCTCCGAAGCCATCTTCGGCAGCAGCGGCACCATCATCATTGCCCTGATGATCATGATCTCCACCTTTGGTTGCAACAACGGCCTGATCCTGGCCGGCGCCCGGGTGTATTATACGATGGCCAACGACCGGCTCTTTTTCCGCAAGGCCGGAACACTCAATGACCGGCGCGTTCCGGCATGGGCCCTCTGGATCCAGTGCCTTATGGCTTCTGCCCTCTGCCTGAGCGGCCGCTACGGCGACCTGCTGGATATGGTATCGTTTATCGTGGTGATTTTTTATATGCTGACCATCGCGGGCATCTTCATCCTGCGCCGGAAATACCCCGATGCGGAAAGACCATACAAAGCCTTCGGGTATCCGCTGCTGCCCATTTTGTACATCCTGATGGGACTGAGCTTCTGCGGCCTCCTGATTGTCTACAAACCGGCATTCACCTGGCCCGGCCTGCTCATTACGCTGGCCGGCATCCCCCTGTATTTTATCGCTGTACGCAACCGTAACCAGAACTGATCATGAACAGTGCAACCTGCAATACCATTTTTGAGCAAAGCATCCGCGACTATCATGTAGCTGATCATGTGGATGCCCCCCTGCACAACCCCTACCCTGCAGACCGGCTGATTGAGCACCTCCTCTACCATAAAAACTGGATCGATACGGTACAGTGGCACCTGGAAGATATTGTGCGCAACCCCCTGATTGATCCGGTGGAAGGGCTGGCCATCAAACGGCGCATTGATCAGTCGAACCAGGAGCGCACCGATATGGTGGAATACATCGACAGCTGGCTGCTGGATCACTATAAAGCGGTTCAGCCCCTGCCGGATGCCGGTTTCAATACGGAAAGTCCGGCCTGGGCCATCGACCGCCTCTCTATCCTCGCCCTGAAGATCTACCATATGCAGGCAGAAGTGAACCGGCCCGATGCCTCCCCGGAACATATTGCGGCCTGCAGCGGTAAACTGAATATCCTGCTGGAGCAGCAGAAAGACCTCTCCGCCGCTATTGATGCCCTGCTGGCCGATATTGCTGCGGGCCGTAAATACATGAAGGTGTACCGGCAGATGAAGATGTACAACGATCCCGCCCTCAATCCCGTACTCTATCAGCAAAAGCCGTGAGCGCGCCGCAGCACATACTCCTGATCCGGTTTTCCGCCCTCGGTGATGTGGCCATGACGGTGCCCGTGCTGCAACAGTTGCTGGAACAGCATCCGCACCTGAAAGTAACGGTGGTATCCAATGCCGCTTTTGCCCCCCTCTTTGCCGGAATAGACCGGTGCCGTTTTCATCCGGCCAGCCTCAAAACCACCCACCGGGGCATACGGGGTATGCTCAGGCTCTTTCGTGAACTGAGGCAGGCAGCACCTGTTGATGCCGTGGCAGACCTGCATGGGGTACTCCGTTCCACGCTGCTCCGCCTCTGCTTCCGCGCAAGCGGTTACCGCACCGCCGTGATCAACAAGGGCCGTGCAGCCAAAAAAGCCCTCACCCGCAAATCGAATAAGGTTTTGCAGCCCCTGCCTTCCGGCTTTGAACGGTATGCATCGGTGTTTCGCGAACTGGGGTTATCGTTGCAACTGCAGCCTAACCGGCAGGCCTGTACGAAAAAAGCACTGCCCGGGGGAATGACTGCCCTGCTTCCGGCCGGTAAGCCGGCTATTGGTGTGGCGCCCTTCGCCCAGCATGCGGGGAAGATGTACCCGGCTGAAAAAATGAAAACCGTTATCCGCATGCTATCAGAACGCCATGCTGTTTATTTACTGGGCGGCGGCAAAGCCGAAGCGGAACAGTTGCAGCAATGGGCTGATGAAATACCTGGCGTATCCAGCCTGGCCGGCCAATATGCCTTTGCCGATGAACTGGCCTTCATCAGCCAGCTGCGGGTCATGGTTTCGATGGACTCTGCCAACATGCACCTGGCCTCGCTTTATGGCGTGCCGGTGGTGAGTGTATGGGGGGCTACCCATCCCTTTGCCGGCTTCTACGGCTGGGGGCAGGATCCGGCCCGGGCCGTTTCGGTTGAGCTCTCCTGCCGACCCTGCTCGGTGTTCGGCAACAAACCCTGCTGGCGCGGCGATCATGCCTGCATGGAACAGATTCATCCGCTGCAGATTGTGGAGCAGGTGGAAAAGACGTTGGGAACAGGGAACGGAGAACGGAAAACAGGGAACAGTGAATGAGAAACAGGGAACTAAGCTTCAGGTAATTTTCAATATTCAATTGTATTAGCTAAGACTTAATCTGACAGTTGGGATTAACTTTAGAGTAACTACAAACTATTGTTAACCCCAAAAGTCAGATT
>JAYRPG010000100.1:0-25742 GCA_041911275.1 Ferruginibacter sp. | reverse complement strand
GGCCGTTCAAAACACCCCTCGCGCCGGTGGTATCGGTGCTGGGGGCCGTGATCTGCCTCGCGATGATCATCGGGCTCGACCGGCAAACGCTTACCGTGGCCTTTGCCTGGATGGCCATCGGCCTGCTGGTATATTTTGGTTACAGCAAAGCCAACAGCAAGCTGCGCAATCCTGCTGAAATCCTGCCCCGCGCTTCCGACTTCGAACAGCAGTAAGCAGGCTCTTCTACGCATTGCCTCCCACATTGTTTATTTCCGCGCCGGACCCTTGTCCGGCGCGTATTTTTGGTGGGCCGGGAAGCCTCCCCTAACCCAGACAGGGAAATAACATGATCAAAACCGGGTATCAACAGCGATGCCCCTGCTTGCATTTGTCTTGCAACCCAAAAAATCAAGGCTGCAGCCAATGGCTAAAATGAACATGTTTCACGCCGATGTGCCGGGGCGCTAAGGTGAGTATGCGGCCTGATCCCAGGCAAGTTTCAGCACCGCCCTTCCGCCGGTCATACAATTTCTCCCCGGCCCCAGATACAATTGCCGTAATTTTGAAACATGCGCACCACCCTCAACATCCTCCTGAATTCCATGCGGCTCACCCTGCAGGAACTGAAGGTGAATAAACTGCGCACTGCCCTCAGCCTCACCGGCGTAGCCTTCGGCATCTTCTGCATCATCGGGGTACTGGCCACGGTAGGCAGCCTGGAGCGGAATATCCAGAATGAAGTGAGTTCACTGGGCACCAATACCATCTACATCGACAAATGGGATTACAGCGGCGGTCCCGACAAACCCTTCTGGAAGTTCAGGGCCCGCCCCACGATGAAATATGAAGAGGTGCAGATGATCAGGGAACGGTCATCCCTCACCGGCGAAGCCACCTTCCTGATGCGGTCGGCGGGTAATATCGGTTATGGCGACGATGCCATTTCAGGCGCCTCGGTATATGGCATCGCCGAAGCCCAGTCGGCCATACAGCCCCTGGAATTTGAAACCGGCCGCTACATTTCTTCCGCGGAATTCAACAGCGGCAGTCTGGTGGGCCTGATCGGATACGACAACGCGGAAAAACTGTATGGCACTACGGAAAGGGCGCTGGGCAAAACTTTTGAGTTCAAAGGCAAGCACATCACCATCGTAGGTGTCATCAAGAAAGAAGGAAAGAATTTTGTGGGATGGGATTACGACAACTGCGTGATGCTGCCTTACAAACTCTGCCGGCAGCTGGTGGAGGAAGAATTCAGCAATCCCGTGGTGATTGTGAAAGGTAAAGACTGGGTTACGCCCCGTGCCCTCATGGATGAACTGGAGGGCATCATGCGCCAGATCCGCCGGCTGTCTCCCACCCAGGAAGATAATTTTTCACTCAACAGTGTGGAAGCCTTCAGCAAGGCCATCACCAACCTCTTCGGCACCATCAATGTGGTGGGGGGCATCATCGGCATCATCAGCCTTATCGTAGGCATGTTCGGCATTGCCAACATCATGTTTGTAACGGTGAAGGAACGCACCAGCATGATCGGCCTGAAAAAAGCCATCGGCGCCAAAAAACGAAGCATCCTCTTTGAATTCCTGCTCGAAGCCACCATCCTCTGCCTGATGGGCGGCGTGATCGGTCTGCTCTTCGTCTATATCCTCTCCCTCGTGCTCACCGCCCTCGATTTCCCGGTATTTGTATCGGCCGGGCTCATCCTCAGCACCATTGCCATCTGCATCGTGGTGGGCGTACTCGCCGGCATCTTCCCCGCCTCCCGCGCCGCCAGTATGGACCCGGTGGTGGCGATAAGGAGTAAGTAGGGTTTAGGGTTTAGAAGTTTAGGGTTTAGAAGTTTAGGGTTTAGGAAAGTTTAGGAAAGTTTAGGGAGGTTTGGGACGGCGTTTCATACCAGCAACATTCAGTTTTACCCCTTCTCGCCACCGGGATAGCCCATCAGCACATTTTCACATTTGCACATCAGCACATTTGCCCATTTGCACATTTGCCCATTTGCACATTTACCCATTTCCCCATTTGCATTCAGGATTACCTTTGCGCCATGCCTGTCACCATCCTTGCCATCGAGTCTTCCTGCGACGAAACCAGTGCATCAGTATGCGTGGAGGGAAAGATCTGCTCCAACATCATCGCCAGCCAGCAGGTTCATGCCAGCTACGGGGGCGTGGTGCCTGAACTGGCCAGCCGTGCACATATCCGGCACATCGTTCCGGTGGTACAGCAGGCGCTGGACCAGGCCGGTATCCGGCAGGAGGAGCTCAGTGCCGTGGCCTGCACCACTGCACCGGGACTGATCGGCGCCCTGCTGGTGGGTTCCACCTTCGCACAATCCATGGCCCAGGCCCTGAACAAACCCTTCATTGCCGTGCACCACATGCAGGCACATGTGCTGGCCAACCTGATACCGGATCGTCGCCCTGCCTTTCCCTTCCTGTGCCTCACCGTGAGCGGCGGCCATACCCAGATCGTGGTGTGCCACAGCCCCACCCGCCTGGAAGTGATCGGTGAAACCATCGATGATGCGGCAGGAGAAGCCTTTGACAAAAGCGCCAAACTGCTCGGACTGCCCTACCCCGGCGGCCCGCTGATCGACCGCTATGCGGCCCAGGGCGATCCCCTTCGCTTCAGTTTCCCGGAACCACAGATACCGGGGCTGGATTTCAGTTTCAGCGGACTGAAAACGGCCATTCTCTACTTTCTGCAAAATGCGGGTAAAGCATATATCTATAAAGAACAGTTCCTCGCGGGCGAAGCCGAAAGGGCAGCCTTTATCCGCGACAACCTCGCCGATATCTGCGCCGCCATCCAGCACCGGATCATCCGGATCCTGCTGAACAAACTCAAGAAAGCGGTGCAACAAACCGGCATCCGGCAGGTATGCATCGCCGGCGGCGTGAGTGCCAACCGGGGACTGCGGACCGCCCTGGAGCAAACCGGCGAACAACTGGGATGGCAAACCTTTATCCCGCCCTTTGAATACTGCACCGACAATGCCGGCATGATTGCCATCACTGCCTACCATAAATTTCTTGCCGGCGAATGCAGTCCCCTGGGCACCGTTCCCTCTGCCCGGGCCTCCTGGTAAAATCCGGCGCCACCGCCTGCGCGGGGAGGCGAAAAAAGCGGTAATTTGACGCGTTAACCAGCCGATATGCAAACCAAAATTTTTGTGGCAGCCGCCCTCATCAGTATGACAGCCTGTAACAGTTCCCGGGAAAAACAAACCTCCATCCAGTGGCCGCAGCAGGTAAAAGCCCCTGTAGCGCCCGTAAAACCGTATACCCGGATCATCCACGGAGATACCGTAGTGGACAACTACTACTGGATGATCGATTACTTCAAACAGGGCCCCGACAGCAACCAGGTTATTGATTACCTCAAGGCCGAGAATGCTTACCTGGACACCATGATGAGCGGCACCCGGGCATTCCGGGAATCGCTGTTCAGCGAGATGAAAGCCCGCATCCGGGAAAAAGACGAAACCGTTCCCTGGTTCCTCAACGGCTATTATTACTATACCCGCACAGAAGAGGGCAAACAGTACTACAAATACTGCCGCAAAAAAAGCAGCCTCACCGCACCTGAAGAAGTGTTGCTGGATGTGGATGCCATGGCAGCCGGCAAATCGTATTACGCGGTTGCCGGCATGCGGGTGAGCCCCGACAACAAACTGCTGGCTTACGCGGTGGATGAAGTGTCGCGCCGGCAATACGATATCCGGATCAAAAACCTGGAGACCGGCGAAATCTATCCCGACCAGATCAAAGGCACCGGAGGCGATCCCTGCTGGGCCAACGACAACAAAACCCTGTTCTACACCGCCAACAACCCCCAAACCCTGCTGTCAGAAAAAATCAGGCGGCACGTGCTGGGCACTGCACCCGAAGCGGACGTGACGGTGTATGAGGAAAAAGACAAAAGCAATTATATCGGTGTAGACAAATCCAAAAACGGCCGGTATATTTTCATTGCCTCACAGGCCACCCTTTCATCGGAATACCGATACATCGATGCTAACCAGCCCACGGCGGCGTTCAGGGTGTTTCAGCCCCGGATGCCGGAAGTGCTGTACAGCGTTTCCGTGCTCAACGACCGCTTCCTGATCCGCACCAACTGGAATGCAAAGAATTTCCGGCTCATGGAATGCCCGCTGGACCAAACCGGCAATGCCGCCTGGAAAGAACTGATCCCGCATCGCTCAGACGTGCTGCTGGAAGGCGTGGAAGAATTCAATGACTACCTCGTGATCAGCGAACGCAAAGACGGACTTGTGAAATTGCGGGTACGGGAAATCAGCGGCGGAAAAGAACATTACATTGATTTCGGTGAACCAGCCTATGCTGCTTATACCGCCACCAACCCCGAATACCAAAGCAGCACCCTGCGGTACAACTACACCTCGCTCACCACGCCCAATTCGGTGTATGATTACCAGATGACTGACCATTCCCGCAAACTGATGAAGCAACAGGAAGTGCTGGGCGGATATGACCCATCAGCTTATGTTACGGAGCGCCTCTATGTGCCCGCCGCCGACGGGGCCCGGATTCCGGTTTCGCTGGTGTACAAAAAAGGACTGGAGAAGAACGGGAAAGCCCCCCTCCTGCTCTACGGTTACGGCTCTTACGGGTACAGCCTCGATGCGGCCTTCAGCAGCAGCCGGCTCAGCCTCCTGGACCGGGGCTTTATCTACGCCATTGCGCATATCCGCGGTGGTGAGGAAATGGGCCGCCAGTGGTATGAAGACGGCAGGATGATGAAGAAGAAAAACACGTTCACCGATTTCATTACCTGCGGCGAATACCTGATCCGGGAAAAATACTGCTCCAAAGGACACCTCTATGCCCAGGGCGGCAGTGCCGGTGGCCTGCTGATGGGTGCCGTAGCCAATATGGCCCCCGACCTCTGGAATGGCCTCATCGCCAATGTGCCCTTTGTGGATGTGGTGAATACCATGCTGGATGAAAGCATCCCCCTCACCACCAATGAGTTTGACGAGTGGGGCAATCCCAAAAACAAGGAAGCCTACGACTACATGAAATCCTACTCTCCCTACGAGAATGTGGAACGCAAGGCTTACCCCAACATGCTGGTGACCACGGGGCTCCACGACAGCCAGGTGCAGTATTTTGAACCGGCCAAATGGGTGGCCAAACTGCGCGCCCTCAAAACCGATCAGCACCTGCTGCTGCTGTACACCAACATGGAATATGGTCATGGCGGGGCCTCCGGCCGCTTTGATTACCTCAAAGATGTGGCCCTGCAGTATGCCTTCCTTCTCTCGCTGGAAGGCATCAGCCGGTAAAAGCAGGCATGCAGCTATTCTTTTGCGTTAGTGAACCATGGCCAACCCCTGTTTTCGCTTCAAACAGTTCACGGTGTACCAGCAGCGGTGCGCCCTGAAAGTGTGTACGGATGCCTGTCTCTTTGGCGCCTGGACGGCTGAAGCGCTTCCACCCTCCTTCTCCGGGCCCCTGCTGGACGTGGGTACAGGCACCGGTTTGCTCAGCCTGATGCTGGCCCAGGCCACCGCATCGCCGGTGGATGCCGTGGAAATTGATCCCGGCGCGGCAGAGCAGGCCGCCGCCAATTTTGCCGCCTCACCCTGGAGCGAACGCTTCAGGCTCTACCACACCGATTTCCTGCAGTTCAAAGAGGGGCAGCGCTACGCACTCGTCATCAGCAATCCTCCCTTTTATGAAGGCAGCCTGCGCAGTAAGGATGCCGGGAAAAATACCGCCAAACACGACAGCACCCTCACCCTCGAACCGTTGCTGGAAAAAGCGGCCGCGCTGCTGGCGCCCGGTGGCCGGCTGGCCCTTCTGCTGCCCGGATACCGGATGCAGGAGGCACTCGACAAAGCGGCCGCAATGAACTGGTTCCCGGAAAAACAGGCGGAAGTGCAGACGCATGCACACAAACCCGCCTTTCGCTGCATGCTGCTGCTGGGAAGAAATCCGGTTACCTGCAGCCGGGAGAACATCATCATCCATGATCACGATGGCGGATACACGAAACGGTTCAGCCAGCTGCTGCAGCCCTATTATCTTTATCTCTGAAAATCAGATACCGCCGTATTCCTGCATATAGGCATAGGGAGCAGTGATGCGGCCCTGTTCAGTGAGGGTGGCCCGGCGGATCATGTCACTGCCCCCTTTCAGCAGGTCTTCCAGCACAAATTTGATGAGCTGTTCGCCGAAGTACTGGCTGGCATCCCGGGGTAATTCATTGGGCAGGTTGCCCACGGCCATGACGTCGATGCTGCCCGGCAGGTAGGGCGCTGTTTTGGTGAGCTGGTGGCGGTCGACCCCGTATACGGGATCCTGGATAGACTGATCGCCCAGGTTGATGGGAACCGAACCGTGAGCGTCATCGGTGATATCAGCAATCGTCTGGATACTGAACCGTTCATCGATATCCGTGGTTTCAAAAAGGCGGGGCACCTGTTCATCCCAGTACACTCCGTTCATCAGCACATCGGTGCACTGGGTATAAGGCAGAAAACGGCTGCGGTATTCGGCCGGATTTTCATGGAAATGATCCCGCTTGTAGTCCTTGCGCTGTTTGTGGGTATAGAGATCGGCGCCTTTCAGCTGTACATACACCGGGTAGCTGAATTTGCGTTCCAGGTATTCATCCGGTTCCACTTCGGTGATGCCCATCAGGTTCATCACTTCCAGCACACCATGCGCCACCCGGCCGCTGCCGGTAACCGCCACCTTGAGGTTGGGCAGTTTGAGACCGAAGTAAGTATGAATGAGGGAGCGGTAGTCGCGGCACTCGTGCACCGGACCCAGCCGGTACAAACCGGTGCGGAGGCCGTAAGCCATCATGCCGTTGTGGGCCCCCACGATGCCGGCAAAAAATCCGAAACCCAGCACGCGCTGGCCGTCGTCGTGCACCAGGCATTCATAATCGATCAGGGTGATCTTTTTTTCGAGGATGGTGCGGAAAAGCTGCTGGTTGTACGGCTGGAGCTTTTTGGTATGGGAAAAGAAGAGGTAGGTTTTACCGGGTATCAGTTGCTGCACCGGCACCTCCTTGATGCCGAAAAGGATGTCGCAGTGCGACAGGTCATCCAGCAGTTCCACCCCCGCCCGCTGGTATTCCGAATCGCTGAAGCAGCGGTCTGGCGAGGGCTGCACGGTGATTTTAATTTCCGGGAAATGAGTGCGGAGCCACCGGCACTGGGCGGGCGTGAGGGCTACGCGGTTATCGGCCGGCACCTTGCCCTCACGGATCAAACCTATTTGCAGCATCAATCGTTACTTTGAGGCGGCAAGATACTGAATCTGCCGAACTGAACAGGCAGTGCCGCGATTGCGTATTTTCGTGGCGCGGCGGCAGCGATCCCGCAGGCCGCTGAACTGCAGCCGCTGCCGGCAAAAGGCCTGCCTAACCCCAACCCAAACGCTTATGAATTATTTTGAATGGTTTGAACTGAGGCCGCAGATCCGGGTGGATCAGGCGCAACTGATGCGGCAATACCTGAAACTGCAGAAGCAGTACCATCCTGATTTTTACACGCAGGAAGGCGCCGGTTCGCAGGAAGAGGCCCTGGAAAAATCCGCCGCCCTCAACAAAGGCCTGAAGATCCTGAAAGACCCGGACGCCACGCTTTTCTACCTGCTCGAACTGAAAGGCATGGCTTCCACGGATGAAAAATACCAGTTGCCGCCGGATTTCCTGATGGAAGTGATGGAGCTCAACGAATCGCTTTCGGCGGAGTCCCTGCCGGACATCCAAGGCTTTGAAAACAACCTGTACCAGGAGGTGAAGGCGCTGATCGAAGGGTATGATGACGACGCCGTCACCCGCGAACAACTGGAACAGCTGAAAGCCTATTATTACAAGAAAAAATACCTCCAGCGCATTTTGGAGAGGATGGAGGGATGATGTAATATTGCAGCCCAACTTTAAACGTTTAACCTTAAACTTTAAACGTTTTCAGCCCCGGTGGCGGAATTGGTAGACGCAGCAGACTCAAAATCTGCCGTTCGCAAGAACGTGCTGGTTCGATTCCAGTCCTGGGCACCAACCCCCGACTTTATGTCGGGGGTTTTGCTTACAGGTAATTTTGTCTATGCCCCTTACCCCGCCGACCCCGGCAAATACGAAACGAACCAAAGCGCTGATCCCGATGAAGGATGCCTGAAAAGTTTGCCGCTGCCCGGGCAGATGGAGGAAATACATTCACAAAAGATTGGCTGGCAGCAGCGGCCACGCACGCGCCCTGAAGCGGCATTTTTACTATTTTCATGTTCACGAATCCTCTTGTGCGCCCCCCCGGCAAAGGGCATCCCCAGCCCCCTGCAGCAGGAATACCTGAACAGGGGGCTACTGCAGGGCAATCGTAAACAACAACGATAACAGGACCAACATGAAAAAGATCATCTTAGCGACCGCATTACTTTGGACAGCAGGGCAAACCGGGTTTTCTCAAAACTTTGACAAAACCAAATTGGACAAATACTTCAACGCCCTTGAAGAAAGCAACAAATTCATGGGAAGTGTAGCGGTTTCAAAAAACGGAACCCTCATTTATACCAGATCAATCGGGCTTGCTGATGTTGAAAACAAGGTGAAAGCAACGGAAAAATCAAAATACAGAATTGGCTCAATTTCCAAATCGTACACCACCGTGTTAATTTTAAAAGCGGTTGAAGAAAAAAAGTTAGCCCTGAACCAAACGATTGACAAATGGTTTCCGAACATTAAAAACGCAGAGAAAATCACGGTAAGGCATTTACTGAGTCACAGAAGCGGAATTCACAATTTCACAGACGATAAAGACTATTTGACCTGGAACACACAACCGAAGACAGAAAAAGAAATGGTGGAGATCATTGCAAAAGGCGGCAGTGATTTCCTCCCGGACAGCAAGGCCGCATACAGCAATTCAAATTTTGTGCTGTTAACTTATATTCTGGAGAAGACTTTTGCAAAGTCGTATTCCGCGTTAATACAGGAATACATTGCTCAACCAATCGGGCTGACCCATACTTATGTTTTTGGGAAAATCAATCCTGCCAACCAGGAGTGCAAATCATACAGGTTCATGGGAACCTGGCAACCTGAACCCGAAACTGATTTTACGGTTCCGTTAGGCGCAGGGGCAATCATTTCCACCCCGGCCGAGCTGACAAAATTTGCGGACGCTTTGTTTGGCGGTAAACTTTTATCCGCAGAAAGCCTTGAAACCATGAAAACCATAAAAGACAGGTATGGCATTGGCCTGATTCAAATTCCGTTCTACAATACGGTCGGCTACGGGCACACTGGCGGTATTGATGGTTTCACTGCCGTATATGCTCATTTCCCTGACGATAGCATATCGTATGCGCTAACTTCAAACGGCACCAACTTCAACAACAACAACATTTCCATTGCCGTTTTAAGCGCCATTTATGACAAGCCTTACGACATTCCCGTATTCATAAAATACAACCTCAAGCCGGAAGACCTGGACAAATATTTAGGCACTTACGCTTCTGAACAGGTTCCCCTGAAAATTACATTCACCAAAGCAGGAAGCACGTTAATTGCACAAGGAACAGATCAACCTGCATTTCCGCTTGAAGCAACAGAGAAAGATAAATTTAAGTTTGACCAGGCAGGAGCTGAATTCCAATTTAATCCGGCGGAAAAAACCATGATATTACTTCAAGGAGGCGGACAAATTAAATTTAAAAAAGAAGAAAAATAAAATCAGTACCCAACAGCAGTTTTATGATGACCATCCGAACTTTAGAGCACATTCCGGTTGAAATAATTCTGGAAGCATTCAACCTGGCTTTTTCTGACTATATCGTACCCTTACGCCTTACCAAAGAACAATTTGAAGACAAGATTGAAAACGACAGCATAGCATTAAGGTTTTCAGTGGGTGCGTTTGAAGACGATCAGTTAATTGCTTTTATCCTGCATGGCTATGACGTTACAGACAATTTAAAAGTTGTTTACAACGCAGGAACCGGTGTCATTCCGGGAAAAAGAGGATCAAAACTGACTGCAACACTTTACCAGTATATCCTGCCCGTTTTCCACGAAAACAGTATTGACAAAATCACGCTTGAAGTCATTACAACCAATGAAGCGGCAATAAAAACATACAAGAACACTGGATTCAGCATTACCAGAACGTTAAACTGTTTCAAGGGCTCGCCAATCTTAACGAAACCGAACAATGACCTTGAAGTTAGTGAACTCAAAGCATTTGACTGGCCAACACTTCAGTCATTCTGGGACCTGAAACCGTCCTGGCAAAATTCCATCACAGCGGTTGAAAAGCTAAAGCACTCCAATATGGCTGTCGGAATATTTGCAGAAGGAAAATTAGTGGGCTACACGATTTATAATCCCAAAATCAAACGCCTGCATCAACTTGCCGTTGAAAGCAACTACAGAAAAAGGGGCGTCGCCCAGAAACTTTTAGAACAGGTTTCAACAGATTCCGGAAATGTGATTTCCATTACCAATATTGACAGTACTGCCCAAGAAGTAACCCGGTTTTTGACCAGCAGAGGGATGGAAATATTCGTTCAGCAATACGAAATGGAACTACCCCTGAAATGAAAACCATGAACAACAGTATGCTGTACAGCACCTGATCCACCTATGTCAGCAAGATAAAAATCAGCAACGCTGCATTGGCGTGCAGGAATGAGAATCAGCAAGGCTCAGGTTCGCCGGATGGAATGCCGGATCAAAAATGGGCGCACTACTTTATACAACTCGTTTTGATGTTCATAGTAAAGCGCATGCCCTCCCTGCAGGTACCTCACTTCTTTTTTCGGGAAACGCATGAGTTCAGGATGATGCACACCAATGGTATAATCGGCTGTCCCTCCTATCACCAGTACCGGACAGCGGATGGTGGCAGTGACCGGAATGAAATCCTGAAAATACTCCCGGTAGTTCCAAACCTGATTGCCAAACTCCCAGGTTTTACCATACAGATCGGTTATGGAATCATGATACTGAAAGTTGGCTTTGCTTTGAAACATGAGCCGGTAAAACAGGTCCTCTTCCTTCAGCTTACCAAAAGCCTGCCCCCACCGTTGCAATAATGGGATGCTGTCGTTGCTCAGCTCGGGATAGACTTTCCCTTTTTCACGGAGTAACTGAATGGCAAACTGTATACCCCCGGTGGCCGACGAATCGACATTGACGGTACCGTTTAAATACACCATGGCTTTTACAGACTGTGGATACCGGGAGGCGTAGGCGGTGGCCATGATGGCGCCAAATGAATGCGACATCACCATCCATTGTTTAAAGCCCAGGGCAGCTTTTACTTCTTCAAAATCCCTGAGCATGCGCTGCAATGAATAATCACCCGTGGTCGCATTACCGGATCGTCCGCAACCGCGCTGATCCAGGTATACCATCAGCACATCCCTTTCAAAGATACTCCCACCGGCATGTTCAAAATACCCGGAGTTGGAGCCCGGGCCGCCATGAAGAAACAATACCGGGGTGCCTTTACCGCTACAGTGCACATACAGGGCAACCGAATCAGAAGTTTTGACGTACAGGGTGGTATCAACGGCCCCTGCGGCGATGGAGAGAAAGCAGCAAAAAGAAACAGCCAACCATGATTTCATTGCTATTTGATTTTAAAATTTTCAAAAAAAGAGCCGCGGTCATAAACCTTCATGGCCTTGACGGATAACCCGGAAAATCTGAGGCAAAGATATCATTTCCGTTTGCTGCTGACATCAGCGCCAGGCATCCCTTCATTTCACTCATCATCACCAGGTGCATAAACCGAGACACCTCCCTCATACCAGATGGCTGCTCAATCAGGTACTGCTGCCGACGGGTTTGTGCTGTACGGCCCTGAAGACCCGGCGGTACCGCAAACCCAAAATAAGGAGCAAGAGAGCCCAGGCAGCGGCAAGGGTCCAGACCGACCAGGAAGGATCCGCTTCAGTTTGGGTTGTGACCCCCAACCTGCTGAGTTCATAAGCAATATTCGCTCCCCAGTGAATTCCGAATGCCAGCCATAAGGATTTTTTCACAATCACACAGCAGGCCAGTACCACGCCCAGTAAAAATAAATAACTCAGCACCGGGAGCCCTTCATTGAGCCGCCAGATATGATTCAGTACGTAAACCAACGCAGAAACCAGGATCCAGGCCATCGGTTTCAACGAACGCAGGTGACCAAAGAGATAACCCCGGGTTAACAGGTCTTCGGCGAGGGAAGGGAAGAAAGTCATCACCAGGGTCATGGGCAAATTTTGGAGGAACACGGCAGCTGGCCGAAGTTCCTGAAGCGTTTCAAAACGAAGGGCCAGCGCGGCCAGCAGGGAAAGGGTAAACACCAGCAAACCGGTTAACAAACCCGCAGATAATGCCGGAGCCCAGCTGCCGGTAAGCGATAACCCGAAACCACCCAAACCAGACCAGCCCTGCAGCCTGCTGAGCAGATAAGCCACCAGCAGAAAACCCATTTTGAATACGGCCATGATCCAGAACGCGGGAAAGAATTCAGGAAAGTGATAAACAAAAAACAAAAGCAGGAAACCCGCAACAAAGGAAATGGGATTTTTCAATGCTGTTTTTATTTCAAATGTAATGCAATACAGCATGCGGGAAAGGATGGCGCCCCACTCACTGGCGCCGTTCAGTCGCGGGGCAGGCTTCCGGCTTACTGAAACTCATCTCCGGTAAGCCGGATGGAATTTTTCGAGCGTATCCCGCAGGTAACGCCGGTCGAGGTGGGTATAGATCTCCGTAGTGGTGATGCTTTCATGCCCCAGCATCTCCTGTACCGCCCGGAGATCGGCACCGCCCTCCACCAGGTGGGTGGCGAAGGAATGGCGGAACGTGTGGGGGGAAATGTTTTTCTCAATGCCTGCACGCCGGGCCAGTTCCTTGATCAGCGTAAAAACCATCACCCGGCTGAGTGCCGTGCCACGCCGGTTCAGGAAGAGGATATCCTCATGCCCGGGCTGCACCGGCACATGCACCCGGATCTGATTGCGGTAAATCTGGATGTGCTTCACGGCATCGCTGCCCACCGGCACCAGCCGCTCCTTATCCCCCTTGCCGGTAACGCGTACAAAGCCTACATCGAGGTAGAGGCAACTGATGCGCAAACTCACGAGCTCGCTTACCCGCAAACCACAGCTGTAGAGGGTTTCCAGCATCGCCTTGTTGCGCCCCCCCTCCGGCCGGCTGAGGTCGATCTGCCCGATGAGCTGCTCAATCTCCTCAAAACTCAGCACATCCGGCAGGGCCCGCCTGAGTTTGGGCGCTTCCAGCAACTGGGTGGGATCCACGGTAATCACCTGCTCGGTGAGGCAGTACCGGAAAAAACTCCGGATGCCAGAAATGATACGGGCCTGTGAACCGGGCAGCAGCCCCAGACCGGCTGTCCATTTCAAAAAGGCCTCCAGGTCAGTGAGCCGAATATCCCTTGGAGCCGGCTGCATGCCCTGTGCCTCCAGGTAAGCCGTGAGTTTGTCGAGGTCCTGCAGGTAGGCCAGCACCGAGTGATCACTCAGCGATTTCTCCAGCTGCAGGTATGCCCTGAAGCCCTTTTTGTACGGTTCCCACATGGATGCAAAATACTGAAAGGGAAAAGGAATCGCAGGAAGTAAAAACCAAAACTCCATGCCGCTTCAACAGCGGGCTCCCCGCTGAACCCGGGCAGATGCGGTTTGAATTGAATTTTGTATCCTGCCCCCGAATCTCTATCATTGCACCGCATTTCAATTAAACCCTGCTCAGCCGCTTATGAAAGTGAACCTGCGTGCCTTTCAAAAACAGTTCATCCGTCACCGGAAAGCTTTCCGTTCCTTCCTCACCCGCATCGAAAACAAACCGCCGAAAGGATTGCATAACCTGATGGTGGAAGTGGACAAGGAAGTATGGGCTGAAACCGACTGCCTGAGCTGCGGCAACTGCTGCAAAAAAATGACGCCCACCTTCCGGCCCGCCGACATCCGAAGGATTGCCGCACATTTCGGCATGACGCCCCAGGCTTTTAAGGATAAATGGCTCACCTACGATAAAAAAGAAGGCGACTGGCAGAATGTAAAACAACCCTGCCAGTTCCTCGATCTCAAAACCAACAAATGCAGCATCTACCCGATCCGGCCGGATGACTGCGCCCGTTTTCCGCACCTCACCAAGAAGAAACCCACCGATTACATGCATGTGCACCGGCAGAACATCGAATACTGCCCCGCCACCTTTAAGATGGTGGAGAAACTGAAGGCCCGAATCGAAGCCGGCATTCAGTAAAACACATCCTCGATCAGCAGCAGTTCAGGCTCGCGGCCCGGCAGCAGGGTTACGGCCACCACGTCGAACTGGATGCGTTTCCAACCCGGATGCCGCAGCAGGTACTGTTCGGCCGCGCGGGCCAGGAAGCGCAGTTTATCCCGCCGCACCTGCCCTTCCGGATGACCGTAAAGCAGGCTCCTTTTGGTTTTCACTTCCACAAAATGCAGCACTTGCTGATCGCTGGCAATGATATCCAGTTCCCAGTGCCGGGAACGCCAGTTCCGTTCGAGGATCTGCCAGCCGCGCTGAAGGAGATACTGCGCGGCCAGGTCTTCACCGGCGCGGCCGGTGCTGAGGTGTACAGTCATGTGAGGTGGTTGGGTTAAAGCTTTCAACAGGCTGTCAATAAATGCTTTTCGCAATAATTGGTTCGCATCTATTATTGCCTATTTTTGTGCGTCTAAATACGCTTCCATGAAGTTAAGTAAAACCGTCATATTTTCTTTTGTGCTGCTGGTGCTGATTGCATCGCTCTACCGCATCCTGCCGGGCCGTCCCCTGGGCTTTGCCCCCCAGATTGCCATGGCCCTGTTCAGCGGAAGCATCCTGCGCAAACAGGCCCTCTCCTTCGCGATGCCCCTGCTGTCGATGTTCATCTCCGACCTGCTGTACGAAACCCTTTATGCACTGAACCTCACCAACATCCCCGGTTTTTATGACGGGCAGTGGGTGAACTATCTCCTCATTGCCTCCATCACCCTGATCGGCTATGCCGTACATGCTTTCCGGTGGACGCAAATCCTGGCAGGCAGCGTGGCCGGAACTCTTTTTTATTTCCTGACTTCCAACTTTGCGGTATGGATCGGCGGCGGACTGGCCCTCAACAACCTGCCCTACCCCAAAACCCTGGCCGGCCTCACTGAATGCTACGTGGCTGGCCTGCCCTTCCTGAGCGGCAGTTTCCTGGCCACGGTTTTGTTCAGCGGTATGCTGTTTGGCGGCTACCGGCTCCTCAACCGCTACTTCGCAGCATCCGGGGCCACAGCCTGACCGCTTCCCCGTTATCCATCGATACTTCACCCCTGTCCTCCCGACAGGGGTTTCTTTTTATACTGACAACCTATAACCAACCCCACCGGCTAACGGGGTGATCAGGCCATGCGGCAGCGGGATAAACAGCAGCATGAAGGAAAGAAAGGGACAAGCCGCTCACCTGCAGATGAGGGCACAAGCATGGATTCGATCAACGGAAGCTGAGAAATATGATCCGGAGGATCAGGGGAGGAAGGCCTGCTGCATTTTCTGCATCAGGTCTTTTTCAATCATTTTCTGCGCGGTAACGATCATGTTCCGGAAGGCCAGGGCGTGAGAGATGCCATGCCCAATGATTACCGGGCGGGCGACGCCGAGCACCGGCACCCCGCCATACATTTCAAAATTAAAGCGGTCGAAGTGTTCGTCACGGATACCGCGGCGCTGTACAATATCGTAAACACTCTCCGCCATTTTCAGCACCACATTGCCGGTAAAGCCTTCGCAAACCATAACATCGGCTTTGTCGAGCAGGATATCCCGCCCTTCCACATTTCCCGTAAAGCGGATGAGCGGATTGGCCTTCAGCAAGGGATAAGCAGCCTGGGCCAGCAGGTTGCCCTTGCCTTCTTCTTCGCCGATATTGATCAGTCCCACGCGGGGCGATTCGATGCCCAAAATGTGTTCGGCAAACAGGGAGCCCAGCACCGCAAACTGGTTCAGGTTCTCCGGCTTGCAGTCGGCATTGATGCCCGCATCCAGCAGCAATCCGAGTTTGCCGTTTTCGCGGGGCATATACGCCCCGATGGTGGGGCGGCTCACCCCTTCAATGGCCTTGATGCTGAACAGGGCCCCTACCATCATGGCGCCGGTGTTGCCGGCACTGATGAAGGCGTCGGTTTTTCCCGCAGCCAGCAAACCAAAGCCGATGGCGATGGAGGAATCCGGCTTTTCCCGCAGGGCTTTTGTGGGATGCTCATGCATGGCGATCACGGTTTCCGCATGCACCAGCTGAATCCGCTCCAGGCTCAGCCCCTCGGCTTCGAGGAGGGATTGCAGCTGCGACTGCTGCCCGATCAGTGTGAACCGCACCTCCGCCGGCGCGGCAGCCAGGTACTGCGCCAGTCCTTTCACCGCTTCCGCGGGCGCATAATCGCCGCCCATCATGTCGATGCCAATGTTCATGGTCACTGATTTAAAATAAAAATTCTAAGCTCCGCACCCGGCCTTACCGGATACAAAACTTAGAATCGCCGGAATGAAATCAATTAAGCTTTCAGCGGAGCTTTTTCAGCTACCACCTGTCCCTTGTAATACAGCTTCCCTTCGCTCACGTGTGCACGGTGACGCGGATGGGTAAGGCCAGTGGTTTTATCCACGGTGAGGGTGCTGGCCTCTGCTTTATAGTGGGTCCTTCTCTTGGCACTGCGCTGCTGGGAGTGCCGGCGTTTGGGATTGGGCATATCTGTAAATTTTAAATAATTCGGTTAATCAACTGCGGGGCTTTCGTTTTCCCCGGGTGCTGCGGAACTGATCGAGACCTTTCCAGAGATCGTTGGCGTTGGAGCTGTCGTCGTGGATCTCCATCGACTTCAGCCGGGCCAGTACCTCCTGGTTGCATTTCGGACCGCCGAATTCTTCGGGGCTGCAGGTTTTCTGCATCGGAATGCTCAGGCTCACAAACTCATAGATCCATTCGTTCAGGTGCAGGTGGCTCTCCGTTCTGGAAATGTAATAGATATCCGGGTCTTCTTCCTTGTCATTCATCTCCTCCGGGTTGTCTACCATCTTCACCACCATGTTGAACTCATCCCAGAGATCCATGGTCAGCATATTGCTGCACCGGTCGCAAATCACATCTGCCCGCCCGCCGATTTCAAACTTCAGGAGCATGAAACCGGATTTTTTGTCCAGCGTGAGCTTTACATGAGCGTGACAGTTGCTGAAGTCGCGCGATTCAGCCTCCGCAAAGAACTGGTCATCCACATCGTATTGAAACTCATGAATGCCGGGCTTTAAACCAACAAATGCAATCTCAAAAACATTGCGCTTTCCCATCTCTCCTGGTTTAAAGGACGGCGAAGGTAGTGCATTTTGGCCGAACAGCCGCATTTCAGGAGCAAAAATTTACACAAAGGCCCCGGCCAGGCCCGGTAATCCGTATTTTTAAGGCCATGAAACTCACCCCGAACCGGGTGCGCTGGCCGATCCTCCTGCTGGCAGCCCTGCTGATCCGGCTGGCTGCAGGCGCCCCCCAATGGGTGGAAGAGCATTATGCCACAGGCATTTATCCGGTGATCAGCCGCCTGTTGCGCCATGCCAGCGGCTGGCTGCCCCTGAGCATCGGCGATGTACTCTACACCCTCCTCGGAGCCTGGCTCCTGTACCGCTTCATCCAGCTGGTGCGGGCACTGAAACGTCGCGCCCCCCTTTCATGGCCCGCCCTGGGCACAACCTTCCTGCAGGGCCTGCTGCTGCTGTACATTGTTTTCAATGCCTTATGGGGACTCAACTACAACCGCCTGGGCATCACCCACCAGCTGGGGATAAGCCTGGACAGCTGCAGCGCGGCTGAACTCCGTCACCTCGACTCCCTGCTCCTCGACAAGGTGAATACCAGTAAAAACGCCCTCCTGAATCAGCCGGCGACCCCCGGCTCCCTGCAGGCCGGCACCGCAGCCGCCTACCGGGCGGCAGCCCGCCAGTACCCCTTTCTCGCTTATGAGCCCACGGCTCTCAAGTCATCGCTTTGGGGCTGGGCAGGCAGCTATATCGGCTTCACCGGGTACTACAACCCCTTTACCGGCGAAGCCCAGGTGAATACCGGCATCCCCCGCTTTCTGCAACCCTACACCAGTTGCCATGAAGTGGCCCATCAGCTGGGTTATGCCAAAGAAAATGAAGCCAACTTTGTAGGCTTCCTCGCGGCCAGCGCCTCGCCCGATCCGCAGTTCAGGTATTCGGTGTACCTCGACCTGTTCATGTATACCCAGCGCACCCTGTACCGGGCCGATTCCCCGGCTGTGAAACAGTTCACCGCACAGCTGCTGCCGGAGGTAAAGGCCGACCTGCGGGAATGGGAAGCCTTTCTGCGGTCACACCGGTCGCCGATCGAACCCCTGTTCAAAATCCTTTACGGCTACTACCTCCGCAACAATGAACAGCCCGCGGGCATCTACAGTTACGACGAGGTCACCGCCTTCCTGCTGGCCTTTTACCGGAAGTACGGGCACATCTGAACGCCGGTTAGCCCTGAAATGCGCCCTTTATCGAATCTTTCACGCCGCAGCAGGGCCTGCACCGCCAATCTCAACAAATTCCATTAGGTTTGCAGCATCCGACACAACACAGGTATCCCCCTGATCCCGCTACCAAAACATTAAATTCCAAGCCATGAATCTGTTGCTCCAGCGCCCCATCGCCTTCATTGACCTGGAAACCACCGGGGTAAATCTTTCCACCGACCGCATCATCGAGATCGCAATGGTGAAACTGCTGCCCGACGGCACCCGGCAGGTGAAGCGCAGGCTCATCAACCCTGAAATGCCCATCCCGCCGCAGTCGTCGGAGATCCACGGCATCACCGACGAGATGGTGAAAGACGCCCCCACCTTCCGGCAATGCGCCAACGAATTCAAACAGTTCATCGAAAACTGCGACCTGGGCGGATACAACAGCAACCGTTTTGACATCCCCCTGCTGATGGAGGAGTTTCTTCGTTCAGGCATTACCGTTGACCTGTCAGCGAAAAGAATGGTGGATGTGCAGCATATCTTTTACTCTATGGAACCCCGTACCCTCAGCGCAGCCTACCGGTTTTACTGCGACAAGGAGCTGGAAGGGGCACACAGCGCCGAACACGATGTTAACGCCACCATCGAAGTGCTGCTCTCCCAGCTGCAGCGCTATCCCCAGCTCGGCAGTTCCATCGACAGCATTCTGCAGGTGATCGGCGAGGAAAAAATCGTGGATTATGCCCGCCGCTTCGTATTCGATGAAAAGGGCGTGGAAGTGTTCAATTTCGGCAAACACAAGGGCAAACCCGTGGCCGATGTACTGAAAGCCGAACCGCAGTACTACGACTGGATGATGCGGGGCGACTTCCCCCTGCACACCAAGCAGAAACTCACGGAAATCCTGAACCGCACGCTGTTAAAGAATCACTAAATCAGCCCCGTGCGCAAATCGGCCGGAAAAATTCACCGGGAAATTGTACATTCGTAGTTTACCGGAACGGATTGATTTTGGAAAAGCTCGTTATCATACCCACCTACAACGAAAAGGAGAACGTTGAGCGCATCACCACCACTGTATTCGCACTGGACCAGGGGTACCATGTACTCATCATTGATGACGGCTCCCCCGACGGTACCGCGGCCATTGTGAAATCACTGATGCCCCGCTACCCGGGCCGCCTCTTTCTCGAAGAGCGGAAGGGCAAACTGGGACTGGGCACCGCCTATATCCACGGCTTCCACTGGGCCCTCCGCAACGGCTACCAGTACATCTTTGAGATGGATGCCGATTTTTCACACAACCCCAACGACCTGGAACGGCTGTATGAAGCCTGCAAGGCCGGCGCCGGTATCGCCGTGGGCTCCCGCTATGTAAAAGGCGGCGCCGTGGTAAACTGGCCCGCCAACCGCATCCTCCTGTCCAAGGGTGCTTCCCTCTATACCCGGCTCATAACCTGGATGCCCGTGAAAGATCCTACCGCCGGTTTTGTGTGCTACCGCCGCGAAGTGCTGGAAACCATGAACCTCTCGGCCATCCATTTTGTAGGCTATGCCTTCCAGATCGAAATGAAATTCGCCGCCTGGAAACTCAACTTCCTCATCGCCGAAGTGCCCATCACCTTTATCGACCGCAAACTCGGCGACAGCAAGATGAACAAAGGCATCATCAAGGAAGGCGTGCTGGGCGTGCTGAAGCTGCGCTGGATGAGCCTGTTCAAAAATTACCGCCGCAACGTCAAGAACCCCGGGCCCGGCGCCTTCGCCATGGATCCCGCTTCCTCCGGTTTCAATACACCCGAAGTGGCGGTGGAACAGAAATAAAATCAGGGGCGCTCCAGCCTCGCTTTCAGATTTTTCAGTCCGGTTGCAAAGTCATTCCCCAGCGAACCCTCCATATCCACAAACACGCGCATCAGGTTGAGCGGGTAATTCATTTTGCCGGAAAATCCCCAGCGCACCCGGGTATGGGCACTGTCCAGTTCCTGGGTTTCCATCCAGGTCTGGGCCTGTGATTCAAAGGGCCGGATGAACCGGAGTGCATAATCTATCCGCTCTCCTTCCCGGATGGCGGTGATCTCCTGCTCGCCCTGCCCCACATCATCCTGCTGACTGTTCCAGGCCGATACGAAACCCACCGTGCCGTCGGTGCCACGATAGGATTTGCTCATGGCCGGATCCAGGGTAGCCCACTTGCTGTACGCATCCTGGTTCTTCAGCATTTTCACATAGGCAAACACTTCCGGCCCGGGCCGGTTGATCACGATTTCTTGTTCGGTGCGGAGATCCTTGCTGATAAAAAGCGCAGCCAACAGGGCTACGCCAACCAGCACCAGCAATCCGAGGAGGAGACGTTTAACGATACGCATGCGGCATCAGGTTTTATGATTGAAAAAAATGCGGGAGGCAGACCGGGAACAGAGATTCACCGACCTGCATCGCGGGATTAAAATATACATTTCCACACTGATTGCACGCTGCCCTATATAAGCGGCAATCCGGCTATTTTTGCGGCAAGCTTCAGCCATTGCCATATGAACATTGAACAGCACAAAAACGAAGACGCCCTGAAACTGGCCTGGTCGCAGGTACGCCAGCGGCTCGAAAAGATTTACGAAGGCGGCGGAAAAAAATCCATCGAAAAACAGCGGGAACGCAACAAACTCACCGCGCGTGAGAGGATAGCCTACCTCTGCGACAAGGGAAAACCCTTCGTGGAGATCGGGGCCTTCGCGGGTTACGAGATGTACCCGGAGGAAGGCGGTTGCCCCGCCGGCGGAACGGTGGGCGGCATCGGCTACATCAGCGGCCGGCAGTGCATGATCGTGGCCAACGACCAAACCGTAAAAGCGGGAGCCTGGTTCCCCATCACCGGCAAAAAAAACCTGCGGCTGCAGGAGATCGCGATGGAAAATCACCTGCCGGTGGTGTACCTGGTAGACAGTGCCGGGGTGTACCTGCCCATGCAGGATGAGATCTTTCCCGACAAGGAACATTTCGGCCGCATCTTCCGCAACAATGCCCGCATGAGCGCGATGGGCATTAACCAGATTGCCGCGGTACTGGGCCCCTGCGTGGCCGGGGGTGCTTACCTGCCCATCATGAGTGATGAAACCCTGATGGTGGAAGGCAACGGCTCCATCTTCCTCGCCGGGCCTTACCTGGTGAAAGCGGCGATCGGTGAAGATGTGGATATTGAAACCCTGGGCGGCGCCAGCACCCACAATGCCATCAGCGGCATTGCCGATTACCAGTTTGAAACCGAACAGGCCTGCCTCGACCAGATCAAAAAAATCATCGGCAAACTGGGGGCGCCCCAATCGGCGGGCTTCAGCCGCACCGAACCCCAGGAACCGGCCAGGCCCGCCGGCGATATCTATGGCATCCTGGCCGAAGGCAACAGCAAGCCCTACAATATGCAGGACCTGGTGGAATGCCTGGTGGATGCGGGCAGCTTCCAGGCCTTCAAGGAGCAGTATGGCAAAACCATCCTCTGCGGCTACGCCCGCATCGATGGCTGGGCCGTGGGCATTGTAGCCAACCAGCGGCTCATTGTGAAAAGCAAAAAAGGCGAGATGCAGATGGGCGGCGTGATTTATAACGACTCGGCCGACAAGGCCGCCCGCTTCATCCTGAACTGCAACCAGAAAAAAATTCCCCTGGTTTTTCTGCAGGACGTTACCGGCTTCATGGTGGGCAGCCGCAGCGAACACGCCGGCATCATCAAAGACGGCGCCAAGCTGGTGAACGCCGTGGCCAACTCGGTGGTGCCCAAGATCACCATAGTGATAGGCAACAGCTATGGCGCAGGCAATTATGCCATGTGCGGCAAAGCTTATGACCCCCGCCTGATCTATGCCTGGCCCACCGCCCGCATTGCCGTGATGGGCGGCGAACAGGCCGCCAAAACCCTCCTCCAGATCCAGGTGGCCTCCCTCAAAGCCAAAGGCAAAACCATCAGCCCGGAAGAGGAAGCCAAACTGCTGGAGGAGATCACGGGACGCTACAACCGGCAAACCACCCCGTATTACGCGGCAGCCCGCCTCTGGGTAGACGCCATCATTGACCCCGGACAAACCCGGATGCTGATCGCCGAAGGCATCGCCGCCGCCAATCACGCCCCGCTGAAAGATGAGTTCCGGACAGGGGTTTTCCAGGTTTAAAAGGAAAAAAGATAACCGGTCAATTTATTAAGGCCGGATTACCAAAAAAGTATGTAATTTCACGCTTCGCAAAAAAGCGCAGGCATTTAACCAGAATCAGACTTTTATGAGAAAAATGTTAACAGGCAAATTCCTGGCCTTTGCAGGACTGGCCTTGGTATTATTTCAATCCTGTAAAGACGACAGCAGCTTAACCCGTCCCCTCCCGCCCGCCGACAAATCTTTCACCGAAAGTTTTGACAATTTCCAGGAAGCCCTCTCCAACGGATGGCTGGCCATCAATAAGAGTTACCCGATGGGCGCCAAATGGTACGACCTGGCCGAAGCGCCGAACCTCGGCTCCGTAAACTATGTAGCCGTTTACCATCCCGGCTGGGAGCAGGCCCAGTTCACGCTGGACTCCAACCAGTTCCCCACCGCCCCCTTCCCGGGCCGTTACTGGAAAAACGCTTTCTTCTCCCAGCGGGCCTCCAACGGCTATGCTGCCACCAGCATTGCCTGCGCCGAAGTGATCAACCTTCGCGGCGGCAGCAGCCTGTTCAGCATCAGCAACTGGCTGGTATCGCCCAAAGTGACCCTGAAAAACGGAGATAAAATCAGCTTTTATGCATACGGCGGCAACGTTTCCCGCATCCAGCTCTGGGTAAACCCCACCGGCAGCACCAACGTAGGCAGCAGCCCGGACAATACCGGCGACTTCAGCCTGAAACTGGTGGACGTTAACCCCACCTTCGCCAACGCTGCCAACGATCCCGCCAACGCTTTCCCCACAGAATGGACCCGCTTCGAAGGCGAGGTAAAAGGCCTGACCGGCCCCGTTGAAGGCCGTTTCGGATTCCGCTACTTCCTGCTGAACCGTGCCCCGATCCGCCTCTCCCAGGTAGATCCCAACAATATCGACACCCTGTACCAGCAAATTCACAGTACTGTAACCGGCCTGGATGAAGTTTCGCTCACCAGCGCCAAATAATTACTGATAAAAACAGCACATTCGTATGAAAAAATATATTCAGATTCTGTTTTGGGGTTCACTGCTCACAGGCATGGCCGCCTGTAACAAGGAGGAAAATGTGACCGTGAATGACCCCTCCTTCGGTGAAGAATTCGACACCCTCAGCAAGGCCGTAGCCCGGGGTTGGGTCATCAAAAACAACACCCGCCCCATCGGTACCGTAAGCTGGGAACAGGGCAGCTACTACATTGCCATGGCCCCCACTTTCGATTCCAAATTCGGAGGCGCCAACTACCCCTACCTGGGCGGATTTGGCGGCGCCACGCCCTCCTACTCCGGCTCTGACTTTGTGATGACTACCTCTGAATGCGGCAGCGGCAACGCGGCTTGCAGCAACTGGCTGATCACCCCGGAAGTGATGATCAAAAACGGCGACGTGATCCGCTTCTATACCCGCACCTACGACAACCCGGCCATCGGCGCAGACCGCATTGAAGTGCGGGTGAACACGGTCAACGGTTCGGCCAATGTAGGCTCCGATCCTGAATCAGTGGGCAACTTCGATGCCGTTATCCTCGACATCAACCCGGATTACCTGCTCGAAGGCGACGGCTCCTATCCCGGCGACTGGACGCAGTTCACCGCCACCGTGTCGGGCCTGCCCTCCACCGCCGCCCGCAAATCACGAATTGCCTTCCGTTATTATGTTCCGGATGGCGGCCCGCTGGGCGCCAACAGCCTCGGCGTGGGCATCGATAAATTTGAATTCATCTCTGTTTCGCGCTGATCCCTCAGCGCACCAGGAAAAAGGCTGTATCTCCGATGCAGCCTTTTTCTTTTGTACCGGCTTGGCCGGAAGCCATTAACTTCGCTGCGAATTCCGAGTTCATGCGCCCCCTTTACCTCCTGATCATCACAGCCCTGTTTGCAGCCGCCCTGGCGGCCTGCCGGGGTCCCGTGCAGGCCAAACCCGGCAACGATGCGAACGGTGGCCGCGTGGACAGCGCAGCCCTGATCCGCCAGGCCCTGCGGGTGATCGACAGCCTCAAAACCAGCCTGCAGGAGGGCGACCTGATCACCCGCAGCGACAATGATTTTGAAAGCCGGACCCTGCAGAATTTCTCCACCCGCGATAAATCCTTTTCGCACAGCGGCCTCGTGTTCAAAGAGGCGGATGGCTGGGTGGTTTACCACGCCATGACCGGCGCAGAGAATCCTTCCGGCAACTGCCGCCGCGATCCCATCGACAGCTTCGTAAACCCGATGCAGAAAACCGGCTTCGGCCTCTTCCGGTACCGGCTGCAACCGGAAGAAATACAAAAACTGCACGGGTACGTGCAGGACATCCACCGGAAGAACATTCCCTTCGATGTGTATTTCAACCTCAACAATGATGACAGCCTGTACTGCTCCGAACTGATCTGGAAAGGCCTGCAGCAGGCCACCCGGGGCCGGGTGGTTTTGCCCACAAATCTGCTCTATAATTTCAGACCCAAAGCCATGGGTTATAAATTCAAGAAGCTGCTCTTTAAAGAATTCAGGTACGTGAGCATCGACAATCTCTACCTTAACCCCTACTGCACGGAAATCAAACGGGCGCAATATTTTCCATGAGCAACAGCATACACTTATATACCGATGGTTCATCAAGAGGCAACCCCGGCCCCGGCGGCTATGGGGTGGTGCTGATCTGGGGCCAGCACCGCAAGGAACTTTCTCAGG
The DNA here is from genome assembly GCA_041911275.1 of Ferruginibacter sp. Classification (GTDB taxonomy): domain Bacteria; phylum Bacteroidota; class Bacteroidia; order Chitinophagales; family Chitinophagaceae; genus Ferruginibacter. The sequence goes on along the minus strand of JAYRPG010000100.1, from coordinate 411 downwards.
GCTACCGCCTCACCACCAATAACCGGATGGAACTGCTGGCGGTGATTGAAGGACTGAAGGCCATCAAAAAAAAGGAGATCCCCGTAACCGTTTACTCCGACAGCCAGTATGTGGTGAATGCCATCAACAAGGGCTGGCTGGCCAACTGGATCAAAACCGATTTCAGGGGCGGCAAAAAAAACCCGGACCTCTGGCGGGCATTCCACCAGCTGGCCCGGGGATATCAACTCCGGTTTGTATGGGTAAAGGGCCATGCCGACAACCCCTATAACAACCGCTGCGACGAACTGGCCACAGCAGCTGCGAATGGCAAGCACCTGCTCCACGACCGGGGGTATGAGGAGAGTTTGTAAACCAGGCAACGGCGTCTTCCGGCGCTCTTCACCCCGCGGAAGACTGCAGCCTGCGGGG
>JAYRPG010000099.1:0-21225 GCA_041911275.1 Ferruginibacter sp. | reverse complement strand
GTGCCGGAGCATTTCAGCACCAGCTTTGCGGCTTATCTGCTTTTCATGAAAGCCGTGAAACAGAAGGATGACAAATATTATGGCAGCTTTAACGGACATGATTACGCGCTGAATGATGAAAAGGCCGCTTATTTCCATGCTCTCTGGAATAGCCTGGAGCCGGCACAACTGGTGCGCCAGGTGCTGCAGGATACGGATCTCTGGGATTCGGATATTACCCTCCTGCCCGGATTTGAACAGGAAGTGACCGAAAAGCTGAATCTGATGATGAGTGAAGGCGTACTCGCTGCGCTGCAAGCCAAAAAGGTTTTACAGGAAAAATGAAAAGAATCGTACTGAAAGTCCAGGAACAGGACAACGTGCTGGTGGCACTGACCGATCTGGCAAAGGGGCAGGAGGTAGAATATAACGGTGAAGTGTACCTGCTGCAGGATGACGTAAAAGCCAAGCATAAATTTTTTACCCGAGACATGCAGCCCGGAGATCCGGTGATCATGTACGGCGTACTGGTGGGAACGGCCCAGCAGTTCATCCCGAAGGGCGGCTGGATGCATACCGGAAATGTGAAGCATGCGGCGGCTCCCTATAATTACCGCAAAACGGATTTCCGCTGGACGCCGCCGGATGTGTCGGCCTTTGCCGGACGCACCTTTATGGGCTATCACCGTTCAGACGGCTCGGTGGGAACCGCCAATTACTGGCTCTTTATCCCCACGGTATTCTGCGAAAACCGCAATCTGGACGTTATCCGGGAGGCCCTGCACAATGAGCTTGGCTACGCGGTTTCGGATAAGTATAAGCGTTATACGCATCAACTGCTCGAGGCTTACCGGGCCGGCATCGACCTCTCGTCGGTGGAACTGCATGCACCGGCGGCTCCCGGCCATCCCGACCGGCCGTTTAAAAACATTGACGGTATCAAGTTCCTCAATCACCAGGGGGGCTGCGGCGGAATCCGCCAGGATGCGGCTGTGCTCAGCAATCTGCTGGCGGCCTATGCCAACCACCCCAATGTGGCCGGCGTAACCGTGCTCAGCCTGGGCTGTCAGAACCTGCAGCTCAATGATTTCATGAACGATCTCAGGGCCCTGAATCCCGCTTTTGATAAACCCCTGCTGGTGTATGAGCAGCAGCAGTCGCAGAGCGAGGAACAGCTGATCGCCGATGCCATCCGCGACACCTTCAGGGGATTAGTAAAGGCCAACGAACTGCAGCGTGCGCCTGCGCCCCTGAGCAAGCTCACGGTAGGCGTTAAGTGCGGCGGAAGCGACGGGTTCAGTGGCATCTCCGCCAACCCGGCTGTGGGTTACTGCAGCGATCTGCTGGTGGCCCTGGGTGCCAAAGTGCTGCTGGCCGAATTCCCGGAACTCTGCGGGGCAGAGCAAAACCTGATCGACCGTACGCCGGATGAGCAGGCAGCCCGCAAATTCATGCGGTTGATGCAGGCTTACAGCGATGCGGCCGAACAGGCCGGTTCGGGATTTCACATGAACCCCTCGCCGGGTAATATCCGCGACGGACTCATTACCGATGCCATCAAGAGCAATGGCGCCGCCAAGAAAGGAGGCACCTCTCCCGTTGTGGATGTGCTGGATTATACGGAGCCGGCGGTGAAACCGGGGCTCAACCTGGTGTGCACGCCCGGAAATGATGTGGAAGCCACCACCGGTAAAGCGGCCAGCGGGGCCACCCTGATTCTCTTCACAACGGGGTTGGGTACCCCCACCGGCAACCCGGTGTGTCCCACCATCAAAGTGTCGAGCAACAGCAACCTCACCAAAAGGATGAACGATATCATTGACATTGATACCGGACCGGTGATTGAAGGTGAGAAAACCATTGAACAAATGGGCGCAGACATCCTGGAATACTGCATCCGTGCGGCCAGCGGGGAGGTGATCCCCAAGGCGGTACTGCTCAACCAGGATGATTTCATCCCCTGGAAAAGGGGGGTAAGCCTCTGAGCCCGGTAAAGAATTTTATATTTAACCCATATTGAAACGCAGCCGGTGAATCGGGCCGCGGTTATTGAAAATACTTTTTTATGAAAAAGTTTCTGGACGAGCAGTTTCTCCTGCAGAGTTTCACGGCACAGCATCTCTATCATCAGTATGCAGCGCCGATGCCGGTGATTGATTATCACAACCACCTGCCGCCCGACCAGATTGCAAACGACATCAATTTTGAAAACCTTACCCAGATCTGGCTGTACGGCGATCATTATAAATGGCGGGCGATGCGTACCCATGGCGTAGACGAAAGCTTCTGCACAGGTAACCAGCCCGATTATGCGAAGTTTGAAAAATGGGCAGCCACTGTTCCCTTTACCGCCCGCAATCCGCTTTATCACTGGACGCATCTGGAGCTGCAGCGGTACTTTGGCATCCACACGCTGCTGTCGCCCCAAACGGCCCGCGATATCTACGAGGAGGCTTCTGCCAAACTGCGCACCCCGGAATATTCAGTACGGAACCTGCTCCGCAGGATGAACATTAAAGTGCTCTGCACCACTGATGATCCCGTGGATACGCTGGAACATCACCGTAAAATCATGGATGACGGATTTGAAATCCGCATCCTGCCGGCCTACCGTCCTGATAAGGCGATGAATGTGGACGATGTGGTGACCTTCAATAATTATGTGAACAGGGTGGAGGCCGCGGCCAATGTATCGGTTTCCACCTATGATGATTACCTGAGCGCCCTGAAAAAGCGGCACGATTTCTTTGCCAGCATGGGCTGCAGTGTGTCTGATCACGGGCTCGAGGTGATTTATGCGGAGGATTTTACCGATGCCGAAATCCGGCAGATTTTTGCGAAGATCAGGGGAGGAGCAGCGCTGGATTACAGCGAAAACCTTAAATTCAAATCAGCCATGCTGCTGGAGTTTGGCCGCTGGGATTGTGAAAAGGGCTGGGTGCAGCAATATCACCTGGGCGCCCTGCGCAACAACAACAGCCGCATGATGCGGCAGCTCGGCCCCGATACGGGCTGGGATTCGGTGGGCGATTTTGCACAGGCCCGGGCCCTGGCCAAATTCCTCGATCGCCTCGACAGCAGCAATGAACTGGCCAAAACTATTCTCTATAACCTCAACCCTGCCGACAATGAACTGATGGCCACCATGATCGGCAATTTCAACGATGGCTCCGTTCCGGGCAAGATCCAGTTCGGATCGGGCTGGTGGTTCCTCGATCAGAAAGACGGCATGATCCGGCAACTCAATGCCCTTTCCAATATGGGATTGCTCAGCCGTTTTGTGGGCATGCTCACCGACAGCCGCAGCTTCATGAGTTATCCCCGCCATGAATATTTCCGCCGCATCCTTTGCGATCTGCTGGGCACCGAAGTGGAAAACGGCGAACTGCCGGATGACACAGCCTGGCTGGGGAGCATGGTGCAGGACATCTGCTTCAACAACGCTAAACAATATTTCGGTTGGTAAAATCCAAGGTGCTTTGTTTCGGTGAACTCTTGCTGCGGATTTCTCCGGCAGCGGGAAGCGCGCTGGAGCAGCAGCCGATGATGCTCTATGTGGGCGGCGCAGAAGCCAATGTGGCCACCGCGCTGGCTGGATGGAATGTGCCCGTGAAATACTGTACGGCCCTGCCCGACAATTTCATGAGCCGCCACATGATGCATTACCTGGAATACAAGGGCATCTATACCTCATCCATCCTGCTGACCGGCGACCGCATTGGTTTGTATTACCTGGAACGCGGGGCTGACCTGAAGGGTAATATGGTGTACGACCGGGAGGGTTCTTCCTTTTCAGCACTCCGCAGGGGCATGATCGACTGGGACCGGGTGCTGGCGGATGTGTCGTGGTTTAACTTTTCGGCCATCAGTCCGGCCCTGAATGCACAGGTAGCCGATGTATGCCTGGAAGCGCTCGAGGCCGCTGCAAAAAAAGGCATCTGCATATCCGTGGACCTCAATTACCGCAGCCGCCTCTGGAAATATGGACAGGAGCCTATCGACATCATGAGCCGCCTCGTGGAATATTGTGAGGTGGTGATGGGGAATATCTGGAGCGCCCATACCTTGCTGGGCACCACCCTTGATCCGCAGATCCATGATCGCCACAGCAAACAGGCTTACCTGGACCATGCCGCAGCTACGGCGGCACAAATCATGCAACGCTTTCCGAAATGCCATACGGTTGCCCAGACCTTCCGTTTCGACGGCAACCAGAATGCCATCCGCTATTTTACCACGCTGGCCGCGCAGGGACAGCACTTTGTTTCTCCTGAGTTTTCCTGCCAGGGCGTTGCCGACCGCTCAGGCAGCGGGGATTGTTTTATGGCCGGACTCATTTACGGTTTGTACAACCAGCACCCTCCGCAGGAGCTGCTGCATTACGCCACCGCCGCGGCTTTCGGCAAACTGCAGGAAATGGGCGATGCCACCGGGCAGGATGTACTCTCGGTCAGCAGGGTGGAAGGGGGCAATGATAGCAGCAGGTAAATGGGATAAACCGATAGCCCTAACGCAAAATCGGCCAGTTGCAGTTTGGCCTGTTTACTTTTCACGTTGGCTGATCGTTCCCTATTTCAGGATTTTCAGGCTCTTCCCGCTCATGATGTTCAGTTGTGCTGATGGGGTAATCTTCAAACTGCGGATTTCCACGTTACTGTTGATCACCGGCGTGCCGCTGTGGATGTAAACGTCTGTCCAGGCATCGGGTACCGCATTGCAGTCCCAGTTGCCGGCTACTTCCCATTGATTGCTGACAGCGCCCGTCCAGGTAAGGGTGTATCTTATCGTGTATTCCTTACTGTTCCCATTGCTGCTGATGCACCTGAACCGGTAGCCATTCCAGCGGCTGGTCATCCGGCTGATCCGGAGCTCGGCGCTTTGGGTGCCGCTGAAAACGCTGTCGTCGGCCAGGGAGTTATAACAGCCGGTGCCGCAGGTATCCCACTGCCATTGCCAGGAAACGGCACTGCGGTCGCCGATCAGTACTTCATCGGGGTTGCCGGCACAGTGATAAAATACCGGCCCTTTGAGGGTGTCGGTGGAAAGCAGGAACCGGTCGCTCCTGAATTTTTTGTAGGCGTCCTGGCTGAGGCTTTTTGCCTCAGTGCCGTCGTTATAATAATCCAGGGTGCCGTTGTCGCTGATGAGGGTGATGAGCAATTCGTGGCCGGCACTGTCGGAGATGAGGGCTTCCGGGTGTCCTTCAGCATCGCCGTTGGGCGAAACCTGCACCAGCTGGTTCAGTCCGTCGAGGGGCAGTTTGATCAGCGTACTCACCGGACTGTTGATCCTTACAGGGTTCCGCCCCGGGTTGGGCGGTACACGGCCATCCCAGAAGTATACGGCAGGCAGTCCGCCACCGGTGTACAGTCCGGCAATAATCAGGTATCCGCCGGCGGTGCGCTCAATGCTCCGGAATCCCAGTCCTTCAAGATCAAATAATACCGGATCGCTCAGCAGGGGCGTGGTGTTTACATTGCCATTGCCATTGAGCAGGGTTTCAAAATTGGTAACAGGCGCCAGCAGGGCGTATTGCCGGTTCTGGGCCGTTGGGGAGGTGCCCTGAACCGGAACCAGCGGGGCCCGGAGTCCGATGTATGCCGTATCGCCTCCATGCGTTACCGTGAGTGCTTCGGCATTGAAGCCGTCCACGCGTTTCGGGATCATCCCGCTGGCCGAGGAGGCGGTAAAGTTCCATCCGGCATTGTTGCCCCAGCTGATCAGGGCATTGCGGAGCTGGGTGGAATAACTCTTCACGCTGAGGGTAGCGGCGGCGCCGGTGCCGCTGATATCGGTGGCAATAGCCCGGTTGCGGTCGGGCCGCAGGGCGCCGCTTTTATTATTGCCCAGTGAACCCAGCCAGTAGATCCGCCGGCCAGGCTGGTACTTCACGCTGAGGGAAGCCCCTTCTATATCACATTCCGAGGAGGCGCCCACGGCCGATTCAATATCCGTGCTGTACAGTGGTTTGCCGGAATAGCGCCGGTGATAGAGCCGCAGTACATTGCTTTCATCATCTGCTATAAAAAAATAGTTGCTGTCGATGGCGGCAGCGCCAGAGGCATCGGAGGCAAAACTGTGAAACACGGTACGCCCGGGCTGGTCGGATGCTGCTGAGGCTGCATAACGCAGCGAGTAAGTGGAGGAACTGCCTGAAGCATTGGTGGCTTTCACGCTGATGGTCGCATAACCGATACCGTTGGGATTAATCCGCACCACGTAGCGGCCGTTTTCCTGGGTGACAGCAATGCGGTTGTTGTTCACCACATTACTGTTGTTGCTGGTGGCGGTTACCACCGGGTTGGCACCGGTTACGGTAAACCAGATACCGCCGCCTGCGGCCGGATCGGAAGGGTCGGCGGCCACTGCACTGAGGTAGGAGGTTTTACCGCTTCCGGCTGTGATGGTCAGCGGTGCAATTCCGGTTTGTGGATACACCGGTTGCAGGGCTTCGGCCGACAATGTGGGCGATTGTGCGGTAAGCAGGCTGCTGAAAAGAAGCATCATGCCGGAAAGAACCAGTTTGTTGCGGCAGCGTGCTGACGGGTATTGCATGACTGAAGCGGTTGCGCAAGGTTTAAAACGGCAACAGCAGCCCTGGGGCTGCTGTGCTGAATGTATGCTGGTTTTCCTGAATCATATTTTCACTTTCACCACCAGTTTTTTTACCGGGCCCACACCAATCATCGGGCCATGCACATCACCGGGATAAAAGATGGCGAACTGTCCGGGACGAAGGGTAAAGTAGGTATCGGGCACCACCTCAAAGATGGTCACATCCTTTTCCGGGTTGTAGGGAATTTTGATGTCTGTAGCCACGCTGCGGGGTTTCCAGCCCAGTGTTTCGGCGCCGGAGGGACAAACCTGGATATCGATATACAGGTCATGTGCCTCATATTTGGCGGCTTCGGGAGCAACGCCGTCCTTGACGGAAACGACCGCATGGATGTCCTTCCCCTCAATCTCATATTTGCCGGGCTCAAGCGTTTCCAGGTTCAGCTGTTTTACATATTCAAATGCGCGGGCAAAACGGGGATGCAGGTGGTAGTACTGACCAGCATTATCCAGGGCGTCGATAATCATAACTCGGATTTTAAAAAAGACCCCTTCCCGGAAACGGGAAGGGTGGATGAGAAAAAAACAGGGTTTAAACCAAAACTTAACCCGTGATAAAAGTGCGTATGGGGGTTACAGAAAACTCAACGTTGTACACGGCCGCTGCCATCGCCCTTCACCAGTTCCTTCACATCACTGAGGGTAGCGTGGTTCAGGTCGCCGGGGATGGTATGTTTGAGTGCAGAGGCTGCCACTCCAAATTCAGCGGCATCTTTCATGCTCATGCCGGTTACGAGTCCGTAGATGAGGCCGCTGGCAAAACTGTCGCCGCTGCCTACGCGGTCAATGATCCTTACATTGTATTTTTTGGTATGGTGGAATTCGCTGCCGTCATATACCAGGGCGCTCCAGCCGTTGTCGCTGGCGCTGTAGCTTTCGCGGAGCGATGAAGCGATGAATTTGAAACCGAATTTCTCTTTCATCTGGCGGAACACATCTTTGTAACCATCCAGGTTCAGTTCGCCCTTGGTTACATCGGTGTGGGCGGCTTTGAAGCCGAGGGTGGTATCCGCATCCTCTTCATTGCCGATGCACACATCCACATACTGGCAGAGGCGGGTCATCACCTCGCGGGCCTTTTCCTTGCTCCAGAGTTTCTTGCGGTAATTCAGGTCGATGCTGGTGGTGATGCCTTTGGCCCGGGCGGCTTTCAGTGCGGCTTCGGTGAGCGCGGCAGCTTTATCGCTGAGGGCGGGGGTGATGCCGGTGGTATGGAACCAGTCGGCGCCATCCAGGATCTGGTCAAAATCAAACTCGGCGGCGTCGGCATCGGCGATGGCGGCACCTGCACGGTCATATATCACCTGGGAGGCACGCATGGAAGCGCCGGTTTCGAGGAAGTAAATGCCGAGGCGTTCACCACCCCGGGCGATGAACCGGGTATCCACACCATAACGGCGGAGGTGGTTGATGGCCGACTGGCCAATGGCGTTGTTGGGCACTTTGGTGACGAACACACCCTGTTCGCCGTAGTTGCAGATGGCAGCAGCCACGTTGGCTTCGCCGCCGCCATAGGTTACATCAAAGGTGTCGGCCTGCACAAAACGTTTATAATCGGGGGTAGAAAGGCGGAGCATGATTTCTCCGAGCGTCACCACTTTTTTAGGCATAATCGTTGGGTTTAATCTTTTGTCAGCAATCAAATGCGGAATTCAAATGTCAGGCAATTATTTGATGAATGCCCACGGTTCCGGCATAAAAAATTACGCCATCGTTTGCGTAAAGGGTATGTCTGCCGGCGCCATCGTTTGCGTAAATATTGCCCGGTCAATGCGGTATTTCAGTTAACATTGTTGCTCAATATTTCCATGCTATGACTAAGAAATCAATCCTGCTTGAAAAGATCCCCGAACAGGGCATTCTCCCTTTGTATTTTCATAAAGATTCCGGCGTGAGCGTGGCCGTGCTGGAAGCGCTTTACCGGGCCGGCATCCGTGCGGTGGAATATACCAACCGCGGCGAGGCGGCCCTGCAGAATTTCAAAGACCTGCGGGCAGCCTGCGACGCAGGCATGAAGGACATGTACCTGGGGGTGGGTACCATCAAGAACGGCGATATGGCCCGGCGCTTCATTGATGCGGGCACCGATTATATTGTATGCCCCGGCCTGGTGGAATCAGTGGCCGAAGTGGCCAACACCTATGATATGCTCTGGGTGCCGGGCTGCATGACGCCCAGTGAAATCATCGCCGCCGAAAACCTGGGCGCCACCTTCATCAAACTCTTCCCGGGCAACCTGCTGGGGCCGGAGTTCATGAGTACGATCAGGGAACTTTTCCAGGCGCTCAAATTCATGCCTACCGGCGGGGTAGACACCACCCGTGAAAACCTGAACGGCTGGTTCAAATCCGGCGTATGTGCCGTGGGCATGGGCAGTAAGCTGATCACCAAAGCCCTGCTCGAAGCCAGGGACTATGCCGCCATTGAAGCCGGCACGGTACAGGTACTGCAAACCATCCGCGAGGTGCGGAGTGCATTGAACTGATTGACCGGCCCCTCAACGGGGGCCGGTGTTTTTTCTTTCCATTTTCAACCTGCCATATGTCTACATCGATTATCGGAAAATACCGCTGGACGATCTGCGGCCTGCTCTTCTTTGCCACCACGGTGAATTACCTCGACCGCCAGGTGCTCAGTTTGCTGCAAACCACCCTTGCCGAAAAATTCAACTGGAGCAACAGTGATTATGCGAACATCACCGCGGTGTTCCAGTTTGGCTATGCCATCAGTATGCTCTTTGCCGGCCGGTTTATTGATAAGCTGGGCACCAAAAAGGGCTATGCCTGGGCCATTGTGATCTGGAGCATCGGCGCCATCATCCATGCGCTGGCAATACCGATGGGGCAGGCGGCTTCTGCGGTGCTGGGCTGGGTGGGGATTGCCTCGGTCAACATCTCTGTAGTGGGTTTCATGATCAGCCGGGCGGTACTGGCCTTCGGCGAATCGGGCAACTTTCCGGCTGCCATCAAGGCCACTGCGGAATATTTCCCTAAAAAGGAGCGCTCCTTTGCCACCGGTATTTTCAACTCAGGCGCCAATGTGGGGGCCATCCTCGCCCCGCTCACCGTTCCCTGGATCGGTGAACACTGGGGCTGGGAAGCTGCTTTCATCATCATCGGCGGTGTGGGCTTTCTCTGGCTGCTTTTCTGGCTGATGCTCTACGATAAGCCGGAGGCGCAGAAACGTATGGGACCGGCTGAACTGGAATATATTCTCTCCGATAAGGAAGAACAGACTCCTTCGCCTGCGGCTGCTGAGAAGGTGAGCTGGACACGACTGCTCGGCTACCGGCAAACCTGGGCCTTTGTATTCGGAAAATTCATGACGGATGGCGTATGGTGGTTCTTCCTTTTCTGGCTGCCGGCTTATCTGAAAGCCCAGTATGGCATGGATAAAACAGCCATTGCCTTTCCGCTTACGATCCTTTACAGCATGACGATGTTTGGCAGCATTTACGGGGGCTGGTTCCCCATGTATTTCATCAACAAGGGTTATGCGGCTTATGATGGCCGCATGAAGGCCATGCTCCTCATTGCGTTGGCGCCGCTGGTGGTATTGCTGGCACAGCCGCTGGGTGGTTATTCATATTGGGTGCCGGTAATCCTGATCGGTATCGGGGCCTCTGCGCACCAGGCCTGGAGTGCCAATATCTTTACTACGGTTTCGGATATGTTCCCCAAAAAAGCGGTGGGCTCGGTGGTCGGCATTGGCGGCATGGCCGGCGGTTTCGGCGGGGTGATCATTTCCAAACTGGGCGGATGGCTGTTCGACTCCTACAAGGCCGCCGGTATTGCCCGCTCCTGGGCTGAAGGCAAGGCGGCGGGCCTGGGGCAATACATTGACCAGTTGCAGGGGATGAACCTGCTCAACAAATACGGGGATCAAGTAAATCTGCACACGGCCGAGCTGGGCAGCCTCTCACCCGAGGTGGTCAGCCAGGTGAAGGAGGTTAATCCGGCCGCTTTCCAGCAACTGCTCAGCATCCAGAAGCCCCTGGTGCAGGCTGAAATGTCCACTTCCTATGCCATCATGTTTGCCATCTGCGCGGTGGCCTACCTGATTGCCTGGGTGGTGATGAAAAGCCTGGTACCGAAGTATAAACCGATCCATGATCTCTGATACAGGAAGAATTCATAGCCTGCAGGCTGCCTTACACGGCAGCCTGTTTTGTTTTCGGACCCCATCACGCGGAAGTGTACCCGAAAAGCAGTATTTCCAATTACTCAACGGTTAAAATGACCATAATGCCAGAGGATGCCGGAAGGGTCGTGCAGGAAACATTCTTTCCCCCAGGGCAGGCTGCGCACAGGTTCCAGCCTTACGCCCGGATAGCGGGCCGGCAGTTGCAGCACCACCAGTTGATTCCAGTATTGATCCGCATCTTCCACTTCCACAAAGAGCTGGGTATTGTTGAGCCAGTCTTTTACATAAGCGTCCTGGAGATAGAAGGCGGTATGGCCGGAACTGAACAGGGAAAACCCCGGTTCCAGCACAGTTTCCTTAAATCCCAGTTCGCGGTATAAACGGCGGGAAAGGGCAAAGTCGGCGGCACCGATGAAGGGCCGCAGCGAAAGGGGAGACTGCTGCATGCGGATGGCACTTTGCCTGCAAGCTGCAGCATTTTCATCCGGTTAGTGATAGCTTTTACTCCAGCAGTACATTAAGCGTATGAACGGTTGCTCCGGCACTGGCGGCGGTCAGTTCCAGTTTGGCGAAACCGCGGTAAGGCCGGATGCCTGTTTCCAGCGTATGCAGGCTTACCGGGCTATTGTGCAGCAAGCGGCCGCTGTAGAGTACGGTTCCGTCGGGACTGATCAGCCTTGCCCGGATCCAGCCCTGTGGCAGGTTTTCCACCCGCAGCCCGATGACACCGTTCTTTACCGGGTTGGGGTAAACACTGATGGGGATGGGTACCGGTTCGGGATCATCGTTGCGTTTCTTTTTGGTTTTGCGGAATACCATATGGAAACGGGCGGCATCCTCTGAGGCGGCCTCATCTGTAATGCTGAACCGGTAAACCACAGCCTGGGTGGCACTGAGCTGCACGAAAGAGTCGAGGTAACGGTCTTCCAGCCAGGGGGTAAGCTGCTCGTCGAGCTGCTCGGGGCGAAACAGGAACTCATACTGTGATTTGTTCAGCCGGGCAATATCCAGGTGAACGGTATCCCGCTCGCGGATCATTTTTCTGCGGTCTACGGCCAGCCGGAGTCCGTTGTTGCGGATACTGATTTCCTCCCTTGAATTAAAAGCGGAAATTTTTACCGCATCCAGGTAGTCGGCGCCGTTATCATAATGCGGATTCACCGTGAAGGCAGTGCCATCGGCCAGAACCGCCGCTCCCGATTTAACCACTGACAGGTCAATATACATTTTCTGGATCCTGCCCAGGTTGCCCGAAGCCGGCAATTGTGGCCGGCTGGCTATTCCAATGGTAGAACTGCCGAAGCGTTTATCCGTTTCATTGAATACGATATTGCCGCCATTTCCGATCACCATGAAGGCGCCGGATGATTCTATCAAACCGGGCGCCGCGCCGTAGTTGCTGGTATTGCCGGTATAGGTATAGCTGGCGGGTGTGTTGCCATCTCCCGAGCAGGTAATGAATTTTCCCACATTGTAGGAGCCCAGAGTCTTGGGATCCCAGAGGTAAATGGTTTTGCTGCGGCCCGGCGTATCGTTAAACTGGATATTATCCAGTTTGATCTGCGAGGCATAAGGATTGCCAACGGTCTGGTAACCCGATGATACCATGGGTAGGGTTACGCGGCCCAGGTTCAGCTCGCCGGTGGGGTCGAGGGTGGTGGGCTTGGCCGCGATGGTGGTGGTACTCACCACAATGCTCCGGTCGCCGCGGGCAAAAAGCATGTATACGCCACTGTTATCGGTGATCTTCACACTGTTGGTATTCGGCGGAGCCACCCAGGAATTGCTGCTGTTGACATAATAGAAGAGGGAGGGATTCAGGGTTACTCCCTGGTCATAACCGTCACCTGCGTTCCAGGTATGGCTTCGGGTGATATGGGTGCCATAGCCAGGACGGGGATCATAGGGCGCGGGGTTGAAGCGGTCGGGATTGGAGGCCCCTGCCTGCCAGGCCGCATTGATGGTGGGCGCATTGGTGCTGCGGAAGGGGGCCGTCAGCAAGCGCCAGCGCCGGGCATCCGAGCTGAGGTTCATGGGTAAGTACCGCTCCACCGTTACCTTGCCGTTGATGGTGGCCAGGGGATTTCCGCTGCCATCGGTGGGTACAATGGCCTGCCGGGCAGTGCCGAGTGCATCGGAACGGAGAATCAGGTTGTCGTTGGTGGTGAGTACGGCACCCGATCCGAGGCTGTCGCGGCCCGGACTGATTCCGCCGGTAATGGCCAGTTTGGTGGCCAGGCTGGCCGAGGCATTGGCCGTCAGGGTGAAGTCTTTGAGAATTTGTGCGTCGCTGAAAAATTTAAGCTGACCCGCTGCACCGGTTAGGGTGAGGTTGGACAGGGCCGAGCCACCAAATGTACCCGTACCCGCGCCCAGGTAGGTAACATTGTTATTGATGGTAAGGGTGTTGGCGGCGATGTAAAACACCCCTTGCCGCAAGTCGAAATTATAGGCAGTGGCATTGCTCAGCAGCGTAACCCCGCTGCCGGTATGGTTGTTTACAAAATTAATGTCACCACTGATGGTGCTGAACCGCGCCTGCTGGGCACTGCTGCCTGTGAACCACAATTCAGCGATGGCTGTTGCGGAAGCAGCCTGCCTTTCGATGCTGAACGCAGACAGGGAGGGATGCATTTCCATGTTGCCGCCAACGTAGAGCCGACCTACAGTAGTTGCTGCCGAGGGATTGTTGAGGATCTGAAATCTCGTATTGCTCTCCAGTGAATCTGTTCCGTAAAAGGTTTTGTTTACCGTAAGCGATCGTTGCTCGCCACCGGCATCTGTATTATAGGTAATGGCAACGATGCCCCCGTATTGAATATAATTACCACAGGTAAAATCACGCTGGCCGCCTGATGAAGTCAGTTGCAGGATCCTGCCGTTGGTGCGCCTCACCACAAAGCTGTCTGTAATGATCATGGAAGGCGGGGTGTTGGAAGAATTGGCGCCCAGCACAAATGGCGCAACAGTTTGCCCGGCACAGTCATAAATAAAATTGCTGAATGTTTGCCGGTGTCCCTGAACCGATCCTGCACTGGTGATCCCGGATAAGATACAGGTACTTCCGGCATTCCAGGTTGCCGTGGGGATGGTATCGCCGTTCACGGCATGATTGTAAATACCCCCATTGTTTACCGTTAGTCGGCCGGCTGTTCTGCTATACAGCTTTCCGCTTCCTGCCACATTGACCGTGCCGTTCAGTACCGTGGCAACGCCTGAATTGTCTGTATGATAACGGTTGCCTGTATTGATATTGAGCGTGCCGCTGATGATGGAACTGCAGTTGTTGTTCAGGTAAATATTCACAGCAGCGGCCAGGGTCAGCGTGGTACCCGACGCAATCACCAGGTCGTTATTGGCAGCGCCGTTGTTATCGGCAAAGGAGATGAACACCGTGGTGGAAGATTGCAGGGTGACATTGCCGGCGTTGATGCTGAGTTTGGCAATGGTGTCGTTGGGTACCGATGTTACCGTTACATTGCCGGGTGTATTGAAGATCAGCACATCGGTTGCTGCCCGTGTATTGCGGTTGGGCGTCCAGTTGGAAGCGATCGTCCAGGCGCCGTTGGCGCCGCCGTTCCACGTGTATTCACCCGCAGCGGTGTAAGTGGAGCTGATGGTGCTGTAAGCTGAGTAGGAATGGGTGGCATTGTAATTGGCCGCATCCACTACCGTGAGGATCAGCACATAGTAAGTATTCCCGGCAATGAGCCCGGTTACGGTGGCGCCGGTGCCATCGCCTTTGTACACGCAGCGGGCATTCGCATCCCACTGGTAGGCCGTGCCCAGGCCGAAGCCGCTGTTGGCGGTATAGCCTGCCGGGTTAGCCGTGGGGGTATTGACGCTGATGGGGCTGGCACTCACAAATACGAGGGTGCTGTGATTCGTTGCCTGATAACCGGGAGCGCTCACCCAGTTAATGCTGCCCGTGCCGCCGGTGATGTCGAATGCCGGACTGGTTACCGCATTGGGCAGGGTGGCTGCATTGAGGGAAGGGCCGCCTGCTTTGAAATTGATACAGCTGGCGCTGTTGGTATAGGGGTTGATGCGGAAATAATACATGGTGCCTGCTGTAAATCCACTGAACCCGCTGAAACTGGTAGCTGTGGTTTTTACATTGGCCGTTCCGGAAGCCAGGCTGAGCTGGTTGGCCGGATCGCTGAAGTCGGCCGGATCAGCGGGCACCGCATTTGCTGAAGCCTGTACCAGGTAACCAAGGGGCGCAGGCGAACCGCCGGCGGCCGTCCAGGTAAGGGGGATATTGGCGGTGTTGAGCACGCCGGTGGCAAAGCTGCCGGGATGATTCGCCGGCTCAGCCACGCTGCTGAGCGTGGTGCCGTTTGCGTTAGCGCCCGGTGAATAGGTATTGCTGCCCTCCACCACGTTGAACAAAAGCAGGTGATAGGTGGTGTTGGGACTCAGTCCGGTAAGGGTGAGACCACTGTGATCGCCTGCACTGTTGGTGCCATCGCCGTTGTAGATGCAGAAGGCAGAGCCATCGTTCTGGTAGGCCGTTCCGCTTCCGAAAACGGTGCTGGCGCTGTAACCGGACGGAGCAAGGCTGGGGCTGCCTACTGTAACGGCAGCGCCGGCTTTCAGGAAGGCCAGCAGGGTATAGGTTGAGGCATTGTAATTGAGCGGGCCCGTCCAGCTAAGGGTGAGCTCACTGGTATTGCAGCCGGCCGGCGTGGTGAAGCTGATAGCCGTAGGACTGGCGATACCAGTGAAACCGGCGATCACTTCCGGACTGGCCGAATAATTGAAGGCTTTGTCCACTGCGTAGATGCGATAATAATAGGCGGTATTGGCGCTTAGGCCGGTATTGCTGAAACTGGTGGCGGTGCCGATGTATACCACGGTTCCGGTGCCGATGCTGTTTCCCACTGAATAAATACCATTGGTGTTGGGACTGGGCTGGCCGGTAGGGTCGGAGGGATAGCGGACCACCACATAGCCGCCACCGTCTACGCCGGAGCCGGGAGCTGTCCAGCTGATGTCCAGCGAAGAGGCAGAGTAACCGGTGATTTGCGGACTGACTACATCACCCGGAGCCGTAACATCGGGAGCCGTGCCGGGATAGACACAGAAATCGTCAAACAGATAACCGGGCGCCGTTCCAAAACTGCCGCTGGAGAAGCTCAGGCGAATCAATCCGTATTTTGGCGTACCTGCAACACTGCCGGTGGTGATTACTGCAGATTGTTTGGTCCAGTCCGTTGAAACCGCGGATACCCCCAGCGTAAACGGGCCTGCCGTACCGAGGCCTGTCGTGCCTCCGGGGCCCAGGGCTACGGTAAAAGGCCTTGCTGAACCGGAAAATCCTTTGTACCAGTAAAATTGTACCACATAGGAAGTGTTGTCGGCAATTTCGGTGGAGTTAGCGCTCCTGGAAAACAATACGTGGGAGGTGGAAGAGCTAACCCACTGCAACGATCGTGATCCACTGCGTACAATAGTGGTATTGATGGAAGGAAGGGTGCTGGTATTGGCACCCGTCCAGTTGACAAGTTGTGTGGTGGGGGCTACCGTTGTGGAGGATTGTGTGGTGGGTGTGCCGGTTTCAAATCCCCCTTCGAGAACCGGGAAGCTGCCGATCACCTGCTGTGCTGATACGGGAACAACAAGTGTCATTATAAAAGCCAGCAAGAGGATATTTCCTTTTCCAGCCATAGGCGGAAATTCCGGGCTGGCATTAAGGTTTAAAAAAGCGGCAAGCTTTTTCATTATTGTGCGTTGAATGGGTTAATGGCTCATGCTGAACTCGTCCTGCATAACAGAATGCCGTGAGTCATGGGTTATATCCGGATAATGGAATCGGGCAGCCGGGGTTTTCAAAGCATACGGCGGAATGGATGCTTTGCTAATTTACCCTGTATTGTCCTTAATGCCCTTGATCCGGCTGGATCCGGAGAGTATTTATTTACGCAATCGTTACCAATTCATTAACGCAAACGATGCCGGAAGGATTCAGGCTGGAGCTGTCCGGGTTTTGCCGCGTTCAACGCGGGTGAAAAGCGACAGCAGACTGTTGTATCCTGATAACGTTTGCGTAAATAAATCCTGCTGAAACATGCTGATTCTAAGCAAATCAAAATAGGTTGCAACAACGATTGCAATCATCTGATACCACACTTGCCGTACCCCTGCTGATTCAATCTCTGTAACTGTACCGTATAACCGAATTGTCTTTTCAGTATTCATCCTGTTATTAAAACTGCTCGTTATGAAGAACTGTTTACTCCGGAATGTTGTTTCGATTTTTTCCGCCAAGCTGCTCCTTTTGTGCACAGGGCAGCTGCAGGCGCAGGACGCGTCGCTGAATTTTCCGATTGCCTCCTTCACATCAGGAACAGCTGTCAACAGCGGCGCCTATAATGAAGTGCGTTGGCAATACAACACTGCCCCTGCATTCAGCTCTGCCAGCTACACGAACTGCGCCGGATATACGAGCGGTAATACCATGCGGGTTGACGCTAATGCCAAGTATTTTGAGGTGTACACCCCAAACAGTACAATAAGCCAGATACAGGTTCGTATTCAGGCCAACAGTACAACGGCAGGAGTAGCCGTAATCGGGTGGAGTGCTGATCAAACTACCTGGACCAATTTCCAGGAATTGGCACTCCCTGCCAATAATGCGAACCCTTCCTGTCTTTCACATACGGTAACTGCTCCCGCTGGAGCCAAGTATTTCAGGATGATGCGGGTGGCGTTCGGTGGTTATACGGCAACGGGAACAACTGGTCAAACCATCCGCACCTTCGAAGTGCGTGCTTATGTAAATACTACTTGTAGTCCTGCTCCGGCCATCAGCGGTATCACCGCAGCTGCCAATCCCATCTGTTCCGGGGCCACCACCAATTTAACAGCCAGCGGCGTGAACGGCAACAACCCCGTAGTAACCTGGTACACCGGCGCCGGAGGTACCGGTACCAACCTGGGCACCGGCACCACCCTGAATAATGTGGGTACGGGTACTTATTATGCCCGGGTTACCGCTGATTGCGGTACTCCGGCTGAAAGATCCATTACGGTTTCGGCTAAAACCAATGCTGGCATCAGTTCCGTAACTGCTCCCTCCGCTTCCATCTGTCCGGCTGCCACCCAAACCCTCACTGCCAATGGCGTGGTGGGCAATGGGGCTGTGGTAAACTGGTACAGCGGCACCGGCGGCACCGGTACCCTCCTGGGCACCGGCACTACCTTGCCTGGCCAGGGGCCCGGTACTTATTATGCTTATGTTACCGGCGATTGCGGCACCCCCGCTGAAGCCAGCATTACGGTGGGCACACTTTCTCCCCCTGCTGTATCTCCTGTTAACGTCGCCGCGGCCAGCTACCCCCAGGGCACCCCTTCGGGTTCCGTAACCCCGCTCAGCGTTTCCGCAACCGGAAGCGGTACCCTCAGCTACCAGTGGTACAGCAGCACCGATGCCTCCAATGCCACACCGGGAGATGATCAGGCGGTGGGTACCAACAGCAACGCTTATACGCCTTCAACTCTTTCGGTGGGTATTCTCTATTATTACTGTGTAGTTTCCAGCACCTGTTCGCCCGCCGCTATCAGTGCCGTTTCCGGCGCCATCGAAATTGAAGCCCCCAGCAATCCCACCATTGTGGTTGACCAGACCGGTTTCAACGGCGCCTTTGGCAATAAAACAGTGAACAGCAGCAGCGCTCCGCAATCCCTGCTGGTGAGTGGCAGTGCGCTTACCGGAAATATCGGGGTGAATGCGCCTTCTGGCTTTGAAGTTTCCCTTTCTTCCGGCAGCGGCTACGGCAGTTCGGTAACACTGACCCAATCAGGCGGTACTGTAAGTTTAACCCCTGTTTATGTGCGTTTCTCGCCGCTGGCCCAGACTGCTTACTCCGGAAATGTAAGTTTCTCCAGCAACGGTGCCACCACCATTGATGTTGCAGTCAGCGGCACTGGCACCGTGCCTGCCATCAATATTGATGAAACCGGGCTGAACTTCTCGGTAACGGGATGGGCAGCCTCTACGCCGCAAAGCCATTCCATCAGTGGCAGTAACCTGGATGCAGCCATCAGTGTTTCGGTCAGCGCGCCGTTCCAGGTAAGCAATGACAACAGTTCCTGGAATACCAGCACCAGTTATATCCCTTCAGGTGGTTCGGTAACCGGTACACTCTATGTTCGTTACAATCCTGCTTCCGGCAGTGGCGACGACAATGGCACGGTGTCCATCAGCAGTACCGGCGCCACCGGAAAATCATTTTCCGTTAGCGGAAAAGCTGCTCCGCAGATTACCCTCAGCAGCGGTTCCAGCAACCAGAGTGTGAAGGCGGGTACGGCCATCGGTAATATCGTGTACACCGTAACGGGAGGGGTGAGTGGTTCATCCGCCAGCGGTCTGCCATCCGGCGTGAGCTATCAGGATGGTACGTTTACCATCAGTGGCAACCCCGGATTTGAAACCAGTTACCCAGCGGCTTATAATTATACGGTTACCGTAACCGGACCTGCCGGCACTTCCAATGCCACCGCCACCGGTACCATTACGGTAAAGGAAAAGAATATCGCTTATGTGGTGAATACCGGCACTTCCGGTAACGACACCCAGATCCGTCCGATGCTGGCGAATAAGCATAATGTAACCAATATCCTGATCGCCAATGTGACCACCTCCACCGATTTCTCTGCTTACGACGCAGTGGTGCTCACCGAAGCGCCGGCATCCGGATCCAACGGAATGAAAGCACTCTGGGGCATCAACAAACCGCTGCTCAACATGAAAGCCTTTGCCACCCAGAGCAATACCTGGAACTGGGCCTCAGCAGTAAACCAAACCGGATCCACCCAGGTGGATGTGATCAACCCCAATCACCCCATCTTCAAAGATGTAACCATCAGCGGCGGAAAGATCACCATGCTTTCCGGTGTGGGTGGTTCTGAAAATGGTCTGCAGGGCACCACTTACCTGGGCGGCATCAACCTGGCATACATGCCGAATGTTACCACCAGCGTGGCCATCAATGAAATTGCGGCAGGCAGCGACCCCAATGGTGCTACTTCCGTAGCCGGCGTGAAAAATGAAGTGTCGCAGGCCAAATACCTGATGGTGGGCATTGCCGACGTTTCCTGGAACAACCTCACCGCCAATGGCCTGAAAGTGATTGATAATGCCATCCAGTACCTCACCAAAAATTCCATTGTGGCTACGGCCGGCGCCAATGGTTCCATTTCTCCGGCTGGCACCACATTCCTCGAAAACGGTCAAAGCCAGTCCTATACCATTACGGCTGATCCGGGTTATGCAATCGGTGATGTGCTGGTCAACGGTGTATCACAGGGCGCCATCAGCAGCTATACATTCAGTAATGTAACGGCGAACCATACCATCAGCGTAATTTTTGTTTCCGGCTGCACGAACGTAGCCATCACGGGCGCATCGGCTTCACCTGCGGGTCCGCTCTGTTCGGGACAAACCACCACGCTCACGGCGCAAGGGGTGAGCGGCACCAACGCGGTGGTGAGTTGGTACACCGGTCCGGGTGGCAGCGGTACCCTGGTGGGTACGGGCCTGAGCCTTTCCGGCGTGGGTGCGGGATCATACTTTGCTTATGTTACCGGCGACTGCGGAGAAGCGGTGGAAGCTTTTGTGAGTGTGGGCAGCGCGGGCAATACGTTCAGCGGCAGCGGCAACTGGACGGATGGCACCAAGTGGAGCTGCGGTGCACCGCCTTCCTCCGGCGATGAGGTAACGATTGCCTCCGGCGCCAGCGTTACGCTGAACACGAACTTTACGGTTGACGGCAGCTTTACGCTGGGCAGCGGCAGCAGCTTTACCATTGGTGCGGATGCCACCTTTGCGGTGGGCCCGCTGGGCAGCGCCGACTTCAGCGGCCAGGCGGTTACGATTAAGTCAACCGCTACCGGTTACGGCTGCATCGGACAGATTGCGGGCATCCTGAGTGGCGCCACCAATGTTACGGTGGAACGCTACCTGCCAAACAACGGCTTCCGCAGCTGGCGCCTGCTGAGTGTGCCCACCAGCGGCAGTCAAACGATCAAACAGGCCTGGCAGGAAGGCAATGCCCCATTGGCCAATAATACCCCGGGCTACGGCACGCTGATCACCGGTGGCGGCAACAATACCGGCGCATCCCAGGCCATCGGCTTCGACTACAGCGGTCCGAACACCTCCATGCAGTACTGGAACGGTACGGGTTGGAGCAATGTAAACGGTACGCTGGGGGCCTTGTCGGCACGCCAGGCCTACTTCCTGTATGTGCGCGGCGACCGGAGCAAAACGGTAACGGGTCTTACGGTGGATGCCGGCGCCACCACGCTGCGCAGCAACGGCAGCCTCTATACGGGCAGCCAGTCGTTCACGGTTCCTGCCGGACAGTTCCAGCTGATCCCGAACCTGTATGCCTCCGCCATCGACTTCACGGCGCTTACCCGCAGCGGTATCGCCAACAACTATACGATCTGGGATGCGAAGACCCAGGCAGGCAGCTCACTGGG
>JAYRPG010000098.1:0-1422 GCA_041911275.1 Ferruginibacter sp. | reverse complement strand
CCCGCCCTGCCCAGGCCTGGGCGCAACGTCTGAACAAATAAAATAACAGGGAACAGAATGGCAACCACGACCCCCCCGCAGCAGCAAAACCGTAACACGGCTGAGGTCATCGATCTCGGGCGTCTCCTGGGGCTGATGCTGGATAACAAATGGCTGATCATTGGCATCACCTGCTTGTTTGCACTGACCGGTGTGATTTACGCGCTGTGTGCCACTCCGGTTTATCAGGCCGATGCACTGGTGCAGGTGGAACAGAAAAAAGGCGGCGTACCCGGCCTGTCGGACGTCTCCGAAATGCTCGGCAGCAGCGATTCCGAAGCTGCCACCGAAATCGAACTGATCAAATCCCGCATGATCATCGGCCAGACGGTCGACGAGCTGAATCTGGATGTGCAGATCACCCCTGATTTTCCGTACGGCGCCGGCAAAGGGCTGGCGGCGCGTTTAGGCTGGCATTCCGGTAAATTGCTGGTCAGCCGTTTTCAGGTGCCGGCCGCCTATGAAGGGCTGCCATTTGCACTGGAACTGCTGGAAAACGGCGCTTACCGCCTGAGCCATGACGGTGAAGACGTGCTGCAGGGCAAAGCCGGAGAACTGGCGCAGAGCAAAGACGGCATCACGCTGCTGGTGACCGATCTGCAAGGCGAGGCGGGCCAGCGTTTCACTCTGAGCAAACTGCCGGTGTTGCAGGTGATCAACGATCTGCAGCAGCAACTGATGGTCAGTGAGAAAGGCAAGAAAACCGGCATGCTGGCACTGAGCCTGAACGGCGATGATCGAGACTCGATCCGTACCGTGCTGGAAAGTGTCGCCCGCAACTACGTACTGAAAAACATCGAACGCAATGCGGCGGAAGCCGAGAAGAGCCTGGAATTTTTGCAATCGCATCTGCCCGGCGTTCGCAATTCACTGGAAGATTCCGAGCAGAAGCTGAACAGCTACCGGCAGAAGAATGAATCGGTCGATCTCAACCTCGAAGCCAAGGCCGCGCTGGATACCATGGTGGCGCTGGAAACCCAGCTCAACGAGCTGACCTTCAAGGAATCCGACATTGCGCAGCAGTTTACCAAATCCCACCCGGCCTATATTTCGCTGCTGGAAAAACGCCACACCCTGCTGAAAGAAAAAGAGCGCATCAACCAGCAGGTGCAGAAATTGCCGAAAGTGCAGCAGGACGTCTTGCGTTTAACCCGCGATGTGGAAGTCGGCCAGCAAATTTACCTGCAACTGCTGAACAAGGTGCAGGAGCTGAACATCCTCAAAGCCGGCACCGTGGGGAATGTGCGCATCATCGACCATGCGGCGGTACAAATTAAGCCGGTGAAACCGAAAAAACCGTTAATCGTGGTGATCGCCACGCTGCTCGGCGGCATGCTGTCGGTCGCGCTGGTGCTGATCCGCGCCGCCTTTAACCGCGGGGTG
>JAYRPG010000097.1:0-3737 GCA_041911275.1 Ferruginibacter sp. | reverse complement strand
TAAAAGTTTACGTTTAATCGGTTCCGGAATGTTTCGCAAGAAGTGTTTTGAACGGGTGGATGATGTTCAGGCCGGGATGGGTGATTCACCCTTTTCGGTTCATCGCTCCACCTGCACCCTTCACCACTTTGCCTTCCTGTTTTCTCATTCCTCTATATCATATTCCTTCAGCTTGCGGTACAGGGTCCGTTCGCTGATGCCCAGGTCGGCAGCGGCATCCTTGCGTTTGCCCCTGTGTTTTTTCAGGGCTTTGATGATGAGTTCTTTTTCTTTGTCTACTATGCTGAGGGATTCTTCCACGGCCTCGATGCGCTGCACATCTTCGGGATGCTGGTTCAGGATCACGGGCTGGTTGGGGTGCTGCGGCATGTAGTTGCCGGGCATCACCTGTGGCCTGATTTCGGGCAGCGGGTTGCTGCTGCTGTTGTACACCGGGATGCCGGAAGCCATGGCCGGGTTCTGCAGCACTTCAAAAAACATTTTCTTGAGCTCGTTCACATCCTTCTTCATGTCGAAGAAAAGCTTGTACAGGATCTCGCGTTCATTGGCAAATTCCTGCTGGCTCACGGTGCCGCTGCCGCCGGCCAGAACGGGCAGCCGGTTGAAATGGTTTTCGGGCAGGAATTTCAGCAGTTCCTGGGCATTGATGAGTTTGTCTTTCGACAGCACGGAGATCTGCTCTGCGATATTTTTCAGCTCCCGCACATTGCCGGGCCAGCTGTAATTCATCAGGGTATTCCGCGCTTCATCGTTGAGCTGTACGGGTGCGGTGCGGTAGCGGTCGGCAAAATCTGCCGCAAATTTCCGGAACAGCAGGGGTACGTCTTCCTTGCGGTCGCGGAGGGCCGGCACCTTGATGGGCACCGTATTCAGCCGGTAGTACAGGTCTTCGCGGAACCTGCCGGTTTGGGAATATTCCAGCAGGTCTTTATTGGTGGCGGCAATCACCCGCACATCGGTTTTCTGCACCTTGCTGCTGCCCACGCGGATGTATTCCCCGGTTTCGAGCACCCGCAGCAGCCGGGCCTGGGTGCCGTGCGGCAGTTCGCCGATTTCATCCAGGAAGATGGTGCCCCCGTTCACGGTTTCAAAATAACCTTTGCGGCTGTCTACCGCCCCGGTAAAAGATCCTTTTTCATGACCAAACAGTTCGGAATCGATGGTGCCTTCGGGGATGGCGCCGCAGTTCACCGCGATGAAGGGGTTGTGTTTGCGGGCGCTGAGGGCATGGATGATCTGGGAGAACACCTCCTTGCCCACGCCGCTTTCCCCGTTGATCAGCACGCTGAGGTCGGTATTGGCCACCTGCACCGCCACCGTAAGGGCGTGGTTGAGGGCAGGGGAGTTGCCGATGATGCCAAACCGGTTTTTAATGCTCTGTAAGTCCATGGCTTTCGTTTATCACTTCCCCCAGCAGGGTACCGGCGGTGCAGCTGTGCACTTTTACGTTGACATACTCACCCTTACGGTAATGCGCTTTGGGAAATACTATTACTTTATTCTGGTCGTTGCGTCCGTACAAATCATCCTCGCTTTTTTTGGAG
Source organism: Ferruginibacter sp. (assembly GCA_041911275.1). Taxonomy (GTDB): domain Bacteria; phylum Bacteroidota; class Bacteroidia; order Chitinophagales; family Chitinophagaceae; genus Ferruginibacter. The sequence continues at coordinate 2,193 of JAYRPG010000097.1, read as the reverse complement.
GTGCCTTCAATCAGCACCCGGAAGGTTTTGCCCACATCCTGCTGCATGCTTTCGAGTGAGTGGCCGCGGTGCAGGTCAATCACTTCCTGCAGGCGCCGTTTCTTCACTTCTTCCGGCACATCATCGGCAAAGCGCCGGGCAGCGAGGGTGCCGGGGCGTTCGCTGTAGAAGTACATATAGGCCAGATCGAAGCGGCAGTATTCAATCAGGTCCAGTGTGGCCTGGTGGTCTTCTTCGGTTTCGGTGCAGAACCCGCTGATCACGTCCGTGGAAAGTCCGCAGCCGGGGAGGATTTCCCGGATCCTGTCTACTTTGGCCAGGTACCATTCCCGGGTATAGGTGCGGTTCATCAGCTGCAGGATGCGGTTGCTGCCGCTCTGCACGGGCAGGTGAATATAGTTGCAGATGTTGTCGTAACGGGCCATGGTGAACAGTACCTCATCCGTAATGTCTTTGGGATGGGAGGTAGAGAACCTTACACGCAGTTGGGGATCGATCCGGGCCACACTTTCCAGCAGTCGGGCAAAGGTTACGGGTTCGGGCTGGTCATCGCTGCTGAAATAATAGCTGTCCACATTCTGCCCCAGCAGGGTCACTTCGCGGTAGCCTTTTTCAAACAGGTCGCGGCACTCATTTACGATGCTGGTGGCATCCCGGCTGCGTTCGCGGCCGCGGGTAAAGGGCACCACGCAGAAGGAGCACATATTGTTGCAGCCCCGCATGATGCTCACAAAGGCATTCACTCCGTTGCTGTTGAGGCGGATGGGGGAAATATCGGCATAGGTTTCTTCGCGGCTGAGCAGCACATTCACCGCTTTCTGGCCCGTTTCGGCTTCCTGGATCAGCTGGGGCAGGGTGCGGTAAGCGTCGGGGCCCACCACAATGTCCACCAGTTTCTCTTCTTCCAGCAGTTTGTCTTTCAGCCGCTCGGCCATACAGCCCAGCACGCCAACGAGCAGGCCGGGTTTCTGTTGTTTGATTCGACTGAATTCATTGAGCCGTCGCCTCACGGTCACTTCGGCTTTCTCGCGGATGGAGCAGGTATTGACAAACACGAGATCGGCTTCTTCGAGTTGCCGGGTGGCGCCGAAGCCGTTCTGCTGCAGGATGGAGGCCACCACTTCGGTATCGGCGAAATTCATGGCACATCCGTAGCTCTCGATATAAAAATGCTTGCGGAATCCCAGGGCTTCCCCGGCAGGGGCAAAGGCTTCGCCCTGGCGGGATTCATCGTGTGTTTTCGTTGACAGGCTGTCCAGCAGTTCCATATTCTGTATTGGACTGCAAAAATAAGTATTTCAGGCCGAATGATGCCAGTTTGGCAGTTGCCGGATCCGGTGCATCAGGCTGGTTCAGGGGGTTTGCCCAGCGGGCGGGGTACTGGCCGACCGGGGGGCCGGTTTATCGAGGAACAGCATCTTGATGGCAATGAGGAGCATGAGTACGGCAAAGATTTTTTTGACGGTTTCCTGCGGAAAACTGAGGGCCAGTTTGCTGCCGAAATAACTGCCGGTGAGGAAACCCACGGCCAGGATGGCCACCACCCTTAAATCCACATGTCCCTGCTTGTAGTATTGGATCACCCCCAGGATGCCCACCGGCAGCAGGATCAGTCCCAGCGAGGTGCCCTGGGCACTGTGCTGCGAGAAGCCCAGGAAATACACCAGGGCCGGCACGATGATGATGCCGCCGCCTACGCCTACCAGGCCGCCGAGCATGCCTGCGGCGATCCCGATCGCGATCAGGATCAGGAGGGTTTGCATGTCCATATGGGTCTTTTTATTTTTCAGGTTCGGGGGAATTGCCGGGCATAGTGCCCGATGTCTTTGCGGATGATTTCGTAGGCGGCATCCTTATCCTGGAACTCATCAATTTCCACCACTTTATTCTCCAGCACTTTGTAATTCTCAAAGTAATTCTTCAGCACATTGATAAAATGCCGGGGCAGGGCATGCACGCTGTCGAAATGGTTCACGGTGGGGTCCTTGCTGGCCACGGCAATGATTTTATCATCCTTCTCGCCGTTGTCGATCATCTGCATGTTGCCGATCACCGTAGCCTCCACAAGGCACAGCGGCTGGATGGATTCACTGCAGATCACGAGGATATCGAGGGGGTCGCCATCCTCACCCAGCGTTTGCGGAATAAATCCGTAGTTAACGGGGTAGTGGAAGGAGGAATAAATCACCCGGT
>JAYRPG010000096.1:0-1478 GCA_041911275.1 Ferruginibacter sp. | reverse complement strand
GGCGCCCTTGAGCATCATCACCACCGCGCCGGCCACCTCGCCTTCGTCGTTGTAGCACATGGCGCCATAGCGGGTGGCATGCCCGATCACCACCTGGGCCACATCCCGGATGAAGAGGGGATTGCCGTTCTGCTGTGTTTTGATGGAAATATTGCGGATATCATCGATACCGCCCACCAGTCCTTCGCTGCGGATGTAGAGTACCGAGGGGCCTTTTTCGATGTAGGCGCCGCCGGTGTTCTGGTTATTGGATTCCAGCGCGGCAAACACATCATTGATGGTGATGCCGAAAGACTGCAAACGGGCCGGATCCACTTCGATGGAATACTGCTTGAGTTTACCGCCGAAGCTGCTCACTTCAGCCACGCCTTTTACCCCGAGAAGCTGGCGGCGTACGATCCAGTCCTGGAGGGTACGCAGCTCCGTCTCGTCGTATTTGTTTTCAAATCCCTTTTTCGGCCGCACCACATACTGGTAAATTTCGCCCAGGCCGGTGGAGATGGGGCCCAGTTCGGGATTGCCGATGCCGGGTGGGATGATGGCCTGCACTTTCTGCAGCCTTTCGGCCACCTGCAGGCGGGCCCAGTAGATGTCGGTGGCATCGTCGAATACGATGGTCACCAGGGAAAGTCCGAAGCGGGAGAAGCTGCGGATCTCTTTCAGGCCCTTGATATTGTTATTGGCCTGTTCGATGGGAAAGGTAACGAGGCGCTCAATGTCCTCGGCGCCGAATGAAGGCGCCAGGGTGATCACCTGCACCTGGTTGTTGGTGATATCCGGCACCGCGTCGATGGGGAGTCGCGTCATCTCGATGATTCCGTAGATGACCATCCCCACGGTGAGCAGCCCCACCAGCAATTTGTTGCGGATGGAAAACCCGATGGATGAATGAAGCATAAGCTGTTTTTCTGTTGATCAGATGAAGAATAAGGCTGGCTGACAGGGTCAGCAGCACATGAAATCGCAATAGCAATCAACAGGACTTGGGCGGTTGCCAGATATTGGAGAGGAATGCAGAGGATACAAATACGTCATGCGGAAAACCGGGTTGCGGTCCTTCGGCATGGAGGATACGGGGCAGGGCCACGCTGCAGGACAAAGGCGGACACACCTGCAGCAACTGCGCGGAACAGTTATCGTGGGTTTTGAAGGGAAGCTGCATGTCGCGCTGGTGATCCGAATCATTCCGGTCATCACCGGCATAGTGCATCTGCAGGAATTCTGCCAGGCTCAACCCGGGGTTGTCGGCCTGGTGTTCTTCAAAATGCGACAGCAGTACCGGCAGCTTCAGCAGCTGACTCATTTCGGTGGTGGAAAAAAGATACACCGATAAGAACCATATCGCGATGAGGCGCTTCAAGGCATCGAAGATACGATTTTTATCGGGTATGACCCCGGCGAAGGCGGGATGGGCGGCATGGAAATTATTTCAGCAGCTGGTTCAGGCGGGTTTCGAGGGCCGGTCCGCGCAGGTTTTT
>JAYRPG010000095.1:0-55658 GCA_041911275.1 Ferruginibacter sp. | reverse complement strand
TTTTGGGATAGATCATCTTGATCATCTCCCGGATCATCAGTTCGGCGGCGTTGAAATCGGCGATTCCCCCGTCTTTCCGCGGCCGCACGGTGCGGATGCTTTCGTGGGTTTTTTCGTGCATCATCAGCGCCTTCTTGCCCACGGCCAGTATATTCTTGGGATTGTTGCGGTCGAGCGCCACAATGGAAGGTTCGTTCACCACCACCTCGTCATTGAAGATGATCAGGGTGTTGGCGGTACCCAGATCCATCGCAATCTCCTGTGTAAAAAAGTTAAAAAGCCCCATGTGTTGAGCGGAATTTCAGGGTGAAAACCAATGTGGGCAAAGTTGAAGGAAATAATCCGGAAAAACAACGTGACAGCCTTTATTTATCAACATTTTGGCATTTTTCTGTGTAAAACCCACCGCCCGAAAAGCGCCTGTTAACCGGTGGCTCCGGAATGCCTTCGTGTAAGGATGCCTGTTAGTGATCCTGCGGGCTGTTCAGCGACCCGAATTCATAGCCGATATCGTCCCGGAAATACATGCCTTCGAAGTGGATGTTTTCCATCACGTACCCCGACTGGCCGGCGGCATCGGGGATATCGTCGCCGAAGGAGGTTACCGCCAGTACCCGGCCACCATTGGTGAGCACGGCATGGCCGGAGAGCAGGGTGCCGGCGTGAAAGATCATGGAACCTTCGATGGCAGCGTCTTCCAGCCCGCTGATGACCATGCCTTTTTCGTAGTTGCCGGGGTATCCGCCGCTCACCGCCACGATGGTGACGGCGGTGTGGGGACTGGTCTGGATGGTGGTTTCGTGCAGATTTTGTCCGGCCACGGCCTCCAGCAGTTCCACCAGGTCGTTTTCCACCCTGGGGATCACCACTTCGGTTTCGGGATCGCCCAGGCGGCAGTTGTACTCGATCACATAGGGTTCGCCCTGTACGCTGATGAGCCCGAAAAACACCACCCCGTGGTATTCCAGCTTTTCGGCCTGCAGGCCGTGGATGGTGGGTTCCACAATGCGGGTGCGCACCTTTTCCATGAAAGCCGCGTCGGCAAAGGGCACAGGGCTTACGGCACCCATGCCGCCGGTGTTGGGTCCGGTATCGCCGCGGCCCACCCTTTTGTAATCCTTGGCTTCGGGCAGCATCAGGTAGTGCCGCCCGTCGGTGAGGGCAAAAACACTGAGTTCGATCCCATCTAGGAACTGTTCGATCACCACTTTTTTACCGGCTTCCCCGAACTTGGCCTGCTGCACCATCAGCTCAAATTCGGCCAGGGCCTCCAGGGTATGCTGGCAGATCACCACCCCTTTCCCCGCGGCCAGGCCATCGGCCTTGAGTACCACGGGCAGCGGATGCTGTCGGATGTATTGCAGCCCTTCGGCATAATTGCTTTCGTTGAACTCACGGTAAGCAGCGGTGGGGATGCCGTGCCGCTGCATGAAGGCTTTGGCAAAGGCCTTGCTGCCCTCCAGCTGTGCCGCTTCCCGGGAGGGGCCGATCACCCGGATATGCGCCGTGTCGGGATGATTGCGGAAATGATCATAGATGCCTTTCACCAGCGGCTCCTCCGGACCCACAAATACGAGGTCTACCTGTTCCTTCAGGCAAAGCCGGGAGAGGCCTTCAAAATCGGTAACGGAAAGGGGCAGGTTGGTGCCCAGTGAGGCGGTGCCGGCATTGCCGGGGGCGATGAAAAGCCGCCCGCAGCGGGGGCTCTGGCGGATCTTCCAGGCCAGGGCATGTTCGCGGCCGCCGCCGCCTACAATGAGGATGTTGCGCATGGGGGGTAGATATTGGATACTTTTTACAGTAGCCGGACGAAATTAACGGGAACCCGCCGCTTTGCCATATTAAATTTACAAACGGCTCCTAACCGGTACAATCATCCTGAAATCCCCGCTGCCTGGCGGCTGAATGAATAAATTCACTACTTTGAGCCATTAAAACCAAACCATTCACTGACTTATGACAGACCAGTCAACTGCACCTCAGAGCCATCCCAAGGGCCTCTGGGTGCTCTTCGGTACCGAAATGTGGGAGCGCTTCAACTTTTACGGGATGCGCACCCTCCTTACCCTTTTTATTGTGAGCGCCCTGATGATGAGCAAGGAGCAGTCATCCCTGATTTACGGGGGCTTCCTGGGGCTTTGTTACCTCACTCCGATGCTGGGCGGCTTTATCTCTGACCGTTTCCTGGGCAACCGGAACTGCATCATGCTGGGCGGCCTGCTGATGGCCTGCGGACAGCTGCTGCTCTTTACCAGTGCCAGTGTTTTCTCCACCAACCTGGAGCTGGCCAAAACCCTGCTGTATGTAGCCCTCGGGGTCATCATTTTCGGCAACGGGTTCTTTAAGCCCAACATCTCCAGTATGGTGAGCAGCCTTTATCCGAAAGAGCAGAAAAACAAACTGGATACGGCCTTCACCATTTTCTACATGGGCATCAATGTCGGCGCCTTCCTCGGCCAGTTCATCTGTCCGGTGGTGGGCGATGTGGTGGACAAAGCCGGGAACCGCGATGTGTTCGCCTTCAAATGGGGCTTCCTGGCGGCCGCCATCGCCATGCTGCTGGGCACGCTTACCTTCTTCCTGCTGAAAGATAAATATGTGGTAACTCCGGAAGGCCGCGCCATCGGCGGTTTGCCTTCCAAGAACCTGGCTTCGGATTATGAAGAAGGCGAATCGCAGAAAGCCCATTTCACCAATCAGTCGCTCGCGGTGGCCGTCCTGGCCTTTGCCGCGCTGGCTACCATCTTTCATTTTGTATTCGGCCAGAATGTGATTTACTCCATCATCTACGGCAGCGGTTTAACCCTGGCCGGCCTGATCCTGAGCGATAAATCACTGACGAAGGTGGAAACCGACCGCATCCTGGTGATATACATCGTTTCTTTCTTCATCATCTTCTTCTGGGCGGCTTTTGAGCAGGCGGGTTCATCGCTTACGTTTATTGCAGATAACCAGACCGACCGTAATTTCTTCGGATGGGATATGCCCCCGTCGATGGTGCAGATATTCAACGGCATTTTCGTGGTGATGTTTGCCGTTCCCTTCAGCATCCTCTGGGATAAGCTGCGGGCACAGGGCAAAGAGCCCATCTCGCCCATGAAACAGGCATTCGGGCTGGCGCTGATCGCCCTCAGTTATTTCATCATTGCGCACAATGTGAAAGACCTCGGCACCACCGGCCTGCTGGCCGTAAAATGGCTGGTGCTGCTGTACCTGATCCAGACCTTCGGCGAACTCTGTCTGTCGCCCATCGGCCTTTCCCTCGTGGGTAAACTGGCGCCCAAGCGCTTCAGCTCCCTGCTGTTCGGCGTATTCTTCCTCTCCAACGCTTCCGGTTATGCGCTGGCGGGCACCCTGGGATCCATCCTGCCTGCCACCGGTGAGCAGTTTAAAAAGGCTGCTGAGGCCGGCATCGACCTGCAGGCAGTACTGGATAAAACGGTGATCCCCACCGCCGAGCAGCTGAAGTTCCTGGCCGACAATAAAATCAGTGAACATTATCCCAAGTTTGCCGGCTTCACCATTCACAACCTCTTTGAATTCTTCATGGTGTTCGTGGTGCTTTGCGGCGTAGCCTCCGTGCTGCTGTTCGCACTCACACCCAGGCTGAAAAAGATGATGCACGGCATCAAGTGAGTAAACTGCTTTCAAAAAGAGGCTGTATCCCGCCGGGTACAGCCTCTTTTTATTATCTTCCTGTTTCAAAACCTGCTGCCATGTCTGAAAAAAAATCCTTCCAGCCCTTTGTTGCCCCCCAAACCCAGATGGCCGAACTCACGGTGAAGTCTATCCTGGTAGGCAGCCTCTTCGGGGTGATCTTCGGTGCGGCCACCGTTTACCTCGCGCTGAAAGCGGGCCTTACCGTGTCGGCCTCCATCCCCATCGCCGTAATTGCCATTACGCTGGGCCGGAAGTTCCTGAAGACCACCATCCTCGAGAACAACATCATCCAGACCACCGGCAGCGCGGGCGAAAGCATTGCGGCGGGGGTGTCGTTTACCCTGCCGGGATTCTTGTTTTTGTCTTCGCCCGACAGTGCCACCTACTTCAATTACCTCACCATCCTGATCCTGGCCATTGTGGGCGGCATGCTGGGCACGCTGCTGATGGTGCCCCTGCGCCGGGCACTGATTGTGAATGAACACGATACCCTGCCGTATCCCGAAGGCACCGCCTGCGGCGATGTACTGAAAGCCGGCGAGCGCGGCGGTGATTTTGCCAAAACGGCTTTCTGGGGCCTGGGCGTGGCTTTTTCCTATGCCATCCTGCAGAAGATCCTGCACGTGATTGCAGAAACCCCATACTGGGCCACCCGGCAGGCCAATAAATTTTTCCCCTCTGCCAAAGTGAGCGGCGAGATTACGCCGGAGTACCTGGGCGTGGGGTATATCATCGGTCCGCGTATTGCCGGGGTACTGGTAGCCGGTGGCGTGCTCAGCTGGCTGGTGCTGATACCCCTGCTTTCGTCCATGGTGCCGCCCGATGCCATCGCCGCGCAACTGGTGAAACTGGGTTACCTGGCGGATGTTACCAAAAACGGCGGCAAAGGCGGATGGGACGCAGCCGCGCATACCTTCAATGATTATACTTCGGCCGTGTATTATGCCTATATCCGCCAGATCGGCGCCGGCGCGGTGGCCGCGGGCGGCATCATCACCCTGATCAAAACCATTCCCACGATTGTGAAGTCGATCAAGGGAAGTGTGGGTTCACTGAAGAACAAATCTGCCGAAGCAGCGGGCAACAGCGTGCTGCGCACGGAGCGTGACCTGAGCCTGAAAGTGGTGGGGATCGGCAGTCTGGCCCTGATCGGTATCATCGCGGTGCTGCCGCAGGTGCCGGGAGAAAGCCTGATCCAGAAGCTGCTCATCGGGGTGCTGGTGATCATTTTCGGGGCACTGTTTGTAACGGTGTCGTCGCGGATTGTGGGGCTGATCGGTTCGTCCAACAATCCCATCAGCGGGATGACGATTGCTACGGTAATGGGGACCAGCCTGATCTTTATGGCGGTGGGCTGGACGGGCCAGATGTATGAACCCCTCGTTCTGGTGGTGGGCGGCATGATCTGCATCGCCGCAGCCAATGCCGGGGCCACTTCGCAGGATCTCAAGAGCGGCTACATTGTGGGCGCCACGCCCCGCAGCCAGCAGATTGCCTTGTTTGTGGGCGCCATTGTATCGTCTGTCGTGATCGGCCTTACCATCAAATACCTGGATAAACCCAACAGTGAAATGCTGGCGCAGGGCGTGCAGCATGCCATCGGCTCTGAAAAATTCCCGGCGCCGCAGGCCACGCTGATGGCCACCCTGATCAAGGGGATCCTGTCGTTTAACCTCGACTGGCAGTTTGTTTTTGTGGGCATCTTCCTCGCGGTGGTGATGGAACTCTGCGGCATCAAGGCGCTGAGCTTTGCGGTGGGCGCCTACCTGCCTTTGTCGACCACGCTGCCCATCTTCATTGGCGGCGCCATCCGCGGCTGGGTGGACGGTCGCCGGCAAAAGGAAAACGGTGCGGCTGCGCCTGAAGAAGAGGAACTGGGTAAGGGCAGCCTATTTGCCACGGGCCTCGTGGCCGGTGGCGCTGTAGCGGGCGTGGTGATCGCCTTCCTGGCCGGCAGTGCCAGCGGCGAAAAGTTCCTGGCAGCGGTGAGCATGGAAGAGGGGCTGCAGCACAGCCTGGGCGAGGGCGGATATTTCCTCCTGGGGGTGCTGTTCTTTGCGGCAATGGGGTGGATATTGTACCGGACGGCGATGAAGAAATAATGGACCAATGTGATAATGTGCTAATGTGCAAATGGACCAATGTGCTGATGTGCCAATGAGCAAGAGTGGCAATGGGCCTTCTAACCGGAGTTGACCTTAAACTTTGAACCTTGAACTATAAACGGCTGAACTGAGAATGTCTATCCGTGCGCTCAAATACGCGATGCCCTTCAGCTTTTACCTGCTCGCCTATTTTGCTTTCACGCGAACCGGGCTTTGGTGCTGGAGTCCGATGCTGTATGCCTGGGTGTTGCTGCCCCTGCTGGAACTCCTGATTCCGCCCGATCCGCAGAACATGACCGCCGCGGAAGAAGAAATGGCCCGGCATGACCGGCTGTATGACTACCTGCTGTATTTTTTTGTGGGGTTACAATATGTGGCCCTCTGGGTTTTTCTGAACAGTTTTGCGGGCGCGGAGCTCAATGCCTGGGATCTGGCCGGACGGATCTGCAGCATGGGCCTGCTCTGCGGCACCTTCGGCATCAATGTGGGCCATGAACTCGGTCACCGGGTGAATCCCTTTGAGCAGCGGCTGGCCAAGGCCTCCCTGCTTACTTCGCTGTACATGCACTTTTTCATTGAACACAACAAGGGGCACCATAAAAATGTGGCCACCCCCCAGGATCCCAGCAGTGCCCGGTACAATGAACCGGTGTATGCCTTTTATTGCCGCACCATCCTTTTCTCTTATCTGTCGGCCTGGCACATTGCCGGCAGCGATATGAAAAAGCAGGGGCTGCCTGTTTTTCACTGGCGCAATGAGATGATCCAGGCGCATCTGCTGCAGGGTTTATTGATCGGGGGCATTGGCTGGTGGTGGGGCGCAACGGTGCTGCTGTATTTTTTAGGCGCCGCGCTGATGGGCATCCTGCTGCTCGAAACGGTGAATTATATTGAACACTACGGCCTGCAGCGGCGGTGTACCGCGCCCGGCAAATATGAGCGGGCGATGCCACAGCACAGCTGGAACAGCGATCATGTGCTGGGCCGGCTGATGCTCTTTGAACTCAGCCGCCACAGCGATCATCATTATCTCGCCAGCCGCAAGTACCAGCTGCTGCAGCACCATGACGCGGCTCCGCAACTGCCCACCGGTTATCCCGGCAGCATGCTGCTCTCCCTGGTTCCGCCATTGTGGTTTTATGTGATGAACCGGCGCATCCGGGAGATGGACAAGGTTTGAGGTTTAACGTTTAAGGTTTAAGGTTTAAGGTTGGGAGCTGCGCAGTGCGGGGTAGCCAGGCATGGACCGGGTGGCTAACGGTCATGGATAGTTGTGTAAAGCAAAACCTTCCGGCTTTCCCGAAATCCTGTTCCGGAGCCAACCTTAAACCTTAAATTTTTAAACTCTCACCTCACCTCCCTTCCTTTCCACTGATAGCGGCCAAACTTGCCCAGCCATCCCGCGATAACGGTATAGAGCAGGTGAAAAGGCTGTGCCAGCGGGAAAAACCAGAGCAGCCGCCGGCGCCCGAAAAAGCGGGCAACGGGGTAGAGGAAAACCAGTTCCACCGCTGTTTTGGCCGCCAGGAGCACCAATCCGCACATCAATAGCGAAGGCTGAACAGGGAGGTTGGCCTGCAGGCCGCTCAGGACAGGCGGTTCAGGATGTACCAACAAGCCAACCAACGGCAGCACCAGCATCATTACGTTGAACAGGTACACCAGCAGCAATACGAGGAAGATGCGCGGATCCTGATACTGATCCGCCTTGCTGGCCCAGCGGATGCGTTGCCGGAAGAAACGGCGCAGCGTGCCGGCCGGCGAGGTTTCCATGATTACCGATGGGGAAAGCAGGTACCTGATTTGATCCGGAAAGCGCTTCGCGATTTTGTGCATCAGCAGCATATCATCGCCGCTGGCGATGTGGTCGGTGCCGGCAAATCCGTTCACCGCTTCAAAGGCCGAACGGGTATAGGCCAGGTTGGCGCCGTTGCACATGCTGTGAAAGCCGCTGTTCACGGCGGCAGCCGTGATGCCCTGCAGGGTCATGAAATCGAGGCTTTCAAAAATGGCCATCGGCCGGTTATCGTGGTGATAGCGCACGGGCATCACGATCAATGCCGGCTGGTAACGGCGGTAAAAGGCGGCGAGGGTGCTGAGCCACCGGGCTGGCGCCACACAATCGGCATCGGTGGTGACAATCAGTTCGCCCTGCGAAAGCCGGATGCCGGTTTCCAGGGCTTTCTTTTTATAGGCCAGGGTGCCGGGTTCGTTGAGGTGTGCTGCCAGCCGGATCAGTTGCAGGTTGGGCAGGGCGGCCGCCTCCACCCGGGCGGCGGTATCATCGGTGGAATGATCATCCACCACCACGATGCGGAAACAGTCGGCGGGGTAATCCTGGCGGCGCAGGCTTTCCAGGCAGGGGCCGATGTTGGCCGCTTCGTTGCGGGCGGGGATAATCACCACGATCCCGGGGGCGTTGGCTGACGCTCCGGCATCCGGATCCGCCTGCGGTGGCTGAAAGGCCGGCACCCGGTTCCAGGCGATGCGGTAATACAGCAGCAGCCCGGCATAGAGCAGGAAGAGGAACAGCGTGATGATCAGCAGGATCTGGGCCATGCCGCCCAAAGGTAGGCGGTACAAGTGAGTGACACAACGCTGCTGCCCCGAATTCCCGCAGCCGGCCCCCTCCGCCCCCTCCCGAATTTTAACGGGAATTTTATTTTGACCGGATGGACGGAATCATTAATTTTGAATAGTTGCATAAACAACCGTATGCCAAACAACCAATTTAAAAAGGGAGAGCTGTACAGTTTCATCACGGGTAAAGCCAGCACGGCGATTGCCCGCCGCCTGCAGAAGCATTTCAAGCAGGCGGGGCTCGACATCACCATTGAGCAATGGAGTGTGCTCTATCATTTGTGGAAGGAAGACGGCATGAGCCAGCAACAGCTCTGCGATGCCACGTTCCGCGACAAGCCGAGCATCACGCGGCTGGTGGATAACCTGGAGAAATTGAAACTGGTGAAACGGGTGCCCAGCAAAGAAGACCGCCGCATCAACCTGATTTACCTCACACGGGAAGCGGAGCAGTTGCAGGAGCAAACCATGCAGCTGGCCAACCAAACCCTGAATGAGGCCCTGGAAGGGGTGACACACGGGCAGGTTGAAATTGCCAAGGAAGTGCTGCAGATGGTGTATGATAACCTGAAGTGAGGGATTTAGAGTTTAGGGTTTAGAGGGTTTGGGAGGTTTAGGAAAGTTTAGGGAGGTTTAGTTGAATGATGAATGTTGAATTTTAAATTTTGAATGAATAGTTCTGATTTACGATTGATGATTCACGATTGACTTATGCTGATTCACGAACTAAAAAAGCATCAATATATGAGCACCACCACTACCACCACTCCCCTGAAAGGCGGGGAATGGCTGATCAAAGAAAGCGCAGCCGCGGCCACGTTTACGCCCGAAGATTTTTCGGAAGAGCAACAGATGGTCAAGGACATGTGCCTGCAGTTCCTGACAACAGAAGTGCATCCCCTGGTAGACCGCATCGACAAACTGGAGCCGGGCCTCATGCCCTCGCTGATGGATAAGGCGGGCGAGCAGGGCCTGCTCGGCACCGCGATTCCGGAAGACCTGGGCGGTCTCGGTAAGGATTTCATCACGGCCACCCTCGTGAATGAGGGACTGGGCGGAGGCTACTCCTTCAGCGTGGCGGTGGCTGCGCATACCGGTATCGGTACGCTCCCGATCCTGTACTTCGGCACGCCGGAGCAAAAACAAAAGTACATTCCCAAACTGGCCACCGGTGAATGGAAGGGAGCTTACGGGCTCACCGAACCCAACAGCGGCAGCGATGCCCTGGGCGCCAAAACCACGGCAACCCTGAGCGCTGACGGCAGGTATTATATCCTCAACGGACAAAAATGCTGGATCACCAACGGGGGCTTCGCCGACGTATACACGGTTTTTGCCAAGATTGACGGGGATAAATTTTCGGCCTTTATTGTAGAGCGTGGCTTTGAAGGCTTTACCCAGGGACCTGAGGAACACAAGATGGGCATCAAGGGATCCTCTACTGTTCAACTGTATTTCCAGGATTGCAAGGTGCCGGTGGAAAACCTGCTGGGCGAGGTGGGCAAGGGCCATGTGATTGCTTTCAATATCCTCAACATCGGCCGGCTGAAACTCTGCGCTGCCACCCTCGGCGGGGCCAAACTGGCGCTGACCGGTATGGTGGATTATGCCAAAACCCGCGAACAGTTTAAAACCGCGATTGCCAACTTCGGCGCCATCAAGCACAAGCTGGCCGAATGCGCGGTGAAAGTGTTTGCCTGCGAAAGCGCCCTCTACCGCACGGCCAAGTGGATCGACGATAAAGAGCTGGAACTGGCTGCTGCCGGAAAGCCCTTCAATGAAGCGCTGCTGGGCGCTGCCGAAGAGTACGCGGTGGAATGCGCCATCCTGAAAGTGCATGGCAGTGAGGTGCTGGATTTTGTGGTGGATGAGGGCGTGCAGGTATTTGGCGGCAACGGCTTCAGTGATGAATACATGATCAGCCGCGCCTACCGCGACAGCCGGATCAACCGCATCTATGAGGGCACGAATGAAATCAACCGCCTGCTCACGGTGGACATGATCCTCAAGCGGGCCATGAAAGGCAAGCTGGACCTGATGGGGCCTGCCATGGCGGTTTCGAAAGAGCTGATGAGCATCCCTGATTTTGGCGAAGCAGAGGAAGGGATGTTTGCTGCTGAGCACAAAGCCATCGTGAACCTGAAGAAATCCATCCTGATGGTAGCGGGCTCCGCGGTGCAGAAACTGATGATGAAGCTGAGTGATGAACAGGAGATCCTGATGAACATCGCCGATATGGCCCTGGAAACCTATGTGGCCGAAAGCACCCTGCTGCGCGTGGAGAAGATGGTGGCTGCCCGTGGTGAAGAAGCCAGCCGCATTTACATCGACCTGATGAAATGCTGCCTGAATGATGCTGTGGAAAATGCGGGCCGCTCCGGCCGCGAAGCCATCAATGCCTTTGCGGAAGGCGATGAACAGCGCATGATGCTGCTGGGCCTGAAACGCTTTACCAAACCGGCGCCTTATAATACCAAGGATGCCCGCCGCCGCATCGCCGACCGGCTGATTGCGGAAGGGAAGTATGGTATGTAAGGGGTAAGGGGAAAATGATAAAGGGCACCCGTTTCCGCGGGTGCCCTTTGATTTTTAAGCGCTGTGCTGAGCCGGGTTTGATCCGGATGAGTGAATCTTTTGGGCAAAACCATTCAGGGAAAGCTACGCCGGAACGAATCCTGCTCAGTCCGTCACTCAGTTGATTTTCTCCAGCCGCATCTCCATTCGTTTTTCCTTTTTAAAATATTCCTGCAGCATGATGAATCCGGGCTTGGCCGGAAAGATGCGCATCCACCTGGCCTGGGAGGAGAGTTTGATTTTGTCGGTGCTGGTTTTTCCTTCGGCATAAGTAATGGAATTGAACGTGCGTCCTTTGTAGTCTCCGCTGCGTTCATAATCGCTGTACCCGATGGTAAAGCGGCTGTGGTCATTATCCGTCAGCAGGAAATCGTAATCGAATGCACCGAACGATTTGGCGATCAGGGCCATGGTATGCGGTGTAAGGAATTCGTACCCGCTGGGCAGCTCGAGGCTGTTGCTGAATTTGGGATAAACCGTGGCGGACTTCACTTCAAACTTACTGTTGAAGCGCATCACCATCAGGTCGGTGATCTTGATCTTCATCATGCTTACCCCGCCTCCGCCACCGCCCGACATCCCGCTCAGGAAAGCGCTGGCCATACCGAGGCCGCTGGCCACCTTCTTATAGCCTTCTCCTACGGCAAAAAAATCGCCGTCTTCTGATTGCAGGAGCCGGTGAAAATAAATGTACCCCACATCGGCTATCCGTCCGCGGCTGTCGGTGTTGAGCAGTTTGCTGATGGGGCCATCCCAGGCATTGTATTTTTTCTGGATGATTTTACCGCTCCGGCTCAGCTGCCACGCAGCCAGTCCGAGGCTGGCATCCTTCATGATTTTTCCATCGGGTTCATAATAGGTGCCCAGCAGGAGAAAGTCGGAACTGCCGCGGATATTGGCCAGGTTCATCGGGTAAAACTTATCTTCTTCGCTTTCTGTGGAAATTTCGAAAGCTTTTTTTCCGGTGAAAATATTGATGCCCAGCAGCCAGGAGTGCGGGCTGCCGCCCATGAGCTTTTTCTTCTTCATCACCTCAAACATCACCACCGAGTCGGTGGCGCCGAGGTAGAGGGCCGAAGCATATTTGTCTTCCTGCTCTTCTGCGGCTTCAAAAGTCCAGGCCTTTTTCCGGTCGGTGAAAAAGAAGTTGATTTCATAAGTATAGTATTTGCCCTCTTTCAGCGGGAAGATGGTGACATAGCCCGTGTTGCCTACGCTGAAGATGGATTCGTTCTGTCCCTCCTCGTTTTTTCCGCCATAGGTGCTTTCAAAATAATACTTGCTCCGGTTGTCGAGTTCCTTGGTATAGGTGCTGATTACCTTTCCGTCAAAGCCGTAGCTCCGGTACTCAATGGTTTTTTCTTTCCGGTTGTAGAACATGAAGAGGATGGAATTGCCGTTGTAGCTGCTTTCGAGTACCTGTACATCCTTGTCGTCTTCAAACTTCACATCCTTCACCTTGTTCAGGTTATTGTCCATGATCTGGATGGTGTACTCGTTGGTTTTCCGGTCGATCTTATCCGAAACATAAAACACGAAATAGCCCTTGATTTCTTCTCCGTTCATGATTTCGCCGGAGTTGCGGTAGTTCACCTGTTTGACGTCTTCAATGCTGAGTTTGCCCTGGCTGAATGCGCCCTGGAAGGCGGTGAAGCAGAGCAGGAGGAGTGCGATGGTTTTTTTCATGATGCTTTTGATAGCGGAGTGGGGATGAATGAAAGGGGGAGGCTGTATTGCGTTTAAGGCTGATGGGTTTCGGTTGCGCCCGCCTGTTCTCTGCTCCGGCTCAGGGCAGCGCTGAAAGCCGTATCCCGGCTGAAGGCCTGTTCCTGCCTGCGGAGGAAGTGATAGCTGAGCTGGGCGGTTTCAGCCAGGCTGAGTTTTTCCAGGAATTCGAGCAGCCGGTTGTACTGGCTGTCGAATGCCGGTGAGGGCAGGTCGGCAATTTTTCCCAGGGTATGCGCCTGCTGGTTCTGGTACAGTCTGTTCAGGCATTCCCCGATACAGGCGGTATTGAATGCGGTGGGGCCCTCACGGTGGAGCAGCTGCAGCGACAGGAATAAGGCGCGGGTAACGCGGTTCCGGCGCAGGCAGTAGCGGATGGCTTCTTCCCTGAACTGCTGTTGCCATGCCGCAAATTCAGCGGCAGGATGGAGGAAAAGGATGCGGCTGGATGCGTTGCTTTGCTGTACCCGGGCTGCCAGTTTCCGGATTCTTTCCTGGCAATCGGGATGGGTTTTCAGCGAATCTGTTTCTGCGGCTGCTTTGCCGGCCTCTGCATTCACGCCAAAAAAGGCCGCTTCTTTCCGCAGCCAGCGGGGGCGGAAGGGATATTCGGGGCAATCAAACACTTTGGGCAGCAGCTGGTCGAAGGCAACGGGGCAGCGGTCGATGGTATCGAGTGCGGCGAGGCAGCTCAGCGCGCTGCGGGTATCGAAGGGGGTGCGCTGCATGAATTCCAGCGCCAGGGAATCGGCCTCCGTTTCATGATCGCGGCTGTGGCGCAGCGAGCTGAAGCTGAGTTGCCGGATCAGCTTGTCGGCGTCACGGTTTTTTTCATACTCCTGCTTTTTGAGTTCTTTGAGTTTTTCCTGGAATTCGTTGCCATACACGGTTTGCACATATTGGTGGATGGACCGGTTGCCGTGATCGAGGTAAAGATGGGCCAGTTCGTGGCAGAGGACAAACACCACTTCTGCTTCGTTGCTGAGTTGGCTGAAGAGGCCGATGTTAAAGACGATGGTGCCTTCGCCATAGCTTGCCGCGTTGGGCCACCAGGCCCGGTGAAACAGCAGGCGTACCGCCACCGGGGCTAGCGCGGGGTTTTGACGGATAACCGTGCCCAGGAGTTGGTTCAGGTACTGACTGAGCGGCTGATGAGTGATCATGGCGCTGTCGTCGTACTGTGCCTTTATCGTTTGATAACGCTCCCGGTAAAAGCGGAGGGTTTCTTTTTTCAGGTCGCCGGTGAGGGTGGCGCTGTCTTTTTCAAAACGAAGACGGGTTTCTTTGAGGAGGGCGTTACGCAGGGTTGCTTCATCCTTCACCCCGGTATCGGGTGATGCGGGCTGGGCAGGCGCCGGATGGAAAGCCAGGCTGCATCCCAGCAGCAGGAGGAAGAACCGGAACAAAACAGGTTGTTTCAAGGTGTGTGCAGTCAGTATGCGCAAATATAAATCTTCCGGCCATCGCCGGATGTTAACAGCTTTTAAACCGTTTTACGGTGCTTTTCTGATTAAATTGCCGGCATGAGAAGCTGCACCCTGATTCTGCTGTGTTTACTGCCGGTGGCATTGGCGGCCCAGTCTGCCGAGCCCTTTATCCGGCTGGTGAACCCGTTCAGGAGTAGCCTTATCGTTAGTTCGTCGCGCCAGTTCATCATCGGCAGCACCTGTAAAACCTGTTCCCTCTCCGTGAACGGGCAGCCGCTGAAAGTATACCGTACCGGCGCCTTCGCCCTCGAACTGCAGCTGAAGCCCGGCGACAGCAGCTTCCTGATCAGGGCGGAAGCAGGCGGAAAATCCAGCACCAAAAAAATCACTTACAGCTATACACCGCCGGCGCCCCCTGTTCCGGTGAGCACCCTGGCCATCGAATCCATTGAAACCTATCCGGCCGGCCACCTGCTGCTGCAGCCGGGTGACGTGGTAAAACTCAAAGTGAAAGCAAAACCCGGTTGCCGCGTAACCACTGCGCAGGGGCTGGAACTGCGGGAGCAGCCACTCCAAAACGGCAACACCCTGCCCGGCCTTTACCAGGGCGAATACCTGGTAAAGGTAGCTGACCCGGGATGGCCCGGCAGGTTCCGCCTTACCCTCACCGATTCTGCCGGCAATTCGGTAAGCCGCGATTCGCGGTACAGTCTTTCGGTACAGCTGCCCGATACGCCGCTTGTGGCCTTAACGAAGGGCAGGCTGGCGCATCTTGAATACGGACTGGGTGATGACCGGCTGGGCGGCGCCAAGATGGGGTACCTCGACAGCAATGTGGTGCTGCGCATCAGCGGTAAGGCCGGCAGCGATTACCGTGTACAGCTAACGCCCACGCGTACCGCCTGGATTCCGGATGACCTGGTGGAAGCAGCGCCGGCCGGACGTTTCAGCCCGGCTTCCTTAACAGATAAAATTTCGGTGTATGGCGACAGCCTGTTTGATTATGTGAAGCTGGTGCTCTTTGCCCGCCTGCCCTATCAGAGTTTTCAGCAGCTGGACCCTTCCCGGATTGTGGTGGATATTTTTGGCGCCACAAACAATACCAACTGGATCACACAGCTGCAATCCGCCCGGGAAGTGAAGCGGGTGGAATACGAACAGGTGGCCGAAGCACATTTCAGGGTGATCGTTTACCTCACGCATCCGCAGCACTGGGGGCATCAGTTGTATTATGCCGGCAACAGCCTGGTGCTGAAAATACGCCGGCCGCCTGCCCAGCTGCACCTGAAGGGTTTGAAGATTGCGGTTGATGCCGGCCATGGCGGTACCAACAACGGGGCCGTGGGAGCTACCGGTATCTATGAAAAGGAAATTACCCTCAGCTTGTCGCAGCAACTGAAAGCCGCCATGGAGAAGGAAGGGGCCATCGTGATCATGACCCGCGAACAGGAAACTTTTTTTGACAACAAGGAGCGGATTCTTTTTTACCGCGACAGTTTGCCGGATCTGCTGCTGAGCATTCACCTCAATTCCTCTGAGGATCCCTTCCGGGTGGGCGGCACCAGCTGCTATTACCGCCATCCGGGTTTCAGCACCCTGAGCGGCGCCATTTACAAACGGCTGCTCGCGCTGGGGTTGAAAGATTACGGACATACCGGCTCCTTTAATTTCATGCTCAACAGTCCTACCGAATACCCCAATGCCCTCATTGAAACCCTGTTTCTGAGCAACCTGGAGGAAGAAGCGCTGATCCTCGATCCGGCCTTCCGGCAGCGGATGGTGCAGCAGATTGTGGAAGGCGTCAAGGACTTCCTGGCCGGCAGCAAACCGCTCCGGTAAGCCGCCCCGAACACTTGGGCCTGCCCCATCCCTAAATGTAGCTATAGGGCCTGTTTTACGCCTTTTCTGCGGAAATATCCTATATTTTAGTAAAGCGATACCTGCCTGTTCCGTGGCCGGTATGCAAGATCCCCCCTTTGACTTTTCCTCATCTGATCAACTAAAACTACTGTTATGAAAAGGTTATTGCTGGCATTTTGCTGTTTGCTTTTTTCAAGCGCCGCTGTGGAGGCCAAAATCTGGCGGGTTAACAACAATACGGGTGTGGTGGCCGATTTCACCACGGTGCAGGCGGCGCACAATGCCGCTGCGAATGGCGATACCATCCACCTGGAACCTTCCATCAACAGCTATGGTGATCTCTCGATGAGCAAAAGGCTCGTGATCATCAGCACCGGGCAGTTTGTCATTAACAATCCGGGTTTCCAGTTTGATCCCAAGGTGGCCTTTGTGGGTACCATCAACATCAGCAATACGGCTGCCAACAACAGTGTGCTCATGGTGCGCTTTGCCGGTAATATCAATATCAACAACGGGGTGTCTGGGGTAACCCTCATCAGTTGCGGCGGTACAACGCCCAATGGTAACTGGGCTTGTACTGCAGGTCAGCTGGTGATCAGTAATGCCGATAACATCACGGCCCGGGGATGCTGGTTTTCCAATATCCAGTTTGACAACAACTCCAACAACATCATCATCGTCAACAATATCATCGGGAACGCCATCCGCAACGATGCCACCAGTGATGGAATCATTTCAAACAATGTGATTCATGCCATCGCCGGTGGTCCCTGCGGTGCCAACGATGGCACCCTGCACAATTGTGTCATTGGCAATAATATTTTCAACAGTCAGCAAAATGCCAGTTTTGTCAACTGCAATATTTCCAACAACCTGGCCCCCAGCGCCAACCTGCCTGCGGGGAATGGCAACCAGATCAACGTAGACATGAGCACTGTTTTCGTGAATGCCTCCGGTGGTTTTGTGGATAATGTGTACCAGTTGAAACCCGGCAGTCCGGCCATCGGCGCGGGGGGTGGCGGTATCGACTGTGGTGCATTCGGTGGCGCTTCTCCTTTCCGGCTGGCCATGACACCGCCGGTGCCCTCCATTTACAAGCTCTCCCTGCCGGCTACTCCCAGTGGCAGCAGCATGACCATGACCTTCAGCACACGAAGCAATAATTAAGCACCTTTAAAACCGGCGGCATTGAAAAGGTTCCTGATTTCAGCAGTTACCGGGTTGTGCCTGTTACTGGCCCTGCAGGGCCATGCACAGGTTAACATCACCCGGGTGGAATATTTTATCGATACCGATCCCGGATTCGGGTCGGGTATAGCCGTTTCCATTACACCCGCTCCCGACCTGCAGGATATCAGCACCGCCGTTTCGCTGACCGCTGTTCCCGATGGTTTTCATAATCTCTTTATCCGCAGCCTCGACGCGAACGGCAACTGGAGTGTAACCAATAAACTCCCTTTTTACAAAACGGCACTCAGTCAGTCATCTGCGGTGAATATCATCCGTGTGGAATATTTCATAGACACGGATCCCGGATTTGGAGTGGGGATATCCATTCCCGTAAGTCCGGCAGTGAACATCACTGACCAGTCTGTCAGCATTCCGCTTGCCGGTGTGAGCGACGGTTTTCACAACCTGATCGTACGCAGCCAGGACGCGAACGGCAGGTGGAGCATCAGCAACAGACTGTCGTTTTACAAAACGGGCAGCGCAGGAGCAGGATTGCCCAACATCGTGCAGGCCGAGTATTTTGTGGATACCGATCCCGGCTTCGGCAGCGGTACGGCGATCCCGGTTACCCCCGCCACGCTGCTGGATGACCAGCCGGTCGTGATTCCCCTGGCTTCCGTATCCGAAGGTTTCCACAGCCTCTATGTCCGCAGCCGCGACGCCAGCGGGCGCTGGAGTATTACCAACCGTCTTCCTTTCTATAAAACCGGTGTCAGCGGTTCCGGTGCGGTTAATCTTGCAGGGGCAGAGTATTTCATTGATACCGATCCGGGTTTTGGCAATGCTACCCCCATTGCACTGGCGGCTGCCGACGATGTTTCCGACCGGAACGTGGTGATACCGCTGGCCGGCGTAGCTGATGGCTTTCACTTTTTATACCTCCGCAGCCGCGATGCCAATGGCAACTGGAGCATCACCAATACACTGCCTTTTTATAAGGCGTCTGATCCGGTTTTGCCTGCTGTCGTAAGGGCTGAGTATTTTATTGATACGGATCCCGGCTTTGGACTGGGTAAGCCAATCGCCTTTACCCCGGGAGTGAACATCAGTAACCTCAGTTTTGAAGCCGATCTCACCGGTGTTACCGCAGGCTTTCACCGCTTCTATATCCGCAGCCTGGATGCCAATGGCAACTGGAGCATTACCAATACAGATACCTTTACCATATCAGCGGTGGTGGTTCCCACGGTTACGGTGGGCAACCTGCAGACCAGCATCTGCGCCGGCAGTAATTATGCTGTTCCTTTTACGGTCAATACCCGTTTTGGAGCAGGAAATACCTTTACAGCCCAGTTATCGGATGCCTCCGGTAATTTCGGTTCACCGGTGGTGATCGGAACACTTTCCGGCGACACTTCCGGCATGATCAACGGGGTAATCCCGGCGGGTACGGTAGCCGGCAATGGTTACCGGGTAAGGATTGTTTCCACTTCTCCCATTGCCACCAGCCGCAACAGTGCCGACGCCGTTACCATTCTTCGTAAACCTGAGCTGGGGTACAGTATTAATGGTCCTTCTCCCGCCTGTGCCGGTCTCCGTCAGTACAGTTTGTCCATTACGGAAAGCAATGCTACCTATGCCTGGTCACTGCTTACGGGAAGGGGTACACTCAATGCAACGCTGGGCAATGCCAGTGTTGACTGGACCAGCGCCGGCCTTGACACGATCCGGGTGATCGCCACCAACAGCTGCGGCACTGGCAACCCGGTTGTGCTTCCTGTGCGCATATACAACGCAGCGCCTGTATTCATTCCCACCGTTAGTGTGAACGGCCGCGTGCTCACGGCTTTCTTCTATGCGCCGGCTGACGGGGTTACGGGATACCAGTGGTACAAGGATGGACAGGTTATCAGCGGTGCCATCAACCAGTCTTATACCGTTCCGGATCTTGAAACCGGTGCTTATACCGTGGTGTACACCAATGCCTGCGGTACCGGTAATCCTTCTGCCCCGGTTAATATCAACATCGTACGGAACAACCAGGTAGTAACCTTTACCCCGGTGCCCGCCATGGTTTTTGGCGATGCGCCTTTCATTATACGGGCCACGGCTTCTTCAGGATTACCCGTAGTGTATTCCCTGGTGAGTGGTCCGGGTACCCTCACCGACAGTACGGTAACCATCACTGGAGGAGGAGTTATCAGGGTACGCGCCTTCCAGGAAGGTAATGCCTCCTTTAATCCTGCCGAAGCATTCCTGGATATTACCGTTAACAGGGCTCCGGCCACCATCAGCCTCAGCAACCTGCAGTTTGTGTATGACGGCAGCCCGAAACCGGCAACAGTGAACACCAACCCGCTGGGCCTGAACCACGTGGTTACCTATAACGGATCCGGCAACCTGCCGGTGAATGCCGGTTCTTATGCCGTTGCCGCCACTATCACTTCTCCCAACTACCAGGGCAGCGCCGACAGCACGTTGGTGATCAGCCAGGCTACACAGACCATTTCCCTGCAGCCCATCCCGGATAAAGCTTTTAACGACCTGCCCTTCTTTGTGCAGGCTTCGGCCAGTTCAGGATTGCCCCTGAGCTACAGCATCGTAACGGTGCCGGCATCCGGTGTGGCCGTGATCAACGGCGCCATCATCAGCATCATCGGCGGCGGTACGGTAACCGTTACCGTTAGCCAGGCGGGTAACCAGAATTACCTGCCCGCCACCGCTCAGACAACCTTTACCATTACACCGCCCCCCGCTACGGATGTGGAAGTGCTGAGCCTGGAAAGCCCGGTGGGCGGCTGCGGTCTGATTGCCAATCCGCCGGTTACCGTGAAGATCCGCAATGCCGGAACGGCGGCCGTGAGTGATATCCTGCTGAATTACCGCATCAACGGCAGTGTACCCGTACAGGATACGATTACCGGCATTTTACCTGCTGGTGCAGATACGAGCTTTACATTTACGGTGCCTGCTGCTTTGCCAGCCATTAATGTAAACTACCAGTTACAGGTGGCGGTTACCCTTCCCGGCGATCAGCGTTCCACCAATGATACGCTTGTGCAAAATGTTGCCAGGCTCGTACCGGGCGCAACCGGCACCTCTCCCGATACGGTGATTTGCTCCGGCAGTACCATTTTACTCCGTGCTTTCGGGGGACGCGCCTATCAATGGACCAATGGTCCGGCTGCCAGCAGCTTTGCTGTAACCCCGCTGGCCAACACCACTTATTATGTTTCGATCACCGATATCAATAACTGCGGTACGGTGCAGGATTCTGTGCGGGTGGTGGTAAGACCATTGCCGCAGGTGAATGCCGGCCCTGACCAGACCATCCTGAGGGGCAGCAGCGTGCAACTCACGGGAACGGGTACCGGCAGTTTACGCTGGAGTACGGGGGATACCGGCACCACCATCGTGGTGGCTCCGGTTGCCAATGCAGTGTATGTGCTGACCGCCACCTCTGCACAGGGATGCGTGAAAACCGATACGGTGCAGGTAACAGTGAATTTCAGCGCCATCACGGTATCACCGGCTTTTGTGAATTTCGGCGGGGTGGTGGAAGACTCTTCCGCGGTACGGCAGATTATTGTCACCAATACCGGTACGCTTACCGAAACCATTACCGGTTTAACGGGTGTGGACGGCGCCTTCAGCACCACCTTCGCGGCGCCGGTTACCCTGGCCCCGGGCGCCAGCATAGCCATCAGCATCCGGTTTGTACCTGCCGACCTGCTGATATATCAGTCATTTGCCACCCTCGCCACAACAGCCGGCAACTTCAACCTTACCCTGCAGGGTACCGGGGTGGAACCATCGCCGGCCTGGTCGGTGTCACCTGCTTATTTTGATTTTGGCAGGGTGCCAAGGAGTACCACAGCCACGAAAACATTCACGATCCGGAATACCGGCAATATTCCCATCCGTATTACGACGGTCAGCTCTTCCAATCCGCGGTTTGTGGCCAATACCGGGGGAGTCACCCAACTGCCGGTCGGCGGCGCTGTTACGCTAACGGTGAGGTTTACTCCATTGGCTATTCAAACCTATACAGGTACCATCAGTGTCAGGACTTCCACCCCCAACCTGCCGATTTTAAGAACCATTGTGGCCGGTACAGGCTATATACCCGGTGCGCCGCCCGTGCTCACGTACCTGTCTGCCAGTCCTTACAACGGGCAGGATGGCGTAAGTCCGAAAGTAGGGCCGCCCGGATTGTTTACCTATGAGGTGCGGTACAGTCACCCCGACAGTACTGCTCCCATGAACGGATACCCGAAACTGGGCATTGATAAAAATAACGATGGAGATTTCAGTGATGTGGGTGAGGGTGTGTACAGTATGACGAAAGAGAGCAGCACCTACCAGTGGCGCAGCGGAGAAGTGTATTCCTACAGCCTCGATCTTGCTACCGGGGATACCTATGGTTACCGCTTCATTGCCATTGATTCGCTGGGAAATGAAACCGTGATTGCACCTGCTTACAAAAAAGGTCCTCTGGTAACACGCGATATCCTGGACCTGCACATTTATGCCAGTGATATTGTGTTCAGTAACCAGAACCCCAACGTGGGCCAGGATTTTACCGTTACGGCCACTGTGCATAACAACTCTCCTTATGCCGCGGCTGCAGTGCCGGTGCGCTTCTATTACAAAGACAGTATTTTCCTTTTCAATGACACCATTCCTTTCATTGATGCCAACAGTACGGCGAATATCACCCGTACATTGAACTTCAGCCCGGATGGCTGGTATCCCATTAAAGTATGGATCGACAGCAGCCAGACGCTGGGTGAAGGCAACATCCTGAACAACTATGCCTCCCGCCCGGTGATAGTGGGCAATTTCACGTTGCCCGGCACCATCATTGCCAGTGGTACTGCAAGGCCATCGGTTTGTAACAAGGGTAAGACCAACTTCAGTGGTTCAGCGGTGTACAGCGGGCTCAACCTGGCCGGTAATCCGCTGGTGGAAGGCGCTACGGTGACGCTGAAAATTTATGCTCCCGGCGAACGTACCTACACGCTTCATACAGATATCAAGGGCGAATGGTTCTTCCGCTGGGATCCGTGTGCAGAGGATCCTGATCCTGCAGAATGTGAAGGTCCGCCCTGCGGTGTGCCCTATACGTATACCGTGGAGGTAACGGATTATACCCTTACCAGCCAGGCTTTCCAGTCCACCTTTACCATACCCTGTGCTACCTGCGAAGCAACAGGTACCATCAAGCATAATGCCGGCGTAAGCAATTGTGTACTGGACAATGAGCCCTTTACACATAGCATCCTGGTTCAGAATTACAGTTATGATGCAGATTATCGTAAAATATGTGCGCCCACGGTGTACCGGGATACCTTTGAAGTGTACCTCAACGGCTCCTTATATGCCACTCATTACCGGGATTCTATTGCCAGTTGTGCCGATCTCGTGATTGTGGATTCCATGCCCGGATTGCCGGTGGATACGCATAATATCACCTATACCCATGTTTATTACACTGCTTCCAATCAGCGCCAGGAAGTAACGGTGAATACTGATTTCACGGTGAAAGAAAAGAAGCCTGATCTCAGGCTGGAGGGCGTACAAAAAACAGGTCACACGTCTTTTGCGTTTGTGGATATCAATGATGCCTGTGGTACGGCAGCCGGGCGGCATATCATCTACCTCTATGATTCCATGGCCGGATATACAGAACCGGTATTGCTGGATTCATTCACGGTAAACCAGGTACTTCCATTCGAAAGGGTTGGCCTGAATTTCAGTAAGCCGGGCTGGCCGATGGGGATGCATTATATCACCCTGGTAACGGATGCAACGGAATTGATTGCGGAAACACGCGAGGATAATAATATACTCAGGACTTCATTTTATGTAACTGGCCCGGATATTGAAGCCCGGGGTATGGTAAACTCCAACTCTAACCTCTCTCCGGGTGCCCTGGTGAATTTCGCTGCCAGGTTCAGAAATATCGGGGCGCCGCTGGATCAGCCTTATAAAGTACAATTTAAAGTGGATGGCGTTCCGCTGGGTCAGAAGCTGAATGTGATTTCTATGGCCGCGAACGAAGAGATAACCGTGATCTCTGCTCCTTATACCGTAGGCAATGCCCCCTGTCCGCAGGAAATAACGGTATTTGCGGATGTGGATACGGCAGTGGCTGAGGAAAGTGAACGCAATAATGATGACACCTTATACCTGGGTGTGAATATCAAAGCCGGCCGGGATTGTAGTGATGAGGGCGACAATGAGGGCGCCGGGTTCTTTAATGAAGATGATCCTTATGGTACTGTGATGTGTATGCCGTATGTGGCGCCGAAGAACGTACTTACTTACCTGGCCACCACGGTTCGTAACACGGGTACGCGTGATGCCACCAATATCAAGGTGCAGTTCAAGTGGAACGGGATGGTGATAGGATCGGATGTGATACCCCGGTTAAGGGCAGGTGAGAAAACAGCCAGCGGTTTCTTCTATGCCTTTGATACGGTGGGCAGGTTTATTGTAAATGCTTATGCCGATTATACCAATGATTACTGTGAGATCAGTGAAACCGACAACATCGGTAACATCCACGTGGATTCCCGGCCGACCCTGGGTGATCTGCAGATACTTTCCCAGTATATAGCGCCCAGTAACCTGAATCCGGATCCCGGACAAAATGTTTCCGTAGTGGCTTCCGTGGTCAACATCGGGGACGCACCGATATCGCCCTCCACCTTTGCTTTCTGGGTGGATGATGTGCCGCTGGGTGATAAGATTAATATAGACACCCTGTATCCCGGACAGGATACGACGGTGCTTGCCACAGCTCTCTACTCATCAGAGATCGTGGGTGTGAAAGTGATCAAGGTAAGGGTGGATGCCGATACCCGCCGGCCGGAACGGAATGAGCGCAACAATGAAGCCACACGTGCCATCATTGTGGGCGGAGCGCCTGATTTTGCCAACAGCCTGGGTGAAGCCATCACGATATCGCCGGTTCCGTTCAGTATAGGCGATACCGTTACCATCTGCAACTATGTGCGCAATTTCGGCGGCGATGGCGGTACGGCCTGGATGCGTTTCTATTTCACCAAATCCAACGGGGATAAGGTGCTGATCGACAGCGTTCTCTTCACCATGAATGAGAACGACAGTTTCAGGGTTTGCCTGCGCTGGCCGGTTACTGAGCCTGCAGGGTTGATCATTACTGAAATTGACTACAGCAACCCGCCCGAGTTCGATACGCTTAACAATAAGGACACGCTCTTCTTCGGAACGGTGATCCCGCTTACCCTGCTGTCGTTTGATGGCCGGATCGACCAGGGAATGGCGGCGCTGGAATGGCGTACGGCCAATGAATTCAACGTGGCCAGGTTTGAAGTGCAGCGGAGTTTGGATGGGCGCAGTTTCGAATCTGTTGGTTCGTTGCCTGCGCTGAATGAATCAGTCACCCGGTTGTACCGGTATACGGATTCCCAGTTTGCGTTGCTGGCCGGCGGGCCGGTGTATTACCGGCTGCGAATGGTGGATCAGAATGGAGCCGTGAAGTACAGCCGGACGGTAATGCTGAAAACCACAAAGAGCACCCTGATAGCTGAGCTGTTCCCGAATCCGGTGAAGAGTAAACTGTTTGTCCGCTT
Organism: Ferruginibacter sp.; assembly: GCA_041911275.1. Lineage (GTDB taxonomy): Bacteria > Bacteroidota > Bacteroidia > Chitinophagales > Chitinophagaceae > Ferruginibacter. Next base: position 30,938 of record JAYRPG010000095.1, on the reverse strand, counting down.
GCTTGCAGATGTTCCCGGCCCTTATTCCCTGCGCATATATGATGCGGCAGGAAAGAATTTGCTTCAGCATTCATTCCCGGTTGTTTCCGGCAGAAATGTCTTGCCGATACAAGTAGTAGGGATGCCGCAGGGGCTTTACCTGATTCAGCTAGTTAATGAGAAAGGTGAACAGGTGCAGTTGAAATTTATTAAGGAATAAGAAATACAAATATGAAATATGTTTTTTTAATTATATTCATCTTGCTGAGTAATGGAAATGTACTTAACGCACAACCTTCGCTTTCAAGGTTAAAAGAGTCATCAATTGAACAAGATGCAGAATACTTTACAGTCAGGCTGAATGCTTCCAATGCTAATTTGGCTTCCATCAGATTTACATCAAGATCAACTGTATTTAATAAAGATTTCGTTCATTGGTTCTCCGATAAAATCAAATTTCGTCAGAGTATTGATGATCTGCGGCTTTCAATGCCAACAAGAGAAAACAAGCTTCATTGGAAAATTGACAGGTATGATCAATATTATAAAGGTCTTCGGGTAGAATTTGGGACAGTAGCTGTATTATCATATGCTTTGCAACCAAGGGCTATGCATACAGAGTTTTATACAGTGCCGGACGAATTTGATATAAGTCCTGTACTGACCGCTGAACAGGTATTTCAATCTGTCAGGCAACGTTTTCACGGAATCAAATTTGCCTGGGAACAACCGCAAATTGAATCTGACCGTTTTCCTGAACCTGAATTGCTTATTCTGGCCACCAGGTTTCAGACTAAAAATGTGTCTGCAGTTCTATGTTACCGGGTTAGAGTTAAAGCATACGAGCCGGAGATATACAGGGATGTATACGTTAATGCTGCTGATGGAACGATTGAGTATGAGCGGAATCTCTTAAAAGCAGGATGTGGTGGTATCCATGACCGGTCACCTGAAAATATTGATTCAGTATCCGGGGAAGCTTCACTTAGTAATCTTACACAGGGGCAAGCAAGCATTCCCCGGCTTGAAAGGGCTCATGCAACCGTGGACGCATTTGTTGCAACGAGGTACAGTGGAAGGATAGCAGGTGTACAGGTCTCGGATGATGGTCCGGATCCAGCCAGGCCCTATATATTACAAGTGGAAAGTTTTGAAGACCGTCACAATATTTTTACTAAAAATTACCAAGGAAGAATTATCAGCAATAATAATGATGGAAATACCTCAGGCTTTTCTGATAATGATAATACATGGCTTGAATATTCAGATGCTGACCTGTATACTTTTGATCAAACCCTTTCCGGAGCAGAGGCTCATGCCCATTTACAATTAATCAGCCGGTACTGGAATAATATCCATGGATTAACCAGCTGGGATAGAGGAGCAGCTGAGTTGGCATGTTTTGTAAATGTTGGCGGATCGGGTGACGCCAGTAATGCTTCCTGGAAGCCAACCCGACAGAAAATTTATTGTGGGAAGGGGACTTACGACCGTACTAAGCAGGATGGAAGCAGACCATGGACTTCTCTGGATGTTATTGCACATGAGTACGGACATGCAATTACTACTAACCTCTTTGGACCGGACAGATTTGGTTTTGATGGCAATGGAGAACCTGGCGCCTTAGACGAAGGATTCAGCGATATATGGGCTATATGTGCTGAAAATTATTTTAATATTTCGAATTACAACGGTGCGCCATCTGCATATACAAAGGCAAAATGGACATTTGGTGAGGAAATATATGTTTCAAAGTCTTCTATCAGAAATCATGCGAATCCTAAATCAGCTGATTCCAATAATGGTCCTGCCCCGGATACCTATAAGAAAATAAACTGGGCTCCAACAACTGCTGGCTCTCCGGATGATGGGGGCATACATACAAATTGCAGCATTCTTACCAAGTGGTTTTATTTACTGGCACAAGGAGGTGCAGGCGTAAACGACAATGGTTATTTTTATGATATTCAACCAGTTGGTGTATTTAGTTCGCCACTTATTCCTGATAATCGTCTTGAAATGCTGGTCTATGCTACTGAACAAGGGCTATCATTCTCCGCTGATTATAACGCACTCCGGGACTATTGTATAACTGTAGCGGAAAGTATGGTAGGTAATGGCCCCGATCATCCCTTATCAGAAAGTGATCTGCGGAATATTCGGAATGCATGGGCCGCTGTCGGACTTGCAGAACGTATTGAAGTATATGACATGTCTAATACTAATGGTGTTTTCAGTACGAATAACTTTAAAACCATTACTGTTGGCAAATATGGATATGTCTGGGCTGGTACAGAGAGAAACGGTTTATACAAGTTCAATGATGCTTACTGGCTTAAAGCTTCGCAGGCGGTATCCGGTTATAATATCCGGCATATCACAACAGGGAAAAACGGGAGTGTCTGGCTGGCTCAATCAGGTTCGGAGGAAGATTTGAATGCGGGCGGTGGAATTTACTGTTATACTGATTCTTTATTTTCTGTATTCGACTTTTATGATCATAATGATGGGTTAAGGACACGTAATGTCCAAAGCCTTTATCCTGATTCGCTCTTTAATTCTAGTGCAGGCAGAATCTGGTCAGCAGAGTTTTCAATTGCAGACGGCCCCATTATGGGCGGTGTTTCATATGGAGTGAATGGTCAGAATAGATTTGACGGTGCACCTAATCGTGTATTTAATCCGCAGGGTGGTGCTGAAGTAATCGGAGGCAATAATGTCGAAGTATGGGCATATGCAGATAAGAACTCATTTTCTATGACGGGGCCTTCCCAGTTGATAAGATATAGTGCCCAGACAGCTGATTTTCTCGGATTTTACGAAAGTTCAAATGTTCCTGTTTTGCAAAGTAATTTCTATGTTACTGCTATCTATTTTGATAAGACAGGAAATAAATGGGTCGGTACCGCCAATAACCAACTGGTCTATCAGGCAGCTAGTGGTGATTGGGGTGTTGTGTCTTCAACAGGAACAGATCCGATTCTTCCTTTCGGTGCGGTGGTGTTAAAAAATGCAATCACCGGTGATGATCAGGGCAATGTATATTTTGGAACGAATAAGGGTCTTGTAATTTACAATGGTTTGGGGATTGCCAATCGTGAAAACTACAGTGTAATAGATGCGGGCGATGGCTTGCCTTCCAATGTTGTAAACGGGGTTGCCTATGATAAATTTAAACAAGGTGTCTGGATGGCTACTTCTAAAGGAATTGCATTTTATAAGCTACCCGACAACAGGAGTATCAACCTGACTGTTCAGCAGATTTTCTGTACCAGGCCGGGCAAATTGAAAATAAATGTATCCACAAGTGGTGTTTTTAATCAATTTCCATCTCCTAATAAATTCATATTACAGTTGAGTGATGGCAATGCCGATTTTTCAAATGCAATCTTACTGGGCGAAATTAATCAAGTGCCATCTTCACCTGCATCTTATAACATGGTGGTGAATTTTCCGGATAATTTGCCTCCTGGCCGGGGTTACCATGTCAGACTGTTAAGCACGAACCCCAAACTTTCAGTTTTAAGTGATCCATTGACTTCCCGGGTGCAGTTAATGCCTACTTCAGCTTCTACATTATTATATGCAGACTATGAATGTCCTTCTGGTGAATGGACTAATTATTATGCGGATCCTAACAATACCATAGCTGATACCACTGATGATGTGCTACTCCTGAGTTTAAAAAAGAATGGAAATAATCTTGGCGAGTTGGGTGTTAACTTTTCTGTAAAAGTGGGTATATCAAACCTAGGGGGCACCAACAACTCGTATGAATTAAGTGGTGCCTTGGTTCTGGTTCCCTTCTGGAGTATGAACCGTTATTGGAAAGTAGATGTAGTTACAGCAAATCAGCCAACATCACCTGTTGATATCAGGTTTTATTATCTTGATCAGGATTTTTTTGACGTGCTTGGGAGTACACCAGTAGCCAACACAGTGATTGATCACAAAAGATTGATCTTCTACAAAACAGATGGTAATCCAGACCCTGCGTTACAACTTGCTGGTGCCACTAGAGAGAATACGCGATGTTTTATTAATGATGAACCGCCTTTGATAACTAATCTTACTTGGGCATATTCTAATATGGGAGGGGGGGTGCATAGAGCCGAATTCCGAGTCTCTAAATTTAGTGGAGGTTCAGGTGGATTCAGCGCCACTGGGGGCGTTTTTACATCCTTGAGAACTTATTCCATCGCCAACGGCAACTGGAGTAACCCGGCAACCTGGAGTACAGGTGTGGTTCCGGATCAAAATACAGATGTCGAAATCGGACATGCTGTTCAGGTTGATATACCGGGTGCCCAATGCAGGACGCTTACCCAGAAACCACCTGCTATTGTAACCGTTCTTTCCGGTAATCACCTGAATATTCGTCAGTAACAAAGTGAAAAGAAACTGAACCTTTCCTGAAAAGCAGACAGCATTTCAAACATCCTGCATACCATTTCGGCCCTTAGCAACACGGATTCTTTAAAGCCGCCGCAGAAATTCAACCTGCCAGCGGCTTTATCTTTGTACAAAAATCATCTGCCATGTCCAACCTCGTACAGGATTTCAACGACTACCGCACCCGTATGAACGAAGTGATCCTCAGTAAGGATAACCTTGTGATCAAACGCCTGTGGAACCTCGACACCAACACCTACGCCGAAGGCGCCCTCGATACCAAAACCAAGGAAATGCTGGGCCTCGTGGCCAGTATGGTGCTCCGCTGCGACGACTGCATCAAGTACCACCTCGGCAAAGTGCATGAACTGGGCGTTACCACCGAACAGGTGTACGAAATCTTCGCCGTAGCCAACATCGTAGGCGGCACCATCGTGATCCCGCATACGCGGAGAGCGGCGGAATACTGGGAAGAATTGCAAAGTGACTAATCATTGGAAGCGTATACGGCAGGAAAATATTCAATAATCAATTTTCAATACTCAATTTTCAGGCATTGCGAAAATTGAGTAAATTGTTAAACGCTTTAACCCTTTAACAATTTGATTATGCCTAACCGTGTCTACGACCTGGAAGAAAGGCTGATTGACTTCACCTGCCGGATGATTGATGTGGTTGAATCCTTGCCTAATTCCCGTGCAGGAAATTATATTGCCGGCCAATTGGTGAGAGCTTGTCACTCCCCCGCTTTTAATTATGGAGAAGCTTTGGCAGCCGAATCAGGTAAAGACTTCGCTCATAAGTTGTCTATTGTGCTGAAGGAATTGAAAGAATGCCGTATCGCCCTGAAAATTATCCGAAAAAAGCAATTGATTCTGCCACTCAGAAAGCTTGACCTGATTGGTGATGAAAATGAACAACTTATTGCGATCATTGCAAAAAGTGTCAACACTGTAAAAATAAATGCAGGCAAAGCCGGTAAAGTACCCGGCGCCGGCCAATGAAAATTGAGTATTGAGCATTGATTATTGAAAATTATTTTCAGGACGCGCTATTTATTTGACTGTATCCGGAAACGTTTGCGTCATTCTTCCCCCGTTTCAGCCCGTTTTTTTCTTTTGATTCCGCTTATTCAGTAACTTTACTGCTCATTCAAACCGTTTTATGAGCGATATTGCCACCCCTGCCCAGGCCCTTACGGCCAAGGATTTTGCCACCGACCAGGAAGTGCGCTGGTGCCCCGGATGCGGCGACTATTCCATCCTGGCCCAGGTACAGAAAGTGATGCCCTCACTCGGTATCCCCCGCGAGAACATCGCCATCATCTCGGGGATCGGCTGCAGCAGCCGCTTTCCTTATTACATGAACACCTACGGGATGCACTCCATCCACGGACGTGCCACCGCGGTGGCCAGCGGCCTGAAAGCCGCCCGTCCCGATTTGAGCGTTTGGGTGGTTACCGGCGACGGCGACTGCCTCAGCATCGGTGGCAACCATACCATCCACCTGCTCCGCCGCAATTTCAACATCAATATCCTGATGTTCAATAACCAGATTTACGGACTCACCAAGGGGCAGTATTCTCCCACTTCGGAAGAACATAAGGTTACCAAGAGCACGCCTTTCGGCAGCATCGACCACCCCTTTAACCCCATGGCCCTGGCTATGGGCGCCGATGCCAGCTTTGTAGCCCGTTCCATGGACCGCGATCCCAAGCACCTGCAGGCCATGCTGCTCCGTGCACAGGCCCACAAAGGCGCTTCTTTCCTTGAGATCTATCAGAACTGCAACATCTTCAACGACGGCGCATTCGAAGTCTTTACCGAAAAAGGGACCAAGGCCGATGAGGTGCTCTTCCTCGAGCAGGGCAAGCCCCTGGTTTTTGGCGCCCAGGGCAACAAAGGCATCAAGCTCGATGGCTTTAAACCGGTGGTGGTGGAAATCGGAAAAGACGCTTCCGTTGACGATCTCTGGATCCACGACGAGCAAGACTTCTACAAAGCCCAGATCCTCGTGCGGATGTTCGACGATCCCCGCATCCAGGGCCACCTGCCCCGACCCTTCGGTGTGTTCTACGAAACCGACCGCCCCTGCTACGAAGAAAGCCTGGAACTGCAGCTCGAAGAAATTACCGCGAAGAAAGGAGCCGGCGACCTGGATAAACTGCTGAAAGGCAACGAAACCTGGACCATTAATTAACCGATTGCCTCAATCATAGAAGCCCGTGAGCCATCACGGGCTTTTTTATGCCTGCTTACCGCCGGGCTTCTGCCGCAAACCGGCAAAACAGCGGGGGATTTCGGCACAACTGCGCGGGTGGAAGGATCGGGGATTTCCGGTACATGATGGCGGCCTGGAAAGTCTGGGATTCGGGGCGGCGCAGGTAGGGGTATTATGCCGCATCGCTGTTCATCAGCGTATTGATCTGTTTCATCAGTTCACGGGTGGAGAAGGGCTTGGTGATATAGAGGGCCGCGCCGAGGTCATACCCTTTCTGGATATCGGTTTCGCGGCTTTTGGCACTCATGAACACCACCTTGATGGCTTTGAGTTTTTTGCTGTTTTTGATGTGCCGGCAGATTTCATAACCATCCACGTCGGGCATCATGATATCGAGCAGCACCAGCTGCGGCAGTTGTTTGTCTACCAGTTCCAGGGCTTCGTTGCCATTGCGGGCCACCATCACCTCGTACCCGTTTTTCTTCATCAGGAATTCCAGCGACATCAGGATGTACGGATCATCATCCACCACCAGTATTTTATGCAGCGCGGCCATCCGGTTCCATTTTAAATCAAAGGTAGTGTAAATATGAATTTTGATCCTTTGCCCGGCTCGCTCTCCACCCAGATGCGCCCGTCGTGCAGTTCAATGATGCGCCGGCAGATGGCCAGTCCCAGCCCGGTACCTTCCGGCTTGCGCAGGGTCTGGTTTTTCGCCTGGAAAAACTTGTCGAAGATCAGCTCGTGCAGTGCCGGCTCAATTCCCTTTCCATTGTCTTCCACCCACAGTTCCAGTTCGCGGTCATGCGCATGTACCGAAACCCTCACCAGGCCTTTCTCCGGAGCAAACTTCACGGCATTGGACAGCAGGTTGTTCAGTACCTGCATCATCAGGTGTTCATCGCACTGCACAATAAACATGCTGTCGGGGATGCGCAGTTCGGTGCGGATCTGCTTTTCATCAGCCAGCGGCTTTATGGATTGCAGGGCGTCGCGGAGCAGCCCGTTGAGCTGCACACTGCTGATGTTCAGGGCCTGCCTGCCGCTTTCATATTTTTCAAGATTCAGCACCTGCGTAATGAGATGACTGAGCCTTTCGGTTTCGCGGATCAGGGCCGCGAGAAAATGCTGCCGTTCCTCCGCCTTCATGCCCGGATGGTCATGAATGATTTCGGCCATGGCGCGGATCGATGTCAGCGGTGTGCGCAACTCATGGGTAACGGTGTACAGAAATTCATCTTTGTGCCTGTCCATCTCCTGCAGCTGGTTGTTGGCGTGGCGCAGCTGTTCAGTGGCTTTTTCCAGTTCGGCCGATTTTTTCCGCAGTTCTTTGTTGAGGCCGATGAGTTGCTGTGATTCCCGAAGCATGTGCAGCACCTCATCGATCCGGAGTTCTTCTTCTTTGGTGACACTGCTCACCATGATGCGGGCCGACGCGGAGCCGATCACCCCGCTCAGCACTTTTTCCGAAAAGGCCACCAGGCGCGGATCGGCACGGCGGGTATCCAGCGCAATCCGGTGCCGCGCGGCATAACCGCTCAGGATCTTATGGGTACGCTCGGCGCCGAGAAAATTCTCAAGCAGGGCGCGCAGGGCCGGCAGCTCAGCAGTACCCTTCCACACCGCACCGGAATCGGGTGAACCGGAGTGACGGAAGATGTCAACAAAAATCTCGGCCTGGTAAATTTCCTGCGGCTTCTTGCGGCTGTACAACGATACCACCACAAATACCAGCAGGTTCGCCAGCAGGCTCCAGAAAGCAGCATGGGTGATGGAATCCATGCCCTCCACGCCCAGGATGGAAAAAGGTTTCAGCCAGGATTGTCCGAACAGCCCTTCCCGCAGCACGGTTTCATTCAGCAGCCCGGCGCTCACCATCGAAGGCACCACCAGGGTAAAGAACCAGATCGCGAAACCGGTGCAGATGCCGGCCATGGCGCCGTTCTTGGAAGCGTCTTTCCAGTAGATGCCGCCGATCACCGCGGGGGCAAACTGCGCCACCGCCACGAAGGATACCAGTCCGATTGATACCAGGGAGAGATGCTGGGCGATGGTTTTATCATAGATATAAGCCAGGGCCAGGATGAGGAGGATGCTGAAGCGCCGGATCTGGAGGATGGGCCGGCTGAGCAGGCGGTCGCCGGCAGGGCGGAACCGCATGGCCGAGAGCAGCACGGGCGCGGCCAGGTTATTGCTCATCATGGTGCTCAGGGCAATGGTTTCCACAATGATCATGCTCGTGGCGGCGGAAAAGCCGCCGATGAAAACAAAAAGACCCAGGGCCGTGTGGCCCTGTTGCAGCGGAAGGGCCAGCACATAGGTGTCTGCATCCACCGCCTGCCCGGCAAAGAGCAGTTTTCCGCCGAAGGCAATGGGGAGCACAAAGATGTTGATGAGCAGCAGGTAGAGCGGGAAGAGCCAGGTGGCTTTTTTCAGGTGGCTCTCCTGCACATTCTCCACTACACTCACCTGGAACTGCCGTGGGAGGAAAAACACGGCCAGCAGGGAAACCAGCAGCATGCCCGTCCAGCCCGATAATGCAGATTGCCCCTGCAGCTGAAAGAGATCGCGGGTGCCGGCTGTGGCCGCGGCTTTTGTAAACAGGTCTCCGAATCCGTTGTAGATGCCGTACACCACAAACAGCCCGGCTGCCAGGAAGGCGGCCAGTTTGATGATGGATTCAAAGGCCACCGCTGCCACGAGTCCCTCATGCTTTTCGGAGGCATCAATAGACCGGGTGCCGAACAGGATGATGAAGGCGGCCAGGAGGAGGGTGATGTAGAAGCTGTCGTCGTGCAGGAAGCCGGCCAGGCTCACTTCCGTGCCGCCGGTAATGGTGTGGATGCTGCTCGAAATGGCTTTCAGTTGCAGGGCAATGTAGGGGATGATGCCGGCTACGCAAAGGATGGTGACCACCACGGCGATGGAAAAGTTTTTGCCGTAGCGGGTGGAGATCAGGTCGGCGATGCTGTTGATGCGCTGGGTTTTGCAGATGCGGATGATCTTGTGCAGTACCGGGATAAAAAGGGCGGCGGCCAGGGTAGGGCCCAGGTAGATGGCAAGAAATTCAATACCGCTCCCGGCTGCCCGGCCCACACTGCCATAATAGGTCCAGGCCGTACAGTACACGGCCATCGACAGCGCGTATACATATCCGTTATTGATGAGGCTTTTCTTTTTCCGCAGCCGGTATTCGGCATAGTAGGCTACGCCAAACAGCAGGGCGAGGTACAGCACCACACTCAGTATCGCCACGAGGTTATTCATCCCTGCGGTTTTTTTTGCCGCCTGAAAGCCGGAAGAGCAGCAGGATGCCGAGCGCCCACACCCCGAAGATGTAGAGGTAGAGCAGGGGGATGCCCAGCACGAGCCGGGGCCTGCTGGCTGCCACCAGGATCGGGGATGCCAGTAAAATCAGCAGGAGCACCATCAGCATCACCAGCCGTTGTTTTCTTATCCGGTTATTCATCGTAATAAAAAAGGGATAACAGTGCTGCCCGAATTTAGGCAAACTCTGTTATCCCGTGAAATCAGCGGAAGGAATCAGTAGTCGGTGATCTCTTTCGAACTCTCCGGCAGGTGATCATAGTACCCTTTAAAGGAATAGTAGCCGAAAATGAGGAGTCCGAGGCAGATCGGCAGGAAGATGATGAGGATGATCACCCACTGCAGCATTACGTTGGAGCGGGCAGCTTCGGTGGCTTTGCTGATTTTATCCGAGGCCTGCCAGAACAAAAAGCCCACAATCACGGGTGCCAGCAGCATCCAGATAAGTCCGAGAAATTTTTTGACTGCGTTCATATGCTTGAATTTTTTTTGTGGAGAATCAGGTTTAGTCCATGACGTCTTCGTCAATCTTATTGTTGAGGTAAACAATACCAATGATCAGGCAGAGCGTGGCCACCCCGATGGGGTACCAGAGGCCGGCCAGCGGATCACCCGCCGGGTTTTCGCTGGTTTTGGTGAACTCCACAATCAGCGTACCCAGGAAGGGTACCAGTCCGCCGAATACCCCGTTGCCGATGTGGTAAGGCAGTGACATGGACGTGTACCGGATTTTGGTGGGGAATATCTCCACGAGGAAGGCGGCGATAGGGCCGTACACCATGGTGACGTAAACAATCTGGATAAAGATGAGGAGAATCATTTTCCAGAAGGTGGTGCTGTCGAGCGATTTTTCAATCACAGCGGCTGGCTTTGCCGATTTTTTATCCACCGCCACATAGCTGATGCCTTCGGCCAGGTTAACCTCCGCTTTGGCTTTCACCTTCACCACCACGGTATCGGCTGCAGCCGGGTTTTCCAGGTTGGGCAGGATATAGCCGATGGAAGCCGTGTGGCCGGCGTACGCGGTCGCCAGGTGCAGCGTATCGGTTTTGGTATAGCTATACACAGCGCCATCGGTATAGGCGGTATCGTAACGGGTGGTGATCAGCATCTTTTGTTTATCCTTCGCGTCGATGCTGGCCAGTGCCGGGGAGGTTACGGTACGGGCAGCATCCACCAGGGCAACCCGGTTGGCAGCACTGGTCCAGTCGAGGAAGGCGCGGTAGATCGGCCGGTACGAGATGATGCCGAGGAACATGCCCAGCATCATGATCCATTTCCGGCCGATGCGGTCGCTCAGTGAACCGAAGATCACAAAGAAGGGGGTGGCAAACAGGATGGCGATGAGCAGGATATCTCTCGACTCCACGAAGTTCACCTTGCAAATGTTTTCGATAAACGACTGGGCATAAAACTGGCCGGTGTACCATACTACGCCCTGCCCCATCACCGCGCCGAACAGTGCCACCAGCACCATTTTGAAATTGGCCCGGTGTCCGAAACTTTCTTTCAGGGGGTTGGTGGAGGTTTTTCCTTCGGCCTTCACTTTGGCAAACATCGGCGACTCGCTCATGCGCATGCGGATGATGATGGATACAATCACCAGCAGGAGGGAGATCCAGAAGGGATAGCGCCATCCGCCCCATTCAGAGGAGAACTGCTCCACGCCCTGGCTCTGGCGGATGAGGATGATGATGCCCAGCGAGAGAAAGAGGCCAAGGGTGGCGGTGGTCTGGATCCAGCTGGTCCAGAAACCGCGGCGGTGGGCCGGCGCGTGCTCCGCTACATAGGTGGCGGCGCCGCCATATTCACCGCCGAGGGCAAGGCCCTGCACCAGGCGCAGCACCAGCACCAGGATCGGTGCGGCCCAGCCGATGGTTTTAAAGCCGGGTACGAGGCCGATGGCAAAGGTGGAGCCGCCCATCAGGATCAGGGTGAGGAGGAAGGTGTACTTGCGGCCGATGAGATCGCCCAGCCGCCCGAATACGAGGGCGCCGAAGGGCCGTACAATAAAGCCGGCAGCGAAGATGGCCAGCGTGCTCAGCAGGGCAGAGGTGCCGGAATCTTCCGGGAAGAACTGTTTGGAGATGATGGTGGCCAGCATACCGAATATGTAGAAGTCATACCATTCGATCAGCGTACCCACGGAAGAGGCCCCGATGATGAAGCCCATTCCTTTTTCAGTGGTCTGGTTGTTGCGCATACTGTCTTTGTTTTTTGTGTGATGGAGGGATGCCTGTATTACAGGAAGATCTGGGTTTGCAGGATGAACTCACCCTTGCTGCCATTGCGCACCGGCGCGCCGGCCACGGCTTTGTATACCGGGCGGGTGCTGTACTGCAGGGTCACTTTGGCATGATGGTTATTGAGGTGATAGTTCATGCCGAGGTCAAACTGTCCCGATGCTTTGCCGATGCGGTCAAAGTTTTTATAGGTGAAGGCGGCATAGGGCATGAAGGCCGTGCCGTTTTTCAGTTTCGGCAGCAGGTAACCCAGCTGGGTATACCAGATTTCACCGGTGCCGATCGTGGGCTGCAGGTTGCCGCCACCGGCCCAGCTGGCATCGGCGTTGCTGGCCACTGGCTGGGTGGCGCCATGCAGGTTCAGAATACCGATATTGCGCAGGTAGTTGGGCCCGAAATTGTATTTGTAAAATACACTGTACAGGCTCAGCGCGGTGCCCCTGGCCTTGTTCAGCGGCATGTCGAGAAATACATCCACCCCCAGGTTGCTCTGGTTGTGCAGTTGCACCGAGTCGGCGGCCGTCCTGCGGCTGGCGGTAGCGCCCTTCTGCTGGTACCATCCCGCGCCGATGTTGAATACTTTTTTCGTGCCGAAGTAGGTGCCGGTAAAGTAGGGCATTGCATTGCTCTCTTTGTCCCAGAACATGTAGTTGAGGTACCCGCCGGTGCTCCAGTTTTCATTCAGCACATTCGCGGCCACGGGCGAGCTGATGGCGGAGGGCGACACCCCAAAGGCAAAGGGTTTGTTCAGGTGCACGCGGTAGTCGAGGCGGCCCAGCTGGCCTTTGGCATAGATTCCCAGCTGACGGGCAAACTGATCCGTGGCTTCAATGTTGTACCAGTTGAAGATGGGAGCATCGAGGGTCATGAAGGTGAGGGTGCTGTGACTGCTCATCCTCGACACGCCGTTCCAGTAATGAAGGCCCGCGCCGAGGTACAGCTTTCCGGGCTTCACGGCGTATTCGGTCCATGCATCATGGATGTAGAGCTGCGGTCGTTTGCCGCCCTGCCCGGTGGCACTGGCCCCGGAGCCCAGGGCGCCGGCCGCGCCGCCATTCACAAAACTCTGGTTGTTGATGCCCCAGTGGCTCACAATCATGAAACGCGGCGACACCTGGGCCTGGATCAGGAAGCGCGAACGGCGGATGGCCATGTCGGTGGCCGAGTTCTGCACTTTGCCGTTGATGTCCAGGGTGCCGGGATTGTTCTGCGTGTGGGTGATCCACATCTGGTGCCAGGTGATCAGGCGGATGAATTTCTGACCTTTTTCATCCAGTTTCAGCATCATGGGTTTGTAGCTGTGGTCAATGCCGGGGGCATTGCCCTGTGCCATGACGAGGCTGCCACTGCAGGCAAGGCAGGCTACGGCAATCGTTTTGGTGATCATAGCAATCGATTTAAAATTTCCACCAATATCCAACGATGCCGGCACGGAAACCAAGCCTCACCTATGCCGCTGCTAAACAGTATATCGGTCAGAGGGTATTTTTCCGGAAGCGCTCCCATTTGATCAGCATGAATTTGTCGCCCAGTTCGGTGATCATGCACCCCGTGCCTTTCAGCGACTCGCGCCGGGCCATAAATTCCAGCAGTTCAGCGTGGTTCAGCACTTTGTAGGTGGGCCGGTATTCATGGTTTTCAGGCGCCCTGATGTTGTACCGGCGCACCCAGTTCATCACCGATACATGGCTGATGCCCAGGATGCGCTCAATTTCGCGGAAGGTAACGCCTTCAATATAGAGCTGCAGGGCTTTGATCACATAATAGGGATCGATGTTTTTACCCTGTTTCAGCACCGTGAAATGATACTGGCAGCTGCGGCAGCGGTAGCGCTGTCTTCCTTTCACCACGCCGCTTTTGGCGCTGTCTTCCGACTGACAACGGGGGCAGGCAATCTGTTTCATAACGGAAATTTACAACAGCAGCTATACTTAATTAGCATAAATATACCAATTTAGCAGAATAAAATTAGCGCCCGCCGGGCGCAATGATTACTTTTATCCTCACAAAAAAATGATTGCCATATGCACTATCCTTATCAGATCACCTCGCTGGAACAATATCACGAACAGTACCGGCAGAGCGTGGAGGATCCCGAAGGCTTCTGGGGTAAGATTGCTGAAAATTTTACCTGGCGGAAGAAATGGGAGAAGGTCCTGAACTGGAATTTCACCGAACCGAAAGTGGAGTGGTTTGCCGGCGGCAAACTCAATATTACCGAAAACTGTATCGACCGGCACCTGGCAACGATGGCCGACAAGCCGGCGATCATCTGGGAACCCAATAATCCCGAAGATCGGGTACGCGTGGTTACCTATGCACGCCTCCACAAGCGGGTGTGCCAGGTAGCGCAGATGCTGGTGAACAACGGGGTGAAAAAGGGCGACCGGGTTTGTATCTACATGGGGATGGTGCCCGAACTGGCTTATGCCGTACTGGGCTGCGCCCGGATCGGCGCCATTCACAGCGTGATTTTCGGCGGTTTCAGCGCCCAGAGCATTGCCGACCGGCTCTATGATGCCCAGGCTGAGTTCATCATCACCTGCGATGGCGCTTACCGCGGCGGCAAGGACATTCCCCTGAAAGGCGTGATTGATGATGCCCTCATCGGCAACCGCACCGTAAAGCGGGTGATTGTGTACACCCGTACCCGCACCCCGGTTTCCATGATCAAAGGTCGTGATGTATGGTGGGAGGATGAGATGGAACATGCCGAGCACCAGGTGGAAAAAGACGGTAAGGTTTCCTTCCCGGCTGCAGAAATGGATGCGGAAGATCCGCTATTTATTCTCTACACATCCGGTTCCACCGGAAAGCCCAAGGGCGTGGTGCACAGCACGGCCGGTTACATGCTCTGGACGAACTACACTTTTGTGAACGTATTTCAGTACAAGCCCGGCGATGTACATTTTTGTACGGCCGATATCGGCTGGATCACCGGCCACAGTTACATCGTGTATGGCCCGCTGAGCGCGGGGGCTACCTCCCTCATGTTTGAGGGCATTCCTACCTGGCCGGATGCGGGCCGCTTCTGGGATATCGTGGAGCGGCATAAGGTGAACTGTATCTATACGGCGCCCACGGCCATCCGCAGCCTGATGAGTTATGGCACCGACCCGATCCGCGGCAAGGATCTCTCCTCGCTGAAAGTGCTGGGCACGGTGGGCGAACCCATCAATGAAGAAGCCTGGCATTGGTATGATGAGCACATCGGCCGTAAACAATGCCCCATCGTGGATACCTGGTGGCAAACCGAAACCGGCGCCTGCCTCATCAGCAACATGGCGGGCGTAACCCCGGCCAAGCCCAGCTGGGCCAGCCTCCCGATGCCGGGCGTGCAACCGCTGCTGGTTGATGAAAACGGCAATGAAATCACCGAGAAAGATGAAAACGGCATCATGAAGGGCAACCTCTGCATCAAAGCGCCCTGGCCGGGTATCCTGCGCACCACCTACGGGGATCACGAACGCTGCCGCACCAATTATTTCGCCACCTACCCCGGTTTGTATTTTACCGGCGACGGCGCCCTGAAGGATGCCGACGGCAATTACCGCATCACCGGCCGCGTGGATGATGTACTCAACATCAGCGGGCACCGGATCGGTACCGCCGAAGTGGAGAATGCCATCAACATGCACTCCGGCGTAGTGGAGAGCGCCGTGGTGGGCTATCCCCACGACATCAAGGGGCAGGGCATCTATGCCTACGTGATCTATAACGGGCATCATGATGATGAGAACCTCACCCGCCAGGACATCAGCCTGACGGTTTCCAAAATCATCGGCCCCATTGCCAAACCGGATAAGATTCAGTTTGTAACCGGACTGCCCAAAACACGGAGCGGCAAAATCATGCGCCGCATCCTGCGCAAAATCGCCGAAGGCGAAATGTCCAGTCTCGGGGATACCACCACCCTCCTGGATCCGGGCGTGGTGGATGAAATCAAGTCGGGCAAGCTATAATCCTGTGAAACATTTGCAGGGCTGTATCTGAACGCCGCTGATGTGGATACCGGTTGCGGAGCATGGCTCCAACATCCCGGAAAAACTGCAGCACTGCGCCCGGATGCAGCCCTTTCTTTTATCATCCATGCTATACAAAATCTAATAATGCAATCGATTTGGTGAACAATTACCATTAATTTCAATATTATTTTGGATTTTATATACGAAGACTGTAAATTCGCTCCGCAATGCGAACTATCCAACACAGCACCATTACCAAACGCCGTTCTGCGGCGGAGGGTTAACCGTTCTGTGTATACCGAACATAATAAGCCTTCCGCCAACCGGAGGGCTTTTTGTTTGGGGAGATCTGTTCAAGCCTGCATGGATTCATGTCATAACTTTATTCATTAAAAACAACCCAACATTATGAAAGTAGCAGTGGTAGGCGCAACCGGATTGGTCGGCAGCAAAATGCTGCAGGTGCTGGCGGAACGGAATTTTCCCGTTACCGAACTCATTCCCGTGGCTTCGGAGAAGTCGATTGGCAAGGAAGTGGTATTCAAAGGCCGCTCCTATAAGGTCGTGAGCTGGCAGGATGCCGTGGCCGCAAAGCCTGCCGTAGCCCTTTTTTCAGCCGGGGGCAGTACCTCCCTGGAACTGGCGCCCAGGTTTGCCGAAGCGGGCATCACGGTGATCGACAATTCCAGCGCCTGGCGGATGGACCCCACCAAAAAACTGGTAGTGCCCGAAGTCAATGCGCATGTGCTCACAGCAGCCGATAAAATCATCGCCAACCCCAACTGCTCCACCATCCAGATGGTGGTGGTGCTGAAACCCCTGCACGAGCGCTACAGGATCAGGCGGGTGGTGGTGAGCACCTACCAGAGTGTAACCGGCACCGGGGTGAAGGCGGTAGACCAGCTCATGAATGAAAGGAAGGGTATCCAGGACGGTCCCATGGCCTATAAATATCCCATTGATCTCAATGCCATTCCCCATATCGATGTTTTCCTCGAAAACGGGTATACCAAGGAGGAGATGAAGATGACCAATGAAACCAGGAAGATCATGGGCGATGATACCATCCGGGTAACGGCCACCACGGTGCGCATTCCGGTGATGGGTGGGCACAGCGAGAGTGTGAACATTGAATTCGAGAACGATTTTGACCTGGCCGAAGTGCGGGAACTTTTATCCCGCGCGCCGGGCGTGGTGGTGCAGGATGATGTGGCGAATTTCGTGTACCCCATGCCGTTAACCGCACACGAAAAAGATGAAACCTTTGTGGGCCGCATCCGCCGCGATGAAACCCAGCCCAATACCCTCAACTGCTGGATCGTGAGCGATAACCTCCGAAAGGGGGCCGCCACCAATGCCATACAGATCGCGGAATACCTGCAGCAGCAGGCCCTGCTCTGATGAACTGAACCTGGAATTGCCGGATAGCCTGTGCCCAGCAGGATATCCGGTTTTTTGTGCCCAATCGGCTCTGCTTCAGCGGCTAACCACCACCGCCTTTTTGAACCGCTTCACCTGGCCGCTGCTGTGGAACAGTTCTGCCCACACAATATAAATGCCGGCCGGCAGCTGCCGGTTGTATTCACCCAGCCCGTCCCAGCTGAAACTGCCCGCTTCGGCACAGTAAGCGTTGCGCTGCAGGTAGCGCACGGGCTGTCCGGCTGCATCAAATACCACAATGCTGGCTACATATCCGGGTTCGGGCAGGCGGTACCGGATCACGGCAAAATCATCCTGCCCGTCCTGGTTGGGCGAGATCAGGGCAGGCGTCAGTTCCCATTCGGCGGCCGCCGGTTCCGGGTTCCGGTACTGCGAATTGCGTGCGGTGGGGGTGCCGTACCGCATGCTTCCCGCGGCGGATTGCCAGTTGGCTGATGATCTGGTAGCGTCATACGGATCCACCCGTTCCAGGGCCACCCCTTCCCGGTTGCTGATCAGGGCAAAATGCCATTGTTCACGGTAGGCCAGTTCATCCAGCACGGTACCGGCAGCATTCAGCAATACGGCGTTGCCCTTGTCATCCGGCCAGGAGGGCAGGGAGCTCAGCGGCAGCACCGCATCGGGGTGCAGGGGCTGATAGGCTTCCTTTACCCAGTCCGGGTTTTCTGTCAGCACCACATACTGCCCCGGCAGCAAGAGCCAGGGGCTATCGCTGCAGCGCACCAGGCTGCTGAGGCTGCCCGCCGCATTGCGGTTGGTGATACTGAGCTGCTGCAGGTCAAACAGCTTCCGGCTGCAGTTGTACAATTCAAGGTAGTCGGCACCGTTAGCCGGGGGATTGAACAGGATTTCATTCAGCACCACCTCTGCCGGACCGGCCATGTCAGGCAGTCCTGCCACTACCGCTTCGGGATGGTTCCGGATATTGCCGGCGCAATCCTGCAGGTGGCTCACCTTAACGCTGTAGAGGATTCCCGGAGCCAGGGGGTTGGCGAAACGCAGCAGGATCCGGTTACGGGCGGGCTCCTCAACCGTGGCCGACAGCAGGGCGCCAATCGCCGGTTCAATGCTGTACAGCCCTGGGTCAGCCTGTGCCTCCGGATTCAGCGCTTCACTGGCCACCAGCACCAGCCGGAAGCTGTCGGGCGCAAAGGCCCGCAGCAACCGGGGCGCTGATTCGTCGGGTAAGGAACCATTCACGCTATTCTGCCGGCCGGGTGTACCGCCGGAAGGGTCTTCGGCGGAGCGCCAGTTTTCGGCGCCGCCGCAGGTGTTTAAGGGATCAATGATTTCGAGCGACCAGCCGCCCTGTTGTTTGACGGTGTTGCGGTGCCATGCCGGTTGATAGCCCACCGCATGCATCAGCTTCCCGGAACCATCCTGCAGGTACAGCCACTCGCCCTCATTGCTGAGGGAGGGAAAATCAGGTAAACGCATCAGGGCCGTACCCGCAGGATGCCAGCCGGCGCAGTTGTTGCCGCACAGGATCAGGTAAGCGCCCGCCGGCAGCAGTTGTTCCGGGAAGGGCCGGCTGAGGCCGCTGCCATCTCCCAGCCGCCAGCCCCTGAGGTTCACCGGGAAGGCACTGTTGTTCTTCAGCTCCAGCCATTCGCACTCGGGCAAGCCGGCAGGCGGGGAGGGGTCGGCCATGATTTCACTGATCAGTACCTCTCCGTAACGCGGGCGGTAATACACGAAACGAATCTGGGTATCGCGGAGCGCATTCTGCTGCAGATCCTGCAGCCCGCGGACCAGCAGGCTCAGCTCCGTGCCCGGCGGCAAGGCCGCTGCAAAACGCAGCTGCACCCGCCGCAGATCGGTTGCATCCAGCCAGGCCGAATCCGGCTGCGGAGCAGGCAGGAGGCCCTGGTAATGTTCCCTGATCCTTACCGATCCGGCATCCAGCGCTTCGCTGAACGTGAGGCCCAGGAGGTTACTGTCGATCACCACATGCTGCAGCAGCCGGGGTGGCAGGGTATCAGGAATATAACGGTCAACTGTAAACGAATCAAAATAGTGCCGTTGCGCAAAACCGGCGGTGCTGCTCTGCTTCACCAGGATTCCGAAAAAGGCAGCAACGGTCCAGGTATGATCGGTTGCCCGGCCTTCCAGGAAGTCAGCCGTTTCGCTGCCGCTCAGGTCGCGGTAAAGGCTCCATACCCCCGCCTCGTCACGGGTCACGCGGATCCGGATCCGGCTGCTGCTGGCATTGGTGCTGCCATCCGCGCCGTCAATGATTTTGACGATGCTGCTGCCCGATTTCCGGTAAAGGGCAATCTCATCATTGCTGTTGCCGATGCGCACAAAATATCCGTTGTTGGTCGCCGCCTGCAGACTGGAATCAGTGGCCGTGAGGAATACATCCACATAATTGGCGGAGGAAGTGTTGAAGTCCAGCCGCATCCACCACGCCCAGCTGGTTTGTTCCACCGCATGACTGGCCGTAACGATCTGGAAACTGCTGTTGGCCGTATTGCTGGCGGATTGCAGTTGTCCATCCGCATTCACCCGCCATTGGCCCGCTGCGGCATGCCATACCGGTTGGTACTCGTAATCCCCGTCGCTGAAATCATCCGCCCACTGCGCCCGGGCGGTACCGGAGAGGAGCAGGATGATCAGCCAGCCTGTTCTTGTCATCATGAGGCAAAGCTATCCGGCGCCGCGCCGGGAGTCAAGGTGAGGGCATACCCCCGGGGCGTCTTTTTTTCCGGGAAGAACTGGGGGAGAGTAGCAGCCATCAACGGGAAATCATCACACCTTCAGAGCACCTGTTGCAGCACATCGAGGGTTTTCAATACCCCGAATTCGGGGATGTGCAGCGCATAATAGGTATGCAGCTGCTGCAGCAGCAGGCGCCGCCGGCTGTGGTGCATGGGGAACTGTTCGAGCTCGGCGGGCTGCATCACTTTCAGCAGCTGGGCCAGGGTGCGGGCCTCATCACCGGCCAGGTAATGCGGGTGCAGGGGTTCCGTTTCGGTGAAGCAGCCCTCCTGCATATCGAGTACCGGGTGCTCTGCGCTGTAATCATCATTGATGCGGAAGCCGAGAAAATGGGAGAGGTTGAGGGTGAAGTACAGGGGCAGGTTGGCCGTACAGGCCGGCGAGGCATTATCCAGGTGCAGCAGTACATCCTCACAGAAATAAAACAGGGATTCCTGCTGTTCGGGCTGCCGCAAACATTTGTACAGCAGCTCCATCATGTACAGGGCCACGTTGTTCTTGATCACATCCGTGAGCACCTCGCGGTAAACCGCTGCCCAGTTGAATTCGCGGATGCGCTGCAGGCTGCTTTGTTCGTGGTGGTACACCACCAGGTCCAGCAGGGCGGCGGGTGAAAAGAATCCGGCTTTCGATCCCGTTTTGCCGCCCCGCCGCACGCCGTTCACGATGTACGACTGCACGCCGAATTTTTCGGTGAAAACGGTAACGATCAGGCTGCTTTCGCCATAGCGGACCGCCCGGAGTACAATGCCCTTGGTTTTATGTGTCATGCCGCTTCAGGTTCAAATTTAGGCAAGATTCAGGCTGGCAGCCTCAATCCCGTATAAATTGGTTTTCTTTGCAGCGCTTTTCTTTCATCTAACTTGTAAGCGTTATGTGGCAACGATTAGGCGCGGCGGTGCTGCGTTACCGGCTGATTCTGCTGGTGGCGCTCCTGGCCGTAACCGCTGTGATGGGTTATTTTGCCCGTCAGGTTAAACTCAGTTATGAATTCGGCAAAGCCATTCCTACCGACAATCCCAAGTACCAGGATTACGTAGCCTTCCGCCAGAAATTCGGCGATGATGGCAATGTGCTGGTGATTGCGGTGCAAACCGACCGCTTCTTCCAGCTGCCGTATTTTCAAACCTATCACCGCCTTATCGCCGATATCCGGCAGGTGCGCCATGTAACGGGGGTGCTGAGTGTATCCTCGGCCATCAACCTGCAGAAGGACAGCCTCGGCGAAAGGCTCCAGGCGCTGAAAGTATTTCCGGACAGCATCAGCACGCAGGCGGCACTCGACAGTTCCCGGTCGGTGTTTCTCCAATTGCCCTTCTACCGATACCGCCTCTACAATCCGGATACCCGCACCTACCTGATGGGGGTATCCATCAACAAGGACTCCCTCAATTCGCCGCTCCGCACCCGCATCGTGGGCGATATCCTCACCTGCGTGGAGCGGTTTGAAAAAGCCACCGGCGAAACCACCTACCGCAGCGGGCTGCCGCTGATCCGCACCATCAGCAGCGATCGTATCCAGAAGGAAATGCGCTTCTTCCTGGCCGGGTCCGTGATCCTCAGTGCCCTGATCCTGCTGCTCTTCTTCCGTTCGATCAGCACCACCGTGCTTTCCCTGCTGGTGGTACTGATGGGGGTGGTGTGGAGCGTGGGCGTGCTCTATCTCTGTCATTACAATGTTACCATTCTTACCGCCCTGGTGCCCCCGCTGATTGTGGTGATCGGTATCCCCAACTGTATTTACTTCATTAAT
This sequence comes from Ferruginibacter sp., assembly GCA_041911275.1. Classification (GTDB taxonomy): domain Bacteria; phylum Bacteroidota; class Bacteroidia; order Chitinophagales; family Chitinophagaceae; genus Ferruginibacter. The sequence goes on along the minus strand of JAYRPG010000095.1, from coordinate 8,898 downwards.
AAATACCACACTTCGTACCTCGTAAGCGGCAACCAGCGCCAGTCGCTGATCGATATGGTAGGCAAGATGGGGGTGGTTACCCTGTTCTGCAATATTGCTGCGGCCATTGGCTTCGGGGTGTTCAGTTTCACCCGCAGCGCGGTGTTGCAGGAGTTCGGGGTGGTGGCCGGCATCAGCATCATGCTCATCTTCGTGATCTCGTTTATCCTGCTGCCCGCCGCCCTCAGTTACCTGCCGGCTCCCGGTAAGGCACAAACGCATTACCTCCAGAGCAAATGGATCACGCGGCTGCTGCTGAAAATTGAGAAATGGGTACTCAACCACAAACCCCTGGTGTATGCTACCACAGGGCTGTTGCTGGCCGGTGCCATTGTCGGATTGTTCCGGCTCAAAACCGTGGGCTTCATTGTGGATGACCTGCCTAAAAAAGACAAACTGTACACCGATCTCAAATTCTTTGAGCAGCATTTCAAGGGCGTGATGCCCCTGGAAATTCTGGTGGATGCGAAAAAGAAGAACGGGCTTTCCGGGAGCCGCGGACTGGCTGCGTTCAACAAATGCGATTCACTGGCACAGTATATTGCCGGCATGCCCAACATGAACCAGCCGCTGAGCATCGCGGAGGGTTTGAAATTTGCCACACAGGCCTTTTTTGAAGGGGATACCGCCAGCTACCGGATGCCCACGATGTACGAACTGGCCTTCCTGGGCGATTATTTAAAATCCGGTAAAAGCGACAGCACCCAGGGCAATAACCTCAGCCGCATGCTGTCGTCATTCATGGATTCCACGCGGCAAACCACCCGCATCAGCGTGAGCATGGCCGATATCGGTACCGCCCGCCTGCCGAAGGTGCTCGACAGCATCCAGCAGCGGGTGGATCAGTTGTTCGATACCGCCCAGTACCGCGTACAGCTTACCGGCACCAGCATAACTTTCCTGGAAGGAAGCCGCTACATCATCAACGGACTGAAAGAAAGTATTTTCTGGGCATTCCTGCTGATTTCGCTGAGCATGCTCTACCTGTTCCGCTCGGCCCGCATCCTGCTCTGTTCGCTGATCCCCAATGTGATTCCGCTGGTGATTACGGCGGGTATCATGGGCTGGGCGGGTGTTCCGCTCAAACCTTCCACGGTACTGGTATTCAGCGTGGCCCTGGGCATTGCGATTGATATCACCATCCGGTTCCTGGTGAATTACAAGCAGGAACTGCCTACGCATAACAACAATGTAAAAATTACGGTCACCTCCACCATCCGTCATACCGGACTGAGTATTGTGTACACTTCCATGGTGCTGATTGCCGGTTTTGTGATTTTCTGCTTCAGCAGCTTTGGCGGCACCATTGCTTTGGGCTGGCTCACTTCGGTTACGCTGCTGGTGGCCACGATGACCAACCTGGTGCTGCTGCCGGTGCTGCTGTTGCTGATGGGAGGAAAAGCAGATTCAAATCCAGAAGAATTTTTAGCAGTTTCATGAAAAGATTTCTTATGCAGTTATAATATAAAATAGTTGATTGAAAAATTTTTTGTCAATGTGAATGGTTTAATTTATATTCTTATGAATCTTATACTGCTTTTTACTATTAATTATTAATTCAATACAGCAGCTTTAAATTGTATGTGTTTGATCATGGTGTGCGACATGTTAACCATGATTTTGAACCTCCCTTGTTTTTTGAGCTTTTTTTGGTCTATGATAGTTCACGAAAGCCTGATTCCCTGACTACATTGTTTAAAGAAGGCGACCAGGTTCGTTTCAGTGATTTCTCCGATAGTATGACGCTGATAAAGATTCCGTTTACGAAATTGAAAGAATGCCCCCGGATAAAAGTATCCATATCCGGTCGGGAATCGGTTTTTACGGTAGAATACGATTGGGAAGATTGGAGCTACAGCCAGGCTGTGTATATAATAGAAGCTGATGGTACTGTAAAGAAGAAAAAATCCGATTGAGGGCAGGGACTTCAGGAAATCTCTTGACAGTGATTGTATTACAATGGTAGTGAAATTTTCAATAATCAATTTTCAATGTGTAATTTTCAGTGAAGAACCCGCAGTATCTATCGGATAAAGTGTCGATAAACGGACATGGTCTGATACTAATCTTTCCAATGCTCAGAAGCTCATGGAAGCCTCCGGATTTCAGAAAAATGGCTTACATTGTATTAAAATCCGGGAGATGAAAAGAGACAAAGCACTTGATACCATTAAAGAGTTACCCAAGGAATTCGAACTGGAAGAACTCCTGGAAAGGCTTGTTTTTGTTGAGAAAATCGAGCAAGGGCTATCCCAGTTAAAGAGAAAGGAAACGATCAGTCATTCTAAAGTCAGGGAAATAGCCAGGAAATGGTAAAGATAATCTGGACAGACTTTGCGCTTGAAGACTTAAGAGCTATTCATGAGTATATATCTAAGGATTCAAAAGTGTATGCTGACAGAGTGGTTGATAAAATAATATTACGGGTTGATCAATTAGAAAATTTCCCTAAATCAGGCAGAGTAGTTCCCGAGTTTAATGATGAAACACTCAGAGAAATTATTCAGGGTAATTACCGGATTGTCTACAAAGTTTCCAGCACACAGGTTGCTATTGTAAGAATTCACCATTCAGCCAGCTTACTAAAATAATCGGCACCGGATAACAAAAGGCCTGGTAGGTCTGTATCAAGATTTTAAAAAAGGGGGATTGTCCCCTCATCGTCTTTTCTGTTCTCTACTATAAAGTGTTTTCTGCTTTTGGCATTGGGTAGGTAACTGATTATAATAAGGCCGACCTCTTCCAGCTGAACATTGAAAATTGCACATTGAATATTGAATATTCAGTGGATTCAACCCGGGGCGTTCAGAAACCACTCATACTACTTGCTTCTTCTCCGCCTCCATTCTCCGCTGGTCCTCCCGCACTTTATCCCAGTATTTTTTGGCTACGATGAGCATGCCAAAACTCTCGCCGTCTTCCTTGCCGAGATGTTTGTGGTGCATCTTATGTGCCCAGCGGATGGCGCGGATATAGCGGTTGTTGCTGCGGGTAAACCATTTGAAACGCTGGTGGATGATCACTTCGTGCACGAGGAAATAGGCCAGGCCATAGAGGGCAATGCCAAAACCAATGGCCGCCACCCAGTATACTTCATGTTGCAGCCCCAGCATGATGCAAAGCCAGCTGGGGATGGCAAAAATCAGGAAGAAGGCATCATTCTTTTCAAAGAAACCCGGTCCTTTCTGGTGGTGATCTTCGTGGAGGTACCACAAAAAGCCGTGCATGACATACCGGTGGGTAAGCCAGGTTACCCCTTCCATGATGATGAAGGTGAGGAGTACTACCGCGATGAAAAGGATGCTCGACATGTTCAGGCTTGTAAAAAGGTACGCAATACCAGGAAGAATAAAATCTGTATCAGTAACAAATGTACGGCGAATTTGTTGGGCTGCTCCGGCCGCCAGCGGCGGAACAGCAGCAGCAGCGCGAAACTGATCGCCCACCAGCAAACATAGTTCAGTACCGGAATGTCGCCGCCGTTCCAGGTCCAGTAACCCAGCCGCACAGCCACCGGCTCAATGAGCCAGTCGAACAGCACCGCCAGGATAGCCCCGTCTACCACGAGTGACAGGCTTTTCAGTTTTTCCGGCGCAGTGGGCAGGAGGCGGTTGAGCAGCAGCTCCAGGCTGGTGCCGCAGCAGAAGATCACGATGAACCAGTTGCAGCCGATCACCCAGGGTACGCCGGCGATGCCGGGTCCCAGCACCGCGCCATACCGGTAATCGCCGAACAGCAGTCCGGTGTTCACGCCGATGATCTCCGTGATCATGCCGGTGATGAAGCAGGCGGCCAGCAGCATCCAGAAGGCCCGGTTGCGCTGTTCTGTTGACCAGATCAGCAATCCGGTGCTCAGCAGCAGGTTCAGCGGTGTTGCCGCCAGCACCCATGCGGTGCCGCTGAAGATGCCGGCCAGACCAACGCCATGAAACAGCAACGCAATGAGTGCGGCCCGGGTGGTTTTGGGGAGTTGCAGCAGGGTCATGCATTAATGACTTTGGGGGGCGTGATTGCGGGCAACCAGTTCACCGGCGATGCGGGCACTCTTCAGGCAAAGCGGAATGCCGCCTCCGGGATGTACGCTGCCCCCGCAGAAATACAGCCCGCGGATGCTGTTGTTGAAATTGGGATGCCGCAGAAAGGCGGCCATTTTTGAATTGGAGCTGGTGCCATACAGCGAGCCCATGAAAGAGGCTGTCCGCTCTTCTATCAGCAGCGGGTCCAGGGTGGCTTCGGTAACGAGGAGGCTGCTGAGGTCTTCGCCCAGGGCAGCCGAGAGTTTCTCCAGCACGAAGCCGCGCAGGATCTGTTTGTTCGACTCCCAGTCCTGCCCGCGGTGCGCCGGGGCATTCACCATCACAAACCAGTTTTCCATACCGGCCGGCGCGTGACCGGGATCCATTTTTGAAGTGATGTTGATGTATACCGTGGGGTCTTTATAAAAACCGCCCTGCCGGAAGATGGCTTCAAATTCGCGGCGGTAATCTCCGCTGAAAAAAATATTGTGCAGGTCCAGCTGCGGAAAGGCTTTGCGGATGCCCCAGTAAAAAATCACGGCGCTGCTGCTCCGTTCCTGCCGCAGCAGTTTGCGTGCCCGGGGCGGGTTATTGAGCAAACGCTGGTAGGTGAAATACACATCGGCATTGCTCACCACCACGCTGGCCGGGATGTTGGTTCCGTTCACCACCACGCCCTGCACGCGGGAGTCGTGATGGATGATGCGTTCCACCGGGGTGCCGAAATGAAATGCCACACCCAGTTTTTTGGCGAGCTGGTGCAGGGCATTGGTGATGCTGATCATGCCGCCTTCAGGATACCAGGTGCCCTGGCCCAGTTCAAGGTGGGGGATCAGGCTCAGCATGCCCGGCGCCCGGTAGGGGTCACTCCCGTTGTAGGTGGCAAAACGGTTGAAGAGCTGTACGGTTTTCGGCGAGCGGAAGTGCTGTTCATTGAAGCGGTTCAGGGTGCCGAAGAGATGACCATAGCGCACGGTGCCCAGCGCCCGGAGTATCCGGCGGTGCAGCCAGGTATTGCGTTTGTGCAGGGAATGGTTCAGGAAGATGGTGCCGATGTCTTCGTAAGTGCGGGCGGCGCCGGCTAAATAACGTTGAACAGTATCCGCATCTTCGCCGAGTTTCGCTGACAGCTCGGCGGCAAATTGTTCCGCATCGGTCCAGGCGTTCACCACCGGCCCGTCGGGGTAAAAATACCGGCAGGCCAGGTCTACCGGCCGGTAGCGGAAATAGTGCTCCGGATTTTCACCGGCCAGTTCAAAAAGTTCGGTAATGTTCTGCGGCTGGGTGAAGAGGGAGGGGCCTGCATCGAAATGAAAACCCTCCTGCACAAAGGCAGAGAGCTTGCCGCCGGGATAGTCGTTTTTCTCAAACACCTGTACGCGGAAGCCCTGCAGGCTCAGCCGGATTGCCACGGCCATTCCGCCTACACCACTCCCGATCACAATTGCCGTTCTGGGTTGCATAGTTGGTTTCAAAAATAGCCAAAAGAAAGGATCAGGATGCTTTTTTGAGGTGCTCCTCCAGGAGCGGGAAAGCAATTTTGAACCATTCTGTATAGGCTTCCGGGTGGAGGTGCAGTTGTTCGCGCAGTTCGTCGAGGGGAAGGTAGCGGTGATCGCTTACTTCCGCCGGGTCGGGCTGGATGGGGCCTTCAAAAGTTCCGGTGAACACATGGTCGTATTCATGTTCGGTGAGGCCGTTGTCGAAAGGGGCCTTGTACACAAAACTGAAGGCCTTTTCGAGGGGGGTACTGAAGCCCATCTCTTCCATGAGCCGCCGGGAGGCTGCCTGTTCCACCGGTTCGCCGGGCAGGGGATGGCTGCAGCAGGCATTGGTCCAGAGGCCCGGACTGTGGTATTTGTCTGCTGCTCTTTTCTGCAGCAGCATCTCTCCTTTAGCATTGAAGATGAAAATGCTGAAGGCCCGGTGCAGCAGGGCTTTGCGGTGTGCCTCCAGTTTTTCCATGGTGCCTACCCGGTTGTCCAGTTCATCCACTAATATCACCTCCATGGCGTTTTCTTTACAGGATATTGAGTTGTGCACGCAGGCTGGCCTTGGCCACAATCATGGCTTTGCCGTAATTGGGGATGCGGATCCGGCTTTCGAGGATCCGGCGGGGCTGGGTGCGTTTGATTTTATTAAACAGCGAGAGGTAGTATTTGTATGCCACATACACCCCGAAGCGGGCCTTTACCGGCAGCTGCACGATGCCGGCATAAGCATGGCTGAAGTCTGCGGCAATGTCTTCCTCGATCTGCTGCTTCATGCTGTCGGTAAAGTTGCGGAAATCCACCCCCGGGAAATAGGTCCGGCTCAGGTCCTGGTAATCTGCCTTTACATCCCGCAGGAAGTTCACTTTCTGGAAGGCGGCGCCGAGCGACTGGGCATGGGGTTTCAGCTGACGGTACTGTTCTGCGTTGCCTTCACAGAACACATAGAGGCACATCAGCCCCACCACCTCCGCACTGCCGTAAATGTATTCGTGGTATTGTTCGCGGTTGTAGCTGGATTTGGACAGGTCCATTTCCATGGAATGAAAAAATGCTTCCACCAGGCCCAGGTCTATCCGGTACTGGTTCACCGTTTCCTGGAAGCTCTGCAGGATCGGGTTGAGGCTGATGCCCTGCCGGATGGCCTCATAGGTATCTTTTTTGAAACCGTTGAGCAGGCTTACTTTGTCGTGGTGGTGAAAGGTGTCCACGATCTCGTCCGCAAAGCGAACGAATCCGTAAATATTGAAAATGGGCGTGCGCAGCTCCGGGTGCAGCAGCTTGATGGCGCTGCTGAAGGAGGTGCTGTACTTTTCGGTGGTGAGCCGGCTGCACTGCCTGCTCAGTTCATGGAATAACTGCATCATAAAACAGCCGCTTGATAATTTTGTACGGGTTGGGTAATGGCCTGGCTTCAGCTGAAGTGGCGGTTGATTTCCCGGGCCACCACCTCACCGCTGATCAGGCTGGGGGGTACCCCCGGGCCCGGTACGGTAAGTTGCCCGGTATAAAACAGGTTCTTCACTTTCCTGCTCCGCAGCGAAGGCTTCAGGATCGCGGTTTGCAGCAGCGTATTGGCCAGTCCGTAGGCATTGCCCCGGAAGGCGTGGTAGTCGCTGACGAAATCGCTGACTGAATAGGTTTTTTTATAGATAATGGATGATCGGATATCCTGGCCCGTACGCGCTTCAAAGCGCCGGATGATTTTTTCAAAATAGGCTTCCCGCAGGGTTTCGGTATCACCTTCCAGACCGGCCGCCACCGGAATCAGGAAGAACAGGTTCTCACAGCCCGCAGGCGCCACCTGGTCATCGGTTACAGAGGTAACACAGGTATAAAACAAAGGTTCGGTGGGCCAGGCGGGTTCGGTGTAAATCTCGCGGCCGTGCACATCAAACGGGGTATCGAAAAAGAGGGAGTGGTGGGTGATGCCTTCCAGTTTTTTGCTGAGTCCCACATAGTACAGCAGGCAGCTCGGGGCCATCACCCGCTTTTTCCAGTAGGTTTCGGTGTAGGAACGCAGCGCAGGAGGCAGCAACTGGTTTTCGATGAAATGATAATCGGCGCCGCCGATCACCACATCCGCTTCAAAACTCACGGGAACGCCTGCCTGCATGGCGGTTACCTGGCGGGCCATTCCGGCCTGGATGCTGATGCCGGTTACCTCATGGCCGAACCGGAATTCCACGCCCAGCTCTTCGGCCAGCCGGTGCATCCCTTGCACAATGCTGTACATGCCGCCTTCGGGATACCAGGTGCCCAGTTTGATGTCGGCATAATTCATCAGGCTGTAGAGGGCCGGGGTATGCTGCGGCAGGGCGCCCAGGAAGAGCACGGGAAACTCGAGCAGCTGCTGCAGGCGAGGATGCTTGAAATAGCGCTGGATGTGTTTTTTCATGGAGGTGAACACATCCAGTTTCATCACGCCTTTCATCAGTTCCCAGTCGGCAAATTCAGCCACCGATTGACCGGGCTTGAACACCAGTTTGTTGATGCCCACCTCGTATTTGTAGGCCGCTTCTTCCATGAACCGGTCCAGGGCCTGGCTGCTGCCGGGTTCCAGGGACTCAAAGAGTTTACGCAACTCGGCATAATCCGCCGGAATATCGGTATAGCCCTCCGGCCAGTACACCCGGTAGGAGGGATCGAGGCGCCTGAGCTGGTAATAATCGGATACTTTTTTACCAAACGACTGGAAAAAATGCTCAAACACATCGGGCATCCAGTACCAGCTGGGGCCCATGTCAAAGCGAAAGCCCTCTTCCTGCAGGATACGGGCACGGCCGCCCGGCATGCTGTGCTTTTCGAGCACGGTTACATGCCAGCCTGCGCGGGCCATAAAACAGGCTGCAGACAAACCGGCAAAGCCGCTTCCGATGACAATGGTTTTTTTCATTTCCTTTTTGGCAGGAGATGTACAATGTAGGGATAAATACTGAAGGGCAGGATTAAAAACGGGCGATCTGTTCTTTGAGCAGTTTCCGTGCAAAGTGAATCCTGCTTTTGATGGTGCCCAGCGGTTCGTTCAGCATCTCGGCGATCTCATGGTATTTGTACCCTTCAAAATACAGGAGGAAAGGGTTCCGGAAAATCTGGGGCAGCTGGGGAATGGCCGCCTGGATATCTTTCAGGCCCAGCGACATCTCTGCCTTGTTGCTCACGGCAGACTGGTTGTAGTTGAGGAGAAAATCGTTGGGACTGTTGTCGAAAATCGTGTTCTGTTTGGCTTTGCGGCGGTAATTGTTGATGAAGATATTCCGCATGATGGTGTACAGCCAGGCCTTGATATTGGTACCCACATGGTATTTATCCTGATTGGCCAGGGCACGGTACATGGTTTCCTGCACCAGGTC
>JAYRPG010000094.1:0-14419 GCA_041911275.1 Ferruginibacter sp. | reverse complement strand
GCTGCGATGATCTTGAGGTGTGGGATACAACAGCACCAAGGCCCCTGAACCGGCATACTGCCGGTGGGGTTTTTTATTCGTCTGCTTTTGCAAGCGGGCTTGCAACGCCGCCGAATAAAAAACCCCTGGCTTTCGCCAGGGGCATTGGTGCTGTTGTCGGGATGGCAAGATTCGAACTTGCGACCTCCTGGTCCCAAACCAGGCGCGATAACCGGGCTACGCTACATCCCGTACCTTAAGCAGATGGGCAGGATCCAAAAAAAACAGCCGCTGTGTTTCCGGCGGCTGTTGCAGGGATTTCCTGCGGTGAGGGAGGGATTCGAACCCTCGGTACAGAGTTACCCGTACGGCAGTTTAGCAAACTACTGATTTCAGCCACTCATCCACCTCACCGTCCTCCTTAAACTTTTAAGGGGTGGCAAAAATACAATACGCGGGTATAACTCCCAAATAAGAACACAAAAAAAACCGGGAAAAACCCGGTTTAATCTATTAGGAGCCGCGACAGCCGGTTTACATGGCCGCCAGCTGCACTTTTTGCTGGAGTTCGAGCACCGATTCCTTGAACAGGGCATCGGTATCCATCAGGTCCTTCACCGTCTGGCAGCTGTGGATCACCGTGGTATGATCCCGGCCGCCGAAATGCTCGCCGATGGTTTTGAGCGAATTCTTGGTAAAGGATTTGGACAGGTACATGGTGATCTGCCGGGCCTGCACGATTTCGCGTTTGCGGGTTTTCTGGAGCAGTTTGTCGTAGGGCACATCAAAATACTCGCAAACCATCTTCTGGATGGCTTCGATGGTGATTTCCTTGCTGGAAGATTTCACAAAATTGCGGAGCACTTTCTTGGCCAATTCAAGGTCAATTTCCCGTTTATTCAGCGAAGATTGTGCCAACAATGAGATGAGGGCGCCCTCCAGTTCACGTACATTGCTGTTGATGTTGTAAGCGATGTACTTCACCACTTCACGGGGCATTTCCAGGCCGTCGTTCTTCATTTTCTTCTCCAGGATTTCGATTTTGGTATCGTAATCCGGCGCCTGCAGATCGGCACTCAGGCCCCAGCGGAAACGGCTGAGCAGCCTTTCCTGCACACCTTCCAGGTCTTTGGGCGGCTTGTCGCTGGTGAGGATCAGCTGTTTGCCACTCTGGTGCAGGTGATTGAAGATGGAGAAAAACGCGTCCTGTGATTTTTCCGCACGGTTAAAAAACTGCACGTCGTCAATGATCAATACATCCACCAGCTGGTAGAAGTGAATAAAATCATTGATGGCGTTATTGCGGCTGTGATCGATAAACTGGTTGATGAACTTTTCAGAACTCACATACAGCACCACCTTGTTGGTGTGCAGTCGCTTCACCTCGTTCCCGATGGCCTGGGCCAGGTGGGTTTTCCCCAGGCCTACGCCGCCGTATACCACCAGCGGGTTGAAGGAGGTGGATCCGGGCTTCTCCGCCACGGTTTTTCCTGCCCGCCGGGCCACGCGGTTACAATCGCCCTCAATAAAACTGTCGAAAGTATAGGCCTGGTTGAGCTGCGGATCAATCTGCATCTTCTTCAGCCCGGGAATCACGAACGGGTTCTTGACCGGGTTATTGATGATCAGCGGAAAATCCATCTCGTTGTTTGCAAAGGTTTTGTAGCCATTGCCGGGAATGTCCATGGTCAGCGGCTTGCTTTTGCTGTTGCCGCTGTCCACCATTATCCGGTATTCCAGCCTGGCTTCTTTGCCGAGTTCACGTTTGAGTGTTTTGGCCAGCAGGCTGACGTAATGTTCTTCCAGGTATTCAAAAAAGAACTGGCTGGGCACCTGTATCGTGAGCACTTTATCCTTTAACGCAACAGGTTTAATGGGTTCGAACCAGGTCTTGAAATGCTGCCATTCTACAATGTCTTTGATGATATCCAGGCAATTACTCCATACTTTATCAAAATCTTTAAGCATTACTCCTAAAGCAATTTATATCATGAGTTAATAGCTGTTCTCTTTGATGCAAAAGGTCTTTCAGTGTACGGATTTCAGCACGGTCAGTACGAATAAAAAACTTTTGGTGCAGGAGGGCGAATATCCAATCAAAATTGTGAAAAAAAAAATTTTTATTCACTTGTTTTTTTACCTACCAGCACAGTATGTGACTGGGTGAGGTTTTGCCCGCCAGACCGCGTGAAATCGAAGTCCAGACGGCCCAGAACGATTCCGGCCCAGCCCACCTGGTTGATGATAACATCGCTTCCGTTTTTATTTTTTTCCACAACCGGCGCGTCGAGAAAAGTGTGCGTATGTCCGCCGATAATCAGGTCCACCTGATTCGATTCGCGGGCCAGGATCAGGTCGCAGATTTTGTTCGGATCTTCCTTGTACGAAAAACCGAGATGGCTGAGGCAGATCACCATGTGACAACCCTTCTCTCTTTTCAGAAAATCGGCCACGCGGTTAAGGTGCTCCACGGGGTCGAGGTATTTCGTGTTGCCGGCCAGGGCGTCGGGGATCAGTCCCTTGGGATTGATGCCCACTCCGGTAACCCCGATTTTCAGTTTGCCCTTTTTGAAAATAGCCCAGGGCTGGCTTTTGAATTCCATCGGCGTCTGCGAAAAGTCGTAGTTGCAGATCAGGATCGGAAACCGGGCATGCTGCAGCTGGGTGGCGAAGTTCTCGAGCCCCGCATCGAAGTCGTGGTTACCCATGGTGGCGGCATCATAACCCATGGCCGTCATGGCCTTGATTTCCGGCTCGCCCTTGTAGATATTGAAATACGGGGTTCCCTGGAAGATGTCGCCGGCATCGAGCAGCAGCACGCTGCTTTCCTGGGCCGCACGGAATCCGTCGCCGCTGTCGTAAGGCGACCAGGGCTTATCGGCACTGCCCCTGATTTTGCGGATCAGGTCGGCCCGGGCCGCCACCCCGCCCAGCCCCTGGTTGCGTCCCCCGTCCATCGGGAAGGGCTCCAGCCGGCTGTGGGTATCATTGGTATGCAGGATTGTGAGGCGGTTGATTTCCTCAGCCGCCGGCCATCCCGCCATTACATTCCGCGAAACCAGCAGGGAGCCTGCGGCCAGCGCGGATTGCCGGATAAAATTTCTTCTACTCTGCATGGGTTACTCTTTTTTCAGCCACTGCATCCACTGTTTTTCCGGAACGCTGCAAGGCGCTCAGGTATTCCATCACCGCATCGCGGAAAAGATAGCCGTTGTTGAGTTGCGGCAGGGATTTGAGCATCTCGCAGTTGTCGCCACCGTTGGCCACATAATCCACCACCGCGATGCTGTAGGTGGTTTCCGGATCCAGGGCCCTGCCGCCAATAACGACCCCGGTGGCTTTTTTATTTTTAATGACCATCTGCATGCCGGAAACGGGCCATCCGCCGCGGGAGGCGATATGATCCAGAAAGGTTTGCAGCAAGGCGCCTTTCAGGCGCAGCAATACAATCACATTGTCGAAGGGCGAGAGTTCATAAATTTTGCCGCGGGTGATGGCGCCGGCGGAGATCGAAGGCAGCCGGATGCCGCCGTAATTCACAAAGGCCGCATCCACCGGCTGCCGGTAGTTTTCTGCGGCCCGGGCACGCATGGCATCCGCCAGCAGGTTGCCCAGGTTGCCTTCGGGCTGCTTTTTCTCGAGCAGCACCGTACTGGTCACGATCACGTCGTTCATTGTGCGGTTCACACTGTCGGCATAAGGCTTCAGCAGGGCGCTGATTTCATTGCCGGGCGCGGCGGGGGCACTGATGCGGTAATCGCTGTACTGTACGGATGAAGGCTGATAATATGTTTTGCATGAAGCCAGCAGCAGCAGGGCGGGCAGCAGCCATTTGAGGCGTATGTTGGCAGGGTAATGCATAAAAGGTTAAGAGGTTGAAGGTAGCTTTTTTTTACTTGCCGGTCTGAAATTCAGCGGGAGAAATTTTTACTGCGCAATTAGCGCGTACCTTTACCCCGAAACCCAACGGATATGAGTTACGAATTAACCGGCAAACTGATTGCCAAATATGAAGTGGTGCAGCGTTCGGCCACTTTCAAAACCCGTGAATTTGTGGTGGAGAAAACCGATGATATCGGCGGACGGTCCGTGACCAACTATGTCAAATTTCAGTGTGTGCAGGATAAAACCGCCATCGTTGACCGCGTGAACATCGGCGATACGGTGCGGGTGCTGTTCAACATCAAAGGCTCCCGCTGGGAAAAGGAGGGTCGCGTGAATTACATCACCAACCTCGATGCCTGGCGCGTTGAGCAGGTCCTGCAGCCCGGAGCGGATGCGGCGGTAACGGACCCGGAATACATGGAGCCCCTGGACACTTTTTCGGCCACTCCCCCGGATGCCATTGATGATCTTCCTTTCTGAACCCCTGCTGATTAGGCTGATTTCCTGACCATGCAAAAGCCGCTAACACTGCGCCTGCTGCCGGCTGAGGCGGCTGATCCGCAGGCCATCATCCGGGAAATTGCCGCGCAAACCGGGCGGCCGGCCCATGAGGTCACCGGCTTTCACCGGCTGCGGCAGTCGGTTGATGCCCGGGGTGGCAGTCCGCGCATCCAGCTCAGCCTGCTGGCCTTCATCAACGAACCCTTCGTGCAGCGGAGCCTGCGGCCTTTCACCTTCCGCGATGTGAGCCGTTCGCCCCACCGCGTGCTGATCATCGGGGCCGGACCTGCCGGTTTGTTTGCCGCGCTGCAGCTGCTGGAAAAAGGCATTCAACCCATCATCCTCGAAAGGGGAAAAGATGTACGGACGCGCCGGCGCGACCTGGCCGCCATGAACCGCCAGGGCATCGTGAATGCCGAGAGCAATTACTGCTTCGGGGAAGGCGGGGCCGGCACCTACAGCGACGGCAAGCTCTACACCCGCAGCAACAAACGCGGCGATATCGACCGCATCCTCCAGCTTTTTGTCCATTTCGGCGCGGAGGAAAAAATACGCTGGGAGACCCATCCGCACATCGGCACCAATAAACTGCCACACATCATCACGGCCATGCGGGAGCAGATCATGGCCTGCGGCGGCGCCGTGCACTTCGGCCAGAAAGTAACCGCCCTCGATATCCGCAACGGGAGGGTGCATGCTGTTGAAACAGCCGGCGGTGACCGCTTTCAGGGAGATGCCGTGATCCTCGCCACCGGCCATTCGGCCCGCGATATCTTTCAGCTGCTGCACCGGCAGCAGCTGCAGGTGGAAGCCAAACCCTTCGCCCTCGGGGTGAGGGTGGAGCATCCGCAGGAGCTGATCGACCGCATCCAGTATCACTGCCCGGTGCGGGGCGAATTCCTGCCCCCTGCCTCCTACTCCCTCGTACAGCAGGTAGACGGCCGGGGCGTATTCTCTTTTTGTATGTGCCCCGGCGGCATCATCGCTCCTGCCGCCACCGCTCCCGGCGAGGTGGTGGTGAATGGCTGGAGCCCGTCTAAACGCAACAATCCCTACGCCAACAGCGGCATGGTGGTGAGCGTGGAGGAGGCGGAACTGGGCGCATGGTTTAAAAGTTTACAAGGCTCAAAAGGTTTAGAAGGCTGGAATGATTTACAGGATACTCATGCATTTTTAACGCACCCGTTGCGGATGATGTGGTTTCAGCAATGGGTGGAACAGCAGGCTTTCCGCGCCGGCGGGGGTAACCTCGTGGCTCCCGCCCAGCGGCTCGTGGATTACTGCACGGGAAAGACATCCGCATCCCTGCCCGACTGCAGCTATCAGCCGGGGCTCCGTTCCACGGGCCTGCAGGAGGTGCTGCCGGATTTCATCCACCGCAGCCTGTCCGGCGGACTCCGGGCCTTTGGCAAAAAAATGAAAGGCTACTACAGCAATGAAGCCGTGCTGGTGGCCACCGAGAGCCGCACCTCCTCACCCGTACGCATACCCCGGGATCCTGCCTCCCTGCTTCATCCCCAGCTCAGCAATTTCTACCCCTGCGGTGAGGGCGCCGGTTATGCCGGCGGCATTGTAAGCGCCGCTATGGACGGGGAGCGCATCGCCCTGCAGATCGCCGGCGCATTGCAGCGCAGGGCCTGAGGCCGGCCCCAGTAAAACGGCATCCCCACCCTGCCGCTCATCCATCCTGAAACGGCGTATGTGCACAATGCCTTAATTTAGCGACCGTTCCCAATCACTCCGCTATGCACATACTCGAACTCCAGCACCTGAAAAAGTACTTTGCCGCGCAAAAGGCGGTAGACGACATCAGCCTGAACATCCGCAAAGGCAGCATCTTCGGTTTGCTGGGCCCCAACGGCGCCGGCAAAACCACCCTGCTGCGCATGATTACGGGTATCTTTTATCCGGATGAAGGCCATATTCTTTTCAACGGCCAGCCCTTTGACCCGATCCGGGATGTTCGTTACATCGGTTATATGCCGGAGGAAAGAGGACTGTACAAAAAAATGAAGATCGGGGAACAGGCCCTCTACCTCGCCCAGCTCAAAGGCATGGGCAAGGCCGAAGCCATGCAGAAAATCAAAGAGTGGTTTGTGAAATTTGAGATGCAGACCTGGTGGAACAAAAAGGTGGAAGACCTTAGCAAAGGCATGAGCCAGAAGCTGCAGTTTGTCACCACCGTGCTGCACGAACCCCAGCTCATCATCCTGGATGAACCTTTCAGCGGCCTGGACCCGGTGAATGCCAACCTCATCAAGGATGAAATTTTCAGGCTGGCGCAGAAAGGCAGCACCATCATCTTCAGCACCCACCGCATGGAACAGGTGGAGGAGATCTGCGACCATATTGTGCTGGTGAACAAGGGCCGGAAAATACTCGACGGCACCGTGAGCGAGGTGAAGAACCAGTTCAAGGAAAACCTGTTCAGGCTGGGCGCCCGCACTGATGCGCACCACCTGGCCACCTATATTTTTGAGGTGGTGAAACACCAGCCCGACAGCCTGCTGCTGAAACTGCAGCACGACAGCAAGCCGAATGATGTGCTGAAGTATTTCATCAACCAGGGCATCGACATCCACTCCTTCAATGAAGTGCTGCCCTCCCTCAACGACATCTTCATCCGCCTGGTGGAAGGAACGCCCCAGGCCCGCCAGTTTGAACAGGCCGGCTGATCCATTTCCACCCTTTCAACGAATTGAGTTATGAGCAAAACATTCCTGATTATCCAGCGCGAATACATCACCCGGGTGCGGAACAAAACCTTCCTGCTTTCCACCTTCCTGCTGCCCATCGTGATGATCCTGTTTATTTTCGGCAGCGTTTTCTTCGCCATGTCTTCCAAAGAAAGTGCGCGGAAAATTGCCGTGGTGAACGATCCCGGTTACCTGCAGCACAACCTCAAAAGCGACAGCAGCCAGCTGAGTTTTGTGTTTACCCGGGAGGTAGACAGCAGCAATTTCATCAGCAAGGGATACGATGCCGTGCTGAACCTGAAAGGCGACAGCAGCCTGGCCCGCTACACCGTTTACTCCAAAAAACAGCTGGGCATTGAAACCAAAAACAAGATCGAGAACCGGCTGAACCGCGCCTACCAGGAGCACCTGCTGCAAAGCAGCGGCATCCAGCGCGCCACACTCGACAGCATTGACCAGCGCAGCGCGGATGCCTATACCATTGATAACCGTGTGGTGAATGAAAAAGGCATGGCCGAAGAAGTGAATGCCGAAAGAAATTATGCCATCGGCTTCATCAGCGGCATCCTGATCTACCTCACGATGTTCATCTTCGGAGCGATGGTGATGCGCGGTGTGATGGAAGAGAAAACCAACCGCATCGCGGAGGTGATGGTGAGCAGCGTGAAACCTTTTGAACTGATGATGGGAAAAATCCTCGGCATTGCCGCCGTGGGACTCACGCAGTTCATCCTCTGGATCATCCTGGTGATGATTCTCTCTACCGCAGCCTCCGCGTTCTTCTCAGCTGAAATGCTGCAGCAGGCACAGCAGGCCAACCAGGCCATGCCCATGAACAACAATGCCGCCACCCTCTCCCAATCTAGTGAAGTGCTCAGCAAACTCAGCGGCATCAACTGGCCGCTGATCCTGGGCTGTTTTGGGTTTTACTTCCTGGGGGGCTATCTCTTTTATGCGTCGCTGTTTGCCGCCATCGGCAGTGTGATCAACGAAGATCCGCAGGAAGCCCAGTCGCTGATGCTGCCCATCACCATGCCCATCATCTTTGCCTTCATCATCCTGAGCAGCAACCTCAACAGCCCCGACAGCCCCGTGATGTTCTGGGCCAGCATGATCCCCTTCACCTCCCCGATTGTGATGATGGGACGCATACCGAGCGGGGTTCCCTGGTACCAGCTGGTGACTTCAATGGCCCTGCTGGTGGCAGGCTTCCTGTTCACCACCTGGCTGGCCGGTAAAATTTACCGCACCGGTATCCTGATGTATGGCAAAAAAGCTTCGTGGAAAGAAATGTTCAAATGGGCCTTCCGGAAATCCTGAGCCAGTGAGCCCGTATCTTTGTTCCTCATTAAACCTGCACAACATGCTGAAACAACTGTTCACCTCCCTGATGGCCGCTTCCCTGCTGGCAGCCTGCAGCAATGCGGGCGATAAAAAAACGGAAGAACCGGCTGCGCCTGCTGCCGACACGGCTGCGGCCGCGATGACTGCTCCTGCAGCAGCCACGCCCGATCTTTCTGCAGTGAAGCTGGACGCAGACAAGGATTTTGTTTGCGGCATGCCGGTGAAAGGGCATACGGCAGACACGGCTCAGTACAAGGGAAAAGTGTACGGCTTTTGCGCCAAGGAATGCAAGGATGAATTCGTGAAAGATCCGGAACACTATCTCGCCCAGAAATAACGGGGCTTTATTTCCCGAACACGGCCTGGTGCAGTTCGGCCCGGAGATACCTGAACAGCAAACCACTGATCAGCAGGGCTGTGCCCAGGAAGGCGCCGAGGATAAATCCGATCAGGCTCATGAGAATCACCGGCTGCTTTTTCACGTCAAAAGGCGCGGTGGGTTTGTCCAGTACGGCAATGATGGGCGTTACTTTCTGCAGGCGCCACACCGCTTCGTCGCGGTTGTTGATGTACATATCGCGCTGCCGTAAAATGCGGGTTTTCTCCGAGGTTACATTTTCTTTGGGAATGGCGTACTCCAGCAGTTCGGCCGGGGTAAACATGGTGCGCTGCTGCATGCCGATGGCCTGCTTGTCCACCGCATTGATCATTCTTTGCAGCGAATCAATTTTATCCAGGGTAAACTGGTAATCGTCCAGCGCCTTCTGCCTTTTGAGGTCTACATAAAACTTCGACAGTTTCTCCACAATCACATTGCTGATGGGCGTGATATAGGCCTCGTTGCGGCCGGTATAATACAGTTCCAGCACGCCGTTTTTGTTCATCTTTGCATTGATGTCGTCTTTCAGCAGTTCCGAACCCCGGATGGCCAGGCTCAGGCTGTCTTTCGGGATGGAAAGGCTTTTTGCGTAGAAGGGCTGATGCTCGTTGATGTCGGTAATCAGCAGTTCACTGATGGTTTTGTTCCCGAACTCAGGGAGGCGCGTGGCGGCCACCGATTCACGGATGCGGCGGCTCTGGGCCAGCTCAATGATGTTGATGGTGGCTTCGGTGCTGAAGGATTTGGGGGCATCATTCAGGCCCAGCACGCCCTGCAGCATGCTGTTGGAAATACTGTTGTCGCTGGGCGAGAGCAGGGGAAAAAGGGTTGCCTTGGACGTATAACTGGTGCGGCGCCCCTGCGTGTACAGCATGGCCACCAGTGCCAGGGCCAGCCCCGACAGGAGGATGATCCAACGGAATTTTTTGATGCGGTTCACCACCGCCTGCAGTAATGCTTTTGTATTCACAGTCTGGAATTAATCAGTTTCTCAGCAATAAATAAGTCACCACGAGGGGAATGGTGGCGGTAAGGCCCTGCACCACGGCGTTACCAATGTCTTTGCCTTCGGGCCGCTCCGGCACGGTGATCACACAACCCTCTTCCACTTTCGGATAAAAATGCATAAAGAAGAAGGTTTTGGTGCGCTTGCTGCGGCCATTGGCATAGGTAACGAAAATGCGTTTGCGCCAGGGCCGGATGCCGTAACCGCCCGCTTTGTCGATATAGTATTGCAGGGAAGTGTGGTCTTTATCAAACGTGATTTTGAGGGGCGACTGCACTTTGCCCTGTACGGTAACAAAGGGATTCACTTCCGGCACATAAATGATATCATGATCCTGCAGTACAATATCATACTTGGATCCTTTTTGCTCAATCGCCCTGCGCAGGTCGATGCTCACGGGCTGATCCAGGTTGTTGATGAGCTGTTCTTCGAGGACCTTACCGCTGGAATCGCGGCGGGGCTTGTTCATCATCTTCTCCCGCAGGTAATCGCCTTTGCGGCGGTACAGCATGGCCCCGCTGAGGTTGGCGTTCTCCATCAGGCCGCCGGCCCTTTCGATGTAGGAAGAAAGGCGTTCCTGCTTATCCAGCCGGGGATAGGAGCCCTGGTATTTCACGAGGCCCACCAGCTGCACATTTTCCTGCAGTGAAAAACTGGGGTTCTTGCGCACATGCACCTGGTCGAAAGGACGCAGCACCACTTTGGCGGCCACCGAATCCAGTTCGAGGGTAGAGTTGATCTGGTAGGAACGCACCACCGTGCGGGTGGGTTTCAATCCCTGGCGGGCCGAATCCATGTCAACAATGCTGGCAATTTCGAGGCGTCCGAATTCAGCCGAGGGCTTGAGACCGCCGGAAAGATAAATCAGGTCCTGCAGGGTCATGCCGCCATACTTGCGCACCTTGCCTTCCTTGCGCACTTCGCCATCGATGTATACATATTGCGGATCGCCGAATTCGCTGGTGCTGAACAGCTGCACCACGTCATTGGGCTGCAGCAGCACATTGTTGGCGCTGCCGGCATTGTCTTTCGCATAATCCGTGAGGCTCACTTCGAGTTTATCCGACTTGATGTTGGTGGAATCACCAGCGCCCCGGAAGATATAAGCCCGCGGCAGGTAGGTGTTGTTGGTGATGCCGCCCGCCCGGTTGATGAGGTCAAAAAGCCGGTCGTTCGCCCGGATCTCATAGATGCCCGGATAGGCCACGGCGCCGTTCACCTCCACTTTGTTCACGATGCCGCTTTTTACGATTTCGGCTTTCACGATATCCCCGTCCATCAGCTCAAAGTCCTGATCGCGGAGCTTGAGGATGGCGTTGGCGTTGACATCATGGATCATCTGCCGTTCATTTTCTGAGCGGATCACTTTTACCGCCGAAGCGTAGGCATCTGAGGTAAAACCGCCCGAGTACTGCAGCAGGGCTTTCATACCCTCACTGGTTTTGAGCTGGTAATACATGGGCCTTTTGAACTGACCGGTGGCCAGCACTTTCTTCTGGGCAAAACTCACCAGGATAAAATCATTGTTCTGGAGGTACACGCGCTTGCCCACATCGCCGGTGGTGAGGTATTTGTACACATCCAGCACTTCGATCACTTTACCGTTGCGCTTCACGAGGATTTCGCGGAGGTTGCCGTATTCGGTGATGCCACCGGCCAGGCCGATGGCATTGTAAGCATTGGAAAAAGCAGAAATGAGTTTCGGCCCGGGATTCATCACCTCTCCCACCACATTCACATTGATGGTGCGGGGCTGCCCCAGGGTTACCTGGATGTTGGTGCCGGCCGGTACCGCCGTGCTGAAACGGGCGGTAATGAGCTGCTGGGCATTCTCGAAGGTGAGTCCCTGCACAGTGATCTTACCCAGTCCGGAAGGAAAGATGGCGCCATCGCGGGCCACGATATAATCTTCCTGGTATTCGCCGCCTCCCCAGAGGGAAACAATGATATGATCGCCCACGCCGATGGGATAATCAGCCGGCGGGATGGACAATTCAGAAATATCATTTACGGCGCTGTTGGCAAAAATATTGGCGCCATAGGTTTCTTCGCGGCTGCTCATGCTTTTGCGCAGGTTGTCGGCCTGTGTGCTGTCTTTATCCAGCCTTTTATTCTCCAGCCTTTTGCGGATTTCAGGTGTTTCGCGGGTGCGGTCGCCGCCAGCGGTTTTACGCTGGTTATTGTCCTTGAAAAAACTTTCAAACCCGCTGCGGGTCATCTGGGTGGGGTTAGCGGCGCCGGGCGCCAGTTCGCTCAATCCCTGGGGAGTGGGTTGCGACAGTACCTGTACGCTGACCAGGGTACAAAATAGCGCAACTGTACATTGTCTGATGATCCGCTCGATACGCTGCATGGTTTTTTCGGTATTGGTAGTCAACAATTTAGCCCAGGCCAGGTTTCATGGAGCGGTACGGATCGGACCCCATCAGGCAGTCAGTTTTTACTGAATCAGTCCGGCTTTGCCAGGGCATTCAGTCCTTAAACGCAGAAAGCGTTCTTTTATTTTGGAGAAATTCCGTTTTTTGGAAAAATGCAGAAAAAAGAAAGATGCCTTCAGCCCGGCAGGCAGCAGTCCGGGGATCAATGGATGCTCCCCTTTAAACCTTAAACTGTAAACCTTAAACTTCTCAGTTCAACCGGCTATTCCCGCCCACCCAGCGGATTTTCCAGTTCCCGACTGAACTCCGTCCAGATTTCGTTGACAATGTCAGCGGCGGGGCGGATCTCGCGGATGAGGGCGGCCACCTGGCCGATTTCGAGTTCGCCCTCCTCCAGGTTGCCTTCAAACATACCCTTTTTGGCCCTTCCCCGGCCCAGCAGGTTCTGCAGTTCTTCGGGGGAAGCGCCCCTGGTTTCGGCGGCCTGTACCTGTTCAAAGAAGGGGTTTTTGATGAGGCGCACCGGGGTCAGCTGTTTCAGGGCAAGCTGGGTGCCGCCTTCGGGGGTCTGGATCACGGCTTGTTTGAAAGCGGGATGGGAGGATGCCTCTTCGCTGGCAACAAAGCGGCTGCCGATCTGTACGCCCCCGGCGCCCAGCACCATCGCGGCCAGCATTTGCCGGCCGGTGGCGATGCCGCCCGCGGCAATCACGGGTATGCTGACGGCTGCGCACACCGCAGGAATGAGCACCAGGGTAGTGGTTTCTTCGCGGCCATTGTGCCCGCCCGCCTCAAAACCCTCCGCTACCACGGCATCGCAGCCGGCTTCCTGGGCCTTGAGGGCAAATTTGCTGCTGCTCACCACATGCACCACGGTGATGCCCGCGGCCTTCAGGTGCTGCGTCCAGGTTTTGGGATTGCCCGCTGATGTAAACACGATGGGCACCTTTTCATCGATGATGGTCTGGATGTGCTCGTTGATGTTGGGATACAGGAGGGGAACATTCACCCCAAAAGGCTGATCGGTGGCTGCGCGGCATTGGCGGATATGGTCGCGCAGTACTTCGGGATACATGCTGCCGCTGCCGATGAGTCCCAGTCCGCCGGCATTGCTCACTGCACTGGCTAGGCGCCAGCCGCTGGCCCAGATCATGCCGCCCTGGATCAGGGGATACCGGATGTTGAAGAGACGGGTGATGGAATTGGAAAAGGCAGGCATGGGGAGTGAAGTTCAAAAGGTTCAAAAAGTTCAAAAGGTTCAAAAGGTTAAATACATGAACCTTTCAGGCCGGTTTACACGTTTCATCCGTTCGTACCCCGGAGAAGCATCATTGGCAAATTGTCACATTTGCACATGAGCCCTTTATCCCAGGTCAATCTCCGTATCATCCCCGATGTTCAGCGAGCGGGTTTCGCCCTTGATGCCGGTATCGCTGCCGATCAGGGATTCGTCGAGCACCACATCGTAGAGTTTGGAGAACGACCCCACAATGGATTCCTTGATGATGGTATAATTCAGCACGGTATGTTCCCCGATGGACACATTGGGACCGATCACCGAGTTGCGGATATCGCAGCCTTCGCCGATGCTCACCGGGGGGATGATGATGGTGTTTTCAAATTTATCCTGGTCGTGCACCGTGCCGCCGAATTTTTTCAGCATGGTGGCATTGGATTCGAGCAGGGTTTCTTTTTTGCCGCAGTCGAACCAGTTCTGCACTTTAAAGTACCGGAACCGGGCGCCCTGCTGGATCATGCATTCCAGCGCATCGGTGATGGTGAATTCCTCGTTGGTTTTTTCGCCATGCTCAATGATCTTTTTGATGCAGGAATAGAGCACGCTTGTTTCGCGGATTTTATAGATTCCCACCAGGGCCAGGTTGCTCTTGGGGATGGCCGGTTTTTCCACCATCCGGGTAATGATGCCCTCATCATCCACCTCGGCCACGCCGAAGTTGCGGGGATCATCCACTTTTTTCACCCCCAGCATGGAATAAGGTGCCTCGAGCACTTCTTTGAGGTTGAATTCGGCAATGGTATCGCCCAGCACAATCAGCACTTCCTCATCCCGGGTTACGATCTGCCGGGTGAGGTCGATGGCATAGCCGGTGCCGTTGCGTTCATTCTGGTAAATGAAATAGTTGTTGAGATCCGGGTATTTTTCCTTGATATAGTCCTGGATTTTATCGCCCAGGTACCCCACGATGTAAATGAATTCCGTGATACCGGCTTCCCTGAGCTGATCAATGAT
>JAYRPG010000093.1:0-22876 GCA_041911275.1 Ferruginibacter sp. | reverse complement strand
GGTCGCTGTTCACGATTTCACTGGTGTGGGAGGGATTGAATTTCTGCTTGCTGTAATTATTTTTGTTGAGTACCCGGTTTACTAACGGATTCATGTAAAACCCGGTGCGCATCACTTCCATCAGGGCTTTCCTGATTTCGGCCGGCTCGGTGCTTTTGAGCAGGTAACCGGCAGCACCGCAGTCCATGAGGTGGCCCACAAAGCGTTCATCCTCGTACATCGTCAGGATAATGACCCGTACTTTGGGAAAATCCTTTACGATCTGGCGGGTGGTATCGATGCCATCTTTCACGGGCATCTTCAGATCACAGAGTACGATATCCGGTTCCTTTTCGGCAATCTTCGTCAGCAGTTCCTCTCCGTTCTGCGCTTCTGCAATGAATTTGATATTGGTATAAGGCCGCAGGGAAAGGATTACGCCTTTCCGGAATATCTGGTGATCATCAGCGATGGCTACTTTGATGGGATCCATAAAGCGTGGGTTGAACAAATTTAAGGAAAAAGAAACGGCAATTCAGCCGGCTCAACCGCTGTTTTATTCCTACAGACTTTTACGGAGGAGGGATGCAGCTTTTACGACCGTAAAATTACGAACTCAGAAAGGGGATTCTTTGGGCACTTCAATCGTGACCTTGTAATAGGTATGGCTGGGATCGATTTCAAACAGGATCCTGCCGTTCAGCACTTTCACCCGGGAGGCAATATTTTTGAGGCCAAGCCCTGCGGAAGTATGGTTCAGGCGGTCGAACTCCGTCTGGATAATACCCTGCCCGTCGTGGTGGAGCCTGAAATAACTGTGGGTGGCATTGGCATTCTGGGTGAGGTGAATAAAGCCTGCATTGCTGTGCTTCATGATGTTGTTCACCAGTTCCTGGATGATGCGGAACACGTGCAGTTCCTGTTCCAGTTTAATGCGCTGGCGGTAATCATGAAAGCGCACACTGGCATTGAGGTTGCCGCTGCCGTTGATTTTCTGGAAGAGATCGCTGAGTGCGCTTTCCAGCCCGAAGTTTTTCAGGGTGGGCGGCATCATGCTGTGGCTGATGTTGCGGATCAGCTGGATGGCGTCATCAATGATCTGCTTGGCGCTGAAGATGGATTGCAGCTGCGCGGCGGGCTCCTGGTTCACAATGTTTTCATTGAGGTAAAGACGCGCCGTCGCCAGCAGCGGTCCTACGTCATCGTGCAGGTCGGCCGCGATCCGGTTACGCTCTTCTTCCTGGAACTTGATGGAGGCGTTCAGGAGTATCTGCTGTTTTTCCTCCTCCATCTTTTTCAGTTCCATGTTGAACCGCGTCACTTTCCGCTGGTGAAAAATCACGAAGAATACAATCCCCAGGGTAAGACTGACCATGCCCAAGGTGCCCAATAACATGATGTAGTTGGATCCGGATGTAAGATTAGGGCCTGCCTGTAGGAAGATCATGTTTTATATTAGAAATTATTTATTGAAGGGATATATAGCATCCAAATCAACATTTAAAGGCCGAATTGAATTCTCTTCAAGTCGGAGATTTGAATAAACAATTATTGAAGTAGAAAGAAAAATGTTTTTTATAATAGTTACAGTGCCATATATCACAGTGTATTGTTCGCGAAAACCAGGATTATCAAACATTGACTTAGAGAAAAGAAATAGAAAGAAATTACCAGAAAAATAAATTAGAAACGCAACAGAAATCCAAAAATCAGGCGAGTAATAAATCGGTGTTGCGATATTAAATTGAATCTTTTCGTAGAAATAAAATACAATAACCAAAAGAAAAAAGAAGCACTCAATAACTAGCGGGATGAAACTAAATGAACCGGAATCAGTCACCCAAAAATCAAAAATTGAGTAAAGAAGAAAGAACGTGGCTGCAGTGATAAAGAAGACCTTTTTGTATTTAAATCTCAAAAGAGTATAATAAAACCAAGACAAGAAAATAAATTCCCAAACAAGGAAAACTCTATTGACAATTAACTGATGAAAATGATCTTTATAAAACAATAAGAATATTCCCGAAAGAATAAGGAAAAAAGAGAAAATTAAGGTGTATAAAAAAAATACCCTCATTTCTGTTGACTTTTTCCTTCGAAAGAAAAAAATAAACAGAAAGAAGGGCAATAATTCAGCTAAGTAGGTGATATAAATAAGATTTTGTAAAATAGACGTCAGTTTTTCCAAAGTTAACTAACGCAATTTCAAAAATCAAATTTCATCAACCTTTAGATTCTAACGTGCCACATAGCTTGTAGAGTTTAGAGGTTTACTAATGGTTTCGACTACCAAACTTCATTGTAAACCAATTTTTAAACAATGGGTCAGAGACTAATTGAATCAAAAAAAACAATCCAATGAAATGATTATCAAATATTTAAATCATTAAAAGCACAATAATGCCATTAAAAAAAAAGTAAAAATACCCGTCAAAAATAGTATTTTTACGATCAAAAAACAGGTTAACTTACGATTCCTTAAGGAATATTACCTGGTAAAATCCCGCAACCCGGGTCGTAAAATCCCTTAAAATAACCGGAAACTGGTGGCAAAACGGGCCGGACTGGCAATTCCGAAACAGGGAATAACCGTTTAAAATTCTGATTCTCATTAACTTTAACCTGTCATCAACAGGCAACCGCCCAGAAGAATATGAACCAAACTGCTGACTACCTGATCAAATTCGCCATTGCCGACGATCATAAAATTTTCCGCGACGGCATAAAAATGGCCTTATCCGGCAAGGAGAACCTGAAACTGCTGTGGGAAGCGGAAGACGGCAAGGACCTGATGCACAAAATGACCATCAAAAAACCCGATGTGCTCCTGATGGATATCCGGATGCCGGAAATTGACGGCATCAATGCCATTGAATTGCTCCGCAAGGAATATGAAGACGTGAAAATCATCGTACTCACCATGTACGACGACCAGCAGATGATCAGCAAAATGATGGAGATGGGGGCCAACGCCTACCTGACCAAAACGACAGACCCGGAGGAGATTTACAATGCGATCCTCACCTGCATGAATGATGATTTCTATTTCAACGACCTGGTGAACCGGGCGGTGATGGGCAAACTCATGCAGCGGAAGAGCGCCCGCCAGCATTACGGCACCACTCCGGTGGTGAATTTCAATGAAAAAGAACTGAAAATCCTGAAACTGCTGGCTGAAGACAAAACCACCGAAGAAATTTCCAAGATCATCTTCCTGAGCCCCCGTACGATTGAAACGATCCGCCAGAATATGAAGATGAAAGTGAATGCCAAAACCATTGGCGGCCTGATCATGTACGGGATGCGGAATAAACTCATCGAATAAGCCGGTCAGAACCGGATGATCCCGTTCTTGATGGCGTACACGGCCAGTCCCACGCGGCTCCTCACCCCCAGCTTTTCGAACAGCGCCTCCCGGTAATTGTCTACCACCCGCGTACTCAGATGCAGCTGCATGGCAATTTCTTTATAGGTCATGTCGGTACTCACCAGTTTCAGAAATTCAATTTCTTTTTCGGTAAGGCTCTGCTTCTCCAGGGCACTTTGCTCACCCTTGCTTTTTTTGAACAGGGCCGCAATTTTGCCACCCGTACTGTTGGTATAATAATACCCCTGCTCCACAACGGTTTGCAGGGCATGCCGCAATTCTTCGGGGTGAATATCCTTTTTGAGAAAGCCCCGAACCCCTTCCTGCAACAAACGAATCAGTGCAATATCAGAGTCATACATGGTCAGAATGAGGATTTTGACATCGGGATGGTTGAGTGATAACCATTTTGTAGTCTCAAAACCGTCCATTAAAGGCATATTCAAATCCAGAATAACAATGTCAGGCTTTTGACCATCAGAGAACAATCTTATTACCTCTTGACCATTCGATGCTACACCAACGATCTTAAAGTTGTCGAACTCATTTATTAAACTCGATAATGCATCTCTTAAAAGAATATGATCATCGGCCAAAATAATCTTCACCATGCTCATGCAATTTGACTTATACTGGAATATTAACATTGATACGCGTTCCCTTACCATCTCCCTCAGCAACAAAGGTTCCACCAAGCATCGCTGCCCGTCTTTTCATATTTATAAACCCAGCACCACTCCCACTTTTCGCATTCAACCCAATCCCATCATCTGAAATTTCTAGAAATATATTATTGGAATGATAATGCAAGCGGATAAAAAGATTTTTAGCATCAGCATGTTTCACGAAGTTTTGAATACACTCTTGGACTATCCTAAATATTACTAATTCAGTATTTCCCTCCATATAACGTTCTTCACCGACTACTTGAAATTCAGCATTAAAAACACCTGATCGATTCAATATCAAAACCTCTTTCTCAATGGCTTTAACCAATCCATTATTTAAAAGAAAGTCAGTACTCATTCCTCTTGACAATTCACTTAGACCCAAAATAGATTCAGAAATCAGCTTTAACGAATCTCGAATTTTAGAAAGTTGATCATAATTCTCAAGATTGGGAATCGTATTCAAATACAACTTAGCCAAAGTAAGCTTTTGACCTATGTTATCATGAATTTCACGAGAGATATGGAGAAAGGTTTGTTCTTGAATTTCAAGTTGAGACTGAAGTAACGTATTTGCTGATTCAGATTTAATTCTTTCTAAATCACTTAGATAATCAAGCCTCTTTTTTTGATATTTGAAAACCAAGGTTATTATAAATACACATAGAAGTACTACAAACAGAATTATAATAAGAAAGAACTTTAAAACATTTTCTTCTTGAGTAATATTCATGACTAACGCATTTTGAAATTTACCAAATCTCAATGAATGCTATTACATTTTTTAAGATTAGCCCTTTTAAATGGAATTAAAACTCACCCCATAAATTCTTATTTACATGTATATGCCTTTAAATAGAGCAAAAGAGCACTTAAAAGCTCAATAAAACTTAAAGACGTAAGCCTTATCTACGATGTAAATAATCATACAAAAAAACACTCTTGAAAAATTAAAAATCTAAATCCATTTACCCCATCTAACTGAACAACGATATGCAATAATTAAAAACAAATGAAGAACACCATAAAAAATAGACGCTACACCTATAACATACCTAAGCATATACTTCTGCATGTATCCATTATCAAATTTTTCAAATAGAAAAACCAATAGTGTTACGCTCATAGAAATTAATATGCCACTTGAAACCCAAAAAGAAGGGGTCTGCAATAAATTAAACTCTGGCGGCCTGTTAAATAAGTTTAGGAAATAGACAATTGAACATCCTATTAAAAATAAATTGGCCACTAAAAAACTTAAGTGATTTCTGCCATTACTTATATCAACATTCCCGACAAATAGTATGATAATAAAAATAGTGAGTGATGAGATCAGAAAGTGATATTTAAAAGGCGAGTCATAAAATACATAATAGAAAAAGATAGAAAAAACTATGTAGTGAAAGTAAATTGACGATATCTGAAGATTATAAAGGAGATTCCTTATTTCATCGCTCTGATAGATTAAATCAATTAGACTTAAACTTCCGAATGAAAAAGCCAAAACTGAATACAAAATGAATAATATGTGGATTACTTTTCTATTACCAATTTTTAATAAATTCAATGATGCAATCATTGATAATGTCATACAAATCCATTGGAAAACTAATGCCAGAGATTCAAATGCAGTCAATTGATTAATTTTTTACAAAACTACATAGGGCTAAAATCAGCAAGCAAAGAAAAAACCCACTTTTAATGTTATTTTTCCCCTTTTTGAATGCATGTTTTATACAACTTCGCTTTGAATAACAACAAATTAATCTGGTAAACACGAGTAGATTGAATGTCGCATTTCGCAAATCAAGTTCGCATGCTTCTTAATATGTGTACATACAGACTATAACGTAAAATACCTATTGATTCGAGCAGAATAAGCGTTGAATTTTGACTCTGGTAGAGTAGACATGCCTCCTTTTGAAATCTAACCCCTGCCAGAATATAATTTCTCTTCGCCTAACTATCCTTTATAAAACTTGATTATCAATTATAAAATCCTCTCACACCGTAATTTCCACATCCTCAAATAAAACGTAGATTTACCCGAATTTTTGAAAAAAATATATAGAACTTGCAGTTTTACGTTAGTAAAGTACCTATGTAAACGCCAAACCTATCATTGAAATGCCAACCAGTAATCTTTCTGAACCTATTAAAGTCCTCATCACCGACGATCATGTGCTCTACCGGGCCGGCGTGAAAACCGCGCTGAGCGCCAAAAAAGATGTAAAAGTGATCGCGGAAGCCGATAATGGCATGCACCTGCTCAATATGCTGAAAATGGTGCAGCCGGACGTGATCCTCCTGGATATCCAGATGCCCGTTATGGACGGCATTGGCGCACTCCCTGAAATCAAAAAAAACTGGCCCCATATCAAAGTCATCATGCTCACCATGATGGACGACCACAGCATGATCACCAAGCTCATGGAACTGGGTGCCAACAGCTACCTGAGCAAGACCAGCGACAGTGAAGTGATCTATGAAGCCATCAAAACCTGCTTCGAACAGGAATACTATTTCAACGCGCTGACCAATAAAGCCCTGCTGAATAACCTGAAAACCAAAAACACGGTTACCCAGCAAAAGCCCGCCATGGCCGAAGCGCAGCTTACGGACAAGGAAATCCTGATCCTGAAACTGATGTGCGAGGAAAAAAGCACCAAGGAAATTGCCGATATCGTGGAACTGAGTCCGCGTACCGTGGAAGCCATCCGCGACAAACTGAAAGTGAAAACCGGCGCCAAAAGCACAGCCGGCCTCATTCTTTACGCGGTTAAAAATAATATCCTGGACCAGAACGCCACCTCCTGATCCTCTCCAACCTTTATGCAACACCGCCTGACCGGGCGGTGTTTTTTTATGCCGTCGCATTACCTTTAGCGCATGAAACGCTTCCTCTGTAACGGCCGGCTGCTTCCGGATGATGCAGCCATCGCGGGACCCTGCAACCGGGGGCTGCGTTACGGTGATGCTGTGTTTGAAACGATCCGCTGCCGGAACGGCAAGCCCCTGCACGCTGATCTGCACTTCGCCCGCCTCTGGAAAGGCATGGCCGTGCTGGGTTTTGAATGTCCGCCCACCTTTACCCCCGCCTTCCTGGAAGCCGCCATCTGCCGCCTGCTCGAAGCCAACGGCCACCGGCAAATGGCCCGGGTGCGGCTGCAGGTATTCCGCAAAGACGGCGGCCTGTTCGACCCGGTGAACCACCAGCCTTCCTGGTTCATCGAAAGCTGGGAACTGCCCGAACAGCACAGCGCCCTGAACAGCAACGGACTGGTGCTGGGCCTCTATACCGGGGCCTGGAAAAGCTGCGATGAACTGGCCAACCTCAAACACAGCAACTTCCTCCCTTACTTGCTCGCTGCCCGGCATGCGCAACAGCTACGCTGGAATGAAGCCCTGATCCTGAACCAGCATGGGCGCCTCTGCGACAGCACCACCGCCAACCTCTTCATCATCCGGGAAGGCACCGTGTACACCCCTGCCCTCTCAGAAGGTTGCGTGGCGGGTACCCTGCGCCAGCAGCTGCTGCACGGGCTCCCCGCGGCCGGTATCCCGGTTCAGGAATGTGCCCTCACCCCGGATGACCTCCTCAGCGCCGAAGAGGTTTTTCTCACCAACGCCATCCGCCCCATCCGCTGGGTTCAGTCGTTCGGTGATCAAACCTACAGCAACCGGCAATGCACCGAAATTTATCAGCTCCTGATGCCAACCATTGGCTGAGCTGTTTGTTGAGTGTCCTTTACGCAAAACCTGCTATGGAACCCATTCTCATCTGCTGGCTGCGGCGCGACCTGCGCCTGGACGACCAGGCCGCACTCTGGCATGCCCTCTCTGCCGGCATGCCGGTACTGCCCGTCTTCATTTTCGACCGCCATATCCTCGATAAACTGGAAGACCGCAGCGACCGGCGCGTGGAATTCATCCACCAGGCCCTTGCAGGTATCCAGGCAAAACTCCGGCATCAGGGCAGCAGCCTGGAAGTGTATTACGGAACACCCGAAACCGTATTCCCCGAACTGATCCGGAAATACCGGGTGCACAGCGTTTACACCAATCATGATTATGAACCTTATGCCCGGGAACGCGACCGGCAGGTGGCCGAATTGCTGCAAAAGGCCGGCGTAGGTTTCCGCACCTTTAAAGACCAGGTGCTGCTGGAAAAAGATGAAGTGCTGAAAGATGATGGCAAGCCCTATACCGTGTTCACGCCCTACAGCCGGAAATGGCGGTCGGTGCTCACGGCAAAGCACCTGGTGCCCTTCGATACCCGTAATCTGCTGCACCGCCTGTATCAGCAGGACCCGGTGCCCCTGCCATCGCTGGAATCCATGGGATTCCGGGCAACCGGGTTGCCTTTTCCGCCTGCCGGCGTGGAGGATGAACTGCTCCGGCATTATGCCCGGCAACGTGACTTCCCGGAAGTGGCCGGCACTTCCCGGCTGGGCGTGCACCTGCGCTTCGGCACCCTCAGCATCCGGCAGCTGGCCGCACACGCACAATCCCTTTCCGATACCTTTCTGAATGAACTGATCTGGCGCGACTTTTACCACATGATACTCTGGCATTTCCCCAGGGTGGGCAGCGGACAGGCCTTCAAACCCGAATACGACCGGATTGAATGGCGCAACCATGAGGATGAATTTGCCGCCTGGTGTGCGGGACAAACCGGTTACCCCATCGTGGACGCGGGCATGCGGGAACTGAATGCAACGGGCTTCATGCACAACCGGGTAAGGATGATCACCGCTTCCTTCCTCACCAAACACCTGCTCATCGACTGGCGCTGGGGCGAAGCGTATTTTGCGCAGAAACTGCTGGACTTTGACCTGGCGGCCAACAACGGGGGATGGCAATGGGCCGCAGGCAGCGGCTGTGATGCCGCACCCTATTTCCGGATCTTCAACCCCCGGCTGCAAACCGAGAAATTTGATAAAAACCTCACGTACATACGGAAATGGGTGCCCGAACTCAACAGTTTCGGTTACCCGAAACCGATTGTTGAGCACGAAACCGCCCGCAAACGCTGTCTTGAAGTATATGGAAAGGCCCTGGGAAAAGCGAAGCTGTGAGTGGAGGCGTTCAGCCTCCGCCATGCTGGCTGAACCCTGAACGCCTCAATCCGTCCCTCATTTCTCCATCTGCTCAATCACCGCCTGGGTAACGCCGGTAAAGGAGAAGCCCCCGTCGTGGAAGAGATTCTGCATGGTAACCATCCGGGTGAGATCGCTGAACAACGTTACGCAGTAATCAGCACAGGACTCCGCGCTGGCATTGCCCAGGGGACTCATTTTTTCCGCATAGCTGATGAACCCGTCGAAACCCTTCACCCCGCTGCCGGCCGTGGTACGGGTAGGTGACTGGGAGATGGTATTGACGCGAACATGCTTTTTTACCCCGTAGTGATAACCAAAACTGCGGGTGATGCTTTCGAGCAGCGATTTGGCATCAGCCATCTCGTTGTAATCGGGGAACACCCGCTGGGCAGCAATGTAGGTGAGGGCCACCACACTGCCCCATTCATTGATGGCATCCAGTTTCATGGCCGTGGCCAGTACCCGGTGCAGGCTGGTGGCTGAAATATCGAGCGTTTTCTGGTTGAAGCCGTAATCAATCTCCGTATAATGCTTGCCCTTGCGTACGTTCAGGCTCATGCCGATCGAGTGCAGGATGAAATCCACCCCACCCCCGAAATGTTCCATCGTTTTCTGCAGCAGGTTCAGCACATCTTCGTTGCTGCTTACATCACAGGGAATAACGGGCGCGCCCACCTGTTCAGCCAGTTTGTTGATTTCACCCATCCTTAAGGCTACCGGTGCATTGGTGAGCACCAGTTGCGCGCCTTCTTCATGGCAGCGAACCGCAGTTTTCCAGGCAATGGATTTTTCATCCAGCGCGCCGAAAATGATTCCTTTTTTCCCTTTCAGTAAGTTATGAGACATAGCAATTGGTTTAGGCGGTAAAAATAAGACAGTTGTATGAAACTCACCCGTGTGAACATTCCGCAGCCGCACCGGCGCCCGTTACATCAGGGCCTGGCAAAGATATGGCGCCATTCGGCAGCATCCGGCAGGATGGACTTCTGACGGGCAGCCTCCTCTTCCAGCAGTTTTTTTCCGATGGCCTCCAGCAGGGGCTTGCCCACAGTTTCATAGTCGTAAGTATCCGGATGCAGCACCCCGTCGCGGCTGCAATCCACCGTGGCTGAAACAAAAAACTCGATCCCGCGGGCCGTATCCACAATATAGGCCACATCGGTTACCGCACCATACCCGATGCCGCTCACATTCAGCACCCGGATGGCCGGTGGTACTGCTCCCCGGCGCCCCCCCAGCAGCAGGTACCTGCCCCGGGCGGGATAATACTGCAGAGTATCTTCCCCGAAAGGCAGCATTCCGCTTTCTGCGGGCCATTCGCCCAGGGTGCGGAGCAGGAAGTGCCGGAGTTCTTCACCCATCCGGAAGCGGCTGGCGGAGGTAACCTTTTCGGGGAACACCAGGCCAATGAGCATCTGGTGCAGCTGTTCCAGGCTGGCCCGGTTTTTTCCGGAACAATTCAGCGGTTGCGGATACAGTTTACCGTTACTGTAGTACGCTTTCCCCAGGCTGTCGCGCCGCGCCGGGTAAACATCGGTGTTGCACTGCAGGGGCTGGCGGAACAGTTCCCGGTTACCGGGTCCGAGAAGCCGGAATGGGTTGGTGCAGCGGTTTTGTTCTTCGCTGAGCAGGGGCCCCTGCCGTTGCACGATGTAAGTGTTGCCGTATCCTTTTGCCCGGAGTTCGCGGTGGATAGCAGACTGCCCCAGCATTTCATAGAGCCGGTTAAAGGCATCGGCGTCATCCCCCAGCAACATGCGCTTCAGGTACTGGCCGGGCGTGGGGCGTCCGTCGGGGGCCATGGGATCATTGTACACAGCCGTCTGCTCCGGCCGTTCTGCCTCCGTAAGCAGGGTGCTCACCAGCTCCACACCCAGCGGCTTCCAGTCATCCAGCCGCTGTACCGCCAGAAGGGCCAGCGGCAGGCGCATGGCTGAACCCGGGAAAAAATACCGGTTGCTGTCGGTTTTCCAGTAATGATGCCGCAGCACCGGAATGCCATTGGCGCCCCGGTCAACCCGGGTGTAGATCACCTGCACCGCCCTTTGTCCCTTCTGCAGGAGAGGCAGACCACCGATCAGGCGGTTGAGCAGGGTGTCGGCAGGCAGCGAATCCTTCCCGGGCCGGTCACCGGCAGCCGGGTATTTACCGGGAAGCGGGGCGGCCGCCGCAACCCACGAAACGGGCAGCAGGCATACCAGGAATAAAAGGTGGAAAAAAGGACGCATCAGGGGTCGGTTTTGCCCGCAAAATGGGGTTTTTCCCCAAAAAAAAGGCCGCTCGGGGCCAAAGGGTTTTTCCCCTATCTTTGCACACTCTTAAAAAATACAGACAACACAGCTACAAAAAGTTACTGCTTATGAAACTGAAAGGTTTAGTGTGGTTCTTTGCCATTGCGCTCATCATCATTTCCCTGTGGGAGCTCTCCTACACCTGGGTGGTTCGCAGCTATGAGGGCAAAGTGAAAACCCAGGCCGAACGCATCGTCAAATCACAATATCCCGGTGTCAACACCCGGAGTGAAGAGTACGATCTGCTGGTCAAAAAAAGGATGCAACATATCCTTGACAGCACCAGCGAAAAACCCATCTATCCCATCATCGGTTCCACCTATCAAACCTGCAAGGAAAACGAACTGAACCTGGGTCTTGACCTCCAGGGCGGTATGAGTGTAACCATGGAGGTGAGTCTGGAAGGCCTGCTCAAATCCATGAGCAACAACCCCCGCGATCCGGCACTGCTGCGGGCGCTGCAAACCGCCACGGAGCAAAAGATCAAAACCAATACAGACTACATCACCCTGTTCCTGAACGCTTTCAAACAGCAGAACCCGGGCACGCGCCTGGCTTCCCTGTTCTCCGGCGCCAACAAACAGATCAAACCCACGGATTCCGACGACCAGGCCACTGCCATCATCCGCACCACTGCGAAAGGCGCCATCAAGGAAACCTACGAAATCCTGCGGAAAAGGATCGATAAGTTCGGGGTGGCCCAGCCCAACATCAACCTCGATGAAAACAAAGGGGTGATTACGGTTGAACTGGCCGGTGTATCTGACAAAGACCGGGTTCGCAAACTGCTCCAGGCCAGCGCCAACCTGCAGTTCTGGGCTGTATACAACCTCGATGAAATCGGAAAAGCTTACGAAACCGCCGGCACTGCACTCGGCAACTACCTCAGCGGCGTGAGCGATACGGCCACAGTAAAAGATACCGCCAAACAAAATCAGTACGCCACCCTGTTCTACGAACTGATGCGGGCCCAGGATATCCGTGCCCAGCAGGTGCCCTACAACCAGCAGTACTTCTTCGTGGTGAGCCCGAAAGACACCGGCCGCCTGAACGAATTCCTGGCGATGGACATCGTGAAGAACAACTTCCCGATGGAATCCAAGTTCCTCTATGGCGCCGAAGTGAAACCGGAAAACGGCAAGGGTGATTCCTACATCCCCCTCTACGTGGTGAAAACCGTAGCGGGCGGCGAAAAAGCCCCGATGGACGGTTCCAGTGTGGAAGAGGCCTTCCAGGGCTTCGACGACAAGGGCAAGCCTTCCATCAAAATGAACATGACCAGCCTGGGCGCCAAAAAATGGGGCGAACTTACCCGCAACAATGTGGGCCGCCCGGTAGCCATCTCGCTGGATGACATCGTTTACTCCGCGCCCAATGTGATGAATGCCATTGAAGGCGGACAAACGGAAATCTCCGGCCGCTTCAGCATCCAGGAAGCCCAGGATCTGGCCAACACGCTGAAATCCGGTAAAACCAACGCTCCGGCCAAAATCGTGGCCGAACAGATCGTAGGCCCCACCCTCGGTGAACAGGCCACCCGCGGCGGTATGCTGTCATTTGGCATTTCCTTCCTCGTGATTTTCGTACTGATGCTGGTGTACTACAACACCGGCGGCTGGGTTGCCAATATTTCGCTGATCCTGAACCTGCTGTTCACCATCGGCGTACTCACGGCCATGAGTTTCACGCTCACTGCGCCGGGTATCGCCGCGCTGGTACTTACCGTAGGTTTGGCGGTGGACACCAACGTAATCATCTTTGAAAGGATCAAGGAAGAGCTTACCCGGGGTAAATCTTACCACAATGCAGTGATCGACGGTTACCGCCGGTCAATGGCCCCGGTAATCGATGCGCACGTAACCACCTTCCTCACGGCTGCCATCCTCTTCATCTTTGGTCTGGGCCCTGTTCTGGGCTTTGCCACCACCCAGATGCTGGGTATCACCCTCTCCCTGTTCTGCGGTATCCTGGTTTCCCGTTTGATCACTGACTTCTGGACCAAGAAGAACCGGCACTTCAACTATTTCACCAAAGTTTCAGAAAGGGTGTTCAAGCATGCCAGCTTCAAATTCATTGAATACCGGAAAGTGGCTTACTCCATTTCCGTAGTGATCTTCCTGCTCGGCATCGCCGCCTTCTTCAACGGCTTCCACGAAGGCGTGGAATTCAAAGGCGGCCGCAGCTTCACCGTACGCTTTAACGAGCCCGTTACTGCCGACATGGTACGCGACGACCTGAAAGCGTCATTCAACGACTTCCCGGTGATCAAAACCGTGGGCGACAAGAAACACCTGAACATCACCACGGCCTACCTGAAAGGGGTTGACAATGCTGACGTACAGGTACAGCAAAAGCTGTATGAAGGGCTCAAAAAAGTACTCCCCAACGTAAGCTTTGAGCAGTTCGCCAAAAACCATATCGAGAGCTCGCAGACCGTGCAGCCCACCATTTCGGAAGACCTGAAGAAAGGCGCGGTAAAAGCCACCCTCTTCTCGATGCTGATCATCTTCCTGTACATCCTGCTCCGTTTCCGCGACTGGCGTTATTCGCTGGGTACAATTGTGGGCCTGCTGCACGACGTATTTGTAACGCTGGCCGTATTCTCCTTCCTGAAGAATATCGTGCCCTTCCCGCTGGAAATCGACCAGCACTTCATTGCAGCCGTGCTCACCGTAATCGGCTTCAGTATGAACGATACCGTGATCGTATTCGACCGGATCCGTGAATACAGCCGGAGCAATAAAAACGAAAGCAAGGGCAGCATCATCAACCGCGCCATCAATGATACGCTGAGCCGTACCATCATGACCTCGCTCACCGTATTCCTCACCATCCTGATCCTGTTCATCTTCGGCGGTGAGGTTACCCGTGGCTTTGCCTTTGCCATGCTGATTGGTGTGATCACCGGTACCTATTCCTCTATCTTCGTGGCTGCACCCATCCTGATGGATTTTGCCAAGGACAAACCCCTGGGCGAAGCAGAAATCATCCATGTAGAGCATAAGCCGGCCACGCATAAAGCCTGATGCCTGCTGCATCTTTTACAAACCGGTCAGTACAACTGACCGGTTTTTTTATTTCCCTGAGCCGGCGCCGCCGCAAGGTGACGCAGGCTCTCTTACCTTTGCAGCCATGAAAAAAGCGCTCCTGCAGCTGCATATCGCGGTATTCCTCGCCGGCTTTACCGCCATCCTGGGTAAGCTGATCGGACTCAACGAGGGGCTGCTTGTCGCCTACCGGCTGCTGCTGACGGTGCTGACCCTGGGGCTGCTGCTCTTTTTCCGCAAACAACTGGAATGGCTCCCGCCCCGCGAAGCGCTCCGCATCATTGGGGTGGGCATCATCATCACCCTGCACTGGGTTACCTTTTACGGCGCCGTGAAGTACGGCAATGTATCCATCGCCGTGGTGTGCATCTCCGCCTCCGGCTTTTTCACCGCCTTTTTTGATCCCCTGATCAACCGGCGGCGGATCGTTCCCGTGGAAGTGCTGCTGGGCGCCATCGCGGTATTGGGCATTTACATCATATTCGATTTCCATCCGCAATACAAAACCGGCATCCTGTTCGGCATGCTCTCGGCTGTGGGCAGCTCCCTGTTCCCGATCTTCAACAAAAGACTGCTGCAGGATTACCGGCCCGAAACCCTCACCCTGTATGAACTCGGGGGCGGCCTCCTCTTCCTGATCCTGCTGCTGCCGGCTTACCTGCACTATTTTCCCGCCGGGTATTTCGTGCCCACCCCGTCGGACTGGGGCTGGCTGCTGATCCTGGCCTGGGCCTGTACGGTACTCTGCTTTGATTTACAGTTGTCTGCGCTACGGAAAATCTCCCCTTTCACCAGCAACCTGGCCTATAACCTGGAGCCCGTTTACGGCATCCTGCTGGCCTTCGTGATTTTCAGGGAAAACCGGAGCCTGAACAGCCAGTTTTACCTGGGCGTGGGCCTCATCATCCTGGCCGTGGCCCTGCAGATGTGGCGGGTGAGCTATGCCGGTTTACGGTATAAAAAGCTCCGGAAAAGCGGCCGGGAAGGGGAATAATGCAGATTATGGAAAAAAATAGCAGCAGGCTTCCTTAAATTAAAAATCTTTGCTTACCTTTGCCGTCCAAAATTTTAGTACTATGGCAAGAGTATGTCAGGTGACCGGAAAGAAGCCCATTACTGGCAATAAGGTATCGCACTCCAATATCAAAACCAAAAGGAGGTTTTTACCCAATTTGCAGACCAAGCGTTACTTTTTTGCTGAAGAAGACAGGTGGATCACCCTGAAAGTATCTTCTGAAGCCATCCGTACGATCAATAAAAATGGCCTGCTGTCCGTAGTGAAAGAACTGCGTGCTGCCGGTGAAAAAATCTGATCCCCACGGCCCGAAGCCGCAAGGCGGTTGGTAAATCCATCGATCTCACAAACTACTTAACTATACTACCATGGCAAAGAAAGGTAACAGGGTGCAGGTGATTCTTGAGTGCACAGAACACAAAACCAGCGGGATGCCCGGCACCAGCCGCTATATCTCCAATAAAAACAAGAAGAACACCCCCGAAAGGCTGGAGTTGAAGAAGTACAACCCCATCCTGAAGAAGGTGACCGTGCATAAAGAAATCAAGTAAGGATCCACCCGCGCCCCCGGCCCGGACAATCCTGTTCAACACTCATCATTTTAACTTACGACAATGGCAAAAGCAGCTAAAACCGCGATCAAGACCAAAGACCAGAAAGCAGCCGCAGAAGCAAAAAACTGGACCAAGGTGATCCGTGCAGTACGGAGCCCCAAAACCGGCGCTTACACCTTCAAGGAAACGATCGTGCATAAAGACAAAATCAAAGATCACCTGGCTCAATAATTCATTGCAGGTGTAAAATGATATCGCAAGCTGTCCTGATGCAACCGGGACAGCTTTCTTTATTTTGATCCCTCACCCTCCGGGGTGACCAATCCACATCACCATGGGACTTTTCGATAAACTCTTCGGCAAAAAAGAACAGAAGGAAAGCCTGGAGCAGGGGCTGCAGAAAACCCGGGAAGGCTTTTTCAGCAAAATCACCAAGGCCATCGCCGGCAAAAGCACGGTGGATGAGGAGGTGCTCGACAACCTGGAAGAAGCGCTGGTGAGCGCCGACGTGGGCATTGAAACCACTGTAGCGATCATTGAGCGCATTGAAAAACGGGTAGCCCGCGATAAATACCTGAACACGGCCGAGCTGAACAGCATCCTGAAAAGCGAAATCGAAAACGTACTGGTACATGCCCCGGATGACCAAACCTATGCCGGGTATGAGCTGCCGGCCGGCCATAAGCCGCATGTGATCCTTGTGGTGGGCGTGAACGGCGTAGGTAAAACCACCACCATCGGTAAACTGGCCCACAACTTCAAGCTGGCCGGAAAATCTGTACTGCTGGGCGCCGCTGATACCTTCAGGGCCGCAGCGGTAGACCAGCTCAGCATCTGGAGCGAGCGCACCGGGGTGCCGATTGTCAAGAAAGAAATGGGCAGCGATCCTGCTTCCGTGGCCTTTGACACCGTACAGAGCGGCGTGGCCCGCGGGGCAGATGTGATCATCATCGACACGGCCGGACGTCTCCACAACAAGGCCCACCTGATGGATGAACTCAGCAAAATCAAGCGGGTGATCCAGAAAGTCATCCCCGAAGCGCCGCATGAAGTGATGCTGGTACTGGAT
Source organism: Ferruginibacter sp. (assembly GCA_041911275.1). GTDB lineage: Bacteria > Bacteroidota > Bacteroidia > Chitinophagales > Chitinophagaceae > Ferruginibacter. The sequence goes on along the minus strand of JAYRPG010000093.1, from coordinate 5,784 downwards.
GGCAGCACCGGCCAGAACGCCCTGGAACAGGCCAAACATTTTACAGCCGCCACCGACGTTACCGCACTGACCATCACCAAACTGGATGGCACGGCCAAGGGCGGGGTGGTACTCGCCATCGCCCACCAGTTCAGGATTCCGGTTAAATTCATCGGCGTGGGCGAAAAAGCCACCGACCTGCTGGTGTTCGATAAAAAAGCATTTGTGGACGGGATCTTTCAGCCCGGCAACTAAATTTCAACCTTCAACTCCTCCCCCTTGGTTCAACCCGGCCGATACCAAACCCTGCAGGTACTGCGCATCACCGCCATCGGCGCCTATCTGGATGATGGCGGGAAAGGCCTCCTTTTACCCAACCGTTTCCTGCCCCCCGGCACCAAAGAAGGCGACAGCCTGAACGTGTTTGTTTACCACGACAGCGAAGACCGCCTGATTGCCACCACCCAGCGCCCGAAAGGCCAGGTGGGCGATATCGTTTGCCTGCGGGCCGTTACCGTTACCCCCCAGGGCGCCTTTCTCGATAATGGCCTGATGAAAGACCTCTTCGTGCCCCGCAGCCAGCAACTCACCGGCATGCGGGTAAACGGCGACTACCTGGTACGGATTTACCTGGATGAACAAACCGGCCGGATGGCGGCCACCGAGAAATTTGCGGCCGCTTTGCAGAACGAACAACTCACGGTGAAGGAACTGGAGGAAGTGGACCTCCTGGTGTACCGCCGTACGGATATCGGCTATGTATGCATCATCAATAACCTGCATACGGGCGTGCTGCACTTCAATGAAATTTACCGCAATATCCGGGTGGGTGACCGTTTCAAAGGGTTCATCAAAAAAATCTACCCGGAATCACCGGACAAAACCGAACGCTTCCGCATCGACGTGGTGGCGGGCAAGCCCGGCTATGGGCGGGTGGAGGACGAATCCGGTAAAGTGTTGCGGCTGCTCCAGGAAAACGGGGGATTCCTGCCCTATCATGACAAATCAGCGCCGGATGCCATTTATGATTTTTTTGGCATGAGCAAGAAAACCTTCAAAATGGTAACCGGGAAACTCTATAAAGAACGGCGCATCCTGCTCGAAAAAAACGGCATCCGTTTGCAACAGCAGTCCCGCTAAGGCACCAGCCATTCTGCCTGCAGGGCGCCACCTGCCCCGTACTGAAATCCTGCCCGCAAATGCCCGCTACGGCTGAGTTTCAGCCACTCCATCCTTTCAATGCGGGTGATCACCAGCCCGAAATGTTTCCAGCCCTGTTCTGCTTCCGCTGCTGAGGGCACCCTTTGCAGGAGGTCTGGCGGCAGACCGTGGGTGGCGGCAGCAGCAGGATGACCGGGTACTTCCTCACCCATATATACCCTCCGGCAGTGCAGCGGACTGTTATCCCATACCCGCCGGGCTTCGGCATCACCGGTATAACAGGTGGCGATACCCTGCAGCCGCAGCTGAATGCGCTCTTCCTGGGCATAAAACAACCAGGACACCCGGGGGTCGCGGCACATCTCGGCCCACTTACCCGAACGGATATCCGTATGAAAGCCCAGCGTTTTCGCCTGGGTGTTCACCTGCCGCAATACCACCGTGCGCACCCCAAAACTGCCGGACGCCGGATTGGCCATTACGGGCAGATGAAAAGGATGGCGGTGACTTTGTGCGCCGGCCTGCAGCATGGTCCAGCAGGCAGCTTCTATTGTTTCAGGATCAGAAAAGGCATCCGGGGAGGATGCCTGTACAAACCGGGTTTCCATCAGCATCAGCTGCCGGTATTTTTAACGCGGATGATTTCGGCAGCGATGCTCACTGCAATCTCTTCCGTGGTTTCGCTTTTGATGGGAATACCCACCGGGGCAAACAGTTTTTCCAGCAGTGACTGATCAACACCCTCCTGCCGGAATTGTTCAAACATCTGGCGGATCTTCCCCGCGCTGCCCAGCACGCCGATATAACGAAAGGGTTTATCCAGCAAGGCCTTCAGCGCCACAGCATCGGTGCGGTAGCCAAAGGTCATGATCACCGCATAGGCCTGCTTCCCTCCGGCCAGTATAGCCGCCAGATCCGCATAGCTTTGAACCTGGTGCAGCTCGTGTGCATATCCGTTCTGCGCCATGGTATACAGACCCGGACGTTCATCATAGAGCCGGATATAAAAATCCATGCTCCGCATCAGCCGGGAGAAAGCCAGGGCACAATGACCGCCCCCGATGATGTACAATTCATTTTTATAGCCGAGTTTTTCCTGCAGGAGAAAATCTTCGCCGCGGCGTTCAAAAAAATAATCCTGCTCCGGCACCGCATCTGCATAACGGATACCGGCGGCGCTGAGCAACAGCGTGGCATTCCGGTATCGCTGCAGGGTATCGATGACCTGCTGTACAGCAGGCAGATCAGCCTCACACACCCGGTACATGAAAATGGTTTGTTCGCCCGAACAGATCATGCCGCTCTGGTTGCGGGCGGCCGATTTGCTGTGCACCTGCTGGTGTACAGCCGCCACAGGTTCATCACGCTGCAACGCTGTACGGGCCAGCTCCACGAATTTGTGCTCCATGATGCCGCCTCCCAGAGAGCCCTGCATGCGGCCCGAACGGTCTGCCGCCATCAGAAAACCCTGGCGGCCGGGGCTGCTGCCCAGGCTTTCAAGCACATACATCAGCATCACCGGCTGCCCGGCCTCCAGGCAGTCGGCAATCAGGAGCCATACAGGTAAACGGGGATGCATTTCCATAGCACTGGTGAACGTGAGGGGATGACGGCGTTCAGCCGGCCTGCCGGATTATTTCTTCCGGAAGAATATCCTGACCGGCACGCCGGTAAAATTGAACTGCTCCCGCAGCTGGTTCTCGAGGTAATTCCGGTAAGGGGTTTTGATATCATCGGGATAATTGCAAAAGAACGCGAAAGAAGGCACCACCACCGGCAGTTGGGTTACATACTTGATCTTTACCGGATTGCCCCTCACCACCGGCGCATGATAGGCCTCCACGGCTTTCAGCATCACCTCATTGAGGCGGGAGGTGGGGATCCGCTGCCGGCGGTTGGCATACACTTCCAGGGCCACTTCCACCGATTTGAAGATGCGGGTTTTGTCTTTGGCTGAAATGAAAATCACGGGCACATCCGTGAAGGGCGCCAGTTTTTTCTTCAGCAGGGCTTCGTAATCCCGGGCCGTGTTGGTTTCCTTCTCCATCAGGTCCCATTTGTTCACGAGCACCACCACGCCCTTTCCTTTTTTGACGGCCATGGAGAAGATGGAAAGATCCTGGGCGGAGATGCCTTTGGTGGCATCCAGCATCAGCAGGCAGACATCGGCCTCATCAACAGCCCGGATGGCCCGGATCACCGAATAAAATTCCAGGTCTTCGTTCACCTTGGCCTTCCGGCGGATGCCGGCGGTATCGATGAGCATGAATTCCTTGCTGAAGAGATTGTAATGGGTGTGAATGGTATCCCGGGTGGTGCCGGCAATATCGCTGACGATGGTGCGTTCCTGCCCCACCAGCGCATTCAGCAGGGAAGATTTGCCCACGTTGGGCTGGCCGATGATGGCGAACTTGGGAATCTCCTTGTCTTCCTCCTGGACTTCTTCCTCCTCACCGATCAGTTTACAAACATCATCCAGCAGTTCACCCGTGCCGCTGCCGCTGATGGAAGACAGAAAATAAATATGCTCAAAACCGAGGCTGTAAAACTCAGAGGCCTCCAGCAGGCGATCGTGGTTGTCCACTTTATTCACCACCAGGAACACCGGCTTGGAAGTACGCCGCAGCATTTCGGCCATGGCATCATCCAGGTCGGTGATGCCGGTGGCCACATCCACCATGAACACCACGGCATCGGCTTCTTCCAGCGCAATCACCACCTGCTTGCGGATTTCGCGTTCAAACACATCTTCACTGCGGGGCACAAAACCACCCGTATCAATCACGTTGAATGTTTTGCCATTCCATTCCGCCACCCCGTACTGACGGTCGCGGGTAACCCCGCTCACATCATCCACGATGGCCTTGCGCTGCTCGAGCAGTCGGTTGAAAAAAGTGCTCTTCCCTACATTCGGCCGGCCCACGATGGCTACTGTAAAACCCATATTATTTGAAAGTTGAAATTTGAAGACGGAATCATACTGAGGGCGCCTGGCCCTCATTCCGCCTGTTCTGTTATTTAAAATATCCGTTCAATGATTAATAGCCGTACTCCCGGAGCTGCAGCTCATTGTCGCGCCATTTGGGGCGCACCTTCACAAACAGTTCCAGGAAAACCTTGCTGCCCAGGAACTTCTCGATGTCGGTACGGGCCTGTGTGCCCAGCTGCCGGATCATCTTCCCTCCCTCGCCCAGGATAATGCCTTTCTGGGATTCGCGCTGTACGATAATATCCGCCTGGATCTTGATCAGGGTACTCTTTTCCTTGAACTCCTGGATCAGTACCGTGGTATGATAAGGAATCTCATCCCCGTACAACAGGAATATTTTTTCACGGATGATCTCGCTCACAAAGAAACGGGTGGGCAGATCGCTGAGGTCATCGCCCTCGTAAAAAGGCATCCCCTCCGGCAGCCATTCCACCACTGCTTTCAGGAGTTCATCCACCCCGGTTTTGCGCAGGGCCGAAATCACTTTCAGCTGCCGGCAATAGGGTTGCGCACTGAAATAGGCCTCCAGTTTTTTCAGCTGTTCAGGGGAGGCCGTATCGGCTTTATTGATCACCACAATGGCGGGCACTTTCAGTTTCAGGGCGCTGAACACCTCGCCGGCAACTTCAGGGTCCTCGGTGGCATCGGCCAGCAGCAGGGCCACATCCGCGTCTTCCAGGCTGCTCTTCACTGCCTGCATCATTTTTTCGTGCAGGCGGTACCGGGGTTCGATGATGCCCGGCGTATCGGAAAAAATGATCTGAAATGCCGGGTCGGTATAAATGGACTTGATCCGGTGCCGGGTGGTTTGCACCTTGGGAGAAACAATGGCCATTTTTTCGCCCATCAGGGCGTTCAGGAGGGTACTTTTTCCTGCATTCGGTTTCCCGAAAATATTGACAAATCCGGCTTTCATGGTTTTCTCCGGGCGTAAAATGCCTACTGCAAAAGTGCCGATTCTTTTCTAATCCTGCCTTATTTTTTCCGGATTCTGCAAAATGCGACCGCCGGCAATGCCGGCGGTCTGACAAGTAAAAAACGGTATGCCTTACTGGCGGACCAGGTTCAGGGTGATCAGGTCGCCTTCAGTGAAATAACCCGAATAGGTTAACGTGAGGTTATCACAGTCGAATTTTCCGATGGTATAGTCTTCCCCATCAACAATCAGCTGGGAACCGGTCACCGACCAGGTGCCGGAAGCTGAGGTTGGCGGCGTACAGGTGGTGCCGGCATCTGTAAGGGTGAACGTGCCGTTGGCACTCAGGTTCATCACATCATCCTTTTCACAGGGGGAAGAAAAATACTCGTCCGTGTAGTCCGCTTCCGGCACGGAACTGTTGACCTTGTATTTCACGGAACTGATTTTGTAAGCGCCGGCCAGGCTGGCGGCATCGGTTTTACAACTGTCTTTTTTGCAACTGCCCAGGAACAGGCATACCGGCGCAATTAGGAGCAGGGCCTTTTTCATGTTGTTGGTGGTTTTATTGATTAATAAAAACTAAATATATGTATCCGCCCCCTGCCCGCCAAAAAAATCCTGCTGGCAAAAATGGCCTGTCAGCAGCTGGCGGAGGCGGCAAAAGAAAAAGGCCCCCGAAGGAGCCTTGCTGTTGCGAAGAGAGGGATCGAACCTCTGACCTTCGGGTTATGAGCCC
>JAYRPG010000092.1:0-3886 GCA_041911275.1 Ferruginibacter sp. | reverse complement strand
TTGCCGTTGCCCGAAAGCGACATCACATCACCACTCACCGAGTGAAAGAAATTCAGTTTGGAAGCGGCATCGGTGGTATTGTTGATGAATCCCGCCACATGCCAGTACTTATTTCCGGAGGCGTTCTGAAACTGCAGGCGGGCAAAATCGGTGGGGTTGGTTTCAAAAAGGGTAAGGGTGGGCGAGCCCGTGTTGCTGCTGTGGGATACCTGCACCCGCCCGGTGGGGGTATTGGTGCCGATGCCTACGCCGCCGTCTTTGCGTACTACCATGGCATTGGAGCGGGAATTCAAATTGTCGCCATTCCCGATAATAAACAGCGGGGTAGCACTTGTAACGCTGCCTTGATCAGCAGTGAGTATGGAGTCGTTATACATGCCGATTACAGCAGAAGAATATCCTTTTGACAGGGTTGATGTTCCAATGGCGGTGGAATTAAAACCGGAAGCGGTTGTAAAAGATCCCATGGCGGTGGAACTATAACCGGAAGCGGTTGTATAAGATCCCATGGTGGTGGACACTTCGCCGGAAGCGATTATGTATTCTCCCATGGCAGTGGATACAAAACCAGAAGCGGTTGTTTTCCATCCCATTGCTGCTGAGTAATCACCAAGAGCGATTGTTTCAAATCCCAGTGCTGTTGAGTAATCACCGGAAGCGGTTGTTTGTCCTCCAATAGCGGTGGAAGCCAATCCGGAAGCGATGGTATTCAATCCCATGGCGGTGGACGCAGATCCTGCTATAGCATTATACCATTGTGGTCCGTTTACATATCCAGCCCTGAATGCGGCTTTCCCGGGATAAAACATCAGGCGGCTCCCTGCACCTAAATCCGGAATTGTAGCACTGCCATTATAAACTCCGGTCACCAATAAGCCCTTCGTGGTACTGCTGCCGGTGCTGATATGTGCCAACGCTGTGGTTTGCGGTGTGCTGGTGCCAATCCCCACATTCCCGTCTTTCCGTACCACCATGGCATTGGATCGTTCGTTGTCTGCATTGCCGTTGCCCACCACGAACAGAGGCGTGCTGTTGTCAGCAGCGGTTTGGTTACCGGTGAGCACCGAATCACTGTACATACCCACAACGGTTGAGGCAAATCCTTTGGCCACATTGGAAAATCCCATGGATACAGATGCATCGCCGGATGACGTATTGGAGCCCCCATCGCGGTGGCAGCCACCCCGGAAGCGGTAGTGGCAGAACCCATCGCGGTGGATACATCACCGGTGGCTTTGCTGTTGAAGCCCATGGCGGTGGATGCACCGCCGGATGCCGTGGTGGCAGACCCCATCGCAGTGGATATATCGCCGGAGGCCCGCGTATGGCTGCCCAGGGAGGTAGCCGAATTGCCGGATGCCGTGGTGTTCAGTCCCAGGGCGATGGAAACCAGTCCCGCACCGGCATTGTTCCACTGGTTGCCGGTTACATAGCCCGCCCTGAAAGCCGCCTTACCGGGATAAAACATCAGGCGGCTCCCTGCACCTAAATCGGGAATTGTAGCACTGCCATTATAAACTCCGGTCACCAATAATCCTTTTGTGGTACTGCTGCCGGTATGGATATGCGCAAGCGCGGAGGCATCCGGTGTACCAGCGCCTATCCCCACGTTGCCGGTATTGCTGTTGATGATGTCATTGCCCTAAAAGCTCCAGCCATTTCCGGCTGTTGCCGAACTTTCCCGCCAGGTACTGCCGTCATAGTGCCAAAGACTGTTGGCGGTGCTGTCGTACACCAGCAATCCTTTGGCTGGCGCCGCAATGGCATTGCGCTGGACAGTGGTCAGCCGCGGAATCAGCAGCCCTTTACCATTGCTGCTTACATCAAGGATCGCACTGCTGTGGGGACTATTGGTGCCAATCCCGATACTTTGCGCGTGCGCATCACAGCAACAGAACAGTAATGCCAATAACAGGAATGTCTGGTTCATGAGTCATGGTTTTAATGATAATGTATGATTGATATTTCGCGTACAATTGGCCGGCTGTACGCATTTCTCTTTATTTCTGATTCGTGCCGGCAATACACTGGCTTCCTGAACAGCTACCCGCCTGAAGAAAAAAACGGTATGATTAAATTACGGCATTCAGATATATTTAAAAAACTTCTATTTCAAAATTCAGTGGCATCAAAACAAGGGAAAGAAAAGGTTAACCCGTCAATATTCATAAGGCTGCCGGGGTGAATCGGGACGCTTTCGCATTCGTGTAACCCGAATGGTTAAATCTTCGTAAAGATGAGAGGTGAGGTAAGTGCAGCCTATACTGGCTCTGGCACCCGCTTTGTGCCTTCCTTTAATTTCCCCCTCCGGAACCCGCCGCTGCACCCTTAAATTTGATCCTGAATCTTTTAAACCCTTACTTTACAGCCCCGTTCCCGGAAACCCGGCTGAACAAAATCATCGAAGTGTCAACATTTCCCATGATCTCTCTGCAGCAAGCCCGGCAATACCTCGCAGCCCATGCCCGCTCGTGGGGCAATGAAATCGTATGGCTGGATGAAGCCATGGGCCGGGTACTGGCGGAGCCCCTTGTGGCCGACCGCGATTATCCGCCTTTTCACCGGGCTACGATGGACGGCATTGCCATCCGTTATGCCGATTGGGAAAAAGGGCGGCGTAATTTCCGGGTGAAGGAAACCCTCTATGCCGGTAACACCGCCACCGTGGTAGTTGGCGAAGGCGAATGTTACCGCATCATGACCGGCGCCGCCGTTCCGGATTCAACGGATACGGTTATCCGAAAAGAAGACTGCAGCACAGCCGATGAGGAAATCCTCATTACCTCAGCCGCAGTGCAGCAGGGCCAGCACATCGCCCCTAAAGGCAGTGATGCAGTTGCGGGCAACACGCTGCTGCAGCCCCCCTTCCGCATCAAAACAGGCGCCCTCACCACCCTGGCCGCGATGGGATATGCCGAAGTAAAAGTAGCCCGGTTGCCCTCCGTAGCCATCCTCACCACAGGCCATGAAATTGTGCCGGTGAACAGTACTCCTTCGCCGGTACAGATCCGCAACAGCAACAGTCACCTGCTGATATCCCTGCTGCGCCACTGGCAGATCAGTCCAGCCGCGGTGCGCCATGTACCCGATGATCCGGCATTGCTGCTGCAAAGCATCCGGCAGCTGATGCATGTTGACCTGCTCATCCTCAGTGGTGCCGTATCCGCCGGCGACGCCGATTTTGTGCCGCAGGCGCTGGAAGCTGCCGGAATAGAAAAGGTCTTTCATAAAGTGGCGATCCGTCCGGGTAAGCCTGCCTGGTTCGGGCACAAACCCGGTGGCCCCGTGGTGTTCGCCTTGCCGGGCAACCCGTTTTCCACCTATGTGACCTTCCGACTGCTGATTGAGCATTTCCTGTGCAGCAGCTGGGGATTGCCCTCCCCTGAACCCTTGCGCCTTCCCTTTGTGGGCACCCGCAACAACCGGTCGGGACTGGATGAGTTTTTCCCCGTCAGCCTCAGCGGCAACCCCACCCAGGCAAAACCAATACCCTTCAACACTTCAGGGGATATCACCGCCGTTATGCAGGCCGATGCACTGGCCTGGCAGCCCGCAGATCAGCCTCACCTGACAGATGGATCCCACCTGGCCTGTTACAGCATTGAGGGCTGATGGGGTAAAATCGTCGGGACGCTCCCGCGGCTTGACGTTATCTTTCACACAATGCCCCCGGAAGGATTTTACAAACCCCATGTTTTCATTGGGGTGACATTGACGGGATGAAATACCCGTTTATTTCTTCGATCCCTTCGGGATCAGAAAAACAAAAAATCATTTCATTTTTTTCCCGGCAAGGTCTCCCTTTCCCAATCTAATCGTAAGGATAATGCTTCCGGAGACGTTGCGTTCAAAGTAGCAACTGTTTGATAACAGTCGCAACGTTCTG
>JAYRPG010000091.1:0-4034 GCA_041911275.1 Ferruginibacter sp. | reverse complement strand
GGCCAGATCGCCGCCGGGATTTTCACTCAGCCGCAGGGTGCCGTTTACATTCACATCCCCCCGCACACTCACCTGCACATTCATATCCTCGGTGCCTTCATCCATACTGAATGTACTGCCCGGGTCGATGGTGAGGTTGCCGGCGCATTGCCGGATCGTATTGGTACCCGACCAGGCGCCCATATTCAGCTTGGTGTTATTACTTAGCTGAACATGATGCGGGTAGCCGCGGCCGCTGGTAGCGCTCCATTCGGTACTTCTTCCGTATGTCCCCCCTGTACTGTATTTGAGTGTTGCTCCTGACTGATAGTAGGGAGCGTTGGTTTGTACATAACCGCCTGACTGGAGTGTGAGTGTTGCGCCGTTTTGGATATAGGTATTCAGTCCGAAATCAACGTTGGCCGTACTCACATTCACATTGGGCAGGTAGAAGGCATTGGGAGAAATACTGGTTAATGTATTGTTTCCCAGGAAATTGATGGTGCCTGCCGGCGAAAAAGTGGCCAGCGCACTCTGTGCAATCATGTTGACGTTTGCCTGGATATTGATTACACTGGTGGCAGCAGCCATGGTTACACTGCCCGTAACTCTTAAATCTCCGCCGCTGAATACCACCAGGTTTTCGTTGGCGCCCATGTTGAATACACCTGCCACTTCCAGCCGCAGCACGTTAATAGTCGGGTCAACCGGATTAAAATTGAGTGTAAATCCGCTCTGTACATAAATAGACTCCGTGCCATCATTCAGTGATGGCTTATCCCCGTTGATCCAGGTATTGGGGTCATCATAATTTCCTGATGACTGTAAAAATGGATGAGAAGCAGGCGTATGGGTTACATACAGGAATGCAGGCCGCACTTCAATACCCACAATCTTGGCGCCTACTCCATAGTTATCAAAATTAATCCGGCCCAGCTGCCCGGCAGGAGACGGTCCGGTGAGCCCGGTAGCCGTACCCACCTGGATGATGCGCCCCGCGGAGGGCGTCCAGTTGAGGACCGTAACGGTGCTGGCCAGGTTCCACGCCACGCCATTGCTGGCGGCAAAATTGACCGTATAGGCATTGCTGCCACTGAGCGTAATACTGGTATTGGCCTGGATATTGAGGGTGCCGCCGTTCACCACCGAACCATTGGGCATGTTGGCAAAACTCAGGTTGCCGCCATTGAAGGTATAGTTGCTGTTGGGACTGAGACCGTTTCCGCCGGAAGCCCCCGTACCCCCGATGCTCAGGGTACCGGCGGTTACCGTGGTAGTGCCGCTGTAGGTGTTGGCCCCGCTGAAACCCTGGGTACCCGCGCCCGATTTGACAATGCTGAGGGTACCGGTGGAGCCGTTCTGAATGGCGCCGGCGAAAGTATTGCTGTTGCCGTTGGTGATGGTAAGCGTAATATTGATGGCGGTATTATTCCGGATGATGGCGGTAGTTACAGTACCATAAATACTTGTTACCGTTAAACTGAATCCGTTCAGTATAAATATCCCATTCCCATCCACAGAGAGTGTATTGGCCACGGTGATGGCCCGGTTGAGGGTTACGGAGCCACCCCCGCTTTTGTTGATACCCAGGTCGTTAAACGCGTATCCACCGGCATTGGCATTTGTACCGCCAATGGTTTCGTTACCTGACCCGGTGAAGGCGATGGTTCCTGTTCCTGCCGTAAAATTGGCGGTGGTACCGTTGTTGATCCAGCTTTTACCGATGTTAATGCGGCCGCCGGCAACGGTAAGGGCGCTGCCCGCCACCGCGAAGGTGAAGTTGCCACGCATATGCAGCACTTCATTACCCACGGTTAGGGAAGAGTTAATCGCTGAACTGCCCAGGATCACATCATTCGGGTAACCGGGACCGGATAGGGCGCCCGGGGTCCACTCACCTGAACGGGTATACGCATTGCCGGTATTGTATACCAGGGTGGAACTGGTACCATAATTCGGGGGAGATAATGTCTGTACAAAGCCACCCACATTGATGGTTAAATTCCCGTTTACCGTACTGGTGCCGCTGAAGCTGACACCAATGGTATGTGTGCCCGCACCGGTGCGGCCGATATTCACATGATCAAAGGCAACAGTGCCGCTGACAGCATGCACCACGTTAGCGGGTCCGGGAGCGGTGAATTCCACCGTACTGCTACTGCCATTGCTGCTCCAGGTACCGTTTACGGAGAGCGCACTGTTGGTATTACTGCTGAGGGTGAGGGTACGGGGGCTTCCGTTGGTGGCGTTGAAAGTGGCACTGGCCGCGACTGTGAAACCGCTCACCAATGCATCCACATCCAGGGTAACGGTATGGCCGTTGTTGATATATACCGCCGCCCCGGCCGGAGGCACCACTCCTCCTATCCAGGTGGCCCCTGTATTGTAGTTGCCATCCTGTGCACTGATATAAAAATTGGCCGGTTGTATCTCACCTGTCGCCAGGATTTTAGCCCCTGTACCAAATCCGGTAAAATTGATCTGCGCCAGTTGCCCGGCCGTTAGTCCGGCAGCCGAATTGCCAAAAAATACCTGTCCGGCTCCGGCAACACCCCATCCATTAATGGTCAGCGTGCCCGTCCAGGAGGCAGCACTGCTGTTGGCGAAAGTGAGGGAATGTGTGCCGGGCGCAAGTTCGATCGTAGCACCGAAGGTTATGGTAAGAACACCCACGGTTTCATTGAAACCAGCTGCTGTGCCGGTACTCAGAGTGGCATTGTTACTGATCGTAATAGCATTATTGGAAATACTGTTGGCCGCAGCCAGCCTGAGCGTTCCGGAAGAAATACTGGTGGTACCGCTGTAAGAATTTCCGGCACCGGCTGTCAAGGAAATAATATTCGTTCCAGAGAAGCTGACGTTATTAGTTTGAGCGGTGTTGGCATTGGCGGGAGAACCATCTGTAACTGCACCGGTTACAGTGGCATTGGCTGTGCCTGAAAAATTGATGGCACCCATCCCCTGCAAAGTACAGTTCTTCCAGCGTGAATCCGGGTTATCCGCACCACTTACCGCAGCCGTTATCGAATAAATGCAAAAACTGGCAATGGGCCCTGAATTTATGAAAGAGAGGTTGTGATAAGTTACCCCTGCAATTGTAGCATTAAAAGTATTGGTGGATGTAATGTCGAGTTGAAGAGTACGATCTGTATTTGGTGTAGCTGCCGAGTTTTCGGTAAACGTGGCACCATGGAATATACGCCATCCGCCGGTTGCACCCAGTTCAAATCGGCAAACCTGGCCGGTATTGTAATCCGTGAAAGCAGCGTTGCTGGTATTGTTCTTAAAGCATATACCCAGGGTTCCATTGGGATTTGCATTTGTGAAAACTGTTATGATAAAGCGGTCGCCAGGCCGTAGTGTTCGACCCGCAGAGGCTGGATTATTTCCATCCACCGTAAAAGTCCGGAAGGATGCCGCCCCCACTGCTACATTGCTGGGGGCATTTTGATTTGCATAATTGGCAAATTCAAGCCCATTATTATATACCCCGGCATATCTTTGATTTGCAGGATCGTTATTTTGTATGATTGTATTATTAAAATTTGCAGTATTGGTTGTATAGGTTACCACCTGCGCATCAGCATCCTGCACTGGAAATATCAGTAAGGATAAGACTGACCAAAGCAAGATACCTTGGAAAGAATGCCGGAGGCACCCGAACAGGCAGTTATATTTTTGGTTGGCGGCAATCATAATCGTAATGCAGTATACTGACAATTTTAACCGGTAATTGTTTCAGTGGGGCGGATTGAAATGTGTAATATTTACACAATAAAAAAAGCCTATAAAAAAAGCAATCGCTGATTTTGCCAAGTTCAAAATCCCGGATTCTGAACAGCCGTCTTCTATTCCAACAAGGGTACAAATTGGGAATTAAAGTAAAATTAACACCATTTTCTTCAAAACTCAATCGTTTGCGTAAAAAATATTAAAAAAATCCCTTCCGTATGCGGGAAGGGACTTACAATATTACTGGTTGTAACCGGTTAGCCGGCAATACCGGCTTTCTCCTCCTCCCAGCGGCTCCTGCCCCAGCCCGGAATCACATGCTT
>JAYRPG010000090.1:0-1393 GCA_041911275.1 Ferruginibacter sp. | reverse complement strand
CCGTTCCCGTTCGCTCCTGCTTAACCTTACCGGCGCCAGTGAATTCAAGGGGGCTGTGGAAGCCGACCTGCTGAAGGTTGACCTCAGCGGCGCCAGTGATGCCAATATGAAAGGCCGTGCCGGTGAACTGCAGGTTCATGCCAGCGGCGCCAGTGATTTCAAAGCCTACGATCTCACCGCTGATCAGTGTACCGCACACGCCTCAGGCGCGTCGGATATTCACATCACCGTGAACAAGGAACTCAATGTTCAGGCCAGTGGTGCCAGTGATGTCTTTTACAAGGGATCCTGCGTGATCCGGAATTTTGAGAGCAGCGGCGCCAGCACGGTGTCGAGGAAGGGAAGTTAAACCGGCTGGTGGCAGTCAGGCAGCCGGGTGAATCCTGCATCAACCCACCCGCTTCAGTCTGCTGTCTGTGATCTTTGGGGTTCAGTTTTTCCCAAAGGCCCAAACCAGGAAGTCCGGGAACACCCGGCTCCAGCTTTCATAATCATGTTTGCCCGTCGCAGATTCGGTATATACGATGTCCTGCGGCGGGCATATTTTTTTGGCCTGCAGCAGGGCGGCCAGGTCACGGGTATCGTCTGCCACATCCGTAATGCCATCGCCATCCCGGTCGCTGTTTTCCTCCGCAGCGCCGGCATAGAGCCAGTACCGGAGTTTGGGTCGTTTGCGGGATGATTGTACTGCTGCCAGCAGGATGCGGTTGCGGCTGTCGGCGTAAGTGCTGTCGCTCACGTCCTTATCCCGCCACCAGAAGGCCCCGGACAAAACCCCCACCTTATCAATTTTATCGGCATGGTTCCAGGCAATATCAAATGCGGACAGGCCACCCAGTGAGCAGCCGGCGATGGCCACCGACCGGAAGGAGCGGACCCCGGCTTTCTTTTTAATGAAGGGATAGAGTTCCCGGTCGATGAAGTCTGCATAATGGTCAGCCTTATCCCCCCGCTGCTGAAAATCAGGCCGGCCGGCCACGCCATATTCCCGGTTGCGGTCGCCGGCATGAACGGCAACCACCAGGAGCGGTTCAATTTTATCCGCTTTAACCAGTTCCCGGAGCGTTTCTGCCACCCGAAGGGATTTGCTGTCCTGGCCGTCGTTCAGGATCAGCAGGTGGAGTGCGGAACGGTCATCGGGCAGGGGACTGCTGTAAATGCTCAGCTCTACAGACCGCTGCAGGTGCCGGCTGTAGACCGAATCGTGCAGCTCCCTGATTTTTTTGCCGCAGGCGCTGAAGCTGATCCATACGCTGATCAGGAGCAAGAGGAGGCGGGCGGTCCGGGCCATAAAAAAATATTTTAAAAATCAAAGGTAGATTTTTTGGTTGCAAATCTAAGAATGCCTAATTTCGCACCGCGAAGTAGAGCAGCGGTAGCTCGTCGGGCTCAT
>JAYRPG010000089.1:0-57887 GCA_041911275.1 Ferruginibacter sp. | reverse complement strand
GCGGGATGCAGAAACTTTGGGATACAAAACAGGGTTATGAGCCAGCATCATTTTTCACCCGAAAGCCTGATGATGAGCTACGGGTACAAACCGCAATGGAGTGAAGGGGCCGTTAAATGCCCCATCTTCCAGACCTCCACCTTTGTGTTCAACACGGCTGAGGAAGGCAAAGCATTCTTTGAAATCGCATACGGCCACCGGAAAAAACGCCGGAATGAACAGCTTGGCCTGATCTACAGCCGCATCAACAACCCGGATATGGAAGTGCTGGAAGACCGGCTCACGCTCTGGGATGAAGCCGAAGCCTGTGCTGTTTTTGAGAGCGGCATGAGCGCCATCTCCACCGTGCTGCTGGAGTTCCTGCAACCCGGCGACCTGTTGCTGTACAGTAACCCCATCTATGGCGGCACCCATCATTTTATTCATCACACCCTCACCAAATTCGGCATCAGCATCATGGGCTTCAGGCCGGGCCGGTCCAAAGCTGAACTGCTGGCACACCTCAAAGAGGAAGGGGTGGCGCACCGGCTGGCCATGATCTTCATTGAAACACCGGCCAATCCCACGAATGACCTCATCGACATCAGCATGTGTGCCGATCTGGCCCGAGAGCTTTCAACAGGCGGACGTAAAATCCCGCTGGTGGTAGACAATACCTATATGGGGCCCCTCTGGCAGCATCCGCTCCGGCAGGGCGCCGACCTGGTGTGTTACTCCGCCACCAAATACATCGGCGGACACAGCGATGTGATTGCCGGTGCGGTACTCGGCAGCCAGGAAATGATTGACCGCGTAAAAGTGCTGCGCACCTTCCTGGGCAACATGATCAGTCCCTACACAGGCTGGCTCCTGCTGCGCAGTCTCGAAACGCTGAAAGTACGGATGGAGCAGCAGAGCCGCAATGCCGCCGCAGTGGCCGCCTTCCTCGAAACGCATCCACTGGTTAAAAAACTGTATTACCTCGGCTCACTGAAAAAAAACAACCCGGCCCAGTATGCCATCTGGCAGCAGCAATGCCTGGGGAACGGGGCCATGCTGAGTTTCGATATTGAGGGTGGAGAAACTGAAGCCTTCTGTTTTCTCAATCACCTGAAACTGATCAAGCTGGCCGTAAGCCTGGGCGGCACCGAGAGCCTGGCCGAACACCCGGCCACCATGACGCATTCGGATGTACCGGATGCGGAAAAAACCCTGCTGGGCATCGGCCCGCCGATGATCCGGCTTTCAGTAGGCGTGGAAAACGAAAAAGACCTGATCTGGGATATCGAGCAGGCCCTGAAGAAAGTGGCGGAGCTGCGGCTGGAAAAAGCCCAGGTATCCTGAGGGATATCATCCCGGAAACTGACAGCCGGAATAAACGGTGTGCAGGACCTGCACGAACTTTGAAACGATTGAAACTGCCTGTATATGAAAACAACTCTCACCGGCACTGCAGAGCGCAGGCCCGGCCGCATCAGGGGCCGGGTGGAAATTGACATCCAGCGCTGCAAAGGCTGCGAACTCTGCACTGCGGCCTGCAAAGAACAGGTGCTGCAACTCTCCGGCACCGTGAACAGCAAGGGCTACCGCTATATCGTTGCCGACAACAGCCGCTGTACCGGCTGCGTGAACTGCGCCCTGGTTTGCCCCGACGCGGTGATCACGGTTTACCGCACCCGGCCCTCCGGGAAGCGCACTGAGGTAACCGATACGGATGTGCGCAGTCTTTTACCCACGATAATTTCACCAGAATAACGCCGCCGTATGAACGAATATCTGCTGATGAAAGGAAATGAGGCCATGGCCGAAGCCGCGATCCGGGCCGGCTGTGATGCCTACTTTGGTTACCCCATCACGCCGCAGTCGGAAGTGCTGGAATACCTGGCCCGTGAAATGCCCCGGCATGGCCGCGTGGTGCTGCAGGCCGAAAGCGAACTGGCTTCCATCAATATGGTATACGGGGCTGCCGGCGCGGGCTTCAGGGCGATGACGAGTTCCTCATCACCGGGCATCAGCCTGATGCAGGAAGGCATCTCTTACCTCGCCGGCGCAGAACTGCCCTGCCTGATTGTGAACGTTAACCGTGCCGGCCCCGGACTGGGCACCATTCAACCCGGACAGGGGGATTATTTCCAGAGTGTGAAGGGCGGCGGTCACGGCGATTATAAGATGATTGTACTGGCGCCCGCCTCCGTACAGGAAATGGCTGATTTTGTATTTCTCGGCTTTGACCTCGCTGAAAAATACCGCAACCCGGTGCTGATGCTCTCGGATGGAGCCATCGGCCAGATGATGGAAAAAGTTTGCTTCAAACCCTACACCCCGCCTGCGCGGGATATTTCCTGGGCCACAACCGGAAAACCCGCCGGGCGCCCGCGCAACTACATCACATCGCTGTTCATCCAACCCGAACGCATGGAGCAGCACAACCTGCACCTGGAGCAGAAATTTGCACGCATGCGGGAAAATGAAGTGCGCTGGGACGAAATCGCTACCGCGGATGCAGATTACCTGCTGGTAGCCTACGGACTCAGCGCCCGGATCTGCCGCAAAGCCATCGACATCGCCCGGGAAAAAGGCATCCGGGTGGGTTTACTACGGCCCATCACCCTCTACCCCTTCCCTTACCAGCGCCTGCATGAACTATCGGCACAGGTGATGGGGATGCTCAGTGTGGAACTGAACAGCGGACAGATGGTGGAGGATCTACAACTGGCCGTGAAGGGACAAACACCGGTGATGTTTTACGGCAGACTGGGCGGTATGCTGCCCACACCTGAAGAACTCGTAGCCCGGATTGAACAGCAATTAATTCCCGCATATGCACACTGACGAACCCGTAACCGTTAATGCCCCCTGCCCCCCTGATGAATATGAGCAGGTGTACCACAAGCCTTCTACCCTGGTAGACACGGCCATGCACTACTGTCCGGGCTGCGCCCACAGCCTCGTGCATAAACTCATCATGGAAGTGGTGGAAGAACTCGGCATCCAGTCGCGCACCATCGGCATCGCACCGGTGGGCTGCTCGGTATTTGCGTACGACTACATGGATATTGATATGCAGGAAGCTGCCCATGGCCGCGCCTGTGCCGTAGCTACCGGCATCAAGCGCCTGATGCCCGGTCATTATGTTTTCACCTATCAGGGCGATGGCGACCTGGCAGCCATCGGCATCGGCGAAACGCTCCACGCCGTAAACCGCGGTGAGCGCTTCCTGATTGTGTTCATCAACAATGCCGTGTACGGCATGACCAGCGGACAGATGGCGCCCACCACCCTTACCGGAATGACGACCACCACGAGCCCGGAAGGACGTAACGTGGCCCTGCATGGTGCCCCCCTGCATGTAGCCGAACTGATGGCAGCCCTGCCCGGCGCAGCCTATGTAACCCGGCAGTCTGTACACAGCGCCAATGCGGTGCGCCGCACCAAAAAGGCGCTGCTCAATGCCTTCCGCTACCAGGCAGCACAGCCCGGCACCTGCCTGGTGGAGATCATCGGCAACTGCCCGTCGAACTGGAAAATGACGCCCCTGGAAACCATCCGGTTTATTGAGGAAGAAATGATCCGGGTATTTCCGCTGGGCGATCTCAAAACACCGGCGGCGCTTTCACCCCAACAAACCCAGCAATCATGAACCCTCACTACTCCCTGGAAGAATTGATGGTGGCCGGTTTCGGCGGCCAGGGCGTGTTATCCCTCGGCATGACACTGGCCTATGCCGGAATGCTCGAAGGCCGCGAAATCTCCTGGATGCCCTCTTATGGCCCCGAAATGCGTGGCGGTACCGCCAACTGCATCACCATCCTGTCAGACACAGCCATCAGCTCACCCATTGTGGCGCGGTTCGATACCTTGATCGCACTCAACCAGCCTTCGATGGATAAATTCGCTCCGCGGGTGAAACCCGGCGGCCTCCTGCTGTACGACTCCAGCAGCATGCTGGAACCCAGCCGGCGAAATGATATCACGGTAACGGGTATCCCGGCTGCCGCCCGGGCGTTGGAACTGGGCAATGCCCGGGTGATGAACATGATCATGCTGGGCGCCTACCTCCAACTCAGGCCCGTGGTGAAACTGAAAAGCATCACCGAAGCCCTGAAAAAAGTACTTCCCGAAAAATACCATACCCAGCTGCCGCTCAACCAAACGGCGCTGGAAGCAGGCGCCATGCTGCTCAATGCAACTGAAACCGTTCCCGCATGAAAACCTGTATCCCTACCCTCGTCATTGGCATCGGCAATCCCCTGCGGGGCGATGACGGCGCCGGACTCATGGCCTGCAGGCTGCTGCACCGCCTCTGGCCTTCGCTGAACTGCATTACCGTGCACCAGCTGGTGCCCGAACTGGCAGAAACAGTGCAGCAATATGAACAGGTGTTGTTTGTCGACGCCGCCGTGGGCCAGTCGGAAGTACAGATTACGCCGGTGAGTACCGCAACGCCGCCCGCCAGCAGCGGGCACCACATCAGCCCCTACCTCGTGATTGCGCTCACAGCCGGACTCTATGGCAAAACGGTCAAAGGCCTGCAGTGCAGCATACCCGCTTTTCATTTCCATACCGGTGCCCCCCTTTCAGACGCCTGCACCCGGCATACCGCAGAAGCTGTTACCCGTATTGAACAGCAATTGAATCTCGTATAACCCCCATCAGTTTCAGCCTCGTTCCACCTGGGTAACCAGGGTGCCATCAGCAGCCCTCACCTCAATCCGCATGGGCATCTCACCCAGTGCATGCGTGGAACAGGAAAGACAGGGATCATAACAGCGGATGGTGGATTCCACGCGATTCAGCATACCCTCGCGGATATCAGCACCTTTTACATACTGCCGGGCCACTTCCAGCACCGAGCGGTTCATGGAGGGATTATTCTGCCCCGTGGCAATAAGCAGGTTTACTTTCAGGATCTTACCGGTATCATCGGTTCGATAATGATGAAACAGCGTGCCCCTGGGCGCTTCAGAACTGCCGATGCCCTCTTCGTAATTCCAGCGGCCATGATGCTGGATATGCGTTGACGTAACCTGCGGATCATTGAGGATCCGCTCCGCATCTTCCACATCGCTCAGTGCCTCAATGAGCCGCGCATAATGATAATAAAAAGCGCCATGTACCGGCCGGCCGTTACCCAGCTGCCGGAAAGCCTCAAATTCCCGCTGGGCCAGGGGCGTACGCATTCGCGCAGCCACATTCAGGCGAGCCAGCGGCCCCACGCGGTAAATGCCCTTTTCGAAACCCAGGGGCTTATAATAGGGATACTTGAGGTATGACCAGTCTACCGAACGCTCCGCGATATACTGCAGGTAATCAGCCGGCGATACCTGGTCGTGGAGGATGAGGCCCGCTGCATCCATAAAACGCAGCTTACCATCGTACAGTTCATGCTCGCCCTGCGGACCCACCGTGCCGAGGTACAGGGTCGGTGAGGGTGCAAAACTGGTAACCATTTCCTGGTTTTCGTCCATAAAGCTCCGGATCACATCGATACCCTTCTGCACGGTTTCAATGGCTTCGGGGATCCAGTTCAGCAAAGCCTGCCGCTGATCGGGCGCCAGGGGAAAGGCCATGCCGCCGGGCACAATCCCCATGATGTGGATCTTCTTCCCGGTGATGCGCTCACTCAGCTCCTGGCCAAACTTACGGAGACGAATACCCCGAAGGGCCAGATCCGGATACTTTTCCGCAATGCCCACAATATTTCTTTTGGCCGGATCACTGTCGTAGCCCAGCAGAAAATCGGGTGCGGAAAGATGAAAGAATGAAAGGGCATGTGAGGAGAGATTCTGCCCGATGTGCATGAGCCGCCGCAACAGATTGGCCGTATAGGTAGGCTGGATGCCCTGGATCATTTCACAGGCTTTTACGCTGGCAAGGGTATGGCTGGTGGGACAAATGCCGCAGATGCGCGGCGTGATCGTGGGCATCTCGGTATACATGCGCCCCTGGCAGAATTTTTCAAAGCCCCGGAATTCGTTTACATGGAAGCGGGCATCCGACACCTCTCCCTGTTCATCCAGCTGTATGCTGATATTGGCATGACCCTCAATACGGGTTACCGGAGAAATCACAATCGTACGCTTATCCATATTTCAGTTTTTGGGCCTTGCTCAGGTCGGGCAGGCGGTCGTTCAGGAACTCGAAAAGCACATAAAAAATAGTGTCGGCATCAGGCGGACATCCGGGGATCACAAAATCAACATGCACCACCTGCTGCAGGGGAACCACCTTATCGTTCAGTTTGAGCAGCAACGGATGATTAGGCAGACTGCCGGCCCCGTCGTTGCTTACAGCATCCACATAGGCTTCATTGATCACCTCCTGCAGGTTAAAATAGTTACGCATGCCCGTTACATTGGTCATCACAGCGCAGTCACCGAAAGCAATGAGGGTTTTCGCCTGTTTACGGATATGCAGGATTTCCCGGAAGTGCTCATCGCTGGTTACCGCCCCTTCCACGAGGGCTATATCAACCGGCGGCAGTTCCTTGCCATCCACCACCGGGCTCTTCACGATATCGGCCAGGCGCACCACCTCCAGCAGCCGCTCGTCAATATCCAGCAGCGACATGTGGCAGCCTGAACATCCGCCGAGCCAAACGGTAGCCAGTTTCTTTTTGGGTGTATGGGTATCCATAGCGTATTTCATTATCGTGATCAATGGCTGTCCTGAACAGCAGACGGAATTCATAGCGCAGCCGGAATCATGTCCGGTATGGCTGTATCAAAGGCCCATCTTTCTTTTCTCCATCAGCTCTCCGATCATTTCCGGATGCTTCCGCAGCTGCCCTTGTACAATGGCTTTCGGCCAGATGGCACCGGTGGGACAAGCGTGCAGGCATTTGCCGCAGGACGTGCAGGTTTCGGATTCTCCCCAGGGGGTATTGAAATCAGAGATGATCCTTACCTGATGGCCGCGGTTCATCACATCCCAGTTATGGGCCCCCTCCACTTCCTGGCAAACCCGCACACAACGGGTGCACATAATGCAACGGTTATGATCCATCACATACCAGGGATGCGAAGTGTCGACCTCGCACTGCGGGAACAGGTGCGGATAGCGGATATGATCCATCCCCACCTGGTACCCCAGCTGCTGCAGCTCACACTGGCCGTTGGCCACACATACTGCGCACACATGGTTGCGTTCCGCAAAAAAAAGTTCGGTGGTGATGCGCTGGTAGCGGCGGATGCGTTCGGTATCGGTGCGGATCACCATATTGGCAGCCACTTTGGTGGTGCAGGCGCTCAGCAGGCGGTTCACGCCCTCAATCTCCACCAGGCAGAGGCGGCAGGCGCCTACATCCATCACTCCTTTCAGATGACACATGGTGAGGATGGGGATCTCGAGCGCACGGCAGGCATCCAGGATGGTGATGCCCGGATCCACTTCCCGTTTCACATCATTGATCACCACTGATAGCTTATTCATAAAATTGATTATTCGTGGTGGACAATCCGGTTTTCATATTCTTCCCTGAAATGCCGCAGGGTGCTCAGCAGCGGATTGGGGGCGGATCCGCCCAGGCCGCAGAGGCTCGTTTCCTTCACATACACCGCCAGTTCTTCCAGCCGCTCCAGGTCAATGCGGGTGGCCTGCTGATCACAGATTTTCTGCAGCAGATCGTGCATCATCCGCGTGCCCACGCGGCAGGGTACACATTTGCCGCAGCTCTCGTCCATACAGAACTCCATGAAGAAACGGGCCACATCCACCATATCCGAACTGTCGTCCATGATGATGAGTCCGCCCGACCCCATGATGGAGCCCAGGCTGGTCAGCGATTCATAGTCCATCTTTACATCCAGGTGCCTTGCCGGGATGCATCCGCCGGAAGGTCCGCCCGTTTGCGCGGCCTTGAAATGTGCATCCTGCTGCATGCCGCCGCCGATGTCAAAAACGATTTCGCGGAGCGTGGTGCCCATCGGCACTTCTATCAGTCCCGCATAATTGATTTTGCCCGCCAGCGCAAACACCTTGGTGCCCGCACTTTTCGGGGTACCGATTTCGCTGTACCATTCTCCGCCCTGCCGGATGATGGGAGCAATGGCTGCCAGCGTTTCCACATTGTTGATGAGGGTGGGCTTTCCCCAGAGGCCTGATTCGGCGGGATAGGGTGGCCGGGGCCGGGGCGTACCGCGCTTGCCTTCAATGGAAGCGATCAGGGCTGTTTCCTCACCGCAGACAAACGCGCCGGCGCCGATTCTTACTTCCACATCGAAGGAAAACTGGCTGCCCAGAATCTGGTTCCCGAGCAGGCCCATTTTACGGGCCTGCCGGATCGCCGTTTCAAAACGCCGGATGGCCAGCGGGTACTCCCCGCGGATATAGGCATAACCCCGGGAGGCGCCGATGGCATAGCCGGCAATGGTCATGCCCTCCAGTACCCGGTGCGGATTGCCTTCCAGCACACTACGGTCCATAAAGGCGCCGGGATCACCCTCATCACCGTTACAGATCACATATTTCTGATCATTCACCGACCGGTAAACCGTTTCCCATTTCAGTCCGGTAGGATAACCCGCACCACCCCGTCCGCGGATGCGGCTTTGTTTCACTTCGGAGATCACATCCTCCGGACTCATTTCAAACAAGGCCTTATCCAGTGCGGCATAGCCATCGTGCACGAGATAGTCTTCAATTTTCTCGGGATTGATGTGTCCGCAGTTTTTCAGGGCGATCTTGAGCTGCTTCTTGAAAAAAGGATCCTCCCGGGCATCGAGTGCGGGGTGCTCCCGGGAGTCGGCAAACAGCAGCATGTCCTCGAGGGGGCGCTTGTCTACGAGCTGGCTTTGAACAATGCGGCCGATATTGCTGCAGTCAACCCGCTGGTACATATTGTACTCCGGCAGGCACTTCAGCAGGGGACCACGTGAACAGGGGCCCATACAGCCGGTGGGAATCACTTCCACCTCCTGCTCCAGACCGCGAGTGCTGATCTCTTCCTGCAGTTTTTTCAGCACCTCTTCAGATCCGGAAGAAATACAGCCCGCGCCGCAGCATACACAGATTTTATGACGGTACTGGTTGGTTTCCACCTTGGCCTTTTCGGCATATATCACGGTTTTCAGATCCTGCCGGTTCATTGGATTCCCATTTTAGCGTTGATTTTTTCCATCACCTCTTCCGGAGTCACTTTGCCCTGCACTTCATCATCCAGCACCACCGCGGGTGCCAGTCCGCAGGCCCCGATACAACGGGCCACCTGCACACCCAGCCGGTTATCGGGGGATACCTGACCGGCCCGGAGCCCGGTGCGGCGTTCAATTTCATTGAGGATAGCCTGTGCCCCCTTCACATAACAGGCTGTGCCGGTACACACAAGGCAGGTATGCTCACCCTTGGATTTGAGTGAGAAGAAATGATAAAAAGTGGCGGTGGAAAACACCCGTGAAGGGGGCAGTTTCAGGGCCCGGGTAATGTATCGCAACACCTCCACCGGAAGATAGCCCCAGGCATTCTGCGCAGTGTGCAGAATTTCAATGAGTGCATCGGGCTGATAATTTTCCTTTTTCAGTCTGGCGTTGATGAGTTTGACGCGGGGATCGGTTTTGGCCAGTTCCTTATGGATGGCTCCGGTACTGCTTTTCATATTACAGGCGATTGATGCACTCCTGAACGGGCCGGGGCAGGTGAACGGGCGCTCCGGGTTCCGGTGGATCAGCAGACTAAGCTACGCCGGGGGCCCGGGGTCAGAAATGATGCTGATCATCCGGAAAACTGTTTTATGGCAAGGTCAAAAGGCTGTTCAGCAAATACGTGGCAATTGCTCAGCAGAAAGATAAGGCACCACCCTGCGGCCACCCGAACGGCTTTTCATCAGCACCTTACCCGGATTGCCGGCATGAAAAACACCCGCGGCGGCGG
Source organism: Ferruginibacter sp. (assembly GCA_041911275.1). GTDB lineage: Bacteria > Bacteroidota > Bacteroidia > Chitinophagales > Chitinophagaceae > Ferruginibacter. The sequence goes on along the minus strand of JAYRPG010000089.1, from coordinate 48,041 downwards.
CATGGCGGCAGCAGGGATCTTTACGCAGTTCTTCCGTAACGTCGGCAGCAATGGCGCCGGGCACAACGGCAACGAATACCCCCTCATTGGCCACAAAAAGCGGATCGAGACCGAGCAGTTCACAGGCAGCAGCTACCTGCGGATCAAGCGGGAGCAGGCACTCATCCAGCTGCACCCCCAGTGGCTGATGCGCCAGCACCTCATGCAGGATTCCGGCCAGCCCGCCCCGCGTGGCATCCCGCATAAAATGAATACCGGTACCAAACCGGTCGAGCAGCCGCATCACGGCCCGGTGCAGGGGCGCGGTATCACTCACTATGCTGGTTTCAAACTGTAGCCCTTCCCGCTGGCTCATGATGGCCATCCCATGCGCTGCGAGCGGACCACTCACTACCAGCACATCACCCGCTTCGATGCGCTGGTGACGGATGCTGGCCAGCGGATGCAGGATGCCGATGCCGGAAGTGTTGATGAAAAGCTGATCACCCTTTCCCCGCTGTACGACCTTTGTATCGCCGGTAACAATACTTACTTCAGCTTCCTCCGCAGCCCGGCGGATGCCCTGCACAATGCGGCGGAAATCATCTGCAGGCAATCCCTCTTCAATGATGAACGAAAGTGAGAGATAACGGGCACGGGCACCGCACATGGCCAGATCATTTACCGTACCGTTTACGGCGAGATCGCCGATATGTCCACCCGGAAAAAAGATGGGTTCCACTACATAGCTGTCGGTGCTGAAGGCAACGGGACCGTTCAACTCAAGGCAGGCGCCATCATGCTGCTGCTGCAGCCAGGGATTCTGCAGTTCCTGGAAAATTACCTCCTGCAGCAAACGTTGGGTGAGACTGCCGCCACTGCCGTGCGCAAGGGTAATGATGCCGGAAGGGGTGGCAGGGAGCGGACAGGAAAGATTCATGGCGTTTCGGTTGAATAGTGATAATAGGCCGCACAGGCGCCCTCGCTGCTCACCATGGGGGCGCCGGCCGGATGTTCGGGCGTGCAGCCCCGGCCAAACAACGGACATTGCGGAGGCTTGCGGAGGCCCCGCATGATATCCCCGCTGATACAGGCCCCCACGGTTTCAGCCTGCTCAGGCGGAAGCTGAAAGCGCAGCCGCGCATTGAAACGGCGATACCGGTGCTGCAACTCAAAACCGCTTGCGGGCAAAGCGCCCAACCCGCGCCAGTTGCGGTCGGCAGGGGTGAACACTTCAGCAACAGCCTGCCGGGCCTCACGGTTACCTTCCCGTTGTACATAGCGGCTGTAAGGATTCTCCACGTGCCAGGTTCCGCTTTCCAGCTGCCTCACCGCCATGAGTATACCCTGCAGGAGGTCTGCAGGTTCAAAGCCGGTAACGACAATGGGTACCCGATATTTTTCCGCCACGGGCAGGTACTCTTCCCAGCCCATGATGGTGCATACATGACCGGCTGCGAGGAAAGCACTCACCCGGCATTCCGGATCAGCTAAAATGGCTTCCATGGCCGGGGGAACGCGTACCTGCGAAGTGAGCAGGCTGAAGTTTTGTAACTCCAGCTGTTCGGCCTGCAGGACGCTGAGGGCATTGGCGGGGGCCGTGGTTTCAAACCCCACCGCGAAGAACACCACCTCACGGCCGGGATGATGCGCTGCAATCTCCACGGCTTCCAGCGGGGAATACAGCACGCGGATGTCGGCGCCGCCAGCCCGCACTTCAAGCAGGGATTCCTGTGAACCGGGTACCCGCATCATGTCGCCGAAAGTGCAGAAAATCATACCCGGCTGCCGGGCCAGCAGCATGGCTTCATCCAGTACCGATACCGGCGTTACGCACACCGGGCAGCCCGGACCGTGCACCATCGTGATCTGCGGAGGGAGGAGTTCCAGCAAGCCGTTCTTCACCAGGCTATGGGTTTGTCCGCCGCAGATTTCCATAATGGTCCAGGGCCGGGTGATGACCCGCTGCAGTTCCTGCAGGTACTGCTGCACCAGTTCAGGCTCGCGGTATTCGGAGAGGTACTTCATGCTTCATTGTTTGCTTCACCCTTCCATTCATCTACTTCTCCCATCTGCCGGAGGTATTCCAGGTTCTGCCGCGCCTCTTCCTCATCCACCCGGGCAATGGCAGCCCCCACATGCACTAGCACATAATCGCCGGGCATGGCTTCAGGCAACAGTGAGAGGTTGATGGAACGCACCACACCATCAAAGGAAACCTGGCCTGTGCGGAATCGGGAATCCGGCGCTTCAGTAACGTTGAGCAATCTGCCCGGAATGGCTAAACACATAATCAATATGCTTTTAGATCATCAGTACGGCATCAGTTGCGGCATACAGGGCAGTGGGCTGCTGCTCCCGGAGGGCGGCAACCGCCAGCTGGCCAAAACCAATGCATTCATCATTCGGACTCAGTTTCCGGTGGAAGAGCAGCCCGGCCTTCCCTTCCAATCGCTCAGTGATCAGATCCACCAGGAAGGCATTCTGAAACACCCCACCGCTGAAGGCCAGGGTGCGTACACCCGTATGGCGACAGAGATTTTTGATGAGCATCGCCAGCGATACCCATACCTTACGGGCAATAACGGGAACGTCTATTCCCATTTTCATATCCATGGCCACCCCGCCGGTGAGCATAGACCAGTTGATCCGGTTCTGCTGCAACGGCATCGGGTAATGATAGTAACTGCTGCTGCGGCAACTCCGGGCAGCGGCTTCCAGGAGCAGAGCGCCCTCCCCCTCGTAGCTGTTCACCTGGCACAAGCCGGTGATGGCGGCAATGCCATCCAGCAAACGCCCCATCGAAGAAGTGAGCAGGGCGGGTGTATGGCTGAGCAGTTGCCGGTAATGCTGCTGTTCCACGCCATTGAAACGGGAAAAAGGTAAATCCAGGTGCTCCGGCTGACCACGCAGCAATGCCAGCGCACTCACACGGGGTTCTCGGTTCATGGTATCACCCTGCAACTGCGTGAAATAATCCAGGTGCAGCAGGCGCTCGAATGCGCCCTGTTCAAACAGCATACATTCGCCGCCCCAGATCTGCCCGTCGTGCCCATAACCGTTACCGTCCCAGATAAAACCCAACACCGGCTCCGGCGAAAACAACCGGCCATTCTCGGCCAGCACCGCCGCAAAATGCGCCTCGTGATGCTGTACGGTTTGCAGGGGCACCGACCAGGTATCGGCCAGTTCATGCGCAAGGCGGTTGACAAAATACTGCGGATGCTGATCGGTGAGGATTTGACGGGGCCGGACATCCAGGATCCGCAGCAGGTGCTTCAGTGTATGTGTATAGGCCTCCTCCGACTCATAACTGGCCTGGTCGCCGAGGTACTGGCTCACCAGCAGCTGATCACCGGTGGCCAGCGCAAAACTGCTTTTGAGATCTGCCCCCATGGCCAGCGCCGGCTGGCGCAGCGTGAACGGCACGGGAAAATAATCGGGTGCCATCCCCCGCGAACGGCGCAGGACTACAGGTTGCTGGTACACATCGGTGAACTGCATCACGCTGTCATCCTGCGGCACCACGATATCCCGGTCAAAGCAGAGGATCAGGTCGGCAAAAGCGCCTAGCGTGCTGAGCGCATCCGAATCACGGTACACGACCGGGGAGCCATGGAGATTGGCACTGGTGGCCACCAGGGGCTTGCCGAAATCATGAGCGATGAGTTGCAGGAGCGGGGTGGAGGGCAGCATGAGCCCCACCTTATCCAGACCGGGGGCGATGAGGTCAACAGCCAAACCGCTGGCCGGCTGGCTTTTCAGCCGGCAAAGCACCACCGGGGCCTCCGGAGAGCGCAGGGCCTGCTTCTCCCGAACGGTGAGCAGCACATCCCCTTCCATCAGGGCCAGCCCGGGATACATCAGGGCCAGGGGTTTACGCGGGCGTTGTTTGCGCCGGCGCAGGGCTGCTACCGCAGCAGCGGCAGTGGCATCGCAGAGGAGGAGATAGCCGCCGATGCCCTTTACGGCAACAGTGGCGCCATCCGCCAGGGCGGTGTGCAGCATGCCCAGGATGGTTTCGCTGTCCGTACTCAGTTGCCCGGCATGAGCGTCATACAGGTGCAGGGGTATTGCACATTGCTTACAGCTGTTGGTCTGGCTGTGACAACGGCGGTCGTGCAGATCGGCATATTCAGCCGCACAATGTGCACAGGGCTGCAGCGCATGCATGGTGGTATGCGCCCGGTCGTAAGGCAGGTTTTCCTGGATGGAATAGCGCGGCCCGCAATCGATACAGGTCGTGAATGGGTAACGGTAACGGCTATTCCCGGGCGTATGCAGTTCGGCGCGGCACTGTGCACAGACCGCCACATCAGGTGTGAGCATCAGGCCGGAAAGGGTGCCGGCCCCGCTGGCCTCAATCCCGAAACCGCTGAACCGCTCAGCCGGAGCTGGCTCGAGCTGGTGCGCCCGGATAATGGCCCGCGGCGGGGCCTGCTGCAGCAGCAGGTGATAAAACCGGCGTGCGGTTTCCGGATCGGCATTGAAACGGATGTGCACGCCGTCCCGGGTGTTCTGAACAATTCCCTCCAGGCGCAGATCCGCAGCCTGCCGGCATACAAAGGGGCGGAAGCCCACACCCTGTACCCTTCCGCTGATATGAATATGCCAGGTTTTCATGAAATGATTTTACCGGAAAGAATGACTAACGGAATGGGTGAGTTGCTTTTTAGCTGCCAGCCAGTCATACCATGCCCCGATACCGTCGCCCCGCAGGCTGCTCAGTTCAATCAGGTGCAGATCCGGGTTGATGCGGAGGGCGTATTCACGGAAAATATCCACACTGAAGGGCACATAGGGCAACAGGTCTGTTTTATTGAGGATGCAGCAGGTGGCGCTGCGGAACATGTCCGGATATTTGAGCGGTTTGTCGGCCCCCTCGGTTACGCTCATCACCAGCACCCTTTCCTGCTCACCCAGGTCAAAAAGCGCAGGGCAAACCAGGTTGCCCACATTTTCGATCAACAGAATGGCGCCCTCCACGGGTTGCAGCCCTTGTACGGCATGCAGGATCATGTGTGCATCGAGGTGGCAGCCCTTGCCCGTATTGATCTGCGTTACCCGGGTGCCGGTGGCATGGATCCGGTCGGCGTCCAGGGTCGTTTGCTGATCGCCCTCAATCACATAAAAGGGGTACTGGTCTTTCAGGTCCCGCAGGGTGCGTTCCAGCAGGGTGGTTTTCCCGGATCCGGGCGAACTCACCAGGTTCAGGGCAAGTATATGCCGCGCTTCAAAAAAGCCGCGGTTGCGCTCGGCAAGCAGGTTGTTTTCGTACAGCACATCCCTTTCCAGTTCCACCACGGTACGCTTACCGCCTGCATCATGCGGATGAGCAGCTGGATGGGAATGAGAATGATCCCCGTGATGATGAGTATGATGCATGGCATGCCCATGGTTTTCATCAGCATGACCACATCCGCAGGTGACACACATAGTTGTTTATTTTAAGTAACCAATACCAGGGACTGCACCCGGAAAGCCTTTCCGGCTTCAGCACTAACGGCATAGGAGCCGCACTGCGGACATGCCGTGTAGAGATTGCTCACCGGAAAATGCGTGCCGCATAAACGGCAGCAACCGGTGCCAGCCGTTCGCTGCACCCGGAGCGCTGCTCCTTCCAGCACGGTACCGGGCACGGCCTGCTGCCACGCAAAACGGAAAGCCGCCATTTCCACGCCGCTCAGTTCTCCGATTTCCAGCTGCACGGTCTCTACCTGGCGGCTTCCGTGCCGCGCTGCTTCTGTTTCCGCCATGCGGAGGATGTTCATCACCAGGGAAAGCTCATGCATCGCTTATTTTCTGATTGAACCCCTGCGGGTCCGGCGCCACAGCAGCAGCCCGGCAACAAAGGCCAGCACCAATGAAACTGCATGCACCGGTTCGGTGAGGTAGTGAATGATCGTATAGCCGCCGGTATGGCCGTGTCCGTCATGGGCAAACAAACCCGCCGACAGCAACAGGGCAGGCGCCGTGATCAGCAATCCTTTCATATAGCCAGTTTAGGTAACAATATTAATCCGGAGATCCCCGTTTTCCGCTGATTTCGCTCATGAAGGCGGGTGAAATCAGTCAAGCCCCAAAGCAAAGTGCCACCGCTGCTTTTCAGCAGGGTGGCACCTTTTGTCTCCATTGGTTATTTTTTCCGGGGATAGAGGATAGCAGCCTGTGCGGCAGCCAGCCGGGCAATGGGCACCCGGAAAGGTGAACAGCTTACATAGTTCATGCCGATGCGGTGACAGAACTTCACACTCTCCGGATCACCGCCGTGCTCTCCGCAGATGCCTACTTTCAGGTTCGGTTTGGTTTCGCGGCCCCTTTCGGTGCCCACCTTGATCAGCTGACCGATACCTTCCTGGTCGATCGTCTGGAAGGGATCATCCGGCAGAATTTTCAGGTCGAGATACTTCGGCAGGAATCCGCCGATATCATCCCGGCTGAAACCGAAACTCATCTGCGTGAGGTCATTGGTGCCAAAGCTGAAGAAGTCAGCCACATTGGCCATGTATTCGGCACGCAGCGCTGCACGCGGTGTTTCAATCATCGTACCGTACAGGTAGGGAATCTTCCGCAAACCGGTTTTGGCGCACACTTCCTTGTATACCTGGTCTACGATCACCTTCTGGTGACGCAGTTCATGTGCAATAACGGTAACGGGTACCATAATTTCGGGCAGTGCTTTTTTCCCGGCCTTGATCAGTTCAGCCGTGGCCTCAAAAATGGCCCTTACCTGCATCTCCGTGATTTCGGGATAACTGATGCCGAGACGCACCCCGCGGTGACCGAGCATCGGGTTGTTTTCATGCAGGGCCAGTACCCGGCGGTTCAGCATGCCCATACTGATGCCCAGCTCCTTGCTCAGCTGGCGCAGTTTCTCTTTGTCATGCGGTACAAATTCATGCAGCGGCGGATCCAGCAGGCGGATGGTAACGGGGTACCCATTCATCACTTTCAGGGTATCCTTCACATCCTTCTTCACATATTTGAAGAGTCCGTTCAGTGCTTCGCGTCTTTCCTTCTCGGTTTTGCTCACAATCATCTTCCGCAGCTGGAACAGAGGTTCTTCGCTGCCCTCGCCGTAGAACATGTGTTCAGTGCGGAACAGCCCGATGCCTTCGGCGCCGAATTTCACGGCATGAATGGCATCCTCCGGTGTTTCGGCGTTGGCACGAACCCCGATCTGTTTGATTTTATCCACCAGTTTCATGAGGTCTTTGTACGACTGGTTCTTGTCGATATCAATATCCACCAGCGGCAGACTGCCTTCATAAACCAGGCCCTTGGTGCCATTCAGGCTGATCCAGTCGCCCTCTTTGATCACCACCCCGTTTTTGGCATGGAAGGTTTTGGCATCGCTGTGAATCTCAATATCCCCGCAGCCCACAATACAGCACTTGCCCCATCCGCGGGCCACCAGCGCTGCGTGGGAGGTCATGCCCCCCTTCGTGGTGAGTATCGCCTGGGCCTTGTGCATGCCATCCACATCCTCCGGTGAGGTTTCTTCCCGCACCAGGATCACTTTTTCGCCGCGTGAAGCCCATTCCACGGCTTCAACGGAAGTGAAAACTGCCCGTCCGCGGGCACCGCCCGGACCTGCCGGCAAGCCTTTGGCAATCACCGCGGAAGTGAGTTCAGTCTTGGGATCCAGCATGGGCAGCAGCAGTTCCACCAGCTGATTGGGCGCTACCCGCTGGATGGCGGTTTGTGCATCAATCAGCTTCTCCTTGTACATTTCAGTGGCCATGCGCACGGCAGCCACTCCATTGCGTTTACCCACCCGGCACTGCAGCATGTAGAGCTTACCCTTTTCAATGGTGAACTCGATATCCTGCATGTCTTTATAATGCTGTTCCAGTTTTTTCTGATAACCGTAGAGTTCCTTATACAGGGCAGGCATCAGTTTTTCCAGTGTGGTAAAATGTTCACTCTGGGCATTTTTCGAGTATTCGTTAACGGGAGCCGGAGTGCGGATACCGGCTACCACGTCTTCGCCCTGTGCATTCACCAGGTATTCACCATAGAATTTATTTTCACCGCTGCCCGGGTTACGGGTAAAGGCCACGCCGGTGCAGCTGTCGTTACCCATATTCCCGAATACCATGGCCTGTACATTCACGGCGGTACCCCATTCGTCGGGTATCCGCTCAATGCGGCGGTATTCAATGGCCCGTTTGCCGTTCCAGCTGGCAAAAACGGCGCCGATACCTCCCCAGAGCTGTTGCCAGGGATCATCGGGAAATTCGGCGCCCAGCACTTTCTTCACCGTTTTCTTGTATTCCTTCACCAGGGTTTTGAGTTCATCCGCGGTGAGGTCGGTATCGCTGGCATATCCTTTGGCGTGTTTAACCTTCTCCAGCTGCTCATCCAGGAGTTTTCGGATGCCTTTACCGCCTTTCACTTCAATGCCGCCGGCTTTTTCCATCACCACATCGGCGTACATCATGATCAGCCGTCGGTAGGCATCATAGGCAAAACGTTCATCGCCGCTCTGCGCAACGATGCCCTGAATGGTGGTTTCATTCAATCCCACATTCAGCACGGTTTCCATCATACCCGGCATGCTCCGGCGGGCGCCCGAGCGCACGGATACCAGGAGGGGATTGGCCGCATCACCGAATTTTTTGCCGGTGATTTTTTCCATTTTGCGCAGCGCCTCTTCCACCTGTGCTTTCAGCGTACGGGGATAGGATTTTTTATGGGCGTAGAAATACGTACACACTTCCGTGGTTACGGTAAAACCCGGAGGTACCGGGAGTCGGAGTTTGGGATGACCGGCCATTTCAGCCAGGTTGGCGCCCTTGCCACCCAGCAGATTCTTCATCGATTCGTTACCGTCGGCTTTGCCGCCGCCGAAGAAGTACACATACTTTCCGGCCTTTGATGTTGTTGTTGCCATAATACTAACTTTTGCACTGCAGAGTTAAGCACTTGGCCAGAACAGTGAAACAACAACGATCACCGCCGGGGTTGATTTATATCATGGATGCAGGAAGGCAGCATCAGCAACCGGTAAGGCAGCTGTGAAAAGGGAGCGTTAACCGTTGTTGAATGCATAATAAGGCACCTCATCATGGCTTACGGCTTCCTTTTGCTGCCAGTAGGCCTGGGTAACCACGTGGCCGTCAGGCGTGCGGAGCATACGGCCGAAGATGGCATTCACGGGATTGAAGGTGTAATCGGTAACGCCCACCGTAAAGGTGGCGGGAGGAGACAGAGGAGGAGGCGGTGCGGTTTCACCCTCGGCAAGCGGTTTGGCAGGAGGCGCCTTGGGCGCGGGAGAAGGCGCCACTACTACGGTGTAACGGTTGTATTCAAGCAGGGCCTTTAAAAATTCAGCCCGCTGGGGGGTGGCGTTGCGTTCCACGATACCGCATTTTACCCCATCCAGTTCTTCGAATTCATGATTTTTATTGATTGCCATAACCGTAACATTATTGCAGGCTTCCCTGCTCAGCAAAGTGAAAGTATATACTGGTAAATCCAGCCGATCAGTCCGGCTGCCACGATACCTGCTGCACAAATCCACAACCCTGCCCGCGTACCCGCGGCCAGCTTCACAGGCTGCATGGGCTCATCGGCCTCATCCATAAACATGGCCTTAACGATCCGGAGATAATAATACAGGGAGATCACCAGGTTGAGGGCCACGAGCAGGATCACCACATAATTGGATTCGCGGGCGCCGGCAGTGATCAGGAACAGTTTGCCGAAAAAGCCCGCGGTGGGCGGAATCCCGGCCAGGGAAAACAGGGCCAGGGCGAGCATCCAGCTCAGGAAGGGATTGCTGCGGTAGAGCCCCTTGTAATCATCAATCCGGTTCTTGCCGGCCTGCACCGACAATACTCCCGCCACGGAGAATGCCGCCAGGTTGGAGAAAATATAAACCAGCACAAAATACACCACCGATGCCAGGGCATCCGCGCTGTGTCCGCTGATGGCAATGAGCATAAAGCCCACCTGGGCGATGGATGAAAAAGCCAGGAACCTGCGCATGTGCTGTTGCCGGAGGGCAAATAGGTTGCCGACAATCATGGTGATCACGGCCAGCAGCACCAGCAACGGATACCATACCTCCTGCAGGGGCAGGAATACCTTGTAGAGGATGGTGATGAAAATAAACGCGAAGGCGGCTTTGGACACCACAGACAGGAAGGCCGCAGCGGGCGGGGGGGCACCCTGGTAAACATCGGCCGTCCAGAGATGAAAAGGCACAACGGAGAGCTTAAAGGCAAAGGCGGCGATCAGGAAAATGAAAGCGAGCACCTGCAGCGGAGCAGCACTCAGCTGGGCCGGCAACTGGTTGAAGTCGATGGTGCCGGTGGCGCCATACAGCAGGGAGATGCCGAAGAGCAGGATACCGGATGAGAAGGCCGAATTGAGAATCATTTTCATGGCGCCTTCGGATGACTGCCGGTTTTCCAGGTCAAAATTCACCAGGGCGGCGGCGGGGATGCTGGCCAGTTCCAGGGCAAGATAGAACATGAGCAGGTTACCGCTCGACAGGAGGAAAAACATCCCGAGCAGGGAAGAAAGCATCAGGATAAAGAACTCGGTGGTATGCCGGCTTTGGCGGAACCAGTCGCTGAAGAGATACGATACCAGGAGTACCGCTGCATTGAGCAGGTTTTTCTGATAGACGATGAGCAGGCTGCTGTGATAGCTGCCGCCAAAAAGTGTCCCCTCTTCCATACCGGTGAAGCCGAGCACCAGGTTCAGCAGCAACAGTACCCGGGTAATGAGCAGCACGCGGTCGTTCCCCAGTGGCTTGCCCAGTTTGAGCAGGAGCAATAGGAAAATGATGGCGGTTAACGCCAGCTCGGGTTTCATCAAAGTAAAAAAAGCGTTCATCCCGTTGGGTTATTTGATACCGGCAACTACCGGTGAAATTTTCTGCATGATGAGTTCAGCGCCCGGCCGTACCAGGTCGTTGAGCCAGCCCGGCGCCAGGCCGATGGCGAGGATGCCGGCTACCAGCACCACCGCAGCCAGTTTTTCGTACCAGCAGGCATCCTTAAGGTGCTGATACGATTCGCGGGAGGGGCCCATGGCCACGCGGCCAATAGCCCTGAGGATATACACGGCCGTTACCACAATCGACATACAGGCCGTGATGGTGGCCACGCGGTGAAACAGGCCCTGCCGTTCCCAGGATCCCACAAATACCGTCATCTCGGCCACAAACCCACTCAGTCCAGGCAGGCCCAGTGAACACAGGCCTACAATAAAGAGCAGGGTGGAAATAAAAGGCAACTGCTTCAGCAACCCGCCCATCTGGTTCACATCCCGGGTATGGGTGCGGTCGTAAATCATACCAATCACGGCAAAGAAGAGGGCCGTCATCAAACCATGACTCACCATCTGCATCACAGCGCCGGTGATGGCCGTTTTGGTGAGCATGCCGATGCCCAGCAATACAAAGCCGCAGTGGCTCACCGATGAATAAGCGTTGATGTATTTGAAATCCTGCTGCATCATGGTGGCAAATGCCCCGTAGATGATGGCGATGGCGGCCAGCAGAATGATGATATCGCCATAGGCTTTCGCGCCCTCAGGCATGAGCCAGGTAGCCACCCGCAGAGCGCCGTAACCGCCCAGTTTCATGGAAATACCCGCCAGGAACATGGAACCTGCGGTAGGCGCAGAGGAGTGACCATCGGGTACCCAGGTATGGAAGGGGAAGAGGGCGGTGAAAATACCGAAGCCCACAAAAAGGAGCGGAAAGCAGATTTTCTGCACGGCCACGGGGATGCCGGCTGCAGCCAGCGCGGGCAAATCGAAACTGTGCCCCCCGGTACCAAAGTAAGTACCCAGCATACCCACCAGCACAAGAGATGAGCCGAACATCAGCAACAGCGCCAGTTTGTTGGCGGCATAAGTTTTTTTACCGCTGCCCCATACCCCGATCAGCAGGTATTTGGGTATCACAGCCACCTCGAGGAAAAAGAAGAGCACAAACAGGTCGAGTGAAATAAAGAAACCATATGCGCCAAGGCTGAGGAGAATCAGCAGGAAATAAAATTCCTTCGTCATTTTCTCCACCGTCCACGACACCAGCACACCGGCCAGCACCACGAATGCGGTGAGCAGGATCATGGCCACAGCGATGCCATCCACGCCCAGGTGAAAGGAGATATTCCATCCCGGAAACCATTTGTACTGCGCTTCAAACAAAAAGGGCGCCTGGTCACCCGCTGCACGCGCAGCCCCATAAGCCCGGTACAACTGAAGCGACAGCAGGAGCTGCAGCACGGATCCGGCAAATGCCGTCCAGCGCACGGCCTGTTTACCGGGCATCAGCAGCACGGCAACCGCCGTGAGCAAGGGTATTCCTGTGAGTAAGAGTAAGTTCATGCCTGGTATGCTATTTCCATAAATAAATAAAGACAACGGCCAGCGTAATCACCGCAGCCAGGAACCAAATGGCATACACCTGAACCCTGCCGGATTGCAGCCGCTTGATTTTTTCCGCCAGCAATCCCGTTCCCTCACCTGTGGCATTCACCATGCCATCCACCACCAGCCGGTCGATCCAGGCAGCGGGGCGCCCCACCAGGTTGAACAGGATGCGGTGCGTAACAAAACGGTACAGCTCATCGATATAAAAACGCCGGTAGGCGGCACGGTACAATCCGTTGAAAGCCGCGGCCACCTTATCCGGGCGGTCTCCGGCATTTTTGTACAGCCAGCCGGCGGTTACAATGCCCAGGATCGCCAGGGCCACAGGAGCAATCGAGAATTCAATGTGCAGGGGCGTTTCGAGCGCCCTGCCATCGGCCGATACGTAGTGACCAAAAGGAATAAAGCCCGCCCCGATTGCGCCGGCGGCCAGCACCAGCAGCGGAAACATCAGGGCAAAACCGCCTTCCCCGTGAGCCGTTGCATGATGCTGCGGTTCGCGGTACCAGAAAATGCGGAAGTAAAGCCGGAACATATAAAAGGCGGTGAGGGCGGAGGTGAACAGGGCCAGGTAATAGATCAGCGGCTGCCGTTCGTAAGCAGCCAGCAGGATGGCTTCCTTGCTGAAGAAGCCCGCAAAGGGCCAGATGCCGGCAATGGCGAGGCAGGCGATGAGGAAGGTGAGGTGGGTGATGGGCATCTGTTTCCGCAAGCCCCCCATATCGTTTACCTCATTGCTGTGCACATAATGGATCACCGCGCCCGCGCCGAGGAAGAGCAGCGCCTTAAACAGGGCATGGGTGAAGAGGTGAAAAAGAGAAGCGGTATAACCCAAACCGGCTTCAGCACCGGTTCCGGATACCCCAAGTGCAAACATCATGAACCCGATCTGCGACATGGTGGAATAAGCCAGTACCCGCTTGATGTCGGTTTGGGTGCAGGCAATCACCGCGGCAAATACGGCGGAGAGGATGCCTACCCAGGTCACCAGCTGCAGGGCCGGCGCCGACATGCTGAAAACGGGAAAGAGGCGGGCCACCAGGAATACGCCGGCCACCACCATAGTAGCGGCGTGGATCAGTGCCGAAACCGGGGTGGGACCTTCCATCGCATCGGGCAGCCAGATGTGCAGCGGGAACATGGCACTCTTGCCCGCCCCGCCGATGAACACCAGCACCACACCCCAGGAGAGCGCGGAAATGCCCAGGAAGGAAGCCGCAACAGCCGATTCGGTTTCCGCGCTGCCGTAGACGGTGAGCCGCTGGATCAGCGTGGCAAAATCGAAGCTTCGGGCATAATACGAAAGCACCAGGATACCGATCAGGAATCCCAGGTCAGCAAAACGGGTAACAATAAACGCTTTTTTACAGGCCGCCACGGCACTGGGCCGGTCGAAATAATACCCGATCAGCAGGAAGGAGGAAACCCCCACCAGCTCCCAGAAAAAGTAAAGCTGGAAGATATTGGTGGAGAGCACCAGGCCCAGCATGGAAAAGGTGAAAAGCCCCAGGAAGGCAAAATAGGTAGGGAAGCGCTCCTCCCCTTTCAGGTAAGCGAGGCTGTAAATATGCACCATCAGCGATACCAGGGGTACCACCACCAGCATCAGCGCACTGAGGGGATCCAGTACGGCGCCCATATCAATCGACATGCCCTCGCTGAACACCAGCCAGGTGTATTTAAAAACCGTTACCGGCTGATAAACGCCGTTCACCCGGCCATAGACGGCAAAATATTCAATGGCGGTGTAAAAGGCCAGCAGGGCAGCCACAGCCATCAGCGCGGTGGCCAGCAGCCCCGACAGTCCGGAGAGGTACTTCCTCCCGAACAGCCCCAGCAGTGTAAATGAAGCCAGCGGCAGCAGCACAATCAGCAGTACATAAGCAACGTTGGGCATTGCGTTGGATTTATATCGTTCGTCAATACTTCATTTCTTCGGTTTCATCTACGTCAATCGACCGGTGCGAGCGGTACAGGTTGATGATGATGGCGATGGCAACGGCCGCTTCGGCAGCTGCGATGGCGATGATGAAAATGCTGAAGAAAACCCCGTCGAGGCGATGGGCCCAGAGGTATTTATTGAATGCAATGAAATTAATGTTGACACTGTTAAGGATGAGTTCCACACTCATCAGCATGGTCACCAGGTTGCGCCGGGTAAAAAACCCGTAGATACCGATCAGGAAAAGGGCGGTACTCAGGAACAGGAGGTGGTATAGTCCGGGTGCAGCAGTCATGACGGGTGAATTTCGGTGGATGGAGAGGGGTTGCTCCGCATGGCAATCACGATGCAGCCGATCATGGCAGCGAGCAGGAGCATGCTCACCACTTCAAAAGGAAGGGCAAAACCACCCTCCTCCACACTCAGCATGCGGTCACCGATCTGCTGGATGGTGGGCTGAACAGCAGCTTCCTGCGTGGGCACAAAATTGTGCTGCACCAGTTGCAGGATGATCAGCGCAAAAGCACAGAAAACAGCCAGGGCTGAAAACAACTGCCGCGACAACTTTTGCCTGGGCAGTAATTCGCCGGCCTGCTGGGTGAGGAAGATGGAAAAGATGATCAGCACTGTTATGCCGCCCACATAAACAATGATCTGTACGGCGGCAATGAATTCATACTCGAGCCAGAAATAAATGCCCGCCACCCCGATCAGGGAGAATAGCAGGTAGATGGCTGCGCGGAAGATCATCCGCGTGGTAACCGCCATCACCGCAAAGGCGAGGGTGAAGGCCGACAGCAGGTAAAATATGATATCAGCGGGCGTCAAGATGATGGATATTTTGAATGTTAAATGGTCAATGTTCCCTAACGATGAATATTATTTTATGCTGGCTGCCCTACTCCACTCCCTCCATAATCTTTGAACCGGGTTTGTTCAGCACCTTGGTGAGGTCATTGCGGTTGAACACACTGTGCTCAAAAGTCGGGGCCATTTTAATGGCATCCGAAGGGCAGGCTTCCACGCAGAGGTTGCACAGCGTGCACAACTCCAGGTGGTACACCAGTTTGTCGATGGCCTTTTTCCTTTTGCCATCGGGCGTGAGGTCAAATTTGGTGATCACTTTAATGGTGCCGTTCGGGCAGGCCAGTTCACAGGCCGTGCAGCCGGTGCAGCGGTGTTCGTTGCTTTCATTGTGCGGCATCACCACTTCACCCTTGAAACGTTCCGCAAGCTGCAGGGTATCGCGGTTGTCAGGATACTCCTGCGTAATGATTTCCTTATGGTGGGTGAAATAGTAACCGGTGCGGCGCAACCCCACCAGTGCCGATTTTACCGCACCGAATATTTCCTTAAAATAATTGCTCAGCAACATAACGATCACTGTTTAATACCGCCCTCAGAAATGCCAGCCCATGATGGCCACCAGGGTCACCAGCAGCAGGTTGAACATACTGATGGGCAGCAGGTATTTCCATTCCAGGTTCAGCAACTGGTCAATCCGCAGCCGCGGGAAAGTCCAGCGGAACCACATGATCAGAAAAATCAGGAAAAAGGTTTTGCCCATGAACCAGATGCTGGAGGGAATATAATCCATCACCCGGTTGAATCCGTCCCAATGGCCGATGTGGAAAGGCATCCAGCCCCCCAGGAAGAGGGTGGCGCCGATGGCACATACTATAAATACGTTCACATATTCCGCCAGGAAAAACAGGGCAAATTTCATCCCGGAATACTCCGTATGAAAACCGGCGGTGAGTTCCGATTCAGCTTCAGCCAGATCGAAGGGGGCCCGGTTGGTTTCTGCCGTTACGGCAATGATGAATACCACAAAGGCGATGAGCACGGGGATATGCCCCTTAAAAATCCACCACCCGTTGGCCTGGGCATGCACAATATCCTGCAGGCTGAGGCTGCCGGTAAGCACCACCACCGTCATGATGGAAAGGCCCGCACTGAGTTCATAGCTCACGATCTGTGCGCCGCTGCGCATGGCGCCCAGCAGGGAGTATTTGTTATTGCTGGCCCATCCCGCCATCAGGATGCTGATCACCATCACGGATGAAACCGCAGATACATACAGCACGCCGATGTTCAGGTTCCACAACTGAAAATCGCGGGCAAAGGCAATGGGCGCCATCAGCAGCATAGCCACCACGATGGCCACCAGGGGGGCGAGGTTAAACAGAAACTTGTCGGCGCCGTCGGGGGTCAGGCCCTCTTTCACCAGCAGCTTAACGGTATCGGCCATCGACTGCAGCAACCCGAGCGGGCCCACCCGGTTGGGGCCCAGGCGGATCTGGATCCAGGCCGACACTTTTCTTTCCATGATCACCAATACCAGGCCCAGTACGGCAAACAAACCGATTACCGCCACACCGGCAATCACCATCTCCACCACCAGCACCCAGAAATCAGGGAGCAGGCTCCGGAGCCAGCTGTCGATGGATTTTGATATTTCAGATAAACTCCACACGGTGCGTCAGGTTAAGTTTTATAGTTCAGTTTTTGAAGGCAGCCTGAAGGATTCTTCATCCGCCATTCAACAGGCATTCAACAGGCGGGTCAGCGGTCAATATCCGGAATCACCAGATCCAGGGTACCCATCATGGCCACCAGGTCGCCGATCTTGCTGCCGCGGGCAATATGGTCCAGGATGCAGAGGTTGCTGAAACCCGGCGACCTGAACTTGATGCGGTAAGGCGTGGTGCCGCCCTCACTCACAATGAATACCCCCAGTTGGCCACGGGCAGTTTCCACGCGCTGGAAGAAGATGCCCTTGGGCAACTTCAGCACCGCCTTGGTTTTGGCCTGGAAATCTCCTTCCGGAATATTATCCACCAGCTGTTCGATGATGCGGATACTCTCCTTCATTTCGCGCATGCGTACCAGGTAACGGGCAAATGAATCGCCTGCTGTTTCCAGCACCTCATCAAAGGCCAGGTGTTCATATCCTTCGTAGGGATAACGTTTACGGGTATCGCAGCTCACGCCGCTGCCGCGGGCTACCGGTCCCGTACAACCGAAATTGATGGCGTCTTCCGGGGTGATGATCCCCACCCCCTTCATCCGGTTCTGGAAGATGGTGTTGCCGGTAACAATCTCATCCATCTCCCCGATTTTCTGCTTAAACTGCTGCACAAAGGCCTTCACCTTGCGCTGGAAATCGGGGTGAATATCCTGCATCACGCCGCCGGGCACCATATAATTCATGGTGAGGCGGGCGCCGCAGGTATCTTCCATGATTTCGTTGATGGTTTCCCTTTCGCGGAAGGTATGAAAGAAGGGCGTGAAGGCCCCGAGGTCCATCGCCATAGCGCCCAGCCAGAGTTCGTGAGAGGCAATGCGGGTGAGTTCGTCCATGAGGATGCGGATCACCCGGGCCCGTGGCGGCACTTCCACCTGCAGCCCTTGTTCCACGCAGAGGGCGCAGGCGTGGTTGTTGATGTGGCTGCTCAGGTAATCCATCCGGCTGGTTACATAAATGAACTGCCGGTAGGTGAGGCTTTCGCACATCTTCTCGATCGAGCGGTGGATATAGCCGAGATGCGGATCCACTTTGCGGATGGTTTCGCCGTTGAGGGTGATCACCAGGTGCAGCACCCCGTGGGTGGCAGGATGCTGGGGCCCTACGTTGATCACGAATTCGCCGCTTTCGGCGTCGGCTTCCCGGATGATATCAGTTTGCGAATACATGCAGTTATCGGTTTGTGGCCTGCCTGCGGCGAAGGGTCACCATCGTTTTAATTCGTTTATTCGTTAGCGTGATCAGTCCGGATCAGAGCCGGATCATGTTCACGGGATCGTCAAAATCCTTGCGCAGCGGGTTCTTTCCCTCCCAGCCTTCCGGCAATATCAGCAGCCGCAGGTCGGGGTGACCGCTGAAATGCACGCCAAACAGTTCATACACCTCCCGCTCATGGAAAGCGGCCGTTTGCCAGAGGTCACATACGGTATCGGCTGCCGGATCCGTGGCAGGGAGTTTCACCTGCACCATAAGGTTATGGTGATGCACATAGGATTCCAGGTGATACACCAGGGTAAGGTGTGTTTTCCAGTCAATGCAGGTGCAGAAGCTGAGAAAATCAAACTGCAGTCCCTCATCGTACAGCAGGTGGCGGGCAAAGCCCTTCCAGTCGGCAGGCTCCACCTGAACGGTGAGCATCCCGCCGGCTTCTTCCACTGCAGCGGAGGGCAGCAGGGCAGTGAGGGCAGACTTCAGCGCTTCGTTGGTCATGGTACTATCAGGACTGGGTTTTCAGTTGTTCGCGGGTATATCCCATTTTGATTTTCTGCTGCAGGGTGATCAGCGCGTGCAGCAACGCTTCGGGGCGGGGCGGGCAGCCGGCCACGTATACATCCACCGGGATCACGTGATCCGCGCCTTTTACCACCGAATAGGTATTGTAGAAGAACGGGCCGCCGCTGATGGCGCAGGCGCCCATGGCAATCACATACTTGGGATCGGCCATCTGGTCGTACAGGCGCTTCAGCACCGGGGCCATCTTGTTCACAATGGTTCCGGCGATGATGATCACATCCGCCTGCCGGGGAGAAGCCCGCGCCACTTCAAATCCAAAACGGGAGAAATCGTATTTGGCACCGGCCACCGCCATGTATTCTATACCGCAGCAGCTGGTGGCAAAAGTGAGCGGCCACAGGGAATTGCTGCGGGCCCAGTTGATCAGTTCATCCAGTTTGCTGAGCATCACCCCGCCGCCGGGCAGGTCGTGCACTTCGCCGGGGAAGGGCTGCTGGCCGGCCGGGGCAACCGGATGGGTAGGCTTGCTCATTTCCATGAGTCGTGGTCAGTTTAAGTTTAATCACCGCGGCACTATACCCACTTCAACGCACCTTTTTTGTGGGCATACAGGAAGCCCATAAAAAGAATAAAAAAGAAAATGATGACCTCCACCAGGGCAAAGAGGCCCGTCTTCTTGGCCACTACCGCCCAGGGATAGAGGAAAACCAGTTCCACGTCGAAAATCAGGAATATCAGTGCGAAGAGATAGTAGCCCACATTGAGCTGAATCCAGGTTTTACCCTGCGTGGGGATACCGCATTCATAGGGTTGCCCCTTCTGCTGATTGGTGCTGCCCCTGTTCACCAGGCGGGCCAGCAGTATGGCGATGATTCCGAAAGCCAGACCGGCCAGAATCAGTACAATCATTGAAGCAGCTCCCATAATACCGCAGTGGTTTTGAACCTTTGATAAAATGATGAGCCAAGGTAGTGAAAAAAACAATATGCGCTCCGGACGCAAAGTGTGGCATTCATCATCCGCACGGCTGATATCGGTCATGGGCTGCAGGCAGGCGCCATGCATCAGCCATATATTTCAAAATGCACCGCCTTCTTATCGTAGCCCATGGCTGCGATGCGGTGACGGGCTTCATCAATCATGCCCTTCCAGCCGCAGAGGAAAAACTGGGCCGGCTGACGCTGTTCGCAGAGCGACTCGTAAACAGGATGCACATAGCCGGTTTTGCCGTGCCAGTGTTCACGCGAAAGCACCGGCAGATAATGAAAGCCGGGCATCTCCTGCTGCAGCTTTTCCATTTCGGGATAATAGAGCAGGGTTGACCGGGTGCGGCAGCCAAAAATGAGGTAGATGTTGCGGTGCGGTACCTGCTGGTGATGGATGTGCTGCAGCATGCTGCGGAAGGGAGCGATACCCGTTCCGGTGCAGATGAGGAACAGGTCTTTCTCCAGCGGATCCTTCAGGGTGAACACCCCCTGCGGTCCGCGGAAGGGCAGCTGGGTACCCACCTGCACCTGGTTGAAGAGCCAGGGGGTGCCGGCGCCGTTTTTATCCAGCACAATCACCAGCTCAAATACATTCGTGCCATCCGGGCGCGAAGCAATGGAATAACTCCGCCAGCGTTTGTTGGGTTTTTCGTGAATGGGCAGGTCCAGGGTAACGAACTGCCCGGGGCTGAAGTCAAACTGTTCCAGTTCCGGAACGCGGAACCAGAAACGCCTGGTATCCGGGGTTTCATCTTCAATCCGGATTACTTCTCCGGTACGCCAGGGTTGCAGAGCCATGTGGGTTGTTTTGCGCAATGATACAAACAAAAAACCTGGATTCACCCATCCGGAAAAACAAAAAGGACGCAATCGATTGCATCCTTTCAGTTCCGGAAAGCCCCGCCAACACTCACTCAGAGGCTCATCATTTCTTTAAACTTCACGGCCTGGCGGCGGCTCACTTCTATTTTTTCGCCCCCCTGCAGCTCCAGCAGCAGCCCGCCGTTGAAGTAGGGTTCTATTTTTTCGATCATACGCATGTTCACAATGTGCTTGCGGTTGGCCCTGAAGAAAGTCTTTTCATCAAGCCGCTCTTCCAGCGCATTGAGGGATTTCAGGATCAGCGGCTTGTTGGTGCCGAAGAACACTTTGGCATAGTTGCCCACACTTTCAAAAAGCCGCACTTCACTGAGTTTCACAAACCAGCAGCGCTCCCCGTCTTTCACAAACACCTGGTCATCGGCGGTGAGGGTGCCGCGGTGGCTGGCTGCCTGGCTGCTTTCTTTCTCCTCGGCCTGCTGCAGCTTGTGCAGGGCATCAGCGAGGCGCCGCGGCTCAATGGGTTTCACGAGGTAGTCGAGTGCGTTCACCTCAAACGCCTTGAGGGCGTATTCATCATAAGCCGTGGTAAAGATGACATGCGGCGCCTTGTCGAGTTCCTGCAGCATATCAAAGCCGGTTTTGCCGGGCATCTGCACATCCAGGAATACCAGGTCGGGATT
Source organism: Ferruginibacter sp. (assembly GCA_041911275.1). GTDB lineage: Bacteria > Bacteroidota > Bacteroidia > Chitinophagales > Chitinophagaceae > Ferruginibacter. The sequence continues at coordinate 26,975 of JAYRPG010000089.1, read as the reverse complement.
GAGGCTGTCGATTTTCTCAATGCCTTCATTGGCATTGGTGGCTTCATCAATCACTTCAATCTGCGGGAAATCCTGCAGCAGTTTTTTCAGTTCATTCCGGGCCAGGCGTTCGTCGTCGATGATGATGGCTTTAGGCATATGTGTTCAGTTAAAGGGTGTTTGCAGGCATAATGATACGGGATTCTACGGTTTCAACATCCACGTTCCGGATGTGAAAGGTAGCTTTTCCCTGGTAAAGGAGGTTCAGGCGGTCCTGGGTACTGCGTATCCCGAACCCGTCGCCATTGATGCTGCCGTTGAGCTGGCCCGTATTCTGCACCAGCAGTTCGTGGTGGCCCGCCACATAATCCGAAACAATGCGGATACGCCCGCCCGTGATCCGCTTGCTGATGCCATGCTTGATGGCGTTTTCCACCAGGGTCTGCAGCATCATCGGGGGCACCGGCTGGCCGAGGGTTTCCTCGTCAATGTCCATCTCAATCAGGAGGCGCTCTTCAAAACGCATTTTCTCCAGAGCCAGGTAATCCCGCACGATGCCGAGTTCCTTTTCCAGCGGCACGGTTTCCAGCTTTTCGGTTTGCATGCTGCTGCGCAGGATATTGCTGAGTTCGGTGATGGCCGTGCGGGCACGGGCCGGATTTTCATCCACCAGGGCCCGGATGCTGTTGAGGGCATTGAAGATAAAGTGCGGATTGATGTGCGACTTGATCGTTTTCAGTTCCAGCTCCTTCACCATCGACTGCAGGCGCAGGGTGTTCAGCTCCTGCTTGCGGTTGCGCTCCACGTAATGATAGGTGTAGTAAATCAGGTTCCACATCAGCAGCAGGAAGAAACTGTTGATCACATTGCGGGCCAGTTCGTTCATCAGCGAAATCTCCGGACCGCTGGCATCCTTCAGGCCCAGCAGCCGGATCACCGCCACATCGGCAGAAGCATAGATCACCGAAAACAGGAGGGTGATGCCAATGAAATAAGAAATCTGCTTCTGCAGGGGTTTCTCGAGGAAACGGTATTCCTGGATCACCATCCGCATGAGGTGGGAAACCAGGATGCCCAGCAGCACACTGATGCTCACCAGCAGGAAAAAATGATCAATCTTTCTTACGGAAAGGGTGAGGTAAAAGAAAACAGATATCGCCAGGTTGGCGCCCCAGCCTCCCAGCTGACAGACCCAATATCTCGACAGTTTTTTCATTGTAATACCGCGAAGTTACAGTACCCGGGCACCCGCAGCCCCCCCTTTTGATTAATGGCAGTATGGGATTGTAAAAGGCAGCCGGAAAGCCCGGGTTTGCCCCGCCGCCGCACTGCCGGCACGAAAAGGCGCAGAATTTCGGGATGAACCCCTATTTTTGACACCGCAATTCAAATTTTACCAGCATATGGCTACCGGACATACCCCCGTTTCTCCTGCACCTGATTCCATGAGCGCCGGCATCGGCAACCTGCTGATCGTAGCGGCATTCGCGCTGCTGGCTTCCCTGCTCTGGTACTATGGCGGCATGCCCCTGAAAAACAAGCAACACGGCGGCAGCCATGGTAAAGCGCATCATGCCGCCCTCCTGCAGCAGGCACCCCGGGCCTGATCTTTCCTGATTACCGGCCACGGCCCCCCTCTTTTTTCTGGCAGCTACCCGGATGTGGCCGCCCGGTAAAGTTTTGTGTCCGCTACCGTGAAGCGCCCCATGCCGCCTCATATTATTTTGGTATTTTTATGCCATGGCAAATCCCCATCTGAACAAGGAGGCTACCCTGCTGAGTGCGGCTGACAAGGAATTTGAAAACAATATCCGGCCCGCGGGGATGGCCGAATTTTCCGGCCAGCAGCAGATCATCGAAAACCTGCACATCTTTATCCGGGCCGCCAAAATCAGGGGCGAAGCCCTCGATCATATCCTGTTTCACGGTCCTCCGGGGCTGGGCAAAACCACCCTCTCCCGCATTGTGGCCAATGAGCTGGGTGTGCAGATCCGGGAAACCAGCGGCCCGGTGATTGAAAAACCCGCAGATCTGGCGGGCCTGCTCACCAACCTGGAACCGCATGATGTGCTGTTCATCGACGAAATTCACCGGCTGAGCAATGTGGTGGAAGAATACCTCTATGCGGCCATGGAGGATTTCAGGATTGACATCATGATCGACAGCGGCCCCAATGCGCGGAGCGTGCAGATCAACCTGCATCCCTTCACCCTGATCGGGGCCACCACCCGCAGCGGGTTGCTCACGGCCCCGCTCCTCTCCCGCTTCGGCATCAAATCGCGGCTGGAATATTATTCCTCCGCCACCCTGCAGCAGATCATCCTCCGCAGTGCGGGCATCCTGGGCAGCGCCATCACCCACGAAGCAGCGGCGGAAATTGCCGGCCGCAGCCGGGGCACCCCGCGCATCGCCAATGGATTGCTGCGTCGCGTCAGGGATTTTGCACAGGTGCTGAATGATGGCCAGATCGACCTGGGCATCACCCGTCACGCCCTCAAAGCACTCAATGTAGACCAGCATGGCCTGGATGAGATGGACAACCGGATCCTCAGCGTCATCATCGATAAGTTCAAAGGAGGACCGGTGGGCATCACCACCATCGCCACCGCCGTGGGCGAAGAACCCGGTACCCTGGAGGAAGTGTATGAACCTTTTCTCATCCAGGAGGGCTTTCTGCAACGCACAGCGCGGGGCCGGGAAGCCACCGCCAAGGCCTATGAACACCTGGGTAAATCTTTCAGCAGGGGCGCGGGCAACAGCCTCTTCCCCTGACGCCTCCTCCATGTATCTGCCAAGCTATGCTAAAACCAGCCACCCGAAATATCCTGTCGATCTTTTTCCTGATTGCACTGACCGTAACCGGCTTCTTTGTGGCAGCCGCCTACAAAAACTTCAGGCAAACCCAGATCCAGAACCGGCGCGCTGCACAATCGCAGGCCTTTACCCGGCAGCTGGAAGCGGTGCATGAACATGCTGAAATTTACAACAATACCCAGCGCGATTACCTGCTTACTGCCAACCGCATATGGCTGAACTGGATCCGCTGGGAGGAAGATTCCCTGCGGCAGGATATCCGAAACCTGGCCGCATTCGCCGCAGCCGACAGTTCGCAAAAGAAAGCTGTCAACACGCTGATCACCGCAATTGAAAGAGTGATCAGCGAAGGAACCGCCCAGCGTAAAATCCTGGAAACCGGAGGCGAAAAAGCGATCCGCGATCAACTTTACCGGTCGGGTAATATGATTACCGTGGATGAGCTGAATACAGAAATCCGCCGGCAGGAAATCCGCAATCATGCAGTCATCAATTCCGCCCACCAGTATCTGGAGAAGATTGCCCAGAAAACCACCTACCGCTTTTTCTTACTGGCGCTGGTGTTTCTGATGATCCTCACCTATTTCCTGTATAACCTGGCCAGCGATTTCCGCAAAAATGCCCGGGTAGCCGCCCAGTTGCGTTACCAGGCCTCACTCATCAACTCCATCCCTGATGCCATCCTCACCACCGACCGGCAGTTCAGGGTGAAAAGCTGGAACCGGTTCGCGGCTGAACTCTACGGCATCACCGAGAATGATGCCCTGGGGAAATCCATCAGCCAGCTCTTTAGCATCGAAAATTCCGGGAACTGGCAGGAACACCTGCAGCAACTGCAGGAACAAGGCTCCTTCCGGGATGAATACCGCATCCGTAAACTGAATGGCGATACCATTGTGGTGATGGCTTCGGTGAACACCATCCTCAGCCCGGAAGGCAACATCACCGGCTACGTGGCCGTACACCGCGACATCACCGAGCGGAAAAAACTGGAAGAACACCAGCAGCGCTTCAGCGAAGAACTGGCCAGCCAGGTGAAAATCAAAACTGCCGAGGTGGTGAACCTCGTGGAACGCATCACCGACGGCTTCCTGGCCATGGACAGCAGCTTCACTTTTACCTATGTCAATGCCCGGGCGGGCGAAATGCTGGGCTACGAACCGGCGGCCCTCACCGGACGGAATATTTTCGCCGACTTCCCGCAAACCATCAGCGAGTCCTTTAACGAAGCGTGCCGGGAGGCTTTCAGCACCCAGCAGTTTGTTTTCCTGGAAAATTACTATGCGCCACTCGGCCGTTGGCTGGAGAACAGCATTTATCCCTCCCCCGACGGGCTGAGCGTTTTCTTCAAAGACATCACCAGTCGTAAAAAAACGGAATCGGCCCTGAAAGACAGCGAGGAACGTTACCGGCACCTGATTGAACATATTCATGCCGGCGTGGTGGTGCATCGCCCCGACAGCAGCATCCTGCTCTACAACCAGGAAGCCGCCCGCCTGCTGTACTTCCCCGAACAGGGAGGCACTCCCCGGCCCTTAGGCGAAGAGGATTGGTTCCTTGTTAATGAAGAAGGACAACGAATGCTTTTTGAAAATTACCCGGTGATGCAGGTGATCCGCCACCGTGAACCCATCAGCAACCTGCTCTGCGGCATCGAAAATCCGCAGGCCCGTACCCTTACCTGGGTGCTGGTGAATGCCTACCCGGAATGGGACGAGCACCATGAACTCAAGGAAGTGGTGGTGACTTTTGTAGACATCAGCAGCCGGATAAAAGCAGAAGAAGAGCTGAAACGCAGTGAAGACAACCTGAACATGGCACAACAACTGGCCCGGATAGGCAGCTGGGAATTTGATCTGCAAAGCCAGCAGCTCACCTGGTCAAAAGAACTGTACCGCATCTTTGAGTTTGAAGAGATCCCGGAAGAAGAACTTTACATCCGTTACCGGAGCAAGTTCCACCCGGATGACCTGGCCAAACTCGACAGCATGATCAGCCATGCGCTCGAAACCAAAACCGGGTATACCTACCAGCACCGCATCATCAACAACGACGGCAGCATCAAACACATCCTCGGGATCGGAGATGTGATCACCAACCGGCAGGGTGAGGTAACCGGACTGAAAGGAACCGGGCAGGACATCACCGACCTGGTGAAAGCCGAAGAAAAACTGCAGCACTCCTATAAACAGATCCGCGAACTGGTGGCGCACCTCCAGCATATCCGGGAACAGGAACGCACCCGCATTGCCCGTGAAATTCATGACGAACTGGGACAGCAGCTTACGGGACTGAAAATGTACGTTTCGTGGCTGAACAAAAAAACCGATCCGGCCCGGCCTGAAGTGCGGGATAAATTTGAGGCCGCCATGGCCCTCATCGAAGACACCATCCGTTCGGTGCGGCGGATCTCGATGGAACTGCGGCCCAGCATGCTGGATGACCTCGGCCTCATTGCCGCCCTGGAATGGCAAAGCACAGAATTTGAAAAAAGATCCGGTATCCTTACCGAATTCATCAATCATGCCGGTAACTTTGACATTCCGTCGCAGGTAAAAACCGGCCTGTTCAGGATTTACCAGGAATCGCTGACCAACGTTGCCCGTCATGCAGGCGCCAAACGAATCTCCGCTTCCCTGGAACTCCACCGCAACGAACTGGTGCTCACGATTTCTGACGACGGAGTGGGATTTGCATTCAGCCACGTAGAATCCAAAAAAACGCTCGGACTGTTTGGGATGAAAGAGCGCACCCAGGAAATGGGCGGCCGCTACGACATCATCAGCGAACCGGGCAACGGCACCACCGTAAGGGTAAGCGTGCCCCTGAAAAACCATCAAGAAAAATGGCAAACCTGATCAGAATCCTCATTGCTGACGACCATACGGTAGTCAGAAAAGGGCTGCGGCAGATCCTGGCCGAAGAATTTACCGATGCGGTGATTGAAGATGTGCCCGATGCGGAAGAACTCATCAAAAAACTCATCCGTGAAAAATGGGATGTGGTGATCTCCGATCTGTCCATGCCCGGCAAAAGCGGCCTGGAAGCCCTGCAGTACATCAAACAGCATTTTCCCAACCTGCCGGTACTTATCCTCAGTATTCATCCCGAAGAACAATATGCCATCCGCGTGCTGAAAGCCGGCGCCTCGGGTTACCTGAGCAAGGACACTGCACCCGAAGAACTGGTGAACGCGGTAAAACGACTGCTGCTGGGGAAAAAATACATTACCGTCAGTATGGCCGAAAAGATTGCCGAAGCCTTCGACCGGAAAATCGAAAAGAAACCACATGAGATGCTGAGCGACCGGGAATTTGACGTATTCAAAATGATCGCGGCCGGAAGAGCGGTTTCTGAAATCGCCGATTGCCTCTCCCTGAGTGTAACGACAGTGAGCACCTACCGGGCCCGCATCATGGCCAAAATGAATATGAAAACCAATGCCAACCTCACGCAGTACGCCATTGAAAATCACCTCCTTTAATCAGCTGTAGTATTTTTACTACTCCCGTAGTATAAATACTACTCCAAATTGCTTTCCAGTTCTATAATTCATGAAAAAATAAATACGGATTTTTGTTTTGCCCGCTTTGAATCCAATGTATGATTGAAACCTGTGGAAGGGAGCAGACCCACACGGGTCTTGCGCGAACATCCAGGCCCTGCTCACCCGCAATCATGACCGCAAGATATTAAGGCAGTATGCCAGGAGGATTCCTGTGTATGCTGCTTTTTTATTTTATACCCCTGCTGTACCTGTAAGACAGGCGCGGATGGCAGCTGCCTTGAGCAAACACTCTTCATATTCAGCGGCCGGATCACTGGCAGCGGTGATGGCACTGCCCGTATGAAAGGAAAGATACTGGCTGGCCTGGTTATACATCAGGCTGCGGATCACCACATTGAAATCAAAATCACCGCCGGGTTCCACATACCCGATGGCGCCGGAAAAAAGTCCGCGGCGGCTGCACTCATACTGCTCAATCAATTCCAGCACTCTTTTCTTGGGCGCCCCCGTCATGGAACCCATCGGAAACGTGGCCCCGATCAGGTCGGTCCAGTGCAGGCCTTCCTGCACCCTGCCGGATATGGTGCTGATCATCTGGTGCACCTGCGGAAAACTGTAAATGCCAAACAGCTCATCCACCTGTACAGTGCCCCGGCGGCAAACCCGGCTGAGATCGTTGCGCACCAGGTCAACCACCATCACATTTTCACTGCGTTCTTTTTCGCTTTCCCGCAAGAGCCTCCGCTGCAGGGCGTCCTGTTCCGCATCAGCATGCACCCGCCGGGCTGTGCCCTTGATGGGCTGCGAGATCAGTCGGTCGCCGGTACGGCGCAGGTAACGCTCCGGGCTGGCACATAAACAGTAGCGGTGTCCGAGCCGGTAAAAAGCCGCAAAAGGATTGGGAGAAATTTGGGCGAGGCGCTGGTACAATACTTCAGGCGCCAGCGAAACGCCGGAAGCATAAAACTCCTGGCAGAAATTCACTTCATAACAATCGCCCCGGCGGATATGTTGTTGCAGGGCCGCCACCCGGGCTTTGTAGGCGGAACGGTCGAACCGGTGTTCCACAGCAGGCACCCCCGCCATGTCGGGGAGCACGGTGGCAGCATGCAGCAGTTCGTGATAATGAGCTGCCGGATCTCCCCCGCGGCATTCAATCTGCAACTGATGTCCGTGCAGGCGGATCAGCACCTGCGGAATAAAAAAATGCAGGTCGGGAAAACCGATGCCGTCAGGATGGCCGGAAACCAGGCCGGGCACCGTTTCATTTTTAAGATCGTAACCCAGGTGCCCCAGCAGCCATTCACCGGAATGCGCATCACAGAAAGCACGGAGATCAGCGAGGGCATGGGGACCATCCGCCTGCACCTGTTCGTGCACCCCCGCAGCCAGCAGGCAATCAAAGGCCGCCGTTCCGGGCGCTGCCGACCGGTTGTCCAGTAAACAAAAAATGTTGAACCGGTTGGCCCAGTTCAACATTTGTATGCTGAATGATTCCAGATCAGTAACCGTAAAATAGGCTGATTGCTTCACCATGGCGTGTGCTGCCCTGCTGCAGTGGCAGCACAGACTTAAAAGTCATCATCATCGTCGTCAAAACCGCCGCCCAGGTCATCGAATCCCAGGTCCTTGAAATCATCATCAATTTTGAAATCGTCGTCTTCCTCTTCCTTGGATGATTTCTTTCCGGGCGCCTTTTTGCTTTTGGATTTGGGGAGGTCAAACTCGTCAAAGTCAGGATCCCAGTCGTCCTCTTCATCTGTTTTTTCCCAATCATCCTCTACCTCAGCCTCTTCTTCATCGTCGTCATCCTCGTCATCGGATTTTTTCCGGGAAGAGCTGCGGCCTTTGGGGGTGGCCGTCACCTCCTCATCCAGTTCATCCTCTTCTTCCTCTTCCTCAGGTTCCTTCCTGGTACGGGAACTTGCCTTGGCCGCCGATTTTTTCACTTCCTCTTCGGCCTTCGGCGTAGTCTTCTTACCCTTGCTTGATTTTGCAGCCATAACAGACAATTATGTTGTAAAATTTCTTAGAGATTTTTAATTGGCCAAATAATTTTCGCGGTTTTTTTCAGGGCTCAATCCGCTGAAATTAACTGTTCGCGGCCCGGTCCGTTGCTGATGTATTTTACCGGCACGCCGAGATAGGTATTGATAAACCCGATATAATTTTTCAGTGCTTCCGGCAACGCCTGGTATTGGCTGATGCCGGAGATGCCGGCGTTCCAGCCGGCGAAACTGCTGTAAACCGGTTCCGGTTGCACACGGCTCATCTGGAAAGGCACTTCCCGGGTTTCCTTGCCGTTGATCCGGTATGCGGTGCAGGCTTTGAGTTCAGCCATTTCATCCAGGATATCCGTTTTCGTCATGATGATCTGGGTAACGCCGTTAACCATACAGGCCATGCGTAAGGCCACCAGATCAATCCATCCGCAGCGGCGCGGGCGACCGGTGGTGGCGCCAAATTCACTGCCCTTCTCGCGGATATAGGCCCCGGTTTCATCCTCCAGTTCGGTTGGAAACGGACCACTGCCCACCCGGGTACAATAAGCCTTGGAAACACCCAGCACTTCCCGGATCTTCTGAGGTGGCACGCCCAGCCCGGTGCAAACACCGGCCGAAATGGTGTTGCTGCTGGTAACGAAGGGGAAAGTGCCAAAATCCACATCCAGCATACTGCCCTGCGCTCCCTCGGCCAGCACTTTTTTACCCTGGCTGATCTGATCGTTGATAAAGTATTCCCCGTTCACGATCTTGAATTTCCGGAGTTCCTCCACCGCCTCAAAAAACTCGTCTTCCCAGCTGCTGATGTCTTCCTGGAAATTATAACTGTCCAGCATGCGCTGGTGCTTCAGCCGGAGTTTGATGTACTGCGATGTAAAACTTTTGTCCAGCAGATCCCCCACCCGCAAACCGTTGCGGCCGGTTTTATCCATGTAAGCCGGACCGATGCCCTTCAGGGTGGATCCGATTTTATCATTTCCCTTGGCCAGCTCACTGGCCTTATCCAGCGCCCGGTGAGTGGGCAGAATGAGGTGGGTGCGTTCGCTGATGAACAGATTCTGGCGGTAATCCACCCCCATGGCGGCCACCTTGGCACATTCCTTCATCAGGGTTACCGCATCCAGTACCACCCCGTTACCAATCAGGTTCAGGGTGCCGGGATGAAAGATGCCACTGGGAATCTGGTGCAGCACAATTTTCTGTCCCTGCACATACAGGGTATGACCGGCATTCGGCCCGCCCTGAAAACGGGCAATCACATCATACGCAGGAGCAAAATAATCCACAATCTTGCCCTTCCCTTCATCGCCCCACTGCAGCCCCAGGATAACATCCACCATAGCTTTTGATTTTTAAATTGTTGCGGTCGTAAAAATAGACCGATTTAAGGCATCCACCTAATCTGCAGCAACTGAATTCCCCATCCTGCCGCCCTGCACCCGAACCATTCACGAAACCAGCGAAGCCCTGAGCCGATTACCGCTGATGGGAAAAACACGGTGGAAATCTGCGAAATAAAATAAAAATATAAATATTTATTAGTTTTTGTATTTCAATTCATTAATGGAGGTTTTGATAAACCCTCCACCCATGTACATCACCTGCCCCCCATAAAAAAATGCTGATTTTCTTGCGTGATTTCATTTTCCACCCTATCTTCGACTCGGTTTTTCATAGGATATTGGATTTTAAAGCGGGACTAGATTTCTATCTTGGTCCCTTTTTTTATGCCTTACCCCGCCGTACCGCTGCCGCAGTGAGTTTTCCGTGTTCATCAAGGGCTATACTGCCTTCATCCTGCAGAAAGTCGATCACTTCCAGATAACGTTCGCGCTGCTGCGTGCTGAACCGCGCCAGCCAGTCGGACAGCTTCAGTTCCCCACCAACCGCCAATGAGCGGATTTCAGCAGCCAGCTGCTCAAAATCCTGGCGGGAAACGGCGGTTTGCCGGCGCGACAAACAATGATCGCAGATGCCGCAGTCCTTCACCTCCGCAGCAAAATATCCGGCCAGCTGGCGGCTGCGGCAGGTGTCGCTGCTGAGGGCATAATTTTTCATAGCGGTCACCCGGGCGGCATACTGCTCCCGCCGTTCTTCATAGTGCTCCAGCCGGAGGAGAATGCTGTCGTTGTACATGCGGTTCCGCAGCAGGAGCAGTACCGGGGTCTCGGCCTGTGCCTCGTAGTGCAGAAAGCCCAGCCGTTCCAGCTGCTCCAGCCGCTGCACCAGGGTTTCGCGGCTGAGACCGGCAAAGCGCGCCAGCTCCGATTCCCGGATGCGGGCCGGAAACTCCAGGATGCCCTCACAGGAACGCAACAGCGCTTTCAGCACTTCATCCAGCTGCGGATGCGTATGCTCGGCCTCTTCCAGTTCGTGGCGGCCGCAGGTAATCATCACCGTTGAACTTTGCTGCCAGCCCTCACTCAGCAGCAGCAAGCCCTCCTGTTCCAGCAACTGCAACACATACGCCACCGTGAGTACGGGTATTTTAAAATTGCGGGCAAAGAGCCCGGTATCAAAGGGATAGCGCTGGCCCTCGCCATATCCCGCAGGTACCTGCAGAAAATTCATGAGGGCAGTGTACACCTTACGGATCTCTTCCCGCGAAGGATAGCGCAACGCCACCTGTGCCTCCAGGTCGGCCAGCTCATGCCGGTTGTAGAGGAGCACGGCGTAAGCCCGGTGCCCGTCGCGGCCGGCCCGGCCGGCTTCCTGGTAATAATGTTCAAGACAATCCGGTACATCATAATGCACCACCACCCGCACATCAGGCTTGTCAATGCCCATACCAAAGGCATTGGTGCACACCATCACCCGGATGCGGTTCTGCACCCAGTCGTCCTGCCGGCTGCTGCGCTCATCCGCACCCAGCCCGGCATGATAATACGATGCCCGGATGCCCTGCTGCTGCAGGTAACCGGCCACTTCACGGGTATGCCGGCGACTTTTGCAGTACACAATGGCCGAACCGGGTACCTTGCGGAGAATATCAATGAGTTTATGCTGTTTGGAGGGCACCTCAAAAGCGCTGTAGGAAAGATTCGGACGGTCAAATGACTGCTGAAAACGCCTGGACTCAGCGCTGAAGCAAAGCTGGGTGCAGATATCATCCTGAACCACTCGTGTAGCCGATGCCGTGAGTGCCAGTACGGGCACCCCGGGCAACTGCTCACGCAGGGCGGCAATGCGCCGGTAGGCCGGGCGGAAATCGAACCCCCACTGCGAAATGCAGTGCGCTTCATCCACCGCCACCAGGCTGATGCGCAGTGCCGGCAGGTATTCGAGAAAGAGGGCGGATTCCAGGCGTTCCGGCGACACATACAACAGTTTATAATTCCCATGCCGGGCATTCTCCAGGGTGCGGCGCACCTCAGGAAAACTCATGCCCGAATGAATCAGCAGGGCATGAATACCCCGGCGGTGCAGGTTGGCTACCTGGTCTTTCATCAGGGCGATCAGCGGACTGATGACAAGGCAGATGCCCGGTGCAGCCAGTGCCGGAACCTGGTAACAGATCGACTTGCCCCCGCCGGTGGGCAGCAGGGCCAGCACATCCCTCCCCTCCAGTACCGAGCGGATAATATCCTCCTGCAGGGGACGGAAGGCGTCGTATCCCCAGTACTGCTTGAGCAGGACATGCAGATCAGGAGCTGGCATCGGGCAGTAAGTTAATCGACTTTCTTATAATGCAGGCGCACCGAGTTGATGGCCAGCACCACATCACTGAAACCCATGGCCAGCGCGGCCAGACCCGGTTTCAAAAATCCGGCAGCCGCCACCGGTATGGCCACCACATTGTAGATAAAGGCCCAGAAAAGATTTTGCCGGATGGTGAGATATGTGTGCCGGCCCAGTCCCAGCGCCAGGGGAAGCTGATGTACGCCGCGGTTCATGAGCACCACCTGGGCGGTTTGCATGGCCAGCTGAGTGGCATCGCTGAGCGAGATGCCGATGGTGGCGCGGGCCATGGCCGGCGCGTCGTTGATGCCATCGCCCACCATGGCTACGGGAGCTTCCCGGTTCAGCGAATCGATGATCTGCAGCTTTTCATCGGGTGATTTTTCGGCGAACACTTCGGTAATGCCCAGGGATGCGGCCACTTCCTGCGTACGGCTCTGGCTGTCGCCGCTGAGGAGTACGGTACGGATGCCGCGCTGCTGCAGGTAACGCACGATGGCGCCGCTCTCCGGGCGCACCTCATCGCCCAGGTCGATCCAGCCCGCCAGTTCTCCGTTCTTCAGCAGGTAGGCCGTATGGCGGTCATCCGTCGTAAGGCCGGCCGCCATTTTATAAGAACCGAGCGCATACTGGTTACTGGCGGCATCAGTGGCCTGTATGCCCAGCCCCTTGATTTCCTGCACCGCAGTGAAGCGCAGGGGAGCAGTGGACTTCCAGGCCGCCTGGATGGCTTTGGCCACCGGATGACCCGAGTATTTCTCCAGGGAAAAAACAATGTCCCGGAATTCCGCTTCAGGAATGCTGCTGGCATAACCGGTAATGCGGAGGGTGCCATAGGTGAGGGTGCCGGTTTTGTCAAATACCACGATGCGGATGTCCTTAAACAATTCGAGGCTCCGCGCATTGCGGAACAGGATGCCGTTGCGGGCCGCGCGGCCCAGCCCCACGGCAATGGCAGCCGGCGTGGCCAGGCCCATAGCACAGGGGCAGCTGATCACCAGTACCGCGATCGCCCGCATCAGGGCGGTTTGCGGGCTGTTGTGCAGCATCCAGAAATTGATGCCGAAGGTGAGCAGGGCAATGCCCACCACCACCGGCACAAACACGGCGCTGATGCGGTCGGCCAGTTGCTGCACGGGTGGTTTTTCGGCCTGGGCCTGCTTCACCAGGCTGATGATGTTGCTGAGTACGGTATCCTTTCCGGCTGCCGTTACCTGGGCCTTTACACTGCCATCCAGCAGCAGGCTTCCCCCTGTGAGGTTGTCTTTTTTCTGCCGACTTACCGGGCGGCTCTCCCCCGTAAGCAGCGATTCATCCACCTTCGCCTCACCCCACAGGATGCGGCAGTCGGCCGGCACCTGTTCACCCGTGCGGATCAGCACCAGGTCTCCGGCCCGCAGCTGGGCCGCCTCCACCGGAAACACCTGCTCCTGGTGCTGGTCGTCGAAAGCAATCATGTTGGCCATCACTTCCTGATCGGCCGAAAGCTTATTCAGCTCCCGCTGCGTAACCATCACAGAACGGTGCTCCACCCATTCGCCGAGGAAAACCAGGGTAATGATGGTGGCCGTGGTTTCATAAAAGATATAGTCCATGCCCAGCCCCTGGAGGGTACCGATCAGGCTGTACACAAAGGCGGCGGTGGCCCCCAGGGCAATCAGTACATTCATGTTGGGCACCCCGCGGCGCAGGCTTTTCAGGGCGCTGAGGCCGAAGTACTGCATCCCCACCCCAAACACCGGCAGGCAAAGAGCCAGCTGGATCCAGGGATTCATGAGGAAATGCGGATGCCGGGGCAGCATGTGCAGCATCAGTATGGCCGTAAAAGGCAGGCAGAAAAGAAAGCGCTGGAGATGCCCGGCAAAAAGCGGTTTTCGTTTATTCGTTACCGGTACCTGACCCTGCAGTACCTGGTACCCCAGGTCGGCAATGCCGCGGGCCAGCTGTTCGCGGGTTTTTCCCCCGACGAGATCAAAACTCACCTCCCCGCCGATGAAATTCACCTTCACCGACTCCATCCCCTGCTGCTGCAGGTAACGGCTGATGGTGAGTGCACAGTTGGTGCAGTCCATCCCCTCCACCTTCCACTCTACTTTTTCCATACTGCAAAATTATTATCCCTCCGGGCGCCCCGCTTACCAACCCGGAAAAATATCTTTGCAACATGGATTTAATTTTCAGCAAGGCTGAACTCAGCAAGGCTGCCGCCTGGCTGCTGGAACAGCGGGGCACACACACGGTGCTGGCCTTTCACGGGCCGATGGGCGCCGGTAAAACCACGCTGATCCATGCCCTCTGCCGGCAACTGGGCGTGCAGGACGCGGTGAGCAGTCCAACCTACGCACTCATCAACGAATACCGCAGCGGTTCGGGTGAAGCGGTTTATCACCTCGACCTGTACCGGCTTTCCGGGGAGGAGGAAGCCCTGCAGGCCGGCGTGGAAGACTGCCTCTGTTCGGGCAGCCTTTGCCTGGTGGAATGGCCGGAAAAGGCAGCGGCACTGCTGCCGGACAACACGCTTCACGCATCGCTGCAGGTTGTGGATAATGTTACCCGGCGGCTCCGTATTATTCCGTAAATTGAGAGCCCTGCGCAGCTGCAGTGCATAACCCCGCGAAGTATGGCAACGTCGAAACCTTTTATCTCGCCTTCGTTTTCCTACGAAACCCTTGAAGAAACCCTGGATGTAAAACCCAAAGGCACCGAACTGTTTATCGGCATTCCGAAAGAAAATTCATTCAGCGAAAACCGCATCGCCCTTACCCCCGAAGCGGTAGGGGTAATGGTGGCCAACGGTCACCGGGTGCTGGTGGAAACCCGGGCGGGGGAAGGAGCCAGTTACAGTGATAAGGACTACAGTGATGCCGGCGCCACCATCAGCCTCGACCGGAAAGCGGTTTATGAATGCGATATCCTCGTGAAGAGCGCCCCGGTGAGTGAAGAGGAAGCCGAACTGCTCAAACCCGGCCAGTACATCATCTCCCCCATTCACCTCGCGGTGATGAAGAAAGACATCCTGGAGAAGATGATGGAAAAAAGGATCACGGCCCTGAGTTTTGAAAACCTGAAAGACGACAGCGGTCATAACCCGATCGTGCGCAGCATGAGCGAAATTGCCGGCAGTGCCGTTATGCTCATTGCCGGTCAGTACCTCAGCAATGCCAACAACGGCAAGGGCGTACTGGTAGGCGGCATCAGCGGCATCCCGCCTACCAAGGTCATCATCATCGGCGCAGGCATTGTGGGCGAATATGCGGCCCGCACAGCCCTGGCCATGGGCGCCAGCGTAAAGATTTTCGACAACAGCATCTACCGCCTCAAAAGGCTGCAGAACAATATCGGCGGCAGGCTCTGGACCTCTGTGATCGAACCCAAGATCCTCGCCAAACAGCTCAAAACCTGCGATGTGGCCGTAGGCGCACTCAGCAGCACCAGCGGACGCACGCCCATCGTGGTAACGGAAGACATGGTGAGCAACATGCGGCCGGGCAGTGTAATCGTTGACGTGAGTATCGACCGGGGCGGCTGCTTTGAAACCAGCGAGGTAACCACGCACGACCAGCCTGTGTTCCGCAAGTACGAAGTGGTGCATTACTGTGTGCCCAATATCCCCAGCGGCTTTGCCCGCACCGCCTCCCAGGCCATCAGCAACGTGCTGATGCCCTTACTGCTGGAAACCGCCGACGAAGGCGGGATCGACCACATCATCTGGCACAAGATCAACATCCGGAGCGGCATTTACCTCTTCAAAGGCAGTTTGACCAATTTTCATTTAAGCGAACGCTTCGACCTGAAATTTACTGACCTGAACCTGCTGATTGCCAGCAGGCGATAAGCCATATCAATCCCATCACCGGGTGAGTTGCCCTGCAGGCCGCTTACCCACAAAGCATGCTGCCATGTTTGACCGGCATCCTCACCCCGCTGTTCACCCGGATATCCTCCGGTACAACCAGGCGCTGCAGGCCGGTTCCCGCGCCATTGGCGAGCTCCTGGCCACTGTACTCACCTCCCGGCTGCCGGAAGCCGAGAATAAAATCTGGCACGGTCATCCGGTATGGTTTCTCGAAGGCAACCCCGTGGCCGGGTACAGCCAGCTGAAAGACTGCATCCGGCTGTTGTTCTGGAGCGGGCAGTCGTTCGGGGAGGCCGGACTGGCGCCCGAAGGCAAGTTCAAGGCAGCAGAAGCCCGCTACACCGCAGTCAGCCAGGTTAATACGGCTGACCTGGAGCGATGGCTCAGCAAAGCCCGCAATATCCAGTGGGATTATAAAAATCTCGTGAAAAGAAAGGGCGTCCTGGAGCGGCTCCGGTAATTGGGAATGCGGCCACTGCACTGCCGGTTATTTGTAATCGCCGATCCGGATCACTTCTTCACAAAAGGCATATTCCTCCGGTACATTACTGCTGATGATCACCAGCCGGTCGCGGGTGTGCTCCCGGATGAGCTGCTGGTAGAGCGCTGTGCCCTCAGCATCCAGGTTGGTGGTGGGTTCATCCAGCAGCAGCACCGGCGTTTCGCTGTAAAAGGCCAGGGCCAGTTTGAGGCGCTGCTTCATGCCGCTGCTGAAATACCGGATGGGCCGGTTCACCGCCTGGCTGAGCGATACACTGGACAGCAGCTGACCGGCATCGGCACTGAGGGCTTTGAAACCCTCATGAAACCGGATCATTTCGAGGGCCGTGAGTTCTTCGATGAGTTCAAGGTAGGGAGCCGCCACCGCAATCTCCCGGAAATGCTGGTCGGCAGGCAACTCCAGCCCGTTCCGGCTGAACTGCACAGCCCCTTCCGTATGGGTGAGTGCACCGGCGATTACCTGCAGCAGGGTGGATTTGCCCGACCCGTTGGAACCGGTGATGGCATAACGCCTGGGCGCACTGAACTGCGCGTTTACCCCGCGGAAAATCCATTCCCGGTTAAAGCGTTTACCCGTATTCGTGAGTGTGATCTGCATGGCTCCGGCTTATTCATCATCCATGCTGCCCTTAACGAACCGTTTGATGATGCCGCGTCCGCTGTCGCGGATGAACGTCACGATTTCATCCCGCTCATCGCTGGCAGAAATTTCCTCCTCGATAAAATTCAGTGCCTGGGAGGTGTTGAGCGATTTGTTGTAGATGATGCGGTAAATATCGAGGATGTGATTGATGCGTTCCAGCGAGAAGCCGCGGCGTTTGAGGCCCACCGAGTTGACCCCGGCATAGCTGAGGGGGGTGCGGCCGGCCTTGATGTAGGGAGGCACATCCTTGCTCACCAGCGATCCGCCGCTTACAAAAGCATGCTGACCAATCTGCACAAACTGGTGTACTGCACACATGCCGCCGAGGATGGCCCAGTCGCCCACCTGCACATGACCGGCCATCTGGGTGTTGTTGCTGAGGATGCAGTGATCCCCGATGATGCAGTCGTGGGCCACATGGCTGTATGCCATCAGGAGGCAGTTGTTGCCCACGCGGGTGGTCCAACGGTCCTTGCTGCCGCGGTTCACCGTAACAAATTCCCGGATGGTGGTATTGTCGCCGATTTCAACCGTGGTGTCTTCCCCGCTGTATTTCAGATCCTGCGGGATGGCCGCAATCACCGCGCCGGGAAAGATGCGGCAGTTTTTGCCGATCCGGGCGCCTTCCATGATGGTTACATTGCTGCCGATCCAGGTGCCTTCCCCGATTTCCACGTTCTGGTGAATCACACTGAAGGGATCCACCTTAACATTGGTGGCCAGCCTGGCGTTGGGATGAATGTAGGTGTGGGGATGAATCATGTAATCAATGTGAAAATGTGCAAATATGCAAATGTGTGAATGAACATGACGTTTTTTCAAAGTGCCATCAGGCCTGTTTAACCAGCTGCGCGGTAAGGTCGGCTTCGGTACATAATTTGTTTCCTACAAATACACTGCCCCGCATGACGCAGATGCCGCGGCGGATGGGTTCGATCAGTTCCATCTTGAGCAGCATGGTATCGCCCGGCACCACTTTCTGTTTGAACTTGCAGTTGTCTATTTTCAGAAAATAGGTGTCGTACTGGCCTTCGGGCATGGCATTGATACAGAGCAGGCCACCGGTCTGCGCCAGCGCCTCAATCTGCAGCACGCCGGGCATCACCGGGTTATTGGGGAAATGTCCCTGGAAGAAAAACTCATTGAAAGTTACATTCTTTACGCCCACAATGTGTTTATCCGTGAGCTCAATGATCTTGTCCACCAGCAGGAAAGGATACCGGTGCGGCAGCGTTTTTTCAATCTGCTGCAGCGTAAATACCGGCGGCTGGTTGGGATCGTAAATGGGAATGTCCTTGGTATGTTTGTTCTTCTTGATGTACTGTTTGAGCTGGCGGGCAAAAGCCACATTGGTGCTGTGTCCCGGCCGGTTGGCGATGATGTGCCCCCGGATGGGATAACCGATCAGGGCCAGGTCGCCCACCACATCCAGCAGTTTGTGCCGGGCGGGCTCATTGGGAAAGCGCAGTTCCAGGTTGTTGAGGTACCCTTCACTCTTCACTTCAATTTTCTCACGGCCAAAGGCGCGGGCCAGCCGGCCCATCTCCTCATCGGTTACGGCTTTGTCGACCACCACAATGGCGTTGTTGATATCCCCTCCCTTGATCAGGTTATTGTCCAGCAGGGCTTCCAGCTCATGCAAAAAACAGAATGTGCGGCAGGGCGCCACCTCGGTTCTGAAATCCTGCATGGTTTTGAGGCTGGCATGCTGGGTGCCCAGCACGGGTGAGTTGAAATCGATGAGGGTGGTGATTTTGTAATCGGTGGAAGGCATCACCGTCATCTCCACCCGCTTCACCTCATCATAAAAACTGATATTGGTATCGATGCTGTACCAGGTTTTGGCGGCATCCTGTTCGGTGATGCCGGCTTCTGCAATGATCTCGGTAAAGGGTTCGCTGCTGCCGTCCATGATGGGGATCTCCGGACCGTTGATTTCGATGAGGCAGTTGTCTACCCCCATCCCCACCAGGGCTGCCAGGATGTGCTCCACCGTACTCACCCGCACCTCGCCCTGTTCCAGGGTGGTGCCCCGGGAGGTATCGGTTACCAGGTCGCAGTCGGCCTTGATCACCGGCATACCCGGCAGGTCGATGCGCTGAAACTGGAACCCGAAACCGGGATTGGCCGGCCGCAGGGTCATATCCACCTTAACGCCGGTATGCAAACCGGTGCCGGAGATGCTGATGGGGTTGCTGAGAGTGTGTTGTTTATCGGGGTTGAATCCTCCGCCCATAGTCGTGTATTGTTGAGATCCGGGCAAAGATATCTGAAATTTATCAAGCGGCCTCAGCCGGCATCACTTCGCCAAAAGCTCCCGCAGCTGCTGTTCCAGGGCCTTCACCCGTTGCTCCAGTTCAGGCAGGTGGCGGGCTGCCGCCTGGCTGCGGAGTGCCGCCGTATAATCAAAGGCCGGGGAGCCGGTAACAGCCGTGTTGGGGGTTTTGATGGATTTGCTGACCCCGCTCTGGGCATTGATGCGGGTGCCGTCGGCGATCTGGATATGCCCTACTATACCTGCCTGCCCGCCGATCATCACCCGGTTGCCGATACGGGTACTCCCGCTGATACCGGTTTGCGCGGCAATCACCGTATCCTGGCCAATCTCCACATTGTGCGCAATCTGCAGCAGGTTATCCAGTTTGGCACCGGTCCTGATCAGGGTGCTGCCGATGGTGGCCCGGTCAATCGTGGTATTGGCGCCGATCTCTACCCGGTCTTCGATCACCACGTTACCGGTTTGGGGCACCTTTTTATAGGTGCCGTCGGCCTGGGGAGCAAAACCAAATCCGTCGCTGCCAATCACCGTGCCGGCATGAATGATGACCTGCCTTCCGATTTCAGTATGGTGGTACAACTGAACACCGGAGTAGATGATGCTGCCCTCACCGATTACGGTGTGATCACCAACATAGGTATGCGGGTATATTTTTACCCCCTTACCCAGTTGCACACCGGCTCCGATATAGGCAAAGGCGCCGATGTACACGTCCTCGCCGATTTGGGCAGAGGGATCAATGAAGCAAGGCTGCTGGATGCCACTGAGCTGACGGGCCTGGAGCTGCTGGTACATCTCCAGCAGGGTGGCGAAAGCGCCGTACGGATCCGGAACCCGGATGAGCGTGGCGGTTACCGGCTTCCTGAGCACCAGGCTTTCATTCACGATCACCACCGAGGCCGCCGTAGTATAGAGATAGTCCTCGTATTTGGGATTGGCGAGAAAGGCCAGCTGACCCGCCTGCGCCTCTTCAATCTTGCCGAAAGACGCCACACCGACGCCGGCATCTCCTTCTGTTTTCCCGCTGATCATGGAAGCGATCTGCGCCGCTGTAAACTGCATAAGTTCTGGGTTGGCCGATGGCGGATGGCCGGTGGCCGTTGAGGTTGGTATTGAAAAGCGGAAAACCGGCCGGTATTACAGGCCTTCTTCCCGCAGGTAACAAATGTAATATTTTTTAATCTTGCCGCTAAGGTTGGTGCTGATGAGGGCATTGTCAACCTCCGAGATGTCGCGTACCGTTCCGTCTTTGAACAGGATGCGGATGCGCTCATTCTCAAAATTATAGGTGCGGCTGGACGCTTCACCGGTAAAGACCACCCATTCCGCTTCATCGTTGCACAGCCCCAGTTTTTCCCGTGCCTTCCCGCGTTGCTCCGCCAGCAAAGCCGCATCCACAGGTTCGGGGAAATACTTCACCTTGAGCAGGCGGCGGTCAATGATGCCCCGGCATAAAAACGAGAGCACCCGGTCGGCATGATCGCACCACTCCTTGATGGCACAGAGCACATCATGATCATCCAGCCGGCAGAAATCCTTGAGTTCCAGCTGTGTCACCGGCTGATGGATCAGGGGCGCCAGGGCCGTGGAGGTATGCGCCCTGATCTGCTTGGCCCGGCGGATCACCTGCTGCAGCATCTGTTCCGCACAAAGCACGGTTTTATGGAGGTATACCTGCCAGTACATCAGGCGGCGCGCCACAATGAATTTCTCAATGGAATAAATGCCCTTCTCCTCCACCATCAGCTCACCCTCGTGCACCGTGAGCATCTTGATGATGCGGTCGTATCCGATCACCCCCTCACTCACGCCCGAAAAAAAACTGTCGCGGGAGAGGTAATCCATCCGGTCCACATCCAGCTGTCCGCTGATGAGCTGATGCAGGAATTTCCGGGGATAACTGCCGCGGAAAATCTCCAGGGCCAGGCTCAGCCTGCCGCCGAATTCAGCGTTCATCGCCTCCATGATCCGAACGGATATTTCTTCATGGTGCATGCCTTCAATGAGTACATGCTCCAGCGCGTGACTGAAAGGACCATGCCCCACATCATGCAGCAGGATGGCAATCTTCGCGGCCTGCTCCTCTTCCCGGCTGATCTCCACGCCCTTGCCCCGGAGCTCCGCCAGGGCATTGCACATGAGGTGATAAGCCCCGAGTGAATGATGGAGACGCGTATGCACAGCGCCCGGGTACACCAGGTGTGCCATCGCCATCTGGTGGATCCGCCGCAAACGCTGGTACCAGGGATGGGCCACCACCGACAGGATCAGCGGATCGTCGAAGGTGATGAAACCGTGAACGGGATCGTTGATGATTTTTCTGACTGCCATAGCATTACTTGTAGAACCAGGGGATCCTCAACCCCTGCTGAACGGGGAATGAAGCTGCTGCACCGGAAAACCAAAGACTGTGCCGCTTTCAGCCAACCGGGTTCCTGAAAGCCGGATTGTTAAATCTTACCCAAAGCGAAATAAAGCAATTAATCACAGGGTCAAAAAATTAAATTTGTAGGCCCGGAAGGTCTTCCGGTGTAAACGATCCGCCTATCGCCCCTTGCTACTTTTAACAAAACAGCCATTATGAGTGTTGCCAAAATTTTATGGGTGGATGATGAAATTGATACCCTCAATTCCCAGATCCTGTTCCTGGAAAACAAAGGGTACGAAGTGCAGACCAAAACCAACGGCTTCGACGCCGTGGAATATGTAAAGGGACATGCCGTGGATGTGGTACTGATGGATGAAAGCATGCCGGGCATCACGGGTTTGCAAACCCTCCAGCAGATCAAGGAAATCAACAGTACCCTGCCCGTGGTGCTCATCACCAAAAACGAAGCGGAGAACATCATGGATGAGGCCATCGGCTCACAGATCAGCGATTACCTCATCAAGCCGGTAAACCCCAACCAGGTATTGCTGAGCCTCAAAAAGCTCATCGACAACAAACGGCTGGTGGCAGAAAAAACCACCTCCGCCTACCAGCAGGAATTCAGAAGCCTGTTCATGGCCCTGAACAGCAACCCCAGTTACAACGAATGGATGGATATCTATAAGAAACTGGTGTACTGGGAGCTGGAAATGAAAAAAAGCGACAGCCCCGAAATGCAGGAAGTGTTCCAGTCGCAGAAGGCTGAGGCCAACACCGAGTTTTTCAAATTTATCTCCCGGCACTACGCCGGCTGGGTGCATCCGAAAAGCACGGAAAGCCCGATCATGAGCCACACCCTGATGAAGTACAAAGTGCTGCCGCATGTGGAAAAGGGTACACCCCTGTTTTTTGTACTGATCGACAACCTGCGGTACGACCAGTGGAAAATGATCCAGCCCATTTTTGCGGAAAGCTTCCGGATCCAGGAGGAAGAAACCTTCTACTCCATTCTGCCCACCGCTACGCAATATGCGCGGAACGCCATCTTCGCGGGACTCTTGCCGGTGGATATTGAAAAGCAGTTCCCGGCCCAGTGGAAAAACGACGATGAGGAAGGCGGCAAAAACCTGCATGAAGAAGAGTTTTTCCGGGCACAGCTCAAAAGACTGGGAAAAGGAGACCTCCGCTTTTCCTATACCAAGATCACCCACAACAACGACGGCCAGAAACTGGTAGACAATATCCACGATCTCCTGCACAACGACATCAATATCATCGTGTACAATTTTGTGGACATGCTCAGCCATGCCCGCACCGAAATGGAAGTGCTGAAGGAACTGGCCGGCGACGAAACCAGTTACCGGAGCATCACCCAGAGCTGGTTTGAACACTCCCCGCTCCACCAGGCCCTGCGCAGGATCGCCGAAAAAAAGCTGACCCTGATTGTGGCCACCGACCACGGCAGTGTGCGGGTGAAAACCCCCTCCAAGGTGATCGGCGACAAACAAACCACCAGCAACCTCCGCTACAAACACGGCCGCAACCTGAATTATGAAGCCCGGGATGTGCTGGCCTTCCGGGATCCCCGGGAAGCCGGGCTGCCGGTGCCCAACGTCAATTCATCCTTCATCTTTGCGAAAGAAGACCTGTTCCTCTGCTATCCCAATAACTACAACCACTTTGTGAATTATTACCGCAATACCTTCCAGCACGGCGGGGTGAGCCTGGAAGAGATCATCGTGCCGGTGGTGCGGATGACCAACCGCTAAAACGCTGAATGGCAGGCCGGTTAAGGCTTCCGGGGGAAATGCAGCCAGGGAATAATCCACAGATTGTGGAGAAACTAATTTTTTAAATCCTGTGTATTACAGCAAGTTGCGGAAGGAACGATACCCGGGAAACTGGACCAACCCCACGAAACCATGAAATATACACAACATAACCTGGATAAGATTGAGCGGATTGCGGAAGAAAATGGTTATATCATCCGTTACGAGCGGGGCACTTTTCAGAGCGGTTACTGTATCCTGCAGTCCAAAAAAGTGATCGTCATCAATAAATTCTTTCAGACGGAGGGCAGGATCAACACCCTGATCGACCTCATGCCGCAGCTGGAAATCAGTTACGATGCCCTCACCCATGAGAGCCAGAAGATGTACGATGAAATCATGGCGGTAGCGGTGGAGAAATAATCCGCCGCCCCGTTGCTCCCCTTCCGGAGTAAGCTCCCCGGCTGTCCTCAACCTTTTCGCCTCCACCTACGCCGGTCAGCGCACCAGCATCACATTCCCTTTCCGCTCCACCACCCCGCCATTGCGGCCTTCTGCCTGCAGCACCCAAACATAGTTCCCCGACTGCTGTGCCTTTCCTTTATAGGTACCATCCCAGCCATGCAGGTAACGGTTGGTTTCAAAAACCAGCTCGCCATACCGGTTGAAAATCCGGAAGTAACGGATGCGCCCAAACCCCACGGGGATGGGCCGGAACACATCGTTCAGGCCATCACCATTGGGCGAGAACGCCGTGGGCAGGTAAAATGCCGGTCCGCTGAGTACAGTGATGCGGATCACCGCACTGCCCTGGCAGCCCCAGCGGTCAGTTACGGCCACCCGCAAACTGTCTACCGGATCCCTGAGTATCACCGTGGGGTTGGCAATCCGCGGATCAGAAAACTGCGCGGTAAAGGATGGTCCAAGGTCGGTCCATTGATAACTGCCGCCGGGACCGCCACCGGAAGCCGCTAACTGGAAGGGTTGTCCTAAAACAGCGATGGTATCATTGCCGGCAACTGCCATCACCGGGGGCTGTACCTGAAGGTTCACGAGGGCCGTATCGGCGCAACCGTTGCCGCCATCCGCGATCACTGCATACACCCCGGACACCGTGAGTGAATCAGGCCGGCTTACCGGCGATCCATTCAGTTCAACACTCACGGGCACCACAGTGCCTGCATAGAGCGCCGCCAGGTTATAAAATCCACCCGTACAGATGCCCGCTTCCCGGTCGGCGCCCAGCACAGGCGAGGGGTTCACCTGTACCTGGAGGGCAGCACGAGGCCCCTCGCAACCATTGCTCACAGCACTCACATAGTAGGTGGTGCTGCCGGGCAGTGCCGTTGAAGGCGTAACCGATGCCACACCCGTTCCACCGGTAGGCACATTGTACCAAAGGAGCCCTGCGCCCGAAGGTTCCAGTACGACAGCGTGAGCGCCCTGGCAATAGGTCGGTCCGCTGCTCACCGGGGGCGCCGGCGGCACCGCATTCACCTCTACCGTAATCACTGAACGCACACTTTCACAGCCATTGAGGGTTTGACTGACAAAATACTGAACGGTTCCTGGCACAGCGGTTGACGGTACGGGTGCAAGGGCCGTACCCGGTCCGCCAGTAGCCTGCAGGTACCAGGTGAGGGCGTTACCCGTTGCCGTGAGTGCTGCAGCCGGGGCACCCTGGCAATAACGCTGGGTTCCGGTTACGAGGGGAGCCGGTGGTGTGGCCGGCTGCGGATTGAGCACAGCCTGCGTTACATCCGATACGCATCCCGATGCATTGCGTACCCGCACCGGGTAGGTTGCGCCGCCCGTGAGCGGCAGGGAAACATTGCCGGCCTGGTAAGACACCCCGTTATCAAAACTGTATTCTACGCCGGTGGCCGGACTGGTAACAGTAATGATACCGGTGGGCACCGAACAGCCCGGCTGCTGGATACTCAGTTGCGGAGCCGGCGGCTTGGGCAACGGGGGATTGATGACGGCAGGGGTGGCGGCTGATACGCAGCCGGCGGCATTGCGCACCACTACGGCGTAAGTGTTGCCTGCCGCAGCTGTAAAACTGCTGCCCGGCTGAAAACTCAGGCCATTGTCAAAACTGTATTCAACGCCCGCCGGACTCAATACCGTAATCTGACCCGTAGTACCCCCGCACAAAGGCTGCGCCAGCGACAGCACCGGCGTGGCCGGCACTGCCGGAGCAGGATTAATGGTGACCGGGGTAGTCGCTGATACACATAAGGTAACGTTATCGCGTACCCGTACATTATAGGCGCCCGGCAGCAGGCCGCTGAAAACCGGGGATGCCTGGTAACTGCTGCCATCCAGGCTGTAAGCATAATCCGGACCCAGCGGAGCCGTGATCACCCAGGAACCGGAAGCAACCGTACAACCCGGCTGGATGAGATTGCCCACCACAGGCGCAGCGGGAGGAGCCGGCACCGCATTGATCGTCACATTCGTGGCCGATGATACACAACCGGTACTGTTGTCGCGAACCGTGAGGGGATAAGTATTCGGAGCGAGGTTGCTGAATGAAGTACCCGCCTGGTAAGTGCTGCCATTGATGCTGTAGCTCAGGTTGGCGCCCAGCGGAGCAGTGACCGTAAATGAACCTGTGGGAGCCGTACAGGTCGGTTGCGTGGGCGTGCTGGTAGCGGGTGCAGCAGGCGCACCGGGTACCGCATTGATCGTCACATTCGTGGCGGCCGATACACAACCGGTGCTGTTGTCGCGTACGGTGAGCGGATAAGTATTCGGGGCCAAACCTGTAAAGCTCGTACCCGCCTGGTAAGTGCTGCTATTGATGCTGTAGCTCAGGTTCGCACCCAGCGGAGCAGTGACCGTAAATGAACCTGTGGGAGCCGTACAGGTCGGTTGCGTGGGCGTGCTGATGGCGGGTGCAGCAGGTGCGCCGGGTACCGCGTTGATCGTCACATTCGTGGCCGATGATACACAACCGGTGCTGTTGTCCCGCACCGTGAGCGGATAGGTATTGGGAGCCAAACCTGTAAAGCTTGTACCCGCCTGGTAAGTGCTGCCATTGATGCTGTAGCTCAGGTTCGCGCCAAGCGGAGCAGTGACCGTAAATGAACCTGTGGGAGCCGTACAGGTCGGCTGCGTGGGCGTGCTGGTAGCGGGTGCAGCAGGTGCGCCGGGTACCGCGTTGATCGTCACATTCGTGGCCGATGATACACAACCGGTGCTGTTGTCCCGCACCGTGAGCGGATAAGTATTCGGGGCCAAACCTGTAAAGCTCGTACCCGCCTGGTAAGTGCTGCCATTGATGCTGTAGCTCAGGTTCGCGCCCAGCGGGGCCGTTACTGTAAATGAACCCGTGGGAACCGTACAGGTCGGTTGGGTGGGTGTGCTGGTAGCGGGTGCAGCAGGTGCGCCGGGTACCGCGTTGATCGTCACATTCGTGGCCGATGATACACAACCGGTGCTGTTGTCGCGTACGGTGAGCGGATAAGTATTCGGGGCGAGGTTGCTGAATGAAGTACCCGCCTGGTAAGTGCTGCCATTGATGCTGTAGCTCAGGTTCGCGCCCAGCGGGGCCGTTACTGTAAATGAACCCG
>JAYRPG010000088.1:0-2216 GCA_041911275.1 Ferruginibacter sp. | reverse complement strand
GCCACGAATGTGCCTACATCCTGGCAAAAGGCCGTCCACGTCTGCCACAAAACCCGCTGCCGGACGTGCTGGGCTGGAAATATTCGGGCAATCGCCATCACCCGACGGAAAAGCCCGTTACCAGCCTGCAACCGCTGATTGAGAGCTTCACACACCCGAACGCAATTGTGCTGGACCCGTTTGCAGGCAGCGGCTCAACCTGCGTCGCCGCCCTCCAGTCCGGACGCCGGTATATCGGTATCGAGCTGCTTGAGCAGTATCACCGTGCCGGGCAGCAACGCCTTGCCGCCGTGCAACGGGCCATGCAGCAGGGGGCCGCGAATGATGACTGGTTTATGCCGGAGGCTGCGTAAATGAACTATGCAGGACACGAAAAACTGCGCGCCGAAGTGGCGGAGGTGGCCAATGCCATGTGCGACCTGCGTACAACCATGAATGAGATGGAGCAGCGGTACAGCTTTAATGCCGACACCCTGCCGGAACGTCTGGTGCGTCAGACGCTGTTTCGCGCAAACCGCCTCCTGATGGAGGCATATACCGAAATTCTGGAACTGGAAGCGTGCTTTAAAGATTGAGAAGGAGACGAGAATGTACGGAACATGCGAAACGCTATGCCGGGAGCTGGCAGTAAAGTATCCGGGAGACATGCCGCTGATGCTGGTTATCTGGTCCCCGGAAGAGATTCAGGCACTGGCTGACGGTATGGAAATTTCTCTGACCGGTCATGAAATCAGGACCGTCCTGGCACGCCTGGAGGACATCCCGGAAGACCAGCGGATTGAGTCCGGTATTTCTTCCGCTGCGGTGATGGAGATTATCCGCAACGAGAGCGAAAACCGCCTGGTGACCGTCCCTGCTGAACTGCTGGCGTCCCTGATTCAGACCGCTGAACAGGCATTGTGGAAACGTGAATGGGCCGCCCGGGATCATGGCCTCGCCGTCCCGGAATGCGTCACCCGCCGTCAGGAGGTGGTTAATCAGGCCCGCACCCTGCTGAAAAACAACACACACGAAAACGACTGATGTTATCGCCGCCTGCCCTGCGGGCGGCGATACAGGGAGAACGCTTAATCATGAACGAAAACAGCACGCTGAACGCACTGATTTGTCGTCACGCCCGCAACCTGCTGCTGGCGCAGGGCTGGCCGGAAGAGACGGATGTTGACCAGCGTAACCCGAAGTATCCGGGCTGGATCAGCATTTATGTTCTGCTGGATGCGCCCCGGCTGGCGACGTTACTTATCAACCGTCACGGCGGCGTACTGCCGCCGCTCCTGGCCTCCGCCATTCAGAAACTGACCGGAACCGGGGCGGAACTGGTACTGTCCGGCAGTCAGTGGCAGTCGCTGCCGGTACTTCCGGCAGACGGAACGCAGGTGTCTTTCCCGTATGCCGGAGAATGGCTGACCGAAGACGAAATCAGGGCTGTACTTGCGGCGGTGCGCGATGCGGTACGCAGTGTCAGTTGCCGGGTGGCAGAAGATGCGCGGCGTATCCGGGCGGCGCTGACCACCACCGGTCAGACGTTGCTGACTCGCCAGACGCGCCGCTTTCGTCTGGTTGTGAAGGAAAGCGATCACCCCTGCTGGCTCGATGAAGATGACGAAAACCTGCCCGTGGTGCTCGATGCCATCGTGAACCGGGGAGCACGTTTTTCGTCGGTGGAAATGTACCTGGTCAGCGATTGTATTGAGCATATCCTGTCCAGTGGGCTGGCCTGCGATGTGCTGCGTATACCGGATGAACCGCCCCGCCGCTGGTTTGACCGTGGTGTTCTGCGGGAGGTGGTCCGGGAAGCCCGGGCCGAAATCCGCAGCATGGCGGATGCCCTGGCAAAAATCCGGAAATGATGACGTTGGCGGGGTAAATCCCCGCCTTTTTCCTGCCGGTCCCCGGACAGAGCACAAAGGAAGTCGCCGCCGGCTCCGCTTTACCCGGCCATGCGGGGCATGGCCTTGTGGGTTTTCAGTTATGTGGCCTCAGCGTCGTGTGCGGGCTGTGCCGTGCCTCCATCGTAGCCGGGCTGGCAGGGATGCAAGGGTACGCTTCGCCGCTGCGGTCACCCGGTCCCTCCTTCCCGTCTGCCGTGATTTTCCGGTCGTTCACCCGCTCAGATTTCGCGGTCTCACCCTGCAACTCCCGTCAGCCGTGTGCGTCAGGCTGCGGCTTCCCTTGCGCCCCTGCATCCCCGCCTGTTCGCCCGGCTTTTATGGAGG
>JAYRPG010000087.1:0-71308 GCA_041911275.1 Ferruginibacter sp. | reverse complement strand
TTGCGGGTTATAGCTGTTACATCCTCTTGGAAAGCCCGGTTGGGCTGCACCGTACCGCAGCCATGGATCACCCAAGCCTAACGTATGGATGTACTCATCATAGAAGACGAACCCCTGGCAGCGGAAAGACTGCAGCTCCTGATCCGGCAGTATGACCCCGGCATCCGCATCGCGGCCTGCACAGAAAGTATTGAAGAATCGGTGCACTGGCTGAAAACCCGGCCCCACCCCGACCTGCTGCTGGTGGATATCCACCTCAGCGACGGCCACAGTTTTGAAATATTCAACCAGGTAAACGTGCAGCGGCCGGTGATCTTCATCACTGCCTACGATGCCTATGCCCTCGAATCGTTCCGGCTGTTCAGCATCGATTACATCCTGAAGCCGGTGAGCGCGGAAGCCCTGGCCGCAGCCTTCAACAAATACCGCAACCTGGCGGCCAGCTTTGCCGGCCCTGCAGCGGGACCGGCAGCAACAACATCTTCGTTTGCCCCTCTCCGTTATAAACAACGCTTCCTGGCCAAAGTGGGCCAGCGGGCTTATTTCATTCCCGCGGATGAAGTGGCTTATTTTTTTGCGGAAAACAAAGTGGTGTACCTCGTGGACCTCTCGGGCAACCGTTTCATGATCAACCATACCCTCGAAAAACTGGAACCCCAGCTGGACCCGCAGGCCTTCTTCCGCGTGAACCGGAAAATGATTGTGCATGCCCGGGCCATTGAGCAGGTAAAGCCCTATTTCAACAACCGCCTGAAGCTGCTGCTGAAACACCTGAAAAACAGTGAGGAGATCATCATCAGCCGCGACCGGGTACCTGGTTTCCGCGACTGGGCCGATGCCTGAAGTCAGGCTTTCCCGCGCTCGTCATCCTGCCCCGTTTTGTTGCAGAGATACACGCCGGAAAAAATGAGCGCTGCTGCCGCCAGCTTATACCATTCCAGCGGTTCGTGCAGGAAGATCATGGCGATGGCAGCGGCAAATACCGGCTGAATATAGATGTAAGCGCCCGCCACCGAAGCCCCCAGTACCTTGATGCCATATACATTGAACAGGTAGGCGAAGAATGTGCCGAACACGGCAATCAGGCTGATGCACAGGTAAGCCGTAAAACCAAACTGCTCCCAGGGAATCGCCACGAACTCCGTCCATCCAAAAGGCAATACCATCAGCAAACCCCAGCTGAACACCTGGCGGATCACCTGCACGGGATTGTACTTCAGCATCAGGGGCTTTACCAGGATAAAATAGATGGTGTACGACACGGCATTGACCAGCACGAGCAGGTCGCCGAGCACCACGTCGCTGCCCGCACCGCCATGATCGCGGGCGGTGATGAGCACCAGTGCGCCACTCACGCCCAGGGCAAGTCCGGCTACCCGGTTGAAGCGGAGTCTTTCCCGGAGCACCCAGGCGGCAGAGAGGGTGATGAGGATGGGCGTGGTGAGCATCAGCAGCACCGCATGGATGGGATAGGTGAGTGAAAGCCCTTTGAGAAAAAGCATCTGGTTGATGGCGATGCCCGTGAGGGCGCAGAGCAGGAAACGGGGAATATCGGCCCGGTCAACGGGTTTGCGCGCCGGGCTGAACAGATACAAAAACCAGAACAAAATCACGCTCACGCCTACACGAATAACATTCATGCCGAAAGGCTGCATGAAACCGTTGGCCGTAAGGTATTT
Organism: Ferruginibacter sp.; assembly: GCA_041911275.1. Taxonomy (GTDB): domain Bacteria; phylum Bacteroidota; class Bacteroidia; order Chitinophagales; family Chitinophagaceae; genus Ferruginibacter. The sequence goes on along the minus strand of JAYRPG010000087.1, from coordinate 69,629 downwards.
GACGGCGCTGAGGTTAATGGCGAAGAAGAGGTTGGTTCCGAGCAGGCCGAGATGGGCGGCGGTGCGGGGATGCAGTGCAGGCATGAGGGGTCAAAGATGCAGCATTACAAACTTTCTGCCAACCGCCTTACCGCTTCTGCATAGCCGTTCATGGCTAAGCCGGGATGGCGGAAACGGAAATGAGCCGCTTTTTGCAGGGCGGCTTCCAGGCTGAACTGATCCTGCCAAAGGGCACAGCAGTATCCCTGTTCTTCCAGATAGGCTGCCAGGTATTCCTGTTCTGCCTGTCCGGGTGTGGGCACCAGCACAGCAGGCCGGTCCAGTTTCACCAGGTCCATCACCGTGGTGTAGCCGCTCCGGCTGATCACGAGGGCCGCGGAGGCCATCATCGGTCCGAGCTCACCGGCGGGCAGATGGGGATACACCCGCACGTTTTCGGGCAGCGAAACCTTCAGGGGTTGCTCAGCCGCAGGGCCGGGTAAACCCCGAACCAGCACCGCCCGGCCGGGATAGTGCTGCAGGTGGCTGAGCAGGCGGTCTTCAAACAGGGTTCGCTGCGGCTCCGGACCGGAAATGAGCACCAGCAGGTCCAGCGCAGGGGGCTGTGCAGGTCCGCCGCTGAACCGGGAAAGGGGACCAATATAGGTGACACGGGCCGGCAGCCGGGAGGGGTGAGAGAGCGCCCCAGCCAGTGATGCCGCACCCGCGGCATCCGGTACCCAGCAGGCTGTAAAGCGCCGGATACAAAAACGGTGGAGGCGGGTGGCCAGCCAGTCGCTGAACCGTTGGCCGGTTTTGATGTTAAGCTGATGGGTGAGGTAGATGCTGGGGATAGAAGGATGGTACAAACCCGGGCGGTTGTCGGAGATCACCGCGTCAATGCCTTCCGTGCGCCGTATTTTCCGCAACCAGCGGTGTTCGGCAAAAGCCCGGTACAGAATGGCGGGCAACTGGGCGGCAATTTTGAAGGGCATCGCCCCGGCCCTGCGGCTGTAGCGGATGCGGTAGCCCCGGAGCGGGAGGGTTTCAATGCCCGGAAACTCCTGCTGCAGCAGGGCAAGAACGGCCCCCTCGGCAGCTAAAACCACCCTCACCGGGTAACGCTGCAGCTCGCGGATCAGGGGAATGCAGCGGGTGGCATGCCCCAGTCCCCAGTCCAGCGGTGCCACCAGAACGGTTTTTTGTGGAGATTTTGTTTTTTTTTCTGAAAAAATCATTGCGCAATGCAATATTTTCCAATGAAATTAGTTTATTTTGGTAAGCACGTTCATGAACAAACTGATCAAAATATCCTTACTGCTGATTTTAGTGGCCACCTTTGCTGCCAGTTGCGACGCTTCCAAGAAGGGTCAATGCGGCTGTCCGAATAAAAAGGGATTGGTAGGTTACTGATGTTCAGCACCAACGAAAATCCATTTTGCAAAATGAACAATATCAACCGCGATCTGCTGGTAATGTTCAACCAGGAACTCATGAGTCCCCAGGCGATCGAACAACAGGTGGAATTACTGCATGAGATGCTTTTTCATGTAGAACGCACCGATAACCTGGCAGTGGCCCACGAAGTGATTGATCTCAACCGTTACCGCATCAGCGGCGATCACCCTACGGTGAAAAACATTCTGCGGGAGCAGTCGCTCAAGCCTTTTGTTTTTCTCAACTGCCTGAACTGATTTTATACCCCCGTCAATAATTTTTCAGGAAAGATGCCCCAGGGCATCTTTCAGTTTTTTCAGCATCTCATCAATCTGTTCTTTGCGGCAGGTGCCCACACTGAGCCGGTACCAGCTGCTGGAAGCGCCTGCGCCGAATGCCGAAAACGGCACCAGGGCCAGTTGTGCATCCTGCAGCAGGTAAGCCGTTACATCCTGCTGGGTTTCCAGCTGCTTTCCGCTGGCCGTCGTGCGCCCGGTGGCGGCAATCTGTACGGTGAGGTAAATGGCAGCCTGCGGCGCCACTGCATCAACCGGATATCCCGCTGCCTTCAGTTGCATGAATCCTTCATAAATGCGACGCAGCCGCTCTTCCACCTCGGCTTTAAAATGGGTAAAGTATTCGTTCAGCACCTCAGGTTCGCGTAAAAACGCGGCGGTGGCATGCTGTTCTGCCATCGGGCTCCAGGCGCCTACATGACTGTTGATGGCTTTCATCCGGGCAATCAGGTGCGCCGGTCCCATGCTCCAGCCCACGCGGACCCCCGTGGCGGCAAAGGCCTTGCTGATACCATCGATGAACAGGGTGTATTCCTTCATCTCTGCACGCAGGCTCACGGGGTTGTAATGACGCGTTTCACCGAAGGTCAGCGTCCAGTATATCTGGTCGTAAAGCAGGTAGAGCTTTTTTTCGTGTGCCCCTCTCCGTTTGTTTTCAGCCAGCACCAGGTCGCAGATCGCTTCCAGTTCTTCTTTGGGAAAGGTGGTGCCCGTGGGGTTCAGCGGAGAGCAGAGTGCCAGCAGGGAAGCCCCTTCGAGGTGCGGGGCCAGTTCGGCTGCGGTGGGCATAAAATTATTTTCCCGCCGGGTTTCAATCGCCACATGCACGCCTTCGGTGAAATGCACGTAATGATTGTTGTTCCAGCTGGGTACGGGATAAATCACTTTTTCGCCCTTGTCTACCACCGCCCGGTAAGCGGCATAAATGAGCGGCCGGCCACCGGCCGCGATCAGGATTTCAGCATCGCTGTAATCAATGCCCTCCTGCCCGCGGATGAAATCCCCCACGGCGCGCCGCAGTTCGGCGATGCCCTCCGCCGGGGGATACGTGGTGTACCGCTCGCGGTAGGCCTCCACGATCAGCTGTTCCAGCCGCGCGGGGATCGGAAAAACAGCACTGTCAAAATCACCGATGGTGAAATTATATATCGTTCTGCCCTGGCGGATCTGCTCCTTGATCTCATTACCCAGTTTCACAATTTCAGACCCGATCAGGGTTTCAGCCAGCTGGCTTAACCGGTTGGAAGGCATAGGCGGAGTTGAATGGATGAACAATCTGCTGGCTGCAAATGTAACGGGTTCAGCTTAAACACCGGGTTGGCCGGCTTACCGGCTGCATGGTGCAGCCGGTATACAAACATCTCACAATGGGCGCCAGCAAGTGCATCAAACGGATGAACCGTTCCGGCACTGGCTATTCCACCGGAGCCAAAGGCTTGAAAATCGAAAAGGGCGTTTGCTCAACCCGTTTGCGATAAAGCGGCCATTCCTTTTCGAAGAAGCGGTTGGCGCGGCCCACGGCCTCCTCCACCAGTTGTTCCGCATCAGCGATCTGGCCGTATTCCTGGGCATCGGGTGATTTATCCCGGCCCTGTACTGCCCGGCGTACCTCCATCAGTTTGCGGTAAGCCGTGAGCTGGAAGGGGGTGCCGTAGCCCTGTTTTTCCTGGGGCTTGCCCATCACCAGGTTCCGCAACTGCTTCACTGAATCAGTCATGGCTTTGCCCAGCTTACGCAAGGAGTCTGCCTCCGCCGTTTCCAGGTGCCGGATGGCCGATTCCACCCGGCTGATGTTCTCATCGGCATCGGTGAGCTGGTCGGTGATGGCAACCAGGCGGTTGATGCTTTTCTGGATGCGGTCCAGGGCAAGTCCCTGTTGATCATATACGGTTTTGGACAGCTGCAGGGCGGGGTCTGCTTGTACAAGCAGGCTGGCCGAATCACTTTCCCCTTTGTAGTGCACCAGCACCCGGAAACTGCCGGGAAAAACCTCGCGGCCGCCGGGCTCCTCATCGCCCGGTTTGGGACGGGCAGTGCCGGGCATCCGGTTGCCCTTTTTGTCCAGGCCCCAGTAAACCCGCTGCAATCCGGTATCCGCCTTGTACCGCAGGGTACGGATCAGCTGCCGTTGTTCATCATAAATCTTTACGTCCACCGAGTCGCCCGCTTTGCGGGTGGTATCGCCGGCAGTCTGCTTCAGGCTGTCTGCCGGACGGGCAATGAAAAAGCTGAGGGCGGCGCCGCGCGGACGGTTTTCGCCTTCATACAAACCCCAGGAGCTGTAGTCATACCCCTCTGTGTTGCGGGTACGGGCCAGGTAGGCCACGGGAGGCTCATAAAGCGTGATGCGCTTCTCCGGCAGGCGGGCCCCGGTGCGGGCCAGCTGCCGAAGCGGGCGCAGATCATCGAGTACATAAATGGCCCGGCCAAAGGTGGCGATGCAGAGATCCGCTTCGCGCTCCTGGATGGCCAGGTCGTAGGTAGACACCGCGGGATAGCCGTTTTTCCACTGGGCAAAGCTTTTGCCGTTGTCCATGCTGATCCACAGGCCCTGTTCCGTGCCCACAAAAATCAGCTGGGGTACCACCGGATCCTGGATGACGCAGAGCGCATAGCCCTTCACTTTCTTTTCATCAACCAGTCTTTCCCAGGTGGCGCCGTAATTGCTGGTGCGGAAAATATACGGTTTAAAATCCCCGCGGCGGTAATCGTTGCACACCACGAAGGCCTCACCGGCCTGGTGTACACCGGCACGGATCTGCGGCACCCAGGCACCTGCGGGCATGCCGGGCAGTTTGCCCCGGAAATTGGTCCAGGTTTTTCCGCCGTCGCGGGTGAGCTGCACATTGCCGTCATCGGTACCCACCCAGATGAGGTTGCGGTCTTTGGGTGAAGGCGCAATGGTTAAAATGGTATTGTAATTCTCCGCGCCGGTGATGTCGACCGACAAACCGCCATTCTCATCCTGGCGCTGCTGTACACTGTCGTTGGTGCTGAGATCGGGGGAGATGATCTGCCAGTTGAGCCCGCGGTTGTTGCTGCGGTGCACAAACTGGCTGCCATAGTAAATGGTGGCCGCATCGTGCGGATCCTGGGCAAAGGCCGCATTCCAGTTGAAGCGCAGCCGCGTTTTCAGATCGGGGGCATGCGGCCGGAGGCTCATTTCCTGACCCGATACCAGGTTGTACTTCCCGAGGTCGCCGCCCTGGCTCATGGCATAAATCCAGTCGGGGTTTTCCGGATCCGCGGCGGCATCAAACCCATCGCCATCCCAGAGGTTGGTCCACTGGTAATTGCGGATGCCTGTTTTGTTCCAGGTATAGGCCGGCCCGATCCAGCTGCCGTTGTCCTGCATGCCGCCCATCACGTTGTAGGGTATCCGATTATCGGTGTTGATGTGGTAAAATTGGCCAAAGGGAAGCTGCTCATCAAACTTCCAGGTTCGGCCGCGGTCGCGGCTGATGCCGATGCCGCCATCGTTGCCGTCGATGATGAAATCGGGGTTCTGCGGGTGGATCCAGAAAGCATGGTGATCCGGATGGATACCCGAATACGGAATGATCACTTTGAAATTCTTCCCGCCGTCTTCACTGAGTGAAATCATCTGGTTGATGTTGTACAGCCGGTTTTCATTGCGGGAATCCACGCGGATATCCTGGAAATAAAAGGGGCGGTTGGTCACGTCTTTGGGGTTGCTGTTCACCAGCTCCCAGGTAAAGCCGCCGTCGTCGGTGCGGTACAGGCCGTTTTTCGATGCCTCCACCAGGGCGTAGATGCGGCGCGGATCGCTGGGCGCGATGGCCAGTCCGATGCGGCCGAAATCGCCTTCGGGCAATCCTTCCTTCTTACCCAGCTGCTGCCAGCTGCGTCCGCCGTCGTGGGTCATATAAAGTCCGCTGCCCGCGCCACCGCTCTTAAAACTGAAAGGGGTGCGCCGGTGCTGCCACATGGCGGCCAGTAATTTTTGCGGATTGGAGGGGTCCATCACCAGGTCGGCACAGCCGCTGGTATCATTGGTATACAGGATGCGCTTCCAGGTTTCGCCGCCGTCGGTGGTTTTGTATACCCCCCGCTCGGGATGCGCGGCATAAGGATTACCAATCGCCGCCACATAAACCACCTCGGGTTGGTGCGGATCAACGATGATGCGGTGAATATTACGGGTTTGCTCCAGGCCCATCAGCTTCCAGCTGCGGCCCCCGTCGAGGCTTTTGTAAATACCGCCGCCGATATTCAGCGAGTTGCGGGGGTTGCCCTCACCGGTGCCGGCCCATACCACCGCAGGATTGTTTTGCTGGATGGTCACCGCGCCGATATTGAGCAGGGGCTGCTCATCAAATACCGGCTTCCAGCTGGTGCCCCCGTTTTCGGTTTTCCATACCCCGCCCGAAGCGGTGCCGAGATAAATGATTTCCGGGTTGCTGTGCACCGCGTCGATGGAGGTAACGCGGCCACTCATGCCGGCAGGGCCGATGCAGCGGGCTTTCATCGATTTCAGCTGGTCGAAGCTCAAGGTTTTTTGCGCAGATGCCGGCAGAGCCGCACCCAGCAGCAGGAGGTACAGGAGATGTTTCATGAAAACGGGTTTAGGGATACAATATCTGAAAAAATCGGGCATCCGCCCGGTGGTTCAGGGCCGGCGGCAAAAAAACGGGCGGGCCGGGGAGGCTTACTGGCCGCCGGCTGCTTTTTTCTCAAAATCCAGCACCACCGAATTGATGCAGTAGCGGAGGCCGGTGGGCGGGGGACCATCTTCAAACACATGACCCAGGTGCGCCTTACAGCGGCCGCACATCACTTCGGTGCGGTTCATGCCATGGCTGTAATCGGGCGCATAAATAATGCTGCCCTTGCGGATGGGTTCAAAAAAACTCGGCCAGCCGCAGCTGCTCTCAAATTTACCGTCGCTGGTAAAGAGGGGGTTGCCGCAGGCCGCGCAGTAATACGTGCCGGCCTCTTTGTGCCGGTAATAGATCCCCGTGAAGGGGCGCTCGGTGCCCTTCTGCCGGGCAATTTCATAGATATCCGGCGGGAGGAGCTGCTGCCACTCGGCCTCACTGAGGTTCACCTTGCTGCTGTCGGTGCGCGAATACACCGGATTTTTTTCGTTGGGCATAGCGGGGGATGCGTTTTTTTGCTGCGCCTGACAACTGGCCAGCAGGATGGAGAAAAAACAGAGGTTCAGAACGTGACGGATGCACATAATCGGTCGGTTATACCAAGCGCGGGGAAACCCGGATCCACCGCCCTTGTTTTTTTATCGGAACCGGGCAAATATTCCGTTAAAGTATACAATTCTGCCAGTATATTTGTTTCCCTGAAACGGCTATCAATCGAATATGTTCAATCTAATTCTCTTCGGTCCTCCGGGCAGTGGTAAAGGTACGCAAAGTGAAAAACTGATCGCGCAGTACGGACTGAAACACCTGAGTACCGGAGACCTCCTCCGCTCTGAAATCGCCCGGGAAACTGCACTCGGACTTGAAGCAAAAAAAATCATGGACAAAGGGCAGCTGGTGCCCGATGAAGTGGTGATCGGCATGATCAGCTCCGCCCTGGATGCGCACCCCGATGCCAAAGGTTTTCTGTTTGACGGCTTCCCCCGCACCGCGGCCCAGGCCGAAGCGCTGGACAAACTGCTGGAACTGAAAAAAACCAGCATCCACCTGATGCTGGCCCTGGAAGTGGGTGAGGAGGAACTGGTGAAACGGCTCCTGAAAAGAGGAGAAACCAGCAGCCGCAGCGACGACACCAACGAAACCGTGATCCGCGAACGCATCGCTGTTTACCATGCCAAAACCACGGCCGTAGCCGATTACTATAAAAATTTCGGCAAGGCCGTTTACCTGAAAGGGGAAGGCAGCATTGACGAGATTTTTGAAAGGATCTGCAAAGAGATCGATGCCCGGCTCTGACCCTCAGCACCACCCTGCTGCAGAACGGTATAAAAAGCTGAGCCGCCCCAGCTGAATGCGGTGCGCTGTTCAACTTTTTATACCGCTTTTTTTTGCATGACCGCAACCGAAAAATACAGCTTCATCCGGGAGGTCCTGCTCCCGCTGCTGCACAGCCTGCCCGCCGACCGCAGTGCCCGGTGGGGTAAAATGAATGCGCAGCAGATGGTGGAACACCTCAGCGATTTCTTCCGGCTGTCGGCGGCACAAATACAGATGCCGCTGGTAACCCCGGAGGAACAACTGCCGCGGTACCGCGCCTTTCTGCACAGCGACAAGCCCTTCCGGGAAAACACAAAGGTGCCGGTATTGCCCGACGAACCACTGCCGGTTCGGCACAGCAGCCTGCCCCGGGCGCTGGAAGAACTGCAGGAGTCGGTGCAGGCCTTTGTCACCCTTTTTGAACAAAACCCCGGTTTCAGCAGTATCCATCCGGTTTTTGGCGAGCTGAACCAGGCCGACTGGATACAGCTGCACTACAAACATGTCACGCATCACCTGCGGCAGTTTGATCTGCTGCCCGCGGATACCTGCTGAATTCTTCACGGTTTTGACCTTTGCGCTGTAGCTTTACACGCACAATAACGATTGCATGAACAAACTGGGAAACTACGTCGCCGGCCGATGGGTCACGGGTGGCGGTGAAGGCCAGGTGCTGTTCAACGCGGTAACCGGTGAAGCCGTGGCCGCCGCCAGCACCCAGGGAATTGATTTCGCGGAAATACTGGATTATGCCCGGCAGAAGGGCAACCCCGCCCTCCGCAGGATGACCTTTCACCAGCGGGGCAATATGCTGAAAGCCCTGGCCCTGCACCTCCGCAAACACCTCGATCATTTTTACCGCATCTCCTACCAAACCGGCGCCACCCGCGCCGACAGCTGGGTGGATATTGAAGGCGGCATCGGCAACCTGTTCGCCAACGCCTCGCTGCGGCGCCGCTTTCCCGATGATGTGCTCTGCATCGACGGAGAAAGCCATAACCTGAGCCGGAACAATACCTTCATGGGGCTGCACGTGCTCACCCCCAGGGAAGGCGCGGCCGTGCACATCAACGCTTTCAACTTTCCTGTTTGGGGCATGCTGGAAAAGATTGCCGTGAACCTGCTCGCGGGCATGCCCGCCATTGTAAAGCCCGCCACGGTTACCTCCTACCTCACGGAAGCGGTTGTACGCGAAATCATCGCTTCCGGCATCCTGCCCGAAGGCGCGCTGCAGCTGATCTGTGGCAGCGCCGGCAACCTGCTGGACCAGGTGAACAGCCAGGATGTGGTGACCTTCACCGGAAGCGCCGCCACCGGGCTGATGCTGAAAAGCAATCCGAACATCCTCCGCGAAAATGTACCCTTCAATATGGAGGCCGACAGCCTCAACTGCATCGTGCTGGCGCCGGATGTGGATCCGGGCATGCCTGAATGGGAACTGTTCATCAAGGAGGTACGGAAAGAAATGACCCTCAAAGCAGGACAGCGCTGCACCGGCATCCGGCGCATCTTTGTGCCGCAGGATAAACTGGAAGATGTGCACCTGGCACTCGGCAAGGCCCTCAGCCAGACCGTGATCGGCAACCCGCTCAACGAAACCGTGCGCATGGGCTCACTGGCCGGCCACACACAAAAGAAAGAAGTGCTGGAACAGGTACAGCGGCTGCTGGCCAGCTCGCGCCTCATCTATGGCAGCCTCGACAGTGTGCAGCTGGTGGATGCCGACGCAGAGAAAGGCGCTTTCATTTCCCCGCTGCTGCTGCTGAACACCGACCCGCACCACAGCGAAGAACCGCATACCGTGGAAGCCTTCGGTCCGGTGAGCACCCTCATGCCCTACCAGGACCTCGACGACGCCATCTTCCTCAGCAAGAAAGGCAAGGGCAGCCTCGTGAGCAGTATTGTTACGGCAAGCGATAAGCTGGCCCGGGATTATGTGGTGGGCGCCGCCAGCTACCACGGCCGCATCCTCGTACTGAACCGCGAGTGCGGAAAAGAAAACACCGGACACGGCAGCCCGTTGCCGCTGCTCGTACACGGTGGCCCGGGAAGGGCCGGCGGTGGTGAAGAGATGGGGGGTATCCGCGGGGTAAAACATTATCTCCAGCGCACCGCCCTGCAGGGTTCGCCCGGTATGCTCACCGGCATCACCGGCGTATACCAGCAACATGCCCCGGGACGCGACCCCGGCATCCACCCCTTCCGGAAATACTTTGAGGAACTGGTAGTGGGCGACCAGCTGATCACCGAAAAAAAGGTAATCACGGCCGAAGACATCAACCGCTTTGCCGACCTCAGCGGCGACCACTTCTATGCCCATATCGCCACCACCGATTTCAGCGATACCATGTTTGAACGGCAGGTGGCCCACGGCTACCTGATGATGAGCATTGCCGCCGGACTCTTTGTGGACAGCTACGAAAAAAATCCCGTACTGCTCAACTACGGCATCGACGAACTGCGCTTCACCAAACCCGTGTACCCGGGATCGGAAGTGTACATCCGGTTTACCTGCAGGGAAAAACTGCCCAACGACAAACGGGTGGTGGAAAACCCCGAAGATGCCCGCCGCGGAGACGATATTGAGAAGGGCATCGTGAAATGGCTGGTGGAGTTCCTGGACGAAACCAACGAACTCACCGGCATTGCCACCATCCTCACCATGGTGAAAAAGAAATACCAGTAATATTAAACTTTCAGGATATGAACAGCCAGGATAACGGTTACGTCCACACGGAAACCCACCAGCACATCACCACCATTGAATTCTTCCATCCCAAGAGCAACTCCCTGCCCTCCCGAATACTCGAGGAACTGGCCCGTGAGATCTACTTTGCCGGCACCGACCCCGATACCCGGGTGATTGTGCTGCGCAGCGGCGGCGACAAAGCCTTCTGCGGCGGCGCCTCTTTTGATGAACTCATCAGCATACAAACCGAAAGCGAAGGGCTGCGTTTTTTCAGCGGATTCGCCAATGTGATCAATGCCATCCGCAAGTGCCCCCGCTTTGTGATCGGCCGCATCCAGGGCAAATGCGTGGGCGGAGGCGTGGGACTGGCAGCAGCGGCAGACTATGCCATTGCGGCGGAAGGCGCAGACGTGAAACTCAGTGAACTGGCGGTGGGCATCGGACCCTTTGTGGTTGGCCCCGCGGTGGAACGTAAAATCGGCACCGGCGCCTACAGCACCCTGGCCATCGATGCCACGGGCTGGCGCAACTGCGACTGGGCCAAACGCAAAGGCCTCTATGCCGAGCTGCACAGCAACACCGAAAATATGGATGAGGCGGTGCACCGCCTGGCGCACCAGCTGGCCCACAGCAGCCCCGAAGCGATGGCCGAACTCAAGAAGGTTTGCTGGCAAGGCACCGAAAACTGGGATGAACTTCTGAAAGAGAGAGCCGCCATCAGCGGCCGGCTGGTGCTCAGTGATTTCACCCGTAAAGCCATCGAAGCCTTCAAAAGCAAAAAGGGTTAACCCCGGGTTTCCTGCCGAAGCCCGCCAACAAAAACCCGGTCAGGCTGTTAAACGAAGGCTGAAATGCCATTGCTGATCATTCAACAGCCCCGACCATGAGTTTTGATTTCGTTGTTCCCCTGCTTACCCTCATTGCACTCGAAGTGGTGCTGGGCATAGATAATATTGTTTTCATTTCCATCCTTTCCGGAAGGCTGCCGGCCGAACAACAGGCCCGGGCTCGCCGGATCGGTATCCTGCTGGCCATGGTGTTGCGGATTGGTCTGCTGGCCGTGATCGCCTGGATCATGCGGCTCGACCAGGAGCTGTTCCGCGTAAGCCGCTTCAGCTTCAGCGGCAAAGACCTGATCCTGATTGCGGGCGGATTGTTCCTGCTGTATAAAAGCGTCAAAGAAATTCATCACAAAATGGAAGGCGGTGAAGATGGCCAGGGCCAGCAGCGTTCCGCCGTTTCCTTTGCCTCCGTCATCGGCCAGATCCTGTTGCTGGACCTGGTGTTTTCAGTGGATTCCATCATCACTGCAGTTGGCCTGGCCAACGAACTCTGGATCATGTACGTGGCGGTGGTGGTAACCGTACTCATCATGCTGGTGGCCGCCGGCCCCATCAGCCATTTTGTGAACCGGCATCCGGCCTTTAAAATCCTGGCCCTCAGTTTCCTCCTGCTCATCGGTTTCACCCTGCTGGTGGAAGGCTTCGGCGTACACATTCCGAAAGGGTATATCTATTTTTCGATGGCCTTTGCCCTGCTGGTAGACCTGATCCAGATGAAGGTATCAGGCAGCCCCAAACCGGTGCAGCTGCATGAGCGCTTTGAGGAAGAAGACAAGCCTGCATAATCCGCGCGAAGCCTTTATCTTCACTTTCAAACTGATACTATGCCGCTGGACTTAGCTGCCTTCCGCGCCCTCAATGTACAAAGGGCCCGGGAGGGATTCAGGTGTTACGACAACCAACCCCTCACCTACTGGACCACCGCCCTCGCTGGTGAAGTGGGAGAACTCTGCAACATGATCAAAAAACTGCAGCGCGTGGAACGGGGCGGTGTGGACGGAGGCAGCAGCTACAGCGCTAAGGATATTGACCGCGAAATGCTGAAAGAAGAGATCGGCGGCATCGCGATTTACCTGGATCTGCTCGCCTCCCTGCTCAACATACCGCTCGATGAGGCCATCCGCGATACCTTCAACCGCAAATCAGCGCAATACGGGTTCCCGGAAAAATGGGTGGATCCCGCCGAAAATCCTGCACAACCATGAACCGGTTCCGCAAAATAGCCGGGCTGCTTTGCCTGCTCCCCCTGGCCGCTGCAGGCCAGTCGTACCAGTCTGTTACCGACCCGGCGCTGCAACCCCTGCTGCCCCGATTAACCGAATGGTACCAGTGGCTGCATGCCCATCCCGAACTGAGCCGCGAAGAGTATAACACTGCCGCCTATCTGAAAAAGGAGGTGCAGGCTGCCGGCTACCACATCGTGGAGCCCCTGGGGTTTCAGAGTTTTGCCGCCGTGCTGGAAAACGGCAGCGGCCCCGTGATCCTGTACCGCACCGATCTTGACGGGCTGCCCGTTCAGGAAGCCACGGGTTTACCCTATGCGAGTGCACGCAGGGGAATGCGTGACGGCCAGGAACGGCCCGTGATGCACGCCTGCGGGCACGATCTTCACATGAGCACCTGGCTCGGCACGGCCAGCCTGATGGCCAGGATCCGGAATGCCTGGAAGGGCACACTCATCTTCCTGGCCCAGTCGGCGGAGGAAACCGGCCAGGGCGCCCGGAAAATACTGGAAAGCCCCGCCTGGAAAAGCCTGCCCCGGCCAGCCATGCAGCTGGCCATCCATGCGCATGCGGGGCTGCCGGCCGGGCAGGCCGGGTTCTGCGACGGCTATTCGATGGCCGCCGTAGACATGATGAACATTACCCTGTATGGCAAGGGTGGGCACGGCGCCGCACCGCAGCAAACCATCGATCCGGTACTGCTGGCGGCCCAGTACGTTACCGCCATTCAAACGATTGTGAGCCGCAACCTGTCATCGTCTGACCGGGCCGTGATTACCGTAGGCGCCATCCATGGAGGTACGGCGGGCAATGTGATTCCTGACCAGGTTGACCTGAAGCTGACGATCCGTTCCTTCAGCGACAGCACGCGTCAATACATCCTGGAACGCCTGAAAACCATCGGCAACCACCTGGCTGCGGCCGCTGGTTTACCCGAAGAAAAATGGCCCCGGTATGAGCTGCTCGATATGTCGATCAAAGCGGTGTACAACCAGCCGGAACTCGGGGCTGCACTGCGCCAGGTACTGGAACGTGAACGGGGCGCCGGCAGTTATACCTTTGTACCGCCGGTGATGATCGGGGAAGATTTCGGGGAATACGGACAAACAACAGACCGCATCCCGTCTTACCTGATCTGGATGGGCACCGTGGCGCCCGAAAAGGCGGGCATGGCTGAGTTGCCTTCGCTGCACACCGCCCGCTTTGCCCCGGATGACCGGCATACCCTGCCCAAAGCCGTGAAAACCATCAGCGCCTGTTTGTTGTACGGCTTCAGCCGGAAGCCAGCCAACTAAAATGACCAGACGAAAACATACCGGAACATCCGGATCCATCAACTCACTGCACAACCATGAACAACGATATCCTGATCAGTAACCTCACCAACCCGGTACTGCTGTTCTTCCTGCTGGGCGTTATCGCGGCGCTGCTGAAGAGTGATCTCAGCATCCCCGAATCCACCTCCAAATTTCTGTCGCTCTACCTGCTGTTCTCTATTGGTTTCAAAGGAGGGCAGGAACTCTCGCACAGCGGACTCAGCGCTGAAATTGCCATCACCCTGGTGCTGGCCGTGCTGCTGGCCTGCCTGATTCCTTTCTACACCTTCTTCCTGCTGAAAACCAAACTGCAGGTATCCGATGCCGGAGCTGTGGCGGCTGCGTACGGATCGGTGAGCGCGGTTACCTTCATTTCCGCCGCCTCCTTTCTGGAGAACAACCAGCTGCATTATGGCGGGCATATGGTGGCGGCCATGGCCCTGATGGAAGCGCCCGCCATCATCATCGGCGTGATGCTGATGAGGCGTTATGAAAAGGAAAAAGCCGGTCCCTCCTCGCTCCCGCACATCATCAAAGAATCACTGACCAACAGTTCGGTGCTCATGATCATCGGCAGCCTGGTAATCGGGATTGTGGCTGACAGCAAGCAGGCAGAAGGCATCAAGCCCTTTACCTCGGATATCTTCAAGGGTTTCCTGGCGGTATTCCTGCTGGAGATGGGCATCATTGCGGCCGGGCGCTTCCGGTCGTTCCGAAAATATGGCTGGTTCGTCACCCTTTTTGCCCTGCTGATTCCCGCCTTCAACGGGTGTATAACGGTGTTGTTTACCCGCTTTTTTGATCTTGAGGCCGGCAATCGTTTCATGCTGGCCATCCTGGCTGCCAGCGCTTCTTATATTGCCGTACCCGCCGCCATGCGGCTGGCCGCCCCCAAGGCTGACCCGGGCCTGTACATCCCCATGGCGCTGGGCGTAACTTTCCCCTTCAACATCACGGTGGGCATCCCCCTGTACTGGGAGCTGGTGCAGCATGTGTAAAAAAAGTCTTCAGGAAACCTGGCGTGAGGCTTTGCCGATCAGGCGGCCGCGGCTGTACACCTGGAGGGTGTAGGTACCCTTCTGGCAACTGTCGAGGGGCAGGCTGAAATCCAGCTGCCGGGGTTCACCACGGGTATATTCAAAGCGGATTTTACGGGAGTAGATGCGGCGGCCGCTCTCCGTATCAAAACTGCCCGACTCCCAGGCACTGCGCAGCACCCGGCCATCGGGCTGGATGAGTACCAGCATCAGTTCCGAACTGCCCTGGTTGAGGCTGTTGCGAACGGTGAGGGTGCCGAGAAAGCGGTCTACCGCATCGGCACTGAAAGCCTCTTCATTGTTTTCATCCGCCGCAGTCAGGCGCAGCTCCGTGGCCGTAAACACCGCATCCGTATTGGCGGGCAAGGCGGGCGCGGCGGGCACCACCAGCGGTTTTACCGGCGCGGGCAGGTTCTGTTCGCTGATGCGCCCCCCGGTGAGCTGATCGAGCAGGGTGCGCAGGCGGCGGTTTTCTTTTTCGATATCCGAATTGCGGATGCTCAGCTGCTCCACCCGCAACTGCAGCTGGCGGATTTTCTGGGTGGCCAGTTCGAGGCCTGCCAGGGAACTGCTGTCGTTCAGCAGGGTGCTGATTTCGTTCTTAAGGCGGTAATAATCATTGAGGCGCTGGTTCATTTCCTGCGCCCCGGCGGTATCTGCGGCGGGCAGGTTGCGCTGCAGGGTATCCGGCTGAAAATTGCTTACGGTGGCGCTGTAGATCTGCTGAAGCGAGTCGCGCTTCTTTTCCACGGCCGGACTCAGCGCTGCGGATGCCGGACCCTTGCCGGCCTGGCGGCTTTTCGACTGCCGGTAAAAATTATAACCCAGCACACTGAGCAATACCAGGGAGGTCAGCAGAAAAATTGCCGACAGGGTGAGCAGGGGATAAAATCTGTTTTCCTTTACTGGCAGGCTGCCATTATTCATGGTTCGTGGTTTTGCCGATGATGCTTTCGTCTACATAGGCGGATACCCATCCCACCTGGCCATTCTTAACCAGGTAAAACTGTTTCTTTTCATAAATCCCTTCAAACTGCCGCATGATCTTGAGGAGCAGTCCGGTGCCACTCATGAGGGAGCGCTGGTCAAACACCCGGTGTACATCGCGGATCTCTTTCTGCGCTGCTTTTTTATCCAGCAGAGGGTCCGTCAGTTTCCGCATCAGCGATTCCACCGAGAACTCCTGGGGGTTGCGGGCCAGGCGTTCGCTGAAGCGCTGCACTTCATCGTAGGTTACCGGCACTACGCTGTTGTCGTACATCTCCGGGTACAGCAGCGTGGACACCGACCAGGCAATGCCCCCGCTGAAAGCAATGTTATCGCTCATATTGTACGCCCCGCTTACGTTCACCGCGTATTCAATCTCCGTATTGGGTGCGCCGCTCAGCACGCGGAACAGCTGCCGGCTGTATTGCTGAATACTGTTGTCGCCATCCAGCCTTTTCTCCACGGCATTGTGAATGCTGCGGGTGCCCCAGTTTACCTGGAAGAGTTTGAGGTTGCTGGTGTTGTCATCCGGAAAGTATCCGCCCTTGGTGTTGCCACTGCCGATGTCGACCAGGAAGGTGCTGTAGCGCTTGGACTCGGGTACGATGCCCAGGTGCGACAAACGGGCTTCTTCCCGGATATCCACCAGTTCCACACGCCGGTCGGGCTCCCCGATTCGGGTACGGAACGAGTCGATCAGCCGCTGCACCCAGGGCATCCGGTTGTCTTTTTCCGCCTGCCCTTTTACGCCGCTGCTCATTACGGTAAAGATCCGTTCGGTGTTCACCTGGTAACGGTCGCGGGCCGCTTCAAACAAACCCGTAACCCCATTGAGGGTGGCGGAAAAACTGCTTTCGGTAAAGGAAATGAAATCGGTGTTAACGGTACTGTCTTTCAGCAGGCGGAACGATCCCACCCGGGTGGCTTTTTTGTCGATTTCCACGAGGCTCATCTTCACGCCCTTGGAACCTACTTCAATGCCGGCACACAGGAACGAACGCTTGTATTG
This sequence comes from Ferruginibacter sp., assembly GCA_041911275.1. Taxonomy (GTDB): domain Bacteria; phylum Bacteroidota; class Bacteroidia; order Chitinophagales; family Chitinophagaceae; genus Ferruginibacter. The sequence continues at coordinate 52,878 of JAYRPG010000087.1, read as the reverse complement.
TGTTTTTACACTGGTTTGCGCTGCCGGCGCCAGGGCCAATAACAGCAGTCCGCCCGACAAAACGCCTCGTTTCCACTGCATATTCAGTTGATTTAGGGCTAAAATTAAAGATTATCCCTACGGCGTCGGAGAGATATGAACCCCCTGTGTAAAACTTTCATCCGGCAGGCCGGATCACAGGTATTTCTACGATGGCCGGCGCATACGAACCAAGCCATGCAGGATGCTGAAACCATGAACACGCTGCCCCCGGTGTCAGAGGTAACTCAGCCACCAGTAGTGCCGGTGGGTTGTTTTATACCAGTCGTAGCGCCGGCAAAGCGGGTACAGGAGCAGGAGCACCAGCAACCATACCCCGTATACGCCGGCCAGCCCGAAACCCTCGCCGGGTACCACGAACAGAAAGGGCGCCTGCCGGGCAAACTGTTCAAGTTCATCCAGCCGGTGCCCCCGCAGGAAATAACTGATAGTGGCCAGGAAATGAATCAGGTAAATGTGAAGGATATAAAAGAAAAAGGCCGTACGCCCGAAGATGATGGCGGGCCGGTACAGGGCCAGTTGTGTTTTTTCCACCAGCAGCAACAGCAGCAGGGCCACCCCGAGGGTGAGCAGGCTGTAGAGCAGGGAGGGCGGATACTTGTTGACATCCACAAAGGACAGCAAGGTATAGAGGCCCTGCGGCTGGACAGTCCAGGGCCGGGGATCGCCATAGCTGTTGCTGAAACGCAGCACTACAAATGCCAGCAGCATCAGCGATCCGGCCACAGCCAGAAAACGCCGGCGGCGGGCCGGATCATAGTGCGGGCTGAAATATTTACCCGCGGCATAACCCAGCAGCATCACGCCCAGCCATACCGGGAAGGCATACACTAAAATAATGTAGTGACCGGGCAGGTATTCGTAGCTGCGGAAGAAGCCGCTGTGCAGCAGATCCCACCAGAAGCCGCCCTGGAAACCCGGGGCCGATTCCGGGATATCGAGCAGGTTATGCCCGGCGGTAATCAGCAGGCCCAGGATCAGCATGATCCGGTAAGGCGCGCGGAGGAGCACCAGCACCCCCATCAGCACCATGCTGGCCCCGATGGCCCAGATCACCTGGAAGGGAATCAGGTTATAGAAGGGGTTGAAGGTCCAGCCGAAGGAAATGATCAGCCATTCGGCGGCAATCAGCCAGAAGCCGCGTTTGAGCAGGAAGATCCCCAACTGCCGCGGTGTTTTGCGCATGCCCTGCAGGTAAATGGATGTACCCGAGAGGAATACAAAAACCGGGGCGCAGAAATGAGTGATCCAGCGGGTGAAAAACAAGGCCGGGGTGGTGGTTTGCAGGTCCAGCGGATCCTGCGTATTGGCGGTGAGGTGAAAATAATCCCGCACATGGTCGAGCGCCATGAGGATCATGGCCATTCCCCTGACCACGTCTATGGATACCATCCGTTGCTGTGTACTTGACATCAGGAATACCGTTTAGGGTTGAGCAGTAACCAATGGTAAGCGCCTCAATATAAAAGTTATTTCCCGGTATGCCGGATTTTTTCGGCCTCAGCCCAGGGTGGCGGCGGCCTGCTCCTGATCAATTTCCTTCTCCCACCTGGCAATCACCACCGTGGCCACGGCGTTGCCGATGAGGTTGGTGAGTGCCCGCCCTTCGCTCATGAACCGGTCAATGCCAATGATGAGGGTGATGGCCGCTACGGGGATATGCCCCACCGTGGGCAGGGTGGCGGCGAGGGTGATGAAACCGCTGCCGGTAACGCCGGCGGCCCCTTTGGAGGTGAGCAGCAGCACCAGGAGCAGGGAGAGCTGCTGACTGAAATTCATGGGGGTATCGGTAGCCTGGGCGAGGAATACAGCCGCCATGGTGAGGTAGATGGACGTGCCATCAAGGTTAAAGGAATAACCCGCCGGAACCACCAGCCCGGTAACCGGCTCTGAACAGCCCGCCTTCTCCATCTTCCCGATCAGGCTGGGCAGCGCCGCCTCGGAGGAGGAGGTGCCGAGCACCACCAGCAGCTCATCGCGGATGTGTCGCAGCAGCCGGAAAATATTATAGCCCGCCAGGCGCAGGATCAGGCCCAGCACCCCGAAAATAAACAGCAGGCAGGTAAGGTAAAACGAAAGCATGAGGCTGCCGAGTGACTGCAGGGATCCGAGGCCAAATTTACCGATGGTGACGGCCATGGCGCCGAAAGCCCCGATGGGCGCCAGCTTCATGACCAGGCGGATAATGGCAAAGAGTACGTCTTCCAGCGACTGGATGCCCTTGAGCAGGGGGGCGGCTTTTTCCTTTACCTGGGTAAGCGCCACGCCCATGAGGATGGAGAAAAAGAGTACCTGCAACAGGTTGTTGTTGGCAATGGCATTGATGATGTTTTCCGGGATGATCTGCAGCAGGAAATGCTTCTGCTGCTGCGCATGGCCCTGGGCAATGTAAGTGGAGGCAGCCTGTACATCCAGGCTGCCCGGATGAATGTGCATGCCCGCTCCCGGCTGAAGCAGGTTCACCACCAGGAGCCCGATGATGAGGGCCAGGGTGGTGACCACCTCAAAATACAAAAGGGCCTTGATGCCCACGCGGCCAATCTTGCCGGCATCCTTCATGCCGGATATGCCGGTAACGATGGTACAGAAAATCACAGGCGCGATCATCATTTTGATCAGCTGGATGAACCCGTCGCCAAGGGGTTTCAGCTGTTCGCCGAGTCGCGGATAGGTATGACCGAGCAGGATACCCGCCAAGATGGCCAGGAGTACCTGCACGTATAAACTTTTCAGGAGGCGGGAGAAAAGCGGCTTCACCGGCACAATATAAAAAATACCGGGCAGCGGAGGCTATTGGGCTCAACCTGCATTTAAATTTCCTTCCCGTGGGTCAACCGGTGCGGCATAGCGGGAGCGGACATGGCCACGGACGGAGCCATGACGGAGGTCACCCGTTTCTTCACGGGCATTTTGTACATTTATTCTGCAACCACATTTTCTGTGTATTCATTAAACCCCTGTATATGAAAAAGAACATGGGCGGCACCGACCGCTTTATCCGGGTACTACTCGCCGCCGCTTTTGCCTTTCTCTTCTTCAATGATAATGTAACCGGCACAGCCGGCATCGTGCTGCTGGTGATCTCAGGCGTTTTTCTCCTCACCAGTCTCGTGAGTTTCTGCCCGCTTTATCCCCTGCTGGGCATCAACACCTGCCCCAAAAAATAAACACGCTCATCCGGCCTGGCGCCGGGAGGCGTCGTAGTAACGGCAACGGCTATGCCCAATACGGCTGTGTTGCCGTGCTGAGGTTTTGCAGAATGAGAGATGAATTGAATCCCGGCCGGAAAAGTACAGGCAGCGGCCAGACTGTCTCAACAGTCCGGAACCGCAGCGGCAGACGGGGCAAGCCGGATTATTCGCCGTTGGCGCGTTTTACGTTCCGGTAGGCTTTGTCCAGCCGGTTTTTCCGGTACCAGGAACTGCCCTTAAAAAACACAATGCCGAGGGCAATGCAGAGCGCCGATGCAAAGGCGATGTCTGTTTTCGCCGTGTCTTCACGGATCAGAAAGAACAATCCCACCAGTACCAGCAGCGCGCCGGCAATCGACAGTACACTGAGGAGTATGCGCATAATGATGAATTAAGCTTTTTTAGCGGCAGACTTGCATCTGTCGTTTTTTCCGTATATTGAATGTATGGAAAAAAATTCATTCCCCCCGCATTTCTGCGTCCTGTTACTGGCCGGCCTGTTGCTTTCCGCCTCCGCCGCGGAGGGCCAGTACCGGTTGAGTGTGGCGCAACTCAGCCAAACCCGTTTTCAGCAGGTACCCGGGGGCCGCATGGCCGACAAGGTCATCCGGGTGGATGCCGATTATTTCGTCGGGATTTTTAACCAGGGCGTGGCGGTGATCCGGAAAGGCAATGCCTATGCCCTGATCAACGCCAAAGGCGAAACGGTGGTGCCCTTCAACCAGTATGGTACCCTGGCGCCGGCAGGACCGGTGAAACTGAAAACCAAAATGGTTGTCAACGGGCTGTTTCATTTCAGCAAGGGTTCGGGAATGGGGTATATCAACCAGGAGGGAAAACTGATAGTGAACACGCCCTCCGACCGGCTGATGGACAACGGTCTTTATTTTGAGAACACCCTTCAGAAGCCCTACCGCTATACGCAATGGGACGGAAAAGTATTTACCACTCAGCAGCAATTTACCGCCATCAGCGAAATGGCCGGTTACAACAGGAACCTGCAGGGGGGCGCCCACAGCCCGGGTTACCGCACGCTTACCGGCCAGCTGATTATGGGCGGGGAGGTGGCGATGCCCGAAAGGAGCTTCAGTGAAGGCCTGGTGATGGTGGGCAAAAAAGACAATTTCGGCACGGTGAAATATGGCTTCGTGGACAAATCCGGCCGCACCGTGGTGGATTTCCGGTACAGCATCGCTCCCTCAGATTTTCAAAACGGACTGGCCCGGGTGGAGCCGGCAGACAAAAGCAGTTTTGAATACGGGTTCATCAACCGCCAAGGCGAGCTGGTGTGGAAGCAAAGCCGCGACGAAGCCCGCAGCCAGGGCCTGTTCAGTTTCTTTGCCAATGGCCTGTCGATGAACAGCCAGTCCATCATGGATACCAGCTTCGCGGTAATGCCGGTCAAACAATTGCTGGAGCGCTGCGGATTCCGGAATGAAAAAGTGGCCCTGGTGTCGGTTGATGAATTTCAACGGGAGGGCCTCTACCCGCTGCTCCTGTTTTCCATCCAGGGAAAAATGAACAAAATCAATCCTTACACGAAGGACTATGGTTTCATCAACCTGGTTACCGGGAAGGTGATCATGCCCGCGTTTTATTGGGACGGCAGCCCGCAAACCCTGGTATTTGACCCGGTTTCCAAACTGGCTTTTGCCAAAATGATTACCGGTAAAACAGCCGGCGGGCAACCGGTGATCACCGAAGGATTCATCAATGAAGACGGTGAGTTTGTGATCCTCAAAGCAGATAAAGCCCTTTGGTAAACGAACGCTGATTACTGCTCTTTCCCTTTCTCGCCCACAAAATACTGTTCCTTGTTTCTGAACAGCAGGTTAAAGGAGGTGAGTGATCCGTAGCAGCGGGTGATGTATTGCTGGAGATTCACCTTGTCTTCGTCTGTCAGCGCTTTATGGCTGTTGATGTTTTGTTCCAGTACCCGCAGGCGGTCGCGCAGCATCACCACTTTGTGAAAGAAATCCTCGATGGGCATTTCTTTGGGCTTGAGGGTTTTGTCGTAGGGCTGCAGCAGCAGGGTTCCGCCTTTCCAGCGGTCGCCCAGCTGCACTGTTTCGGTGATGCCGCCCCAGGTGCGGAGAATGTTCAGCAGCGACTTTTCCACTTCCGATACGGTTTCGAGCTCGGGATTCACCTGTTCGGGGATGATTTCATCCAGGGCAGGATCCTGTTTGTCCACCTCCCGGAGGCCATGATGGATAAAGGAAATCAGGTAGGTGGCATAGCGTACGGCCACAATAACGCCCGGACCGTACTGGGTATGCTGAAGGCGGGTGCCCACACCGGGCTCTGTTACTTGCATAGCGGTGATTTTAATCCTTTCCGCAAAATACAGAATTTGAAAACCAATCAGATAGCCTCTGACCCGCCGACAGCGCAAAAATAAGCGGGCAAATATTGCCTGATTTCGGGAATAATGCTATATTTGAAGTCCCACATAGAAAACTGCTTACTTCCTATTATCCCATTGAAACCCCGGTTGCTTTCGCTACAGGCATCCTTTATCCCGCTGTAAAAGCTTACTGTCTGATCCAACTGAACTGAAAAACTGCATTGTTCACCACAAAACCGATTTGTGATGTCAGCACATTGGTATGCAGTTACAACAAAACCGCAAAAAGAAAAAAAAGTAGCAGGTCTGCTCAGTAAATGGGGCATCGAGCATTTCTGCCCGGCTGTCTGCAGCCCTGCACAGAAATCAGCCACCCGGCCGGAACCGGCTCCTTTTTTCAGTTCCTGCATTTTTGTGTGGGCTGAAGAAAAACTGCTGCACAAACTGCGGAACATGCCCGGTGTCATCAATTTCCTGTACTGGAAATCGCGGCCTGCCGTGTTCCCGGATGCCGAAATTGAGCTCCTGAAAAAAGCGGCCACGGCATTCACCCAGATCAGGATTGAAAAAACGGCGGTGAATGCGGGTGAACCCATCCGGTTCCTGGATGAGCCCTCTCTCACTTATCACGACAACAGCGTACACGTACAATATAAAAAACTGCGGGTAAGCCTGCCTACGCTGGGTTGTATCCTTACTGCCGAACGCCTGAAACCGCAGGAAACGGTGGCCCGGAAACAACCCGGTTTACTGGCCGGTTTTCCCAAAAAGCTGAATGCCTTCCTGTTTACCTGAGCCCAGCACCCGTTTTAAAATTCAATGAACCGAAACCTTGCTTTTGCCCGGTTGACCCGCATTCCAAAACGGTGCTGCCTGCGTTCATGAGCAAATCATTTTAACCCTTCCGTAACAACGCTTTTCAACGGAAGGGTTTAACTTCAAAGTACCGCATGAGGCGGTTTCCGTATCCCTGAAAACCCTCCCACCCCAACTGCTGCTGCCACTATCCGGATAAAACCCCTGCGTACAATACCCCGCCTTAAACCGTATTGTTCACCCAACTGCACCTGTATGGAAATGCTTTACACCTCGTACACCCGGAAAATCGGCAACCGTGTATTTTATTTTGTTAGCCGAAGCCGCGTATTCCCCGAACTGCCCGGCGTGCCCCCCATCCGAGAAGGATTCGGCATGCACACCGAATTTGAAAAAGCCTGCCACATCGCCGGTATCCACGATGCCGGAACCATGCAGCACCTGCTGAAAGAAACGCGGGAGGAAACCGTGCAGGCCAAAGTAATCCGGTTCAACAACGGCGGACATCCCCAGCAATGGGTGGCCGGACTCTAGCGCATGAAAAAAGGCAGCCCCGTCAGGTTGCTGCCTTTCAATAAGTTTTAGAAGCCTTCCCGGTAAAACAACTTCCCGTTCAGGAAGCGATGAAATTCTTGAGCCGGTTGAACTCTTTTGTCGAACTGGAAACAAACAGGTTGCTCCAGAACGCGGCAACGGATTTCATTACCTGTGAAACGAGGCTGCTGTTAACAGATTTGTTTGACATAAATATTGAATTTTCAGTAAAGTTAAATCAGCCCCTGATGCCGGAAAATAGGGGATTTGCTGAATTTTAAACACCGTAAATTCCACATGCAGTACGCTGTCCTGCGCCACCCCGGCGGGGATTCTACCCGCCGGTTTTCCACAGCCGGCTCCGCCCCCCGTGTTTAAATTTTTTCTACTCTCCGGGCTTTCATACATTTATGTTCATGAAGTTCCGCCCTTCGTATTTTTCCCATCTTCAAACGGCTGCCCACTGATGCTGCATGCTGCTGATCCGCAGCCGGCGCATGCCGCCGGATCTGTTCCGCTGAAAATCTGGGTGCTGGCTCCCGTAGCCGCACACAGCGACGAACACCTCAGCTATTATTACGATTTCAGCCAGAGCATTGCCGAATACGAACGCGTGTTCAGTACCCTGCAGCTGCCCTGGCAGTGGCAGGAGGTCAATCCCGGAAACTACCGGGCCATTTTGGCCGAAATCGCCGCTGCCCAACGCGCTGGGGCCTGCTGCCCGGTGGTGCTGAACCTCTGTGACGGCGATGAGATCAATGGCACCCCCGGCATCTCCGTGCTGGAAGAGCTGGAGCGGCTGCAACTGATCTATACCGGAGCAGAAGCGCCCTTTTACCGGCTCACCACTTCCAAAATTGAGATGAAGCAGGCGCTGCAAGCCGCGGGTGTTCCCACCCCAAACTGGCAGGTGATCCATAATCATACCGTGAAAGCCGCTCCCCTGCTGGATGCGCTGGGCACACCGGTGATCATTAAGCCCGCGGTATCGGGCGGCAGCATGGGCGTGGGCACGCGGAATGTGATCAGCGACCAGGCGGCACTGGACCGGCTGATCCCCGAACTGAAAGCCGGCTACCGCGGATGGGATCTTTTTTCGGGCGGACTCATCGCCGAAAGCTTTATCGACGGACCTGAATTCACCTGTTTCCTCACGGGTGACTACCGGGACCCGGAGCAGGCAGTCATCTACCCCCCGGTGGAACGGGTATTCCATGCCTCGCTGCCGGCACACGAAAAATTCCTGAGTTTTGAACGGCTCTGGGAGATTTATGAGTCGGAGAGCGCCATGCCCGGCCAGGATCACTTCTACGAGTATGCCCCGGTGGAAGATGACGGGCTGGACCAGGCACTGCGTCAACTCAGCTGGCAGGCCTATGCCGCGCTCCAGGGTACGGGATATACGCGGGTCGACATCCGGCAGGACCGCCGGAGCGGACAATTGTACGTGCTGGAAGCCAATGCCCAGTGTGGCATCAGTGAAGACGAAAACTATACTTCCATCGGCGCCATCCTCCGCTTTGCGGGATGTTCGTTCAGCAGCCTGGTCAGCGACCTGCTGAACCATGCCCGGCAGCGGGCGGCCCGGCGCACTGGCAGTTCCCAAGCAGAAACCCTGAACCATGCCTCATAAAACCGGAGCGGAAACAGCAAGAGATCCCGACTGGTCGCAGCTGCGCATCTGTGTGCTGCAGCCCGATTATTCCACGAGCGGGGTGGATTACCAGCATTATGATCCCCCGCGGGATTTATCCGCGCTGATCCCCGAAGCCCGCTTTGAACATGTGTTCCTCAACAAACTCAGTACCTACCGGCAGCTGAAGGCGCTGCAGGGCAAGGGCTTTGATATTTTTGTGAACCTCTGTGAAGGATACCTCGAATGGGAAGTGCCCTCCATCGACGTGATCTGGTTCCTCGAACAACTGAACCTCCCTTTTACCGGCCCCCCTTCCCGGCTCTACGATCCGCCCAAGGAACTGATGAAATATGTGGCCTATACCGCAGGGGTGGCCACGCCTGATTATGTGGTGCTGAGCGAGGTGGCCGGCGCCGCTGCCCAATGTGCACACCTGCAGTATCCGTTGTTTGTAAAACCCCATAAGGCGGGCGACAGCCTGGGCGTTGACCAGGGCAGCCGCGTGGAAACACCGGAGGCGCTGGAACAGAAAGCGGCGGAGATCATGGAAGCATACGGTCCCCTGCTGGTGGAAGCGTATATTGATGGCCGTGAGTTTACCGTGATGGTTTGTGCCCCGGCAGACCAGGGGGATACCCTGCGTTGCTTCCGGCCCGTGGAGTACCGCTTTCCGGAGGGTTATGGTTTCAAAACCTATGCCCTCAAAACCTCCGAGCTGCATCCCGGAGCCAATGTGCCGGTGGAGGATGAAGCACTCTGCCGAAGATTACAGGAGGCCGCCACGGCCATCTTTACGGCCTTCAGCGGGGAGGGCTATGCCCGGCTGGATTTCCGGATGGACCAGGCCGGCAACCTGTATTTCCTGGAAATCAATTTTACCTGTTCGGTTTTTTACCCCAACGGATACGAAGGCAGCGCCGACCATATCCTGCAGCATGATGGCTTCGGCCAGGCGGCATTTCTGAAACTGATCATCCGCGAAGGAGTATACCGTTACCGGCAGCGGCAAAAGAAGTATGTGATGAAAGGCAGCCCGATTGCCGGCTACGGCATATGCGCCGTCACGGATCTTGCAGCCGGGGAGTGCATTTTCCAGGGGGAAGAACGGGCACAGCGGCTCGTTACGCTGCGGCATGTGGAGCAACACTGGACACCCGCCGAACAGGAAATATTCCGGCGCTATGCCTATCCGCTGAGCCCAACGGTATTCCTGCTCTGGGATGCCGATCCCGCAGGCTGGGCGCCGCAAAACCACAGTTGCTCACCCAATACTGCTTACGACGGGCTCAACGTGATCACCCTGCGGCCGTTGAAGGCGGGCGAAGAACTAACGCTGGATTACGGCGCGTTCCTCGACCAGCAAATGGAACCCTTTGCCTGCAGTTGTGGTTCTCCGGCCTGCCGGGGATGGATCCGGGGAAAGGAAGGAAATGCGGTTTCGGAGCGGGAAAAAGGGGATTGCTGATCCGTTTTTCAGGGAATACCGTTGTTTGAAGGGCCCTTTCGGGCCTTTTTTATTGAATGAAGGTACTCTGGCAGGACAGTCTGCGCCGGCAGTCCGCCGCTCATCCAACCTAATTACCACTCATATAATCATGAATTTTGGGGGCGCTGGAAAGAGGCACCGGCCAGAATGCCCGACAGATCGGCGTTTCATAGACAATACCAGCTATTAAACAGTACAAATTACCAAACATGAACCAGTACTTTGTTTTGCATAGTACTAAAATCGTTGTATGTTTGTGTTGTCAAAGGACATCAACTCAACCACTCAAAACCAAAAGCCATGAAACGTACAAACAACAGCTTCCTGAACAGGTTAAGCGCCGCCGCCATCGAAAAACTGACCCGTGAAGTGAAAGAAACCCTGGCACCTGCCCTGGTGCAGGCTGACCAGAGCCGCTGCTTCACCGCCGCTGAACTCTGGAACATCCAGCGCCAGTACAAAACCCGGAGCAGCCGCCGGTTTCTGTAATCAACACCCTTTCTCCATCTTTAAAAAGTATAGCCATGAAAAAGAACATTTTTGCCGCCAGCTACCAGCCCCTCAGCCGCCAGGACCTGCACGAATTAACCCGTGAAGTCAAAGAAACCCTGGACGTTCAGCCGGTTACCGAAAACCGCAAAGCCCTCACCGCCGCCGGTTTGTGGAATATCCAGCGCCGGTATAAAACCAGCCTGGGGATGCGCCGCTACCTGTAACCGGGCAAACCATCAGTCAGTACTTTTAAGATAAATGCCATGAACAACCTTTCAAACGCCGGCAGCCCGGCATCGAAAACCCCGGATCAATTGCGCAAGCAACCCTGCACCAAAGAGCAGTGTAATTTGAAAACCTTTACCAGTGCGGATTTGTGGAATATCCAGCGGATGGGCCACAGCAGAAGCGGGCGGCGGTTCATCGGATGATCAGCGTCCGAAATCGTCCTGCACCCGCACAATATCTTCTTCATCGCTGGGATGCGCCGCATCAGTATGCCGCCAGATTTCGGCGAGGATACCCCAGCCACCGAGACCAATCAACCGGTGACGTTCGCCCTGTTTCAACTGGATGATGTCGCCAATCTGCAGATGGGTAGTTTGCTTCTCTTCATCGGTATCACTGGTGACCACCCCGGCCGTTCCGCCAATGAGCTTCCAGATTTCAGCCCGGCGGTGATGATACTGCCAGCTGAGCCGTTTTTCCGGCGCCACCACCAGGATCTTGGGACTTAATTTGCCCGAAATAGCAAGTTCTTCCCGGGTGAGGTGCGGAAAGAATGCCTGAATAAAAGCCGCTGCATCCGCCTCTTCAATCACAAAGAAGCCACCCCAGGGACGGGTGGTATCCACATTTACCGTTCGCAGCCGCATTGATTCCAGCATGGCGGCCACCCGGTCAAATACCTCATTTTTGCTCAGTTCCGGGTTCAGGTCAATATTCATATTAATATTTTATTATATTTTTATCGTCCCATATATACCATGAGAATCTGTACGTCAGACGGATTGACACCGGAGATCCGGGAGGCCTGTCCGAGGGTACGCGGGCGGATCCGGGTAAATTTCTGCCGGGCTTCGGCGCTGAGGGATACCAGTTTCTCGTAATTGAAATTATCGGGGATCACCAGGTCTTCCAGCTGGCTCATTTTCTGCACCAGCTCCTTTTCTTTCTCAATATAAACCGCATATTTTACCTGGATGCCGGCCTGTTCTACGGCGGCAGGAGCCATGGATCCGAAGGCTTGCTGCAATGCAGAGCACTGCTGCAGCATATCCGGCAATTCCACCCCGGGCCGGAGGAGGATCTGGAGGGCTTTCTGCTTTTTGTCGATTGGCGCCGATCCGATTTTGCTGAGCAGGGGGTTGATGTCATCCGGTTCCAGCTGAATGCGGCTGAGGGCCTCCCGGATCTGGTCAACCTGCACCGTTTTCTGCCGAACGGCTTCCATCCGCTCCTGGCTGGCCAGTCCGAGCCGGTAGCTGATCTCCGTTAAGCGAAGATCGGCATTGTCCTGGCGTAGCAGCGTACGAAACTCTGCCCGGCTGGTAAACATGCGGTAGGGTTCATCGGTACCCTTGTTGATGAGGTCGTCGATGAGCACCCCGATATAGGCCTCGCTCCGTTTCAGCACCACGGGTTCCTGTTCGCGGGCTTTCTGGTGGGCATTGATGCCGGCCATCAAACCCTGGCAGGCGGCTTCTTCGTATCCCGTGGTTCCGTTGATTTGTCCGGCAAAGAACAGGTGGCTGATCAGTTTGGTCTCCAGGCTGAACTGCAGCTGGGTGGGCGGAAAATAGTCGTATTCAATGGCATAGCCCGGTCGGAACATCCGGCAGTTTTCAAACCCGGGTACCTGGCGCAGGGCTTTGTACTGTACCTCTTCAGGCAGGGAGGAGGAAAAGCCGTTAACATAGATCTCTACGGTATTGAAGCCTTCGGGCTCCACAAAAAGCTGGTGCCGGTCGCGTTCCGCAAAGCGGTTGATTTTGTCTTCGATGCTGGGGCAATAGCGGGGACCGGTGCCCTGGATCCGCCCCTGGAACATCGGGCTTTTGTCAAATCCCGTTTTGAGGATCTCGTGTACTTCCGGGCTGGTATAGGTAATCCAGCAGCTCCGTTGTTCGGCCGCGGTGATCTTCCGGGTGGGCAGGTAGCTGAAGCCGGTCATATCCAGGTCGCCCGGCTGTTCTTCCATCCGGCTGTAATCCAGACTGCGGCCATCAATACGGGGCGGGGTGCCGGTCTTGAGGCGGTCGCTCTCGAACCCCAGCTCCACCAGCTGTTCGGTAATCCCCGAGGCGGCCTTTTCGGCCATCCTCCCCCCTCCCAGTCTTTTTTCGCCGATATGGATCACCCCGTTGAGGAAGGTGCCATTGGTGAGGACTACGGCTTTGCCACGGATTTCATGACCCAGCGAGGTAATGACCCCGCAGGCGCGGCCGTTCCGGACCAGCAGGCCATTGACCATATCCTGGTAAAAATCCACGTTGGGGGTTTCCTCGAGCAGCTGGCGCCAGCGGGCCGCAAAGAGCATGCGGTCGCTTTGGGCCCGGGGACTCCACATGGCGGGCCCCTTGCTGCGGTTCAGCATGCGGAACTGGATCATGCTTTCATCGGTCACGATCCCGCTGTATCCCCCCAGGGCATCAATCTCACGCACAATCTGTCCCTTGGCAATACCGCCCATGGCCGGGTTACAGCTCATCTGGGCAATGGTTTGCATGTTCATGGTAATCAGCAACACCCTGCTGCCCAGGTTGGCCGCCGCGGCTGCGGCTTCACAGCCGGCATGACCCGCGCCCACTACAATCACATCATATTCGATAAACATGCGGCAATGATTTATTGGTATTTACGGAGGATGGCGGCTTCCTCCTGTACTTCCCGGAGGCTCCTGCCCCGGTTAATCTGTTCAAATTCATAAGCCCCCAGGCCGGAAACCGCCTGCAGGTAATCCTGGTGCTGCCGGATAAAAGCCTCCTGCGCAGCTACCGGTAAGGCTTCTTCCACTTCAAGCTGCCGGATCTTCTCCAGTAGTTGTGCGCATATCGGGTACCCTGTTTGCGCAAACAAGGCGGTAAAATAATTACGGGCAGCCAGCATATCCTGACGGATGACGCGATCCGCACCCTCCTGGATCCGCTCAACCCGGAGGTTGACAAAGTTCCAGCACATTTTCAGGTCGGCTTCACTCGAAAAATCAAAACAGGTTACCGGCAATACATGTTCAAACTGCCAGGCATCCGCAAAGTTGTGCCAACCGGCACCCTCAGGAAACTGGGATTCAAACCAAAGCCGCATCTGATCAATGCCCAAACCAAAGAAGGGGGCGTAATCCACGCAGACGTTCCGCTCCAGCACATAGCGCCGCAGGGCAATCTGCCATTTGCGCTTCTCCCGGGTTTTCAGGAGCGAGGGCGTTACCTCCGTCTGGGCTTCCCACTTTTTCCTAGCCATAGCGCAAAGGTACAGGTTTCACGGAACACAGTTTCAGGTTGAAACTGTGTTCCGTGAAACTATTTAAAATATTGATGGAGATAGTGGTCTTCTTTCAGCCGCATCACCTGCTGATCCGCCGGCTTCTTATCGGTATAACCGCAGAGATGAAGGGCGCCATGAAAGATCACCCGGTGCATTTCGCTCCGTAGGCTTTGCCGGAGTTGCCGGGCGTTCTCCCGTACCCGATCGGTGCTGATGTAGATTTCGCCGGTGATCCTGCCCGGTTCTTCGCTGAGGTCAAAGGTGATGATATCGGTATAGTCATCGTGCCGGAGGTAGGCTTGATTGATCCGGAGCAGATGGGCATCTGAGCAAAAGATATAATTGAGCTGTTCCAGCTTCCTCCCCTCCTGGCGGAAAAGACGCTGGATGAACCCCTTGAGGGCGGTGCGGTCCCGCACAGGAACGGGACGATCGGCGGAGAAGAATTGTACCGGCATAATGGAAATTCCAGGATTCGAATTTAGGTACAATGCCGAATCAATACTTTTGTATTCATAAAGAACGGGCATGCATGTAAGACTTTCAGATATTCCGGCTGGTAAAAAAGTGCTGGTGAAATCAGTGGAGAAGGATGAAATTTTCCTGAAACTGATGGAGATGGGCTGCGTGCCGGGAGAACAGATTGTGGTAGACCAGATTGCCCCGCTGGGGGATCCGATTTCGATCCGGGTAGCCGGTTACCACCTCAGCCTCCGGATCAATGAAGCCGAAAACATCTGGGTAGAAGAAGTACATTAAATTGATTTTCAAATTTTTATGAAAATTGGACTGTATTTCGGCTCCTTCAATCCCGTACATACCGGTCACCTCATCATCGCCAAACACGTGATCAACTGCACCGACATTCAACAGGTATGGTTGATTGTATCGCCGCAGAATCCCCTGAAAAAATCAGCCACCCTCCTGAATGAATACCACCGGCTCCACCTCGTAAAAGTGGCCATTGAGGGAGAGAATGACCTGAAAGCCTCCAACATCGAGTTTCACCTGCCCCGCCCTTCTTATACCATTGATACCCTTACCCACCTGCAGGAAAAATATCCCGGTCACCAATTCGCCGTGATCATGGGCAGCGACAGTTATGGCAATATCCGGAAATGGAAAAATTATACCACCCTGCTCCGGGATTATGAAATCTGCATTTATAAAAGACCCGGCTTCCCGGTGGAAGACAAACTTCCGGACAATCTTCACCTGCTCGATGCGCCCCTGCTCGAAATTTCGAGTACGCATATCCGTGAGTTAATCGGGAAAGGGAAATCCATCCGTTACCTGGTACCCGATGCCGTGAAGGAAGAAATTGACCGCAACCATTATTACCGGCCCATCAGAACCACGCCCCCAGCGCCAGACAACCCATCACAATAAAAGGGGGCGGAATACGCGTAAACCGCAGCAAACAGAAGGTAGTTGTAATCACCAGGATATTGATCAGGGCATCCCGGCTGAAACTGAAAAGCGGAATATCCCGGATCAGGTAGAGCGATGCCGCCCACATGATGCCCACCACGACGGCATTAATACCCTCCAGGGCACGGAACACCACCACATACTTTTTCAGGTATTGCCAAACGGGGAAGAAAAAAAGCACCAGCAGTGCACTGGGCAGGAAAATCGCCACTGAACCAATAACGGTGCCGGCTACCTGCGCGGTACGGCCACCGTCTTTCAAGGCGAGTCCGCCCACATAGGAACCAATCGAAAAAACGGGTCCGGGTATCGCCCGCACCATACCGGCCCCGGTGAGCAGCTCATCCCGGTTGATGCGGATGATATTGGTATTGCGCTCCTGGAATTTTTTCGCGGTAGGCCGCGCTACATACTGATCCACCATCATGGGGATCAGCACATCCCCACCGCCAAAAACCAGGCTCCCGAAACGATAAAAGTTCTCAAAGAGGTTAAAGGCTTTACGGTGTTCCCATTCCTGCTTACGGGCGGTTTCACTCAAAAAACCGGCTACCGCAAAAAGCAGGAGGAAGAGCCAGATATTCGTCCAACGGATCTGGCGGGGCCTGATCTTTTCCTGCTCTGGTATCCGCCGGCTGCTGAAATTGGTGACCACCCCACCCAGTACAATCAACGCGGGGATCACCCAGGGGGTTTTAAACAACCAAAAAGTGGCCATCATGGAAACCAGCATGATCACGATGGTAATCAGGCTGTTTACAGAAAGTTGAAAAGCCCGGAAACCGGCAAAAATCAGAAACCCGATTGCCATTTCAGGAATGTATTTGAAATAGTGCGGCCCGTTGTGCATGAGCGGGTTTCCCCCCACCACAAATGACAAGACTCCCATGATGATACAGGCGGGCAGTATCCAGATCAGTAAAGTAATCACGGCGAGAGGCACCCCTCCTCTTTTGTAACCAATCAGTGTGAGGGTTTGGGTGGAAGAGGCGCCGGGCAGCATCTGGCAGAAGGAAATCAATTCCATCAGTTCTTCCCGGGTAAGATCATGCCGGCTGTCGACAAAAGTTTTCATCATCATCCCCAGGTGCCCCTGCGGCCCACCAAAAGCAGTAACACTGTGTAAAAAAACAGCTTTTAAAAAAGGGATATGTCGGATAACTGCAAACAAATGATCAACGTGTCGGTAAATATAGAAATTCATTCCAAGCAGGAAAACCTTAATTTTCCATCCTCTTCATTATGCGCTTCCTGTTCATTTGCATCCCCTTCCTGCTGCTGAGTGCCTGCAGCCATACCCTGGCGCCGGTAACGGTCATAAAGACCACGGTGACCGCTCCAGACTATTCACAACTCAGTAACTGGGCAGCGCATCCCTGGAAATGGGATCCCTCCGACAGTATTCCCCGCCCGCTCCGGCTGAACACCGCAACAGACAGTGCGGCTGATGTGTTCTTTATCCATCCAACCAGTTTCCTGGCTGAGGATCGCCCGGAATGGAATGCGGCGATAAACGATGAGGCACTGAATCAAAAAACAGATTACAGTTCCATCCTCTACCAGGCCAGTGCCTTTCATGACCATACCCGGGTTTTCGCCCCCAGATACCGGCAGGCGCATTACCGAAGCTTCTTCACCGATGATCATGAAGCCGCGGCACGCGCCTTTGATACTGCCTATGCTGATGTGAAACGTGCCTTTCTGCAATACCTCACGCTGAATGCGCATCGGCCGCTGATCATCGCGGCGCATAGCCAGGGTACTCTGCATGCTGTTAGATTACTGAAAGAATTTTTTGACGGAAACCCATTGGCGGAACAACTGGTGGCAGCTTACCTGATTGGCATGCCCGTACCGGAAAAAACCTTCACCTCAATTCCGGTCTGCACAGACAGTACGCAAACAGGTTGCTATGTCAGCTGGCGTACCTATCGGCAAGGGTACATCGATACGCTGTTTGTGAGTAAGGAAAATTTCAAAGCATCAGTGGTGAATCCCCTCACCTGGGATACCAGTTCTGTTTATGCACCCAGGAACCTGAACAGCGGTGGGATTCTGAAAAAATTCAATAAACTGAAAAAAGGGGTGGTGGATGCGCAGATCCATCAGAATGTATTGTGGACTTCCAAACCCCGGTTTTTCGGCAACATTTTTTTGCGGCAGAAGAATTATCACATTGGCGACATCAACCTCTTTTACAACAACATCCGCATAAACCTTGAGCAACGCATCCGGCACTTTTTAAGCCGGCATTAAAGTCCGTATTGCCTGCTGATGTCCAGCATGCGCAGAATGGGCTTTTCGGCCGCCTGGCGCAGGGATTCTTCCATGGTGATTTCCGGAAGTTCATACTCCATGCAGAGATAGAGCTTCTCCAGGGTATTGAGCTTCATATGCGGACAATCATTGCAGGCACAACTGTTATTGGGCGGTGCGGGAATAAAGGTTTTACCCGGATTGGCTTTCTGCATCTGGTGCAGGATCCCGGTTTCAGTGGCCACGATGAATTCGTTGGCCGGTGATTTCCGGGTAAAATTGAGCAGGCCCGTGGTGCTGCCGATATAATCGGCAATGCGCAGCACCGGCTCCTCACATTCCGGGTGGGCAATGAAGAGGGCTTGCGGATGACGGATTTTAAGTTTGGTGATTTTTTCCAGGCTGAAAATTTCATGCACCATACAGGCTCCGTTCCACAGCACCATATTCCTTCCGGTTTTGCGGTTGAGGTATCCCCCCAGGTTTTTATCTGGTGCAAAAATGATGGGCGTGTCGATCGGAAGGCTTTCGATGATTTTTTCCGCATTGCTGCTGGTGCAGATGATGTCACTCAGGGCCTTCATGCCTGCGGAACAATTGATGTACGAAATCACCGTATGCCCGGGATACTGTTCTTTGAACTTTTTGAAGAGTGCAGGCGGAGCGCTGTCGCTCAGCGAACAACCCGCCCTGAGATCAGGGAGCAATACCTTTTTATCCGGGTTGAGGATCTTAGCCGTTTCGGCCATGAAGTGAACGCCGGCAAACACAATGATATCGGCGCTCGTTTTGGCAGCTTCCTGGGCCAAGCCCAGACTGTCGCCGATAAAGTCGGCCACATCCTGGATATCGGGTTCCTGGTAATAGTGCGCCAGCACGATTGCATTTTTCTCTCTCTTCAGTTTTTCGATTGCCGCAAAAAGATCCAGCGCCGGATCAATTTCAAGATCCAGAAAACCCCGCTCCGCGATACCTGCTTTTGCACTGTGGAAATCTGCCATAATACTATAATAATACTCTATTTTTAAATAAGCCCTATTATTATTAGGGCTGTGGATTTGTGGAAACCCTAAAACGGAAAAGTTTGTAAAATTAAAATATTCGTCTTATCCACCTTCATTCACAGGTAATCCACAGGCTGATGATTTTGATCATCCTGCAGCAGTGGCCCCTGCATACTGGATAAGGCTGATCAGACAGGCCGGTTTATGAACAGCCGTTGATAATTCCGGGCCGGGATAAAAAAATGGATGTATTGATCTGTGTCGATGTGAATCTGGCGTTGTCAATTCGTTTGTAAAATACCCGTTCCCCCTTCTGCCCCTCCCCGGGTGCCTATTTGTTCCTCCGGTTTCCACCACCGCCGGGGTCAAAAACCGGCTTTGTCAACAGGAAGTCCGGGTTATTCACACCCTTATCTGAATATCGTTTCCCGGCCGGCTGACCGGTGCGGTATAATCCCCATCCGGCCTTGATTCAGGCCTTTTCGGACACATAAATTCCGGGTGTGGATATGTTATTTTTACCCTATTTTTGCCGTCCTGTTAAATCAACGATATGCAGATTATTCAGAAAATTCGTGAAAAAGGTGCTGCCATAGTGATTGCCGTGATTGCACTGAGCCTGATTGGCTTTATCCTGATGGATGCCAACCTGGGCATGAGCCGTAACGCAGCCTCCGGACGGGCCACCATTGGCGAGATCAACGGAAAACCCGTGGAAACCATGGAATTTGAGCGGGCGGTAAAAACGCTGGAAGCCAAGTACAATGGTCAGATGAATTCCAATATGCTCCGCCAAAGTGCCTGGGACCAGATGATTTTTGAGCATGTAATGGAAGCTGAATATGAAAAACTGGGTCTCAGTTTTTCGCCCAGGGAACTTACCAGCATCATTTTAAGTGATGATGCGCCGCAGGAACTGAAGCAGGCATTCTCCGATCCCAACACCGGGGTGTATGATCTGGCCAAGGCTCAGCAATGGTGGGCGGCCGCTAAAAAATTCAAGGGTGAACAGAAGGAAGCCGTGGAAACCCAGGTGGTGGAGCCGGTTCGCATGCAGTCACTGCTCGGTAAATACCGTTCGCTCCTCGCTGCCAGCGCTTACTATCCTTCCTGGATGAAGGAGAAGGATGTTGCGGAGAGCAAGGCTTTTTCCGTGATCTCTTATGTGAATGTTCCCTACAGTGTGATCAACGACAGCACGGTTAAAGTTTCTGACCAGGATATCATGGATTACATCAGCAAGCGCAAATCCATCTACAAACAGGATGGTGGCCGTCAGCTTGCCTATGTTTCCTTCAGCACCAATCCCAACGGCGCAGACACGGCCCGTACGCTGGAATCGCTGATGAACCTGAAAGCAGGATTTGCCTCGGATACCAATACCCGCGCTTTTGTATCCCGCAACATGACCAAGACCCCCTTCGTAGATGCCTATACCGTAAAATCCAAACTGCCGGCCGCTCAGAAAGACAGCCTGGCTGCCCTGGCCAACGGTGCAGTATTTGGTCCTTATCTCGAAGGCAGCAATTTTGTACTCGCCAAAATGATCGGCAGCCGTCAGTTGCCCGACAGTGTGCAATGCCGTCATATCCTCATTTCCACCCAGGTGGATCAGCAAACCGGTGCGCCCAAGCTCACCGACAGTGCTGCCAAAAAGCGGATTGACAGCATTCAGTTTGCGGTACAGGGTGGAGCAGATTTCAACCAGCTGGTGCAGCAGTACAGCGATGATGCCGGCAGCAAGGACAAAAAAGGGGAATATGATTTTGCCTCTTCGCAGTTCAGCAACCTGGCCCGCGAATTTGCCGAAACCATCTTTTACGGCAAAACCGGCGACAAGAAAGTGGTGAAGACGCAGTTCGGATACCATTATATAGAGGTATTGAACCAGAAGAATTTTGAACCGGCCTACCAGATTGCCTATCTCTCCAAAGAAATCAGCGCCAGCGAAGAAACCATCAATGAAGCCAGCGCCAAAGCCAGCCGCCTGTCGGCCGAGGCCCGCAGCCTGAAAGGATTTGATGAATATGTCAAGAAAAACGGACTGCAGAAAATTGATCCCCAGACAACGGTGAAAGAAGCCGACTATGCAGTGGGTGGTTTGCAGGATGCCCGTCAGCTGATCCGCTGGGCTTTTGAAGCCAAGGAAGGCGATGTGAGCGAACCCTTCGCTGTGGGGGGTGATCAGTTTGTGGTGGGTGTGCTTACCAAAATTGTTCCCGAAGGACTTCCCGATCCGAAAACCGTACGTCCCCAGGTGGAGTTCAGCATCCGCAACCAGAAAAAAGCAGAGCTGATCAAAACCAAACTCACGGCTACGCCTACCCTTGAATCAGCTGCAGCTGCCTACAATGTTCCCGTGGGTACAGCCGGCGCCGATTCGAGCCTGGTGTTCAGCGCTTTCCTGATCAACGGCATCGGCGAAGAGCCCAAAGTGGTGGGCGCTGCCTTCAATACCGATTACCAGTCCAAAGCTTCCGCACCCATTCCGGGTAACAACGGGGTGTATGTGATTAAAATTGCCAGCCTCGGCAACAAGCCCGCCGACGCGGCTGATGTGCAGGAGCGCAATGCCCAGGAAAAGAAACGCAGCCTGGCGCAGCAGGTAGGATTCAGCTGGTATGAAGCGCTCCGCAAATCCGCTGAAATCAAAGACGAGCGTGGAAAAGTTTATTAAGTAATACCGCCTCACGGCGAAAGGCTGTACCTGCTGGTACAGCCTTTTTTTATGCCTTACTGAATCCGTACACTGAAGCGTCCATTGCTGATTTGCTGGTACCGGGTGCCCGATCCGTTGCCGTCAAAATACTGACCCTGGAAAACACCTTCTGCCCGCGTGGCGGAAATGAAGTTGAGCTGAACGCTGAACCGGGGAACTGATTGATCATTCGGCGTCCAGAACACATTGCCGGCTGTTTTATGAAAACTGGTGCTGAACTGGCCGGATGCGCCCTGGTTGAAAATTCCGGGGCTGATGGGCTGCACGGCATTCAGGGTAATGGAGAGGTATTCATCCGAGCCCGGCGCCGGCTTGCCCACGATGCTGATGCTGTTCATATTCGGAAACAGGCCCGCATCATCGGCTTTCAGTTCTGCTTCAAAACGCTGCTCTACGCCGTCGATGCTGCACACGAAGTAATCGCTGAAACTGCCGTCGCTGAAGCTGATTGCTACCGCGCAGCTGTCGGCGCCCAGTTTGAGGGGGATCATGAAATTGCCCGCTTCGGGCGGGATGCCCGTGCCGCTGAGCACCATCACCTGGTCGCCCAACGGTAAAAAACCGGAGCCGCTGAACACACAACCATTGGTATAACTGGTGCGCAGGCTGTAATAGCCCGCCGCTGAAACCTGTACCGGAATCACCAGGCTGTTGGCACTGCTGAGGGCCGTACCCCGCTGATAGCTGCCGGTTACGATGATGTCGGCACAGTTGATTTGTGTTTGTGCCGGGGGGCCGGCCGGATCCACGCTGATGCTGAAACTGCAGCGGTTGTTGCCGTTGGTGAGGCTGTAGGTATAACTGCCGGTTTCCAGCGGCGTACCCTGCGCACCCAGCCACAGGGTTTGTGTACCCGTACTGCTGAACCGGCCGCTGGCGGAAAACTGCAGACCGTTCACCACCGGCGTGGACAACTGGTAAGTTCCTGTACGGATAACCGTCACCGTTATATTGATGCCCTGTGTGCGCGAATCAGCCGGCGAACCGGCATTAAACAGGCCGGTAACCCTGAAACCTGTACAGCTACCCGGTGAGCCGCCCAGGCTGAACTGGGCCGGGCTGCCTTCCGCCGCCCTTACCTGAACGGCAAAACCACAGCCTGCCCCGGTGAACCAGAAGTTCCCGGCCTGTTCCGGGCTGCCCCTGCCCCGCAGGGTGATGCTTTGCCTGCCCGTGCTGCTGAAACTGCCCGAGTCGCGGAAATAGAGGCCATTGTTTGTGGCCGTACGGATATCATAAGTACCCGGCCGGGTTACGTTGACCTGGAGTACCACGGCGGCCGAATCATTGAGTGCAGTTCCGGCAACGAAGCTGCCGCTGAGCAGGGGTGTGCTGCAGCTGTCGCCCGATTGTACAAACTGGTACAGCGCGCCAACGGGTTCACGGGAATCATCAAAATGCAGTTCACGCTGACAGCCGGCTGCCAGGTAAAGAAGACTGAGCAGGCAGAAAATAAAACGGATCATAAGTTTGCCGGAATAGCCCGTTAAAGGTATTTAATTAATTTCGCCGCCTCCTGATTTGTTCGTAATTTGATACAGCAATTCATTGTTTTATGGAAAGAAGACTGAGTTCCTGGTACAGCCCGGCCCTGCAACGGGAAATGCCCATCGCGGCATATGGTCATTATGGATTTGCCCTGCTCCTGGTACCCACCGCTGCCGCGGATTACCTCGAATACGAACGGTTTCAGCTCATGGAAAACCTGGCACCGCTGGTGAACAGCGGCAAGCTGAAAGTGTATTCGGTAAACAGCATGAACAAGGAAAGCTGGCTCAATCCTGATATGGAGGGCGCACACAAAGCCATTCGTCACAACCAGTTCAATGAGTACATTTTCAATGAGGTGATCCCCTTCATCAAGAACGACACATCCTGGGACACGCCGGTGGTGGTATCGGGTGCATCCTTCGGGGCACTGCACAGCATGAACCTCTTTCTCAAGCGTCCTGATCTGATCAGCGGGGTGATTGCCATGAGCGGCGTATATAACCTGATGGAATATACGAAAGGCTATTATGATGAGCAGGTCTATTACAACTCTCCTGCGCATTATATGCCCAACCTCACCGATCACCGGATCCTGGAGCAGATCCGCAGCAGCCGGAACATCCATATTTTAACCGGTTCGGGTGCTTATGAAGCTCCTGATGCTGCCCGCGAAATGGCCGGCATCCTGTACAACAAGGGCATCAATTATGAACTCAGTGTGTGGGGCGAAGAGTGGCGCCACGACTGGCCTACCTGGCGCGCCATGCTGCCGCATTTTCTGGAAACCCGTTTTTAACCACTGCGTCAACATCCGGTTGGTTTCATTCCTGTTCAGCCCTGTGGCTGTCCTGCAACCGCCTGCTGAAAACAGCCGCATCCACTCCCGTCATTGCCGGTCGGCCAGCGCCATCGGGATGGCTCTTCTTTATTGGACATGCGGCTTTGCCGCCCCGAGTGAAAACTCTACTTTTATCTTATGCAAAAAAAACTGTTCCTGCTGGATGCCTACGCCCTGATCTTCCGGGCTTATTATGCCCTCATCCGTAATCCCCGCATCACCAGCCGGGGGCGGAATACCAATGCCCAGTTTGGTTTTACCAATACCCTGCTGGATCTGATCAACAACCAGCAACCCACACACATGGCGGTATGTTTTGATACAGCCGCCCCCACGGAACGGCACACTGATTTCACTGATTATAAAGCCAACCGGCAGGAGACTCCTGAAGACATCCGCTCCGCGGTGCCCGATATTCAGCGCATCATTGAGGCGATGAACATTCCGGTGGTGGCGGTAGATGGCTATGAAGCGGATGATGTGATCGGGGCACTGGCCCGGCAGGCAGCAGCTGCGGGTTATGAAGTGTATATGGTAACCCCCGACAAAGACTATGGTCAACTGGTGAATGAACGCATCAAAATCTTTAAGCCGCCCTATCAGGGCAGTCAGTTTGAAATCCTGGGACCGGAGGAAGTATGTGCCAAATGGGGCATTCGGTCGGTTGACCAGGTGGTGGATATGCTGGGGCTGATGGGCGATGCGGTGGACAATATCCCCGGCATTCGCGGCGTGGGAGAAAAAACGGCGGCCAAACTGCTGGCCGAATACGGAACCCTTGAAAACATTCTGCAGCATGCCGATCAGATCAAGGGATCGATCGGGGAAAAAATCAGGGCCGGAAGGGAAGATGCGCTGATGAGTAAAAAACTCGCCACCATCATTACCCAGGTTCCGGTTGAATTTCACGAAGAGCAGTTTTTGATTAAGGAAGTGAACAAGCCCGCGTTGCGCGACATCTTTACGGAGCTGGAATTCAGAACCCTGGGCAAAAGAATCCTGGGAGAAGAGATTGCTGCCGTGGCCGATGCTTCGCGGAAGCCCGTAGCCGAAGGGGAGCAGATGAATCTTTTCGGGGGGTCCCCCTCTTCCGTTGCTGCATCGAATACGGCTGTTCAGTCTGCAGATCAGTCTGCTGAAGAAGTGCTGCGCGTGGTGGATAAGAACATTCACAACACGCCGCATACGTATACCCTCGTGCAGGGAGCGGAGGCGCTGAGTGCCCTCATCCATGCGCTGATGCAGCAGCCCGAAATCTGTTTTGATACGGAAACCACCGGCATCGACGCCAATCTGGCCGAACTGGTGGGCCTCAGTTTTTCCTGGCAAAAGGGCGAGGGATGGTATGTGCCCTGTCCGCCTGACCGAGAAGCCTGCATGGCATTACTGGCGCAGTTCGGTCCTTTGTTTGAAAGAACCGATGTGTTGTGGGTGGGCCAGAACATCAAGTACGATCTCCTGATCCTTAAATGGTATGGTTTTGAACTGAAGGGCCCTTTGTTTGATACTATGCTGGCCCATTATGTCATTGAACCGGAGGGTAAGCGGAGCATGGATGTGCTGAGTGAAAAATACCTTGGGTATGAGCCGGTGCATATTGAAGAGCTCATCGGGAAAAAGGGTCGCAACCAGGGCAATATGCGGGATGTGGAGCTGGAGAAGATCAAGGAATATGCCGCGGAGGATGCGGATATTACCCTGCAGCTGAAATCGGTTTTTCTGCCGGAACTGCACACGCGTAAGGTAGACAAGGTATTCTATGAGGTGGAGAATCCCCTGGTAAAAGTGCTCACCGATATGGAGTTTGAGGGCATAAGGGTGGATGAATCGTTTTTGCGGGAATACAGCAGGATCCTGGAAACCGAAGCGGCCGAAAAGGAACGGTCGGTCTATGAGCAGGCGGGCGTAAAATTCAACCTGGCCAGTCCGCGCCAGCTTGGTGAAGTGCTCTTCGAAAAGCTGCAGCTGGACCCCAAGGCCAAAAAAACGAAAACCGGGCAATATGCCACCGGGGAAGAAGTGCTCACCAAACTGGCCGTGAATCACAAAATCTGTGATGATATCCTGGCCTTCCGGGAGCTCACCAAACTGAAGAGCACCTATGTGGATGCCCTGCCTTCACTGATCAACCCCCGAACCGGGCGCGTGCATACCTCGTATGCGCAGGCGGTGGCCGTTACCGGCCGGCTCAGCAGCGTGAATCCCAACCTGCAGAATATACCGGTGCGCACGGCAAGGGGCCGGGAGATCCGGAAAGCGTTTATTCCCCGCAGTGAGGAATATGTGCTGTTGTCGGCTGATTATTCGCAGATTGAGCTGCGCATTGTGGCGGCGATCAGCGGCGACCCCAATATGTGTGAAGCTTTCCGTACGGGCAAAGACATTCATACCGCTACGGCTGCGCGGGTATTCGGGGTGCCCGAGGAGGCGGTGACCAAGGAGATGCGCTACAAGGCCAAGAGTGTGAATTTCGGCATCATTTACGGGCAGGGGGCATTCGGACTGGCCGATAACCTGGGCATCAGCCGCACCGAGGCCAAGGAGATCATTGACAATTACAAACAGCAGTTTCCGAATATCCAGCAATACATGAACGATACGATTCAGTTTGCGAAGGATAACGGGTATGTACAAACGCTCATGGGTCGTAAGCGCTGGCTCAGGGACATTCAGTCGGCGAACTTTACCGTGCGGGGCTTTGCAGAGCGCAATGCCATCAACTCTCCCATCCAGGGCAGTGCCGCCGATATGATCAAGCTGGCAATGATCCGCATTCATGCGGCATTCAGGGACCGGGGATTCCGTTCGCGGATGTTGCTGCAGGTGCATGATGAACTGGTATTTGATGCGCACCGGGAGGAGCTGGATCAGATCCGTCCGGTGATCCTGGATTGTATGCAAACCGCCATGATCCTGCCCAACGGGGTACCCACCGATGCCGAGGTGGGCACCGGCGAAAACTGGCTGGCGGCTCATTAACCCGGTGGGCTGCCCTGCAGGGTGGCTCACCCGTTTCAATTACCTTTGCCCCGTGCAACCGCTTCTTATTTACTGTTACGATGCTTACTGCGGCTGGTGTTATGGCTTCAGTCCGGTAATCAAACGCATTGCCGACCGGTTCAGGGACCAGTTCAGCACGGAAGTGCTCAGCGGGGGCATGCTGGCCGGGGAGCAGCGCGTACCCATCGAAAAAATCGGACCCTATATCGCCGGCGCTTATACCCGCGTGGAGGAGCTGACCGGCATCCGTTTCGGCGCCGATTATCTCTGGCATGTGCAGCATCCTGAACTGAGCGACTGGGTGATGAACTCTGAAAAGCCGGCCATTGCTCTCTGTATCTTCAAGGAAATTTACCCGGAGCGGCAGGTTGAATTTGCTGCCGATCTCCAGTTTGCCCTGCATGGTGAGGGCCGCGACCTTGATGATGATGAGGCCTACCGTCACCTGCTCGAACGTTACGGCATTCATCCTGAATTGTTCTACAGCCGGCTGCACAGCGAAGCGTATAAGGAGCAGGCCTATTATGAATTTGCCCTTTGCAAACAACTGCAGGTCACTGCATTTCCGGCAGTGCTGCTGCAGCTCAGCGAAACCCGTTTTCACCTGCTGGCCCGGGGATATACGCCCTATGAACAGCTGGAAGAGCGGATTCTGATGGTGCTTTCATCCCGGGAATCCACCACATCATGATACTCACAGTAACCCTGAATCCCTGCATTGACAAAAGCTCCACGGTAGCCAAACTGAAACCCGAAAGCAAGCTGCGCTGCACCGAGGTGGTGCACGAGCCCGGGGGTGGCGGCATCAACGTCAGCAAGGCCCTGAAAAAACTGGATACCCCATCGGTGGCCCTGTTTCCGGCCGGCGGGCATAATGGCAATATGCTGTGTTCCCTGCTGGACAAAGAAGGAATCCCTTACCATGGTGTAGACACCCGCATCGAAACGCGGGAAAACTGGGTGGTGCTCGAAACCAGCCAGAACAACCAGTACCGTTTCACCTTTCCAGGCCGCGAAGTGGAGGAATCGGTGATCCGCACCCTGGTTGATGAAATCCGCAACTTCTCTCCTGCTTTTGTGGTGGCCAGCGGCAGCCTGCCGCCCGGTTTGCCTGATTATTTTTACGGCCTGATTGTCAAAAACGCCAAGGCTGTGGGCGCCAAATGCATTGCCGACACCAGCGGGGCTGCCCTTGAGGCCCTGAAGGGGAAGGGCGCTTACCTCATCAAACCCAATATCGGTGAACTCTGCTCCCTGTTACGGGTATCCTATATTCAGCCCAACCAGGTGGATGATGCCGCCCAGCAGGTGATCCGGGATGGCTATGCCGAAATGCTGGCGGTAAGTATGGGTGCCGAAGGCGCCTGGCTGGTTACAAAGGATGAAAAGCATTTTGCGGCTGCGCCGCGTGTGCCCAAGCGCAGCACGGTGGGGGCCGGCGACAGCATGGTGGCGGGCATCACCTATATGCTGCAGCAGCAGCGGTCGCTCCGCGAAGCCCTCGCATTTGGCGTGGCCTGTGGCACGGCGGCCACTATGAATGAAGGTACCCAGCTCTTTAAACGTGCCGATGCCGAAAACCTGTACCGGATGATTATGTCGGACTGAAGGACAGGGCCTGCTGCTTGGGAAGCATATAGACAAGAAATTCCTGAACAGGGGCGCCGGTCTCTGCTTCCTGGAAGCTACCTGGAACGCCTCCACGAAAATCATCAGCCTCAGCGGGAAGATGACCGGCCCCCTGACCGGTAAACCTTCCCGCCTGAATCCGGCCGCCCCTTTAAGGCGGTATTTTAATCAGCCTGCAGCGCTTACAGCTCTTCTTCCCGCTCCAGCATCAGGATGGCAGACTGGGTAACGATGTAATACTTTTCTTTTTCATACAGCACTTCGGTGGCGGCATTCAGCAGGAAGATGGCGAGGTCGCCCTCCCGGGCCTGGAGGGGCAGGTACTTGATTTTTTCCTCATCAGGCTTCCAGCTGTCTTCTTCCACCGGCATCGGAATGGCATAGCCGGGGCCGGTTTTGATGACGTAACCCTGCTGCACTTTTTCCTTTTCCTGCACACCGGGAGGCAGGTACAGCCCGCTTTCGGTGCGTTCGTTCGGGGTTACCGGTTTGATGAGCACCCGGTCCCCAATGACGATGATTTTCTTAAACCTGTTATCCGGGGTCAGATACATATCCAATCAGTTTTCTGCAAATTTAAAATCCGTTACCGGAACACAGAACGATTATCTTAGTGCCATGAAACGGCACGAAAATCTGCAACCCCTGAGCCGGCAGCATCACAACGGACTGCTGGCTGTACTGTTACTGGGGAAGGGCCTCGACCGGAATACGGATCCCGGGCAACTGCGCGATTTTATCGAATGGCTCTTTACCGGCGATCTCGAATTGCATTTCAGCCTGGAAGAACAGCAGCTCGTGCCCCTGATGCAGCAGCACCCTGAGCTGGAGGAGCTGGCGGCAAGGCTGCTGGATGAACACCGGCTGCTGCAGGAATTGCGTGTGCAGATCAGCCAGCAACCGGATGCGGATACGGTAAGGGCGTTTACCGACCTGCTGGAAAAACACATCCGCTTCGAGGAAAGGGTGGCCTTTCCGGCTGCCGAGCAATACCTGAGTGCTGCGGAAATGAGCCAGCTGGGAGCAGGCCTGGCGGGCCATGATGACCAGAACTGCATGCGCTATCCGGTGAAATTCTGGGAATAAAACCACTCCCCCCGTCCCATCCCTGTAAGATCAGCGCCGGACAGTCAGCCCGAAGCCCCGGTGCGGGAACGAAAATCATGCAGCCAAACGACCAATCTCATCTTTTGAAACCGCAGCCTGTCTTTATTTCGCATCGAAACAAAACACAACCAATATGTATCAAGCTGTGAATTATGTCAGCGCCGAAGAAGCACTCTCCGTAATCCGTAGCGAGCAGCGTGTATTCGTGCATGGCAGTGCCTGTACCCCCCTTTACCTGATGCGTGAGCTGGCCAAACAGGCTCCGCGGCTCCGGAATGTGGAGCTGGTTTTCATTACTGTGCAGGGAGATATTGAAGTGGATAAGCCCCAGTATGTAGACAGCTTTCACATCAACTCCTTTTTTGTCTCCGCGTCTATCCGCCAGGCTGTTAATGAGGGCCGTGCCGATTTCGTTCCGGTATTTTTGAGCGATATTCCTGACCTGTTCCGTTCAAATATGAAACCGGATGTGGCCATCATCCAGGTATCACCGCCCGACCGGCAGGGTTATTGTTCTCTCGGTGTTTCTGTGGACATTGCCCGTTCCGCCGTTTCCAATGCGCAGTACATCATCGCCCAGATCAATCCCAAAATACCCAGGACGCACGGCGACGGATCCATCCACACCAGCCGCTTTACCCACTGTGTGCTGCATGAGGAGGAACTGCCGCAGGTGAATTATGCAGAGAAGATGGGTCCGGATGAAATCACCATCGGTAAGTACATCGCCGAACTGATTGAAGACGGCAGCACCCTGCAGATGGGTATCGGTACCATTCCGGATGCTGTGTTCAAAAGTTTGCACAACCATAAAAACCTGGGTGTGCATACCGAGATGTGCAGCGATGGCATTGTGGACCTCTTTGAAAAAGACATCATCAACAACACGAAGAAAAAAATTCACCCCTATAAAACCGTATCGGGTTTTGCCGTGGGCACCAACAAGCTGTACAATTATGTGCACGATAACCCGGCCTTCGCCTTCCTCGACATCGATTATGTCAACGATCCGCATGTGATCCGCCGCAATCCGAAAGTGGTGGCCATCAACAGTGCCATTGAGGTGGATATTACCGGGCAGGTTTGTGCCGACAGCATCGGTACCTACCAGTTCAGTGGTATCGGCGGGCAAATGGACTTTATGCGGGGCGCGGCCCTGAGTGAGGGCGGCAAACCCATCATTGCCCTCACCTCCCGCACTGCCAAAGGCGTTCCGCGCATTGTGCCTGTTCTCAAACCGGGCGCCGGTGTGGTGACCACCCGCGGTCACGTACATTATATCATCACGGAATACGGCGTGGCTTACCTGTATGGCAAGAGCCTCCGCGAAAGAGCCCGGGCGCTGATCAACATTGCTCACCCCGATGACCGTGAAAATATTGAATGCGCCTGTGTGGAACGCTTCAAAATATTCTGATTGCAGTTGCCTGTTAGAAAATGATCCGCCTTTGAATTTTCATTCGATGACGGTGTAACAGTAAAAAGCCCGGTTACGTAAACCGGGCTTTTTGATGGAGTGGCCTGTTTGCTCAGAACAGCCATTTTATTTGCAGGTAAGCATTGCGTCCCGGCCGCGGAATATTGCCCCAGTCGAGGTGCTCATGGTATTTCCGGTCCAGCAGGTTTTCCACGCCGGCCTGCAGCTCCAGCCGGTAACCGGCCAGCGGTGTGCTGTAACTGCCCCGCAGGTGCAGCAGCTCATAGCCGTTGGTGACGTCTTCACCCGACAGCGGACTGATGCGGTGCTGCGCCAGGGCCCACTCGGTTTCTGCCTGCAGTGAGAACATCCGGTTGTGCCAGCGCAGGGAGCTGATGTTTTTCAGCGGGGCGATGAAGGGCAGCGGGCGCTGCAGGTAATCGCTTCCATGCGTATAACGGAGCGTGGAAAGAAGGCTTAGCTGATCGGTGGCCCTGATCACGGCACTGGCTTCCAGACCGGCAAGGGTAGCCGAGGGCAGGTTGATATATGACTTCACGCCGTTGGCACCGATCGTCATCGTGCTCATGCCCGGTTCTGTTTTTCCCGTGATGTAATGGGTGAGCCGGCTGAAGTACCCGGCGATCCGGAATCCCCAGCGGGCGGTATTCAGTTGCAGGGCCAGATCAGCCTGGCCGGAACGTTCAACGCCCAGGGAGGGGTTGCCCAGGTAATCAAACCCGTCGCTGCTGTTGAAGAGGTAAAACCCATACAGTTCGCTGGAGGTGGGCATGCGTTCCTGCGTGCTGATGCCCGCGCTGGCTTTCCAGCCTTTACCCAGGAGCCGGCTCACCTGCAGCGAAGCGCTTTTCAGCACATCGTTGCGTCCGTTACCCTGCAGCCCGAGGAGGGCAGCCTGGTCTTTGGCGGCGGTGCCGGTGATGCGGTGCAGCAGCATATCCAGCCGGCCGCCGATCTGCAGCCGCCAGTTGCTGTCGGCCTGCCAGGACCAGGTAGCCGCCAGTCCGCCCTGAATTTTTCGGTTATCCGGCCACGTGAGCATATACATCGGGGCTTCACCCGGGGCGTACATGGTCATCGACGCCGAGAGTTGTGTGGAGGAGAGATCGGTGCGGAGCTGCAGCTGGTGCCGGCTACCGGTGCGGAGTGAGACTTCGGCATAAGCGCCTGCCGTGCTGCTGTGGCCGGGCATATCCATGTGCATGGGTACAGCGGGCCGGTGGGTGTCGTCCATGAAGTGCCGGATGCTGTTGGCATAAACCTTTACTTCGAGTGCATACAATGTGCGCTGGGGCCGCAGCTGGTGGAGGCTCACCGAGCCAATCCTTGCGGCTGCATAACCCACATCCATCGGCAGGGCCGGGTAACCGATGTTCCAGCCATCGTCACCCAGCAGGTCGGCACGCAGGTAAGTGTGATCGTTCAGCTGGTAACGGGCGGAGAGGCCGTAATTCATTTTTTCGAAAGCTGAGAAGGGAATGCGGTTACCGCCCCCGGCCCGGTAGTCAGCCTGTTTGCGCCAGGTTCCTGTAGCACGGAGCGCCCATTTGCCCTTGCTGTAGTTCAGGCGCAGCGATTCAAACCAGCTGCGGGCGGCCGTTTGAAAACCGCTCGAGAGGCTTCCGCTGAGGACTTGCCCGCCATGGCATTGCGGCTCGGCCAGTTTCATGTTCAGGGTTCCGCCGATGGAAGAGCCATAGGCGTAACCGTTACCTGCCGTTTGCACCTGCAGCTGGTCGAGGTTCTGGGGTTCGATGTAAATCGTGGCCGGGTCCATCCGGTCGGTGCAGGCCCCGTGGATGCGCATCCCGTCGATCAGTACATTGATCTGCCCGCCGTTAAAAGAGCGGATAGCCGGTTCCATCCCATAGGTGCCGCGCCGGATCATTGAGAGTTCCGGCAGCCGGGCCAGAATATCTTCCAGCGTGGAGGCCTGGTTGCTGCGGTAAAGGCTCAGCAGTTTTTGCTGCACCGTTTGCTGCCGGCTCACCAGGGTAACTTCACGGAGCTGTATCATACCCGCCCCGCTGCTGTCGGATAACGGATGGGTTTGTGCGGGCAGCATCGTACCGTACAAAATCAGCAGGATGCTGCAGAGAAATGCTTTCATGGTTCCTGATTGATGATCATGGAGAATCAGAATTCAATGTCAAATGACTGGCCGGGATCCACAGCGGTGGTGCCGTTGAAAATGCCCAGGTTCAGCCGCCAGAGTCCCGTCATGGTGAAATTCACTTTGCCGGCATAATGGCCGTTGCCCTGGTGTACCGGGTTTACATTATTGGGTGAGCCGTGCCCCATGGTGGGCATTTCGGGGGTAATGCTGAAGCTGAGGCTGCTGTCGGCCGGAAAGCTCATCATCCCCGTTTTTTTATACACCGCCAGTCCGAAATCATTCATCCCTACTTTGGGGGTGGCGGGCTGGGTGAGGGCGATGAAATATTTACCGCCGTCGTGGGAGGCTACAAAAGATTTGATGCGGGGTTTGGCGGGATCCTTAATGGTGAGGGGCAGGGTAATGGATCCTTCTTTGCCGTTGCTGTGGTTGTGCACCATCACGTTCAGCGTCCAGGTTCCGGCGGTGGAGGGCATTATGAACACCACGCTGCAGGGGAAGAGCTGGTTCACGGCCTCTTCGGCAGCCGGGTTTTCATAAGGTGCTGAGTGACTCATCGTGCCCATATCCATCATCGGCATCAGGTGAAGATGCGCATCTGTGATGCGGTTACCGGAAGCAGAATCAAAAAGGGCGATAAAGAGGGTATTGTACCCGGTAAAGAGCTGGCTTTCGCGGGAATACAGTTGCAGTTTGGCTCCGGCGCCGATGGCATAGCCTTCGGCCTGTTTGGTGAGACCGGCGGTGGGATCAACAGGTAAACTGACCTCGTCTTTTTTACAGGAACTGAAGAGGGTAATCAAAACGGAGAGGGTGAGCAGGGCGCTCATGGTTTTTTTCATAATTAAATGTTGAATGCGTACAGGTAAATGAATTGCACAGCGGCATGCCGCGGCGGCACCCGGTTATTCGTGCGGGATAATGGGAAAATAAAATGCCCGTTCAATCAGGCTGCAGCGGCGTGGCCGGGGGGATGAAAAAGGCTGCTGCTGTGCAGAAACCGGTAATGGCATTCGAGGGAAGGATAGCGGGTCATCACCGTAATAACGGCGGGGTCTGCCGGCTCTTCGGAGTACAGCACAAAGGGAACGCTTTCCTCGCTTTGCTTACCGGCCGGAGCGGAGCCGTTTTCCTGTTGCTCTTCGGCGGCTTTGAGTTTTTTACTGAGGAAGCAGTGCCCGTTGCATTTCAGGGCGGGTTTGTTTTTATTCACGCAGAGTTTAGCCGCTACCCATTGCCGGTTTTGGTAAAACCAGGCAGTGAGGTAACTGGCATGAAATGCGTGCAGCAGAAACACCAGCAACAAGAGGAAAGCCGTTGCTTTTTTCACGGTGCAAAAATGTGCCGCAAGGGTAACGAATAAAGTGATTGAGATCACAAAAGCAGGCCAACTGACTAAAATCATCCGTTGAACAGGATATGGGATTGCTCCTGCAGCTGCATGCTGATCAGGATCATGGCTACCATTCCATCCAAACCATACCGGCTCCGCAGATCAGGATGGTGAGTCCCCCGAGCAGGTGCATATACTTTTCGGCTTTTCGTGTGGCGGCCATTGAAATGCCATAATAGCCCGCCAGTACCAGGCAGAGCATGGTGAAGAGGGTACAGGCAGAATAAATGATGATCAGGAGTACCATATTGCCCCAGTGTTGTTGTGCAGCAGGGAAGTACAGCAGCGGGATCATGGGCTCACAGGGTCCCAGGAGAAAGATGATGAACATTACCCAGGGGGTTACCCGAAATTTTTCACGGGGCGCCAAGGCCTGCTGGTGCCGGTGTTCATATACATAGATGCTGCCATCGTTTTCCAGCTCAAAATGTTTGTGCGGCCGGTTGCTGTACAGGCGGTAGGCACCCCAGGCCGTGTACAGGATACCGAATACCAGCATCAGCCAGCCGGCGATGCCGCCGCGCAGGGATTCCAGGCCGCTGACCCGGCTGAGCGACCAGCCCAGTGCGGCGCCTCCCAGCCCCAGGGCTACCGAACTGAGTACATGCCCCAATCCACAGATGGCCGTCCACCCGCAGGTACGCCCCCAGCCCCATCCCCTGGCTTTGGCCAGCGCGATGAAGGGCAGGTAATGATCCGGCCCGGTAAGCGTATGCAGAAAGGCGATGGATATGGCGGTGAGGATGAGGGCCTGTAATTCGGTAGACATGAATAATGATTAAGCATGAGGAATGACCGGGGGCTCCGGGGTTGCCTGCTGTTCCCGGGCATCCGGCAGGTATGCCCGCGAGAGTGTCTCGGCCTGCCGGAGACAGGCATGCAGTTGTTCAGCCCCATATCCCAGCAGCCGGATCACGAGCCCGTTTACCGGTGCGGCGCTGATGCCGGCAACGATCCCCTGTTCCTGCTGAAAGCATTCCAGCAGCCGGGTACGCAGGGCCTGGCTGTTCAGCAGGGGATTGAGGATGATCAAACTGGCCTGGTGGCTGTACCCTTCCAGTTGCCCCGGGGTTTGCACCGGAAGGCGGCCGGGTTCCATCAGCAGGTTTTCATGCAGGATGAGGCGGCCGTTGAGGAAGATGCGGGTCTGGCTGTGGTAACGGGTAAAACTGAACACCTCGCCGTTGTGTTTGCGACCGCAGGTAAGCACTTCACCGTAAACGAAATGATGATGGGTGCACAGCCGGAATTCGGCAGTGCTGCTGAATGCTGATCGGGTATGCGGTACCGTTGGATGAGGTAGGTACACCCATGAGGCGCCTTCGTCCAGCTGCACCTGCCAATGCTGCCGGGCTCCCTGTTTCATCTCGTAGATGCGCTGATAAGCCTGGGTCTGCAGCCTGAGGCGTGCTCCCTGGTGCAGCTGAATCCGGAACGTGTACTGATCGCCATCCAGGATGCCGGGCGAGGCATTCATCACCATCAGTACCAGCTCACCGGCATCGTGCAGGGCGGGCAGCACAGCCAGCTTGAACGGCGTGTTCACAAAGGCATCCCGCAGCCGTGAATGGCCGTGTACAGATTCAACTTCCAGGTGCAGCAGGGCGTTCATCGGTAGAGTGCGGGCTCGGGACAGTTTTCGAGTAATGCATATTTGCGGATCCAGCCGATCACCACATCCAGTGCGTGCAGGGTCATCAGGTTGGTAAAAACAAAGGGACTGCCCTGGCGCATCCGGCGGGCGTCTGTTTCCATCACTTCCAGGTCGGCGTTCACGAAGGGGGCAAGGTCAATTTTATTGATCACCAGCAGATCGCTGCGGGTGATGCCCGGACCGCCCTTGCGCGGAATCTTGTCTCCTTCCGCCACGTCGATCACAAAAATGGTAACATCGGCCAGGTCGGGACTGAATGTAGCCGACAGGTTATCGCCGCCGCTCTCGATAAAGAGCAGCTGCAGATCGGGAAACCGGGCGGCCATCTCTTCCACTGCTTCCAGGTTCATGCTGGCATCTTCCCGGATGGCGGTATGCGGACATCCGCCTGTTTCCACCCCGATGATGCGCTCCGGCGGCAGCAGGGAATGCCGGGTGAGGAACTCGGCATCTTCGCGGGTATAAATATCATTGGTGATCACCGCCAGGCTGTACTGGTTGCTCAGTGTCCGGCTCAGTCGTTCAATCAGGGCGGTTTTACCGGAACCTACCGGGCCGGCCACGCCGATTTTGATGTAATTTCTGTTCATGTGTCAGTTTTGGGTTTTCAGGTCTGTTTGCCTGTTTGGCAAACTGCAAAGGGTTGGATGATCATGATACCTGTTCACGGGTTCGTCCTAACTCATATACAACCTTGAGTACAGGGTTTCATGCTGCATGCAACGGATGTCAAAGCCGGTGCAGCAGCGGCCCAGGGTTTCCGGGTCGGGCTGCAGGGTTTCCCGGGTAAGGCTGTCAATCAGGGGCAGCAGGCTGAACAGGATTTCCTGCCCGGTTTGCTGCCCCAGCGGTACCAGTTTCACGCTGTTGGTGACCATTCCGGCCGCTGCGTTGTAATAAAAGCCCGCCAATGCATCCGCTTTACTGATGCCCAGGCTGCAGGCCAGCAATCCGAAAACGATGCAGTAATTACCCTGGGTTTGCCGGGCGGTAACCGCGGCGGCAAAACGGCTTACGGCATCATGGTCCAGCCGGGGTTCAAAAATGCGGAGCAGGCGGTTGCCCATTTTACGGCTGGCCTGGCGGATTTCGGCGGGCAGTTTCACCGCTGTGCAGGCTTCATCCAGTTCCATGAGTGCATCCTGGTTTCCGGCAGCCACGGCATCCATGCCCAGCGACAGAAAAGCCGCATCATTGTAGCGCAGGCTCTGGCTCAGCATCTGCGTGATGAATGCGGTGGCGGTTTCTTTTCCGTTCACCAAGCCCAGCTGCACATAGGTTTCGAGCCCGGCGGAGTGCGAAAACCCGCCAACCGGCAGCGTGGGATCGGCCAGGTGCAGCAAGGGCAGTAAGGCGGTGGTTGTATTCATGCGGGTGATGATAATTTCATGATCCGGGTAAAGAGGCTGCTGCTTTCTCCGTGCGGGGACACGGTGGTGCTGAGCGGCTGCAGCAGCCGGCGTTCTGCTGTTTCCACCGCATAGCCCTGGGCCTGCAGCAACAGCAGCAGCGGTTTTTCAAAAGGTACGAGCAGATCGCCCCCGTCGAAGAAAAGCGGCAGGTGCCGGTTGCCGATTTCATAACATACCGATGCTGCCTGGTACAGGTTTTCCGGCCGGATCACGATGCAGGAGCAGGGGATAACGGTAACGGCTATCAGCAAATCATCCTTCTCCAGCAGCACGTCTCCTTCCGTCAGTTCCGCGTTTTCGCGGAGAAACTTCAGGGAAACCTCCCGCCCTCCGCGGGTGATTTTCCGCAGGATCCGTTTGCGGGTTTCATACCAGTGCAGTTCCAGCCAGTCGGTGTGGGGTGGCGGCGTTTGATTGCCCAGATTGCGTATTTTTTCCTGGATCAGCATATCAGAACAGAAAATACCGTTGTGCCAGCGGCGCCACCTGCAGCGGTTCACAGGTCATCAGCTGCCCGTTTACTTTTACTTCATAGTTCTCGGGGTTCACCTCAATCTGCGGCGTGGCATCGTTGAGTACCATATTCTTTTTACCGATGCTGCGGCAGTTGCGTACCGGCAACACCTGCTTTTGCAGCCCGTACTGCTGCACGATGTTCAGGTCGAGGGAGGCCTTCGAAACAAAGCTGGCACAGGTTTGGAAAACAGC
The DNA here is from genome assembly GCA_041911275.1 of Ferruginibacter sp. Classification (GTDB taxonomy): domain Bacteria; phylum Bacteroidota; class Bacteroidia; order Chitinophagales; family Chitinophagaceae; genus Ferruginibacter. The sequence goes on along the minus strand of JAYRPG010000087.1, from coordinate 14,655 downwards.
TTTTCCGGCGGCGCCGAACATGTGCCGGTACATCACCGGCTGGGGCGTGGGGATTGATGCATTGGGGTCGCCCATGCGGCTGCCGGCTACCATGCCGCCCTTGATGATCATTTCGGGTTTGGCACCGAAGAAAGCCGGTTTCCACAGCACAATGTCGGCCATCTTCCCCGGTTCCAGGGAGCCCACATAACTGCTGATGCCCTGGGCAATGGCCGGGTTGATGGTGTATTTACTCAGGTAGCGGCGTACCCGGAAATTATCGTTGCCGCTGCCTTCATCTTCGGGCAGGCTTCCCCGTTGTATCTTCATTTTATGGGCGGTTTGCCAGGTGCGGGTGATCACTTCGCCCACCCTGCCCATGGCCTGGCTGTCGCTGCTCATCATGCTGATTATACCCATATCGTGCAGGATGTCTTCGGCAGCGATGGTCTCGGGCCGGATGCGGCTGTCGGCAAAGGATACATCCTCCGGCACGCTTTTACTGAGGTGATGGCATACCATCAGCATATCCAGGTGTTCATCAATGGTGTTAACCGTATAGGGGCGCGTGGGGTTGGTGGACGAGGGCAGGATGTTGGGATACATCGCGATTTTGATGATGTCAGGCGCATGTCCGCCGCCGGCCCCTTCGGTGTGGAAGGTGTGGATGACCCGTCCGTTGATGGCCGCCACCGTGTTTTCGAGAAAACCTGCTTCATTGAGGGTATCGGTATGGATGGCGATCTGTACATCCATCCGGTCGGCTACGGTGAGTGCCGCATCGATCACTGCCGGTGTGCTGCCCCAGTCTTCATGTATTTTCAGTCCCAGCGCACCCGCTTCAATCTGTTCTTCCAGGGGTCGCAGGGCCGTGCAGTTACCCTTGCCCATAAAGCCCAGGTTCATGGGATAGGCATCAGCTGCCTCCAGCATCCGGCGGATGTTCCAGGCGCCCGGGGTTACGGTGGTGGCTGCGCTGCCGTCGGCCGGACCCGTGCCGCCCCCCAGCATGGTGGTGATGCCGCTGAAGAGGGCATGGTCGATCTGCTGCGGACAAATGAAATGAATGTGGCTGTCGATGCCCCCTGCGGTGGCAATAAGCCCGGCGCCGCCGTGCACCTCTGTGGCTGCCCCGATGATCATGCCCGGCGTAACGCCATCCAGGGTATCCGGGTTGCCGGCTTTGCCGATGCCCGCAATCCGGCCGTCTTTGATGCCGATATCGGCTTTTACAATGCCCCAGTGATCCAGGATGATGACCCCGGTGATCACGAAATCCAGTACCCCTTCGTTTCGGGTGGCGGTGGCAGACTGTGCCATCCCGTCGCGGATGGTTTTTCCCCCGCCGAATTTGGCTTCATCGCCGTAAATGGTATGGTCCTGTTCAATTTCGATGAACAGTTCGGTATCCCCCAGCCTTACCCGGTCGCCGGTGGTGGGGCCATACATGCCGGCATAGCCGGACCTGCTGATCAGTCTGCTCATGGCTTCTTGTTTTTAAACTGCTGCTGAAGGGCTTTCTCCATTGCCGCCTGCTTTTCCGCGGCTGTACCGAAACCGCCATTCAGCAGGTTGCTGAATCCGTATATTTTTTTATGACCGCCAAACTCCACCAGTTCCACTTCCTGTTCTTCGCCCGGTTCAAACCTTACGGCGGTGCCTGCCGGAATATTCAGGCGGCGGCCGATGGCCAGTTCCCGGTTGAACTGCATCTGCGGATTGATTTCAAAAAAATGAAAATGCGAGCCCACCTGTACCGGGCGGTCACCGGTATTGATCACGGTGAGTGTCACCGGCACGCGGCCTGCATTGATTTCGATGTCTCCTGTCTTCAGGAGGTATTCACCAGGGATCATACTGAACAATTAAGCGGATGAACAAACCGGGGCGGGGGTTACCGAACAGGCTGGTGTACGGTAACCAGTTTGGTGCCGTCGGGGAAGGTGGCTTCAATCTGTATTTCGTGGATCATTTCGGCCACGCCCTCCATCAGGTCTTCTTTGCGGAGGAGGGTGCCGCCATACTGCACCAGTTCGGCCACGGTTTTGCCATCGCGGGCGGCTTCCTGCAGTCGGCTGCTGATGAGGGCAACGGCTTCGGGGTAGTTGAGTTTGCAGCCCCGGGCTTTTCTTTTTTCGGCCAGTTCGCCGGCCAGGAACAGGAGGAGTTTTTCCGTTTCTCTCGGTGTAAGATGCATCGGTTACTTCGTTTAGGTGAACTGCTGGCGGGCAACCGAAGTAATTTTTGCGTCAAAGCGTTAAGGTACAAAATTTTATCTGCTGTCGGCACAATAAAATTTTTGAAAAACTGCCCGCAATAATTTCCCCTTTTCATCGCTTAATATGGCGAATCCGGCCAGCAGGCCATCCGATGAAAAACCGAGCGCATGTACGCAACGATCCGTTTGCCCCTGGCAGCATTGCTGTGTCAACTGATTTTTGCCCTCCTACCGCAGGGTATGGAAGCGAACCCAGGCCCCCGGCCGGTACCCTTCCATCGTATTTCCGGAACCATTGCTGAAAAATACCAGCGCTGGGGTATGGCTGAACAGGGCCTCCCGCCGCAGGTTTTTGCCAGCGCCATGAAAGGCTATTACCGGTTGCTGGAGCGTGGCGAGCTGGCCAACCCTGAGTTCATTACCATCATTGATTTCAGCCGGCCTTCGGCAGAGAAGCGCCTGCATGTGATTGACCTGCGCAGCGGAACGGTGATGTACCATACCCTGGTGGCCCACGGGCGTAACTCCGGGAAAACCATGGCCCGCCGCTTTTCGAACAGGGCTTCTTCCCTGAGCAGCAGTCCGGGTTTCTACATCACGGGCGCTACCTACACCGGAAAGCATGGCTATTCACTCCGGCTCGATGGTTGTGAAAAGGGCTGGAATGACCGGGCGAAGGAAAGGGCGATTGTGGTGCACGGTGCTGATTATGTGAGTGAGGCCTTCATCCGCCGTCATGGGTTCCTGGGCCGCAGCCACGGTTGTCCGGCGCTGCCCGAAACTCTCAGCAGCGCGATCATTGACCTGATCAGGGACGGCAGCTGCCTCTTCATCTATGCCCCGGATCAGCAATACCTCCGGCGCTCTGAATTACTGAATTAAAAGGGCACGACCCTTCAAGATAGGTTTATGTTAGGCACGACAGACGATAAAGCCCCGCTCCGGCGGGGTTTTTTCATGCCTCAGCCGTAGAGCAGGTAGCCCACCAGCTGGCAGATGATGCCGGTGATGAGGCCGGCATAAATTTCCTTTTGACTGTGATCGCTTACCAGCAGCCGGCTGCTGCACACGATGCCCGTGAGCAGGAGGACCACCGAAAGCGGAACCGTCATGAGGCTGTTGTCGCTGAACGTGATGAGGAGGAAGAGCCCCAGCAGCCCTCCCATTCCCAGTGCGTGCATGCTGATCTTAAAATAAATATTGGCCATCAGCGCGGCGGAGGAGGAGAGAAAAACGGCAAAGGTAAACGCGGTGAGCACAGCCGGAATTTCAGGCTGGTTGCGGAAAACCAGGTAAGCCCAGAAGAAAAAGATGCCACTGGCAATATAGGGGATGATGCGGTCGCGCTGGGTGCGGAGGTAAAAGGAGCTGATGAATCCGAGCGCCCGCAGGAGCAGGACGGTGATCAGCGGAAAGAACACCATGGTATACCCCACCCGGATGAGTAGCCAGCTTTTCTGCGCCGTGTTGTAGCCCACAAAATAAACGGGGTGAACAAAGGTTAAAAACCAGGTGACGTAAAGGGGGATGAACAGCGGATGCAGGATCCAGGAAAAAAATTGTGCGGCCCATCGCAGCGCGGAGGGGCTCAACGGTAACTGTTGTTCATCCTGAACGGAAGCCATGGATTCCATGCCGCGAAAATACGGAGATAATGCACCCGCCTTTCGTTCCGTCGGGGTTTTCGCCGGCATGGGGAATATTAATCTGCACAGGCGCCCCGGCCAGCCGGCTCAATTCCTCTGTGGAATCCTCCGGGCTGATCACAGCTCTTTGCGGAGGCGGGCAACGGGAATGAACAGTTGCTCGCGGTACTTGGCCACGGTGCGCCGGGCGATATTGTAGCCTTTTTCCTGGAGCAGCTCGGTGAGGCGTTCGTCGCTGAGCGGACTTTTCTTGTCTTCGGCTTCGATCAGGTCAGACAGGATCTTCTTCACCTCCCGCGTGCTCACTTCCTCGCCACTGTCGGTTTGCAGGCTTTCGCTGAAGAAGAATTTGAGGCGGTAGGTGCCGAACTCGGTTTGTACGAATTTGCTGTTGGCCACGCGGCTCACGGTGCTGATGTCGAGGTTGGTGCGCTCGGCGATGTCTTTCAGGATCATCGGGCGCAGTTCGGTATCGTCGCCGGTGAGGAAGAAATTATACTGGTAGTGCATGATGGCATCCATGGTGGTCAGCAGGGTGTGCTGCCGCTGTTTGATGGCATCGATGAACCATTTGGCGGAGTCGATTTTCTGTTTGATGAAGAGCACGGCTTCTTTCTGGCGGCGGTCTTTTTTGGCACTCCGGTCGTAGTCTTTCAGCATTTCGCGGTAGCCCTCGCTGATGCGCAGATCGGGGGCGTTGCGGCTGTTGAGGGTGAGCTCCAGTTTGCCGGCATTGTTCACGATAAAGAAGTCGGGGATCACATACCCTTCACCGGGGTGGTTGTCGCCCACGGAGCCGCCCGGTTTGGGGTTGAGGCGGATGATCTGGTTGATGACTGCCCGCAGCGCTTCGTCGCTGATGTTCAGTCCGCGCTGGATTTTTTCGTAATGCTTCTTGGTGAATTCGTCGAAATATTTTTCGAGCACCCGGATGGCCAGTTCCACGTGGTCGCCTTCCTCTACTTTGCGTTCAAGCTGCAGCAGCAGGCATTCCTGGAGGTTGCGGGCGCAAACGCCCGGCGGGTCGAACTGCTGGATGCGCAACACCAGTTTTTCAATCTCCTCTTCGGTGGTCTGGATATTCTGGCGGAAAGCCAGGTCATCCACGATGGCGCTGATTTCGCGGCGCAGGTAGCCATCGTCGTCGAGGTTGCCGATGATCTGTTCCGCCACTTTGTGTTCGTGTTCAGAGAGGCTGAGCTGCCCCAGCTGTTCCAGCATCAGTTCGTTGAAGCCGGTTTCCACTTTATGGGGAATGGTTTTCTCCTCATCGGGATCGGGATAATTGTCGTCGCGCATCTTGTAGTCGGCGATGTCATCATCCCCGTCCTGCACATATTCGCTGATGTCGATATTATCGTATTCATCCTCACTGCCATCGGGCTCAAAATCCTCTTCCTCACCGCCTTCCTCGGTAAAATCGTCGGCGCTGTTTTCAAACTCCTCCTGTTCTTCTTCGTCGCCGGTTTCAAGGGCGGGGTTCTCCTCCAGTTCTTCCTTGATGCGGTCTTCCAGTTGTGCAGTGGGGATCTGCAGCAGCTTCATTAACTGAATCTGCTGGGGGGAGAGCTTCTGCAGCTGTTTCTGGTATAATCCCTGGCTTAAACTCATAGGCAATGGGTTCCGGTGCTTTGGGCGGGGCTGGACTGAACCATAAGCCCGCTAACCGGTTGTTTTATAACGAACAATCCAACCAGGATCGTCTGTGATGCTGTAAATTTACAAGCAATCGTATGAGGGAAGGGTATAAAAAATGTGAAATTTTGATTTTTTGCATGGTTTTTGTGGCAGGGGCCGCCTTTTGCCAGCCCAAAACCCTGCAGTCACCTGCCGGACGGCCTTTTTCAGGCTTCATTTCCCGCCTGCAGGGGGTACCGCCCGCAGGGCCGGTGGGTTTCCGGCAACCCGTAACGGGGCAGGCCTGGGTGGGCTCGCTGGGGTTTTTCTGCCGCCAGGAGATCCGGTTCAACCGGCAGCTGCCGGTGCAGTTGAGGTTCCGGCTGGGGAGCGTGGAGCAATGCGATTTTCTGGAGGGCAAGCGGGCGATACCGGTTCGGTGAATCCATTTACAAACGGAGAAGATGTTCAAATACTTTGGCTTACTGACAGGCTGTATGCTGATGGTGCCCTTGCTGTATGGCCAGTCGTTAACGGCTGATGCCGTGCTGGGCACCTGGAGAACGGGGAAGGGAAATGGCCAGGTGATGATTTACCGGAACGGCAATGCTTTTGATGGCCGGATTGTGTGGCTGAAGGAACCCAATGATCCGGCTACCGGGCTGCCGCGCACCGACCGCAATAACCCGGAGCCGTCCCTGCGCAACCGGCCCCTGCTGGGCCTGGTGAATGCCTGGGGCTTCAGGTTCGATGGCCGGCAGGAGTGGGAAGGCGGCAGGATCTATGATCCGGAATCGGGTAACCAGTACCGTTGTTACCTTAAACTCAGGGATGCCAATACCCTGTTGGTGAGGGGCTACGTGGGGGTTTCACTCTTTGGCCGTACGGATACCTGGACGAGGGTGCAGGGTCACTGAGGCCTATTCTGCATCCGGCTGGGGGATTTCGGCCGGCTCCTTAAAATAGTGCAGGCGCAGCAGGTCTGACCATCCCAGCGGATTGCGTTCAAAACTGTTGCTGTTGTAAAAAATCATGCCCTTGATCGCCGGTGTTTTGCGGATGGCTTCAATCTGCCGGGGCAGCTGGTCGCGGTTCCAGGCGGCATTGCTGCCGGCCTTGTACACGGCCAGCCCGATGTAGCAGTGTTTGCCGTAAGTGTGTTGGCTCCACCAGTTCAGCAGCACTTCAAAGGGCGCCCGGCGGTGCCCGAATTCCCAGTACAGCTGCGGTGCCACATAATCAATCCATCCGTTTTTCAGCCAGAGCAGGATATCCGCGTAGAGGTCATCGTAGTTCGACAGCGAACCCACGGTTTTGCTGCCGTTCACCGGGTCGCGGTCGGCATTGCGCCAGACGCCGAAAGGACTGATGCCGAACTGGCATTCCGGGTTTTCGGCCTTGATGGCCCGGTACAGTTTGGCGATGATGGAGTCGGTATTGCTGCGGCGCCAGTTTTCACGTGTCATCCCCTTGCCATAGCGCCGGTACCCGGCATCATCTTCAAATTTTTTGCCGGGCAGCGGGTAGGGATAGAAGTAATCATCGAAGTGGATGCCGTCCACATTGTAACGTTTCACCACATCCCGCACCACTTCCACCACATACTGCTGGGCTTCGGGGTTCCCCGGATCGAAGTATTTTTTATCGCCGTAGGTGATGAACCAGTCTGGCCGCAACCGGGTGATATGCGTTTCCGACACAGCGTCGTTGCGGGGATAGAAATCTGCCCGGTAGGGGTTCATCCAGGCATGGAAAACCATATTTCGTTTGTGCGTTTCCGTGATCATGAACTCCAGCGGATCGTAATATGGAGAGGGCGGCTGTCCCTGTACACCCGTCAGCCAGGCGCTCCAGGGCTCATAGGGGGAGGGGTAGAAAGCGTCGGTGCAGGGCCGAACCTGAACAATCAAGGCATTCATGCCGTTGCGCTGGTGCATATCCAGCAGGCGGATGAATTCAGCCTTCTGGGCATCGCTGTTGAAATTGCCTTTTGAGGGCCAGTCGATATTGTCTACGGTGGCCACCCATACCCCCCTGAACTCCGCCGGGGCCTGGCAGAAAGCGGTGATGGGCAGGAGTATGCCACTGAGCAGCAGGGTAAGGATACGATGCATAGTGTGGTTCAGGCGGATTGACGGATTTTGTCGAGGAGTTGGTTCAGCTGGGTGGCTTCGGCTTCACTGAGGTTCATGACCAGGGATTCTATTTCATGGTCGAAACGATCGAGTTGCTGCAGGATTTTTCTTCCCTTCTCAGAGATCACCACATCCACCAGTCTTTTGTCTGACCGGCAGGTGGTTTTCTTCACCAGCCCTTTGAGGACAAGCCGGTCTACGATGCGGCTGGTATCGCTCATTTTGTCGAGCATCCTTTCCCGGATCTGCAGGGTAGAGAGGGGGGTATCGCTGCCGCGGAGGATGCGCAGGATGTTGAACTGCTGCAGGGTGAGGTTCTCGCGGTCGAGGATGGCCCTGAGCCTTTCGGTGGTCCAGTTGTAAGTATAGATCAGGTTAACGATGGCTTTCTGGTACTCACTTTTGAAAGTCCGCTGGTTGATGTCCTGTCCGATACCCATGTACTTCAGTTTGCCGGTTTCCCGAATTCGTTGATGTAAATCTTCAGCAAAATTATGAAATAGCTGATGAGCAGCGGCCCGAAAATCACGCCCCAGAACCCAAAAAGGCCGATCCCGGCGATTACGCCGAGGATGGTGATGAGAGGATGGATATCCATAAGCTTCCGCAGCAGGGTCAGGCGGGCCACATAATCGATATTGGTGATCACGATCAGCGCAAACAGCAGCAGCCCGGTGGCCTGGCCGGTTGCCCCCGCCGCGTAGAAGTAGGCGGTGAGCGGAGCCCACACGATGGCGGTACCCACCACCGGAATCATGGAGCAGATTCCCGTCATGAAACCCCAGAGTCCGTAATCCTGTACGCCGAACAGGGCGTATCCGATGGTGGCCACCAGGCCCTGGATGATGGCCAGGACGGGGATGCCGATGGCATTGGCGCGGATCATGTTGCGGGTTTCATGGCTCAGGAGATTGATGTTTTCATCTTTGAGGGGGATGGTACGGCCCAGCATTTTTTCCATCCACCGGCCTTCTTTCAGCAGAAAGTACAGCAGGAAGAACATGATGGTAAAATTGCTCAGCAGGTTGGCTGAACTGTTGATGAGCCGCGGAATGATGGCGCCTGCTTTTTCGGGCAGGCTGGCCAGCTTTTGTTCGGTGAGCAGCTGCATTCCGGTGAGGTGCTCCAGCTTCTGGGCGATGAGCCGGGCTTTTTCGATGATTGCAGCCGGGTTGTGCAGGAGGGCGCTGAGGCGCACGCTGAGCAGCTGGATGGAAAAGTACAGGGGCACGGCCACCAGGAGCAGGGAGCCCAGGATATACAACCAGGCCGCCAGGGCGGGGTTCCATTTCTTCCGCAGGGTGAGGTTGAAATAGCTCTCCCGGAACAGGATGTAGAGGGTGATGGCCCCCAGGAATCCCGGCATGAAAACGTAGAGCTGCGTGATCAGCAGCAGGGCCAGCAGGATGATGAGGACCAGCAGCACCACCTGCCGGAGCCGTTGGTTGAAAAGGGTGGCCATAGAACAATCAGAAAAAGTCAATAATCAGCCGGGGTATGGCCGGCCGGGTTGGGGCAGATCAGTCGCGCCAGACGCTCACCCCTTCACTGCAGTTGGAACAAATATCTATATTCTTCCGGCTTTTCAGGAGTGCTGACCGGAACTGCCGGTAATTTTCATTGTGCCAGATTTCCTTGAACGACTGGGTATGGAGGTTGCCCAGCTGGTGGTTGGCGTCTTTATCGAAGCAGCAGGGCACCACCCGTCCGTCCCAGGTGATCACATTGGCGTGCTGCATTTTCCAGCAGCGGTTGGCCATTTTGTTCCGGGGGCTGTAGCGCCCATCGGCGCCGCGGCGGTACCGGCTGAACTTTTCGTTCAGGGGGATCAGCTGGTTGGGGTCGTTCTCGTAATCGTACACCTGGGCGGTTTTGAAGCGCACATCGTCTACTCCCACTTCGCGGGCCAGCGCCTTGATGGCTTCTACCTGGTGTTCGTTGGGCTTCACCACCAGGAACTGGAAAAACACAAAGGGCTTTTTGCTGTTCAGCTGCTTTTTCCATTTGACGATGTTGCGGGCGCCTTCAATCACTTTATCCAGCTTTCCGCCTACGCGGTACTGTTGATAAACCTCCTGCGTGGTGCCGTCAATGGAAATGATGAGGCGGTCCAGGCCGCTCTCCACGGTTTTGCGGGCATTTTCATCATTGAGGTAATGGGCGTTGGTGCTGGTGGCGGTGTAAATATTCTTCTCAGCCGCGTACTTCACCATGTCCAGGAAGGCGGGGTTGAGGTAGGGTTCGCCCTGGAAGTAAAAAATCAGGTAAAACAGTTCACGGTGTATTTCATCGATGGTACGGCGGAAAAAATCGGCCTCCAGCATACCCGTGGGCCGGGAGAAGGCCCGCAGCCCGCTCGGACATTCGGGGCAGCGCAGGTTGCAGGAGGTGGTGGGCTCAAAGGAGATGGAGACCGGGTAGCCCCATTGTACCGGTTTTTTCAGGACCCGGCTGGCGTAAAAACTGCTGAGCACTTTCAGCCCGTTCCAGGCGCGGGCGGGGGTGATTTTGCTGAGCAGGTTCAGGCTGTCGTTCCAGTTGATGCGGGGCATGGAACAAAGTTAGCCGTTGAACCCGTTCGGCAAGGAGCCCTGCCGGCAAATTCCCGTTCTCATAAATGACCGCAGAAGAAATGCGTCTTGGGGGTCAGCGGGCTGGTTAAACCTTATCCGGCAGATTACTTAAATTTTCATAATTTTAACAGATCTGTCCGTGAAAACCAGTCAGATAGGTTGAACCACAAGAAAGACCAGGAAACGGGTACAGCGGCCACCCGGGTCGCTGAAAACCCCCGGCTCCGTTGTGCATTGTTTTCACTGCATCCGGTTGTTCGCCCATCAGTTATTTGATCATTTGTTTCATCGGAACCGCGGTGGCCATTCAGTTTTGTCACCAACGAAAGTGCATTGAAAGCAAGATTTACAATATGGATCGGGTTGCTCCTGCTGCCGCTGGGGCTCTTTGCCAGCATCCGTATTGATTCTGTAAGGGTAACGCCCAGCAGTTGCTCCAATAATGGTTCCCTCCAGGTATTTGCCGTAACCAGTTTTCCGCCCATCAGTTACAGCCTTACCAGCGGACCGGTTACCCGGCCCCTGCAGGCCACGGGGATATTCAACGCCCTGCCCCCGGGTACCTATACGGTGCGGGTGGTGAATGCCCAGCAGGAAACGGCGGTGCAAACCGTGACGGTACCCGGCAGTTACAGCCAGCCGTTTATTACGCCCCAGATCACCAATCCGTTTTGTTTCGGGGGAAGCGATGGACAAATTGTGGCCAAACTCACCGCCGGCACCGGTCAGCCTCCCTTTCAGTACCAGCTGGTAGCCCCCTCGCCCGTGGTGACGGCGCCCCAGGCTTCCGATACTTTCAGAAACCTGCCGGCCGGATTGTACAGCATCCGGGTGGTGGATGGCTGCGGCAGTTTTGTGACTTTTTCGGCCACCCTGGTGAACACCCCCACCCGGCTCAGTTTTTACCGCCTGCCGGCCATCGAGATCACGGGCTGCGATTCGGGCCTGGTGACCACGCTGGTGAACATGCCTTCCAATGCCCTCCGCCTGCCACTTTCTGTAAAGTACCAAACCAAATTCGGCACCTATGTGCCTCCGGCAGATTCCATTGTCCTGGACACCACCGGCATCCGCAATACGCCCAATGCCCTGATCGGCATCGTGCAGCTGTTCAGCGGCATCAGCTATGGCGATACGGTTACCGTAACGGTCTACAATGCCTGCGGCGACAGCATCACGGGCAGAAGCATCATTCCCCGCTTTGCCTTTACCCCGGCTTTTACCTACCAGAGCTGCGCCAGCCAGGTGAACCTGCTGTACAATTTCCGCGTTTCCAATACCCTGATCCACGGCGTGAGGAGTCCGTTGCGGTATACCCTGCGGGATTCAGTGACCAATGCCCTGATCGACTCCTTTACCCTGGTACGCAATCCCAATAACAGCTACAACACGATGCTGCACCAGGTGCCCATCCGCGTGGCCGTGCAGCCCGGCAAAACCTATACTTTCCGGGTGGAGGATGGCTGCGGCAACAGTTATGTGCGGCACGATTTCATTCCGCCCTCCCCGGCCCCCTCCCTGGGCAATATGCAGGTGATTTACAGCGCCTGTATTGATTCGGTGGCAGGCGTGGTGCGGGTGAATGTCAGCGGTTTCAGCGGCAGTCCCCGGCTGATACTGCTCAGCGGACCTGCCAGCCTGGGCAGCACGCGTAACGGCTACGCCTATTCGGATACCTACTCCTATCCTGATACCATTCCGGCGGATGGCAGCCAGCGCAGTTTCCTGATGGGTAACCTGGCGCCCGGCACTTACCGGTTCAAGGTGCTCGACGATTGCTCCAATGCCCTCAGCGACTCCTTTGTCATCCGTCCTTCGGATGTAACGCATCTTGACAAATCGGTTATCACGCGGAGGGGATGCCTCGGACAGAATAAAATCATTTATACCCTTTCGCACGGCAGTGCATCGCTCAACAGCATGAGCCACCAGGCGGCCGTTACCATCCGCAGCCTGCCGGCGGGAACAGTGCTGAAAAACCAGGTTTACTCGGCCAACAGCTTTACCGACTCGCTCATCAACCTGCCTGCCGGCAGCTATGAGGTGATTTACCAGTTCCAGCGTTACCTCGGAACGGTGAGTTTCATCAACGACAGCCTGCGCAGCTGCAATACCCTGCGGGATACGGTAACCATCGGCACCTACCAGTATCCTGCGGTCAAACTCACCAATTCCATTCTCTGCAACAACAGCATCAATATTGAAGTGCTGCCCGACAGTGCCCTGGGCGTATCGCCTTATCAATATGAGATCATTGCCGGACCGCAAACCTTTCCCCTGCAGTCTTCCAACCTCTTCAGCACTCCGCAACAGGGCACCTATACGGTAAGGCTCTACGATGCCTGCGGCAATGCATCCACCTCCAGCATCACTTCGGATACCACGGCCATCTCGCCCCTGGGGCGTCAGCAACTGGGCTGTAACGGGTTGAGATTGTACTTTAACGGGTCCAGTCAGCAATATTATGAATGGACGGGTCCCTCCGGCCAGTTGTACACCGGGGATACCCTGGTGATTGACCCGGTTACTGTTGCCGATACCGGCACCTACCAGGTCAGGAAAATTGTGAACGTGAACGGTTGCCAGGATACCGTTTACACATCCCTCCAGGTGAGCCTGCCCGGTTATGTGATCCGGGCCGATACCATCTGCCAGGGCGATACGGTTTTGTTTGAAGGGCAACGCTATGCTGTAACCGGCGTGTACAGCGATACCCTTACGGGCGTCAATGGCTGCGACAGTGTGAACCAGCTGTACCTCACCGTGCTGCCCTACAAACGGGACACCCTGCAGGTACAAATCTGTGAAGAGGGCAGTTATCTCTTTAACGGAACGGTGTACACGATTCCGGGGATGTACAGTGATACCCTGGCAACCAGCGGCTGCGACAGTATTGTAACCCTTCATTTGCAGGTGCTCCCGTTCAGCCGGGATACGTTGTACGTGACGATCTGTGAGGAGGAGACGTATACCGTGGGCAGCCGTATATATAGTGTGCCCGGCATTTACCGCGATACCTTAACCGGCAGCAGCTGTGACAGCATTGTGTTGCTGAACCTCACGGTGAATCCTTACAAGCGTGACACGCTGAACATCACGATCTGTGAAGAGGAAACCTATGCGGTGGGCAACAGCGTGTACAGTCTGCCTGGCACCTACCGCGATACCCTGAGTACAACGGGCTGCGACAGTATCGTGCTGCTGCACCTCACGGTGAACCCGCTGAAACGGGATACGCTGAACGTGACGATTTGTGAAGAAGAGACTTATACGGTGGGCAGCAGTGTGTACAGTCTGCCCGGCACGTACCGGGACACGTTCCCTACCCCGGGCTGCGACAGCATTGTACTCTTACACCTCACGGTGAACCCGCTGAAACGGGATACGTTGAACGTGACGATTTGCGAAGAGGAAACTTATTCGGTGGGCAGCAGTGTATATCGTTTGCCGGGTGTTTACCGGGATACTTTTCCCACCCCGGGCTGTGACAGCATTGTGTTGCTGAACCTCACGGTGAATCCCCTGAAGCGCGACGCGCTTCGGGTGCAGATCTGTGACGGACAAAGTTATGCGGTGGGCACCCGGGTATACAGCGTGGCGGGCAGCTACCAGGATACGCTGAGCACTTCGGGTTGCGACAGCATCGTGACGCTTTTCCTGAGCGTGAGTGATTACAAGCGGGATACCCTGAACGTGACGATTTGTGAAGAGGAGACGTATACGGTGGGCAGCAGTATATATAGTGTGCCCGGCATTTACCGCGATACCCTGAGCGGCAGCAGTTGTGACAGCATTGTGCTGCTGCACCTCGCGGTTAACCCGCTGAAGCGGGATACGCTGAACATCACGATCTGTGAAGAAGAAACCTATGCGGTGGGCAGCAGCGTGTACAGTCTGCCCGGCACCTACCGCGATACCCTGAGTACAACGGGCTGTGACAGCATTGTGCTCTTACACCTCACGGTGAACCCGTTGAAACGCGATACGCTGAACGTGACGATCTGTGAGGAGGAGACGTATGCGGTGGGCAGTAGCGTGTACCGTGTTCCCGGCACTTACCGGGATACCCTGAGCACGTCGGGCTGTGACAGCATCGTGCTCCTGAACCTTACAGTGAACCCTTATAAACGCGACACGCTGCAGGTTGCCATCTGTGAAGAAGAAGTTTATGCATTTGGCGGCAATTTCTACGGGGCACCGGGCATCTACCGGGATACGCTCAGTACGTCGGGTTGCGACAGCATTGTGCTGCTGAATCTCACGGTGAATCCTCTGAAGCGCGACACGCTGCGGGTGCAGATTTGTGACGGACAAAGTTATACGGTGGGCACTCAGGTATACAGCGTGGCCGGCAGCTACCAGGATACGCTGAGCACTTCGGGTTGCGACAGCATCGTGACGCTTTTCCTGAGCGTGAGTGATTACAAGCGGGATACCCTGAACGTGACGATTTGTGAAGAGGAGACGTATACGGTGGGCAGCAGTAT
>JAYRPG010000086.1:0-12162 GCA_041911275.1 Ferruginibacter sp. | reverse complement strand
TACCTCAAAGCCCACTACCCCAGCGAGTACATGGCCGCTGTACTGAACCACGCGGGCAGCATCGAAAAAATCACCTTCTTCATGGAGGAGTGCAAACGCATGGGCATCCGGGTACTGGGGCCCGACATCAACGAATCGCAGAACGGCTTCGCGGTGAACCAGCACGGGGAGATCCGTTTCGGGTTCAGCGGCCTGAAAGGCGTGGGCGAAAATGCCATTGAAAACATCATCGAAGAAAGGGGAAAGCACGGCGCATACCTCAATATATTCGACTTTATCAAACGGGTGAACCAGCGGGCCGTGAACAAACGCTCCCTGGAAAGCCTCATCTATGCGGGCACCTTCGATTGCTTTAAAGACATCAGCCGGGCCCAGTATTTCTTTGCCCCACCGGGTGATGTGCAGACCCTGGAGAAAATCATCCGCTTCGGTCAGGTTTGTACTGCCCAGGCTGCCTCCTCCACCCATACCCTTTTCGGCGAGATGGAGATGCCGGAAATTGTACCCCCGAAAATTCCGCCCTGCGATCCCTGGCCCCTCATCCAGCAGCTGGATTATGAAAAAGAAGTAACGGGCATGTATATGAGCGGTCATCCGCTCGACAATTTCCGTTTTGAAATGCGGCATTACAACATCACACCCCTGGCCGATTTCAATGAGTTCCGCGCTGCGGTGAATACCCTGCCCAACCCAGCCCGCCAGTTCAGGGTGGCCGGCCTGGTGGTGGATGCCCAGACGCGGATCAGCAAAACCGGGAAGCAGTTCGGCATCCTCAGCATTGAAGACTACAGCGGCAAAACAGAATTCATGCTCTGGAGTGAAGATTATGTGCGTCACAACGATTACCTGCAGAAAGGCCTCGTGCTGCTGATTGAAGGCGGGTTCAAATCAAGGTTCAACAGCGATCAGTACGAATTCAAGATCAGCCGGATCTGCCTGCTCGACACCGCGAAAACGGCCTTCACCAAACAACTGATCCTGGATATTGAACCGCAGTTCATCAGCGAGCAGATGGTGCAGTTCCTGGAGCAGAACATACGGCTCAACCCGGGTAACACCCAGCTAAAACTGCAGATCCACGACAGTCGCAACAACTATCACATCGGACTGTACACACTTGGAAAGGGCTTTTCCCTCAATGATGAAATGGTGAGTTTCCTGAACGATCATCCCAGCCTGGAAGTAACCGTACAAACGGCCTGATCCTGCTCAGCCGGGCTGCGGCCGCCGAGCGGGATCAGCTGATCAGCTGCAGGTATTTTTTCAGCCAGCGGCTGAAGAGGGTGTGCGGCAAGGTCATCCATTTGAACAGGATGATGCCTGTAAAGGCGGTAATGATACCGGCCACCACATCCAGCACATAGTGATGGCTGGTGTACACGGCTGCGAACCAGATGCCGGCCATCACGATGGCAAAAAAGAGATTCACCAGAACAGGCTCACGGCGGCGGATACCGTAGTACAGCACCACTACCGGGTACGCCGAATGCAGCGAGGGCATGGCGGCAAATACATTGGAGCTTTTGGCATAGAGATTCCGGAAAATACCGGCTTCAAAATACTGATCAAAGCGGGCCAGCCCCGCAGTGTTGCCGGGCGTACCGGCCACAAACACATCGCCCTGCAGCTGGTAATACCAGGGCGGCGCAGCCGGATATACATAGTACACGATAAAGCCCAGCATGTTCACCAGCACAAACGTGAGCGAGAAAAACAGGAAAGCTTTGCGGTCGCGGAAAAACAGGTAGGCCGCGAAGGCCAGGGGCACCGGGATCCAGCAGAGGTAAAAAACGCCCGTAAGAATGTCCAGCGCCGGGTGATGATGAATGAGCCAGTATTCATTGGGCGTAACCCGCTGGCCTCCGTCTTCCAGTCCGAACAGGCTCCTCTCGGCACTGTACAGATCCCGGATGTGCACCTCGTTGAAGAGGTAGTTGGGGAACGCCTTCATGTAATCGAAGATGATCCAGTACACAATGAAGATGGAAAAACCCAGAATGAACTTGCGGGTGGTACCCGAAATGAAATACAGGAGGTTGAACACGCCGGCAAGAAAAAGCTGATCGGTTTTGAAGCCAATCAGCAATGAAGAAAGGACGAGGTACAGCACAGTTACCAGGGCTGCACCCAGGATCTTCCGGGGGGCGTAAAAAACGGCCAGGCTGTTATTCATTCACCTTCCCCGAGGTTTTAGGAAACGTAGATCCAAATACGATATCCCAGAGGGAGGAGCTCACCCCATATCCCTTATCCGGATCCTGGTAGTGATGCAGCATATGGTGCTGCTTGATGCGCTTCATGATGCCGGATTTGAAATTGTAATGGTGCATGGCATAATGCAGCATATCATAAATGAGATAACCCAGCAAAAAACCCGGGAAGAATGCATGCAGGTGCGTGGTGTTCAGGGCCAGGGAAAAAAGGAAGTAGAACAGCGCGGCCAGGGGGATACTGGCGGAGGGTGGCATCACCAGGCGCTTTTTATCGCGGGGGTAATCATGATGCACCCCGTGAAAAATAAAATGCAGGCGCTGTCCCCACGAAGAGTCGGGGTGATAATGAAAAATGAACCGGTGCAGCACATACTCGGTAATCGTCCATACCCCGAATCCGAAAAGGAAATACAGGGCAAAGTCGGCCAGGCTGCTGCCCCCTGCAAACGACAGGTAGCTCACATAAAAAATGACCGGGATATAGATGAACAGGGGCACCGTGAAATGCACTTTGGAGAGTGCTTCCATCCAGCCGGCCCTGAACATCCGGATCGACTCCTCGCTGTTGGAAACATAATTCTTTTTCATGGAACTGATCGGTTAAGTGATTTAAATCCTGATTTTTTCCTGCACCTCCTGCCGCGTAACCGGGTCAATGCCAGTTACCTGCACATACTCCACATTGGGCGACCAGAAGGTTCCGCCGTTGATGGAGAGATACATGCGGGTGAGGATCGCTTCCTTCTGGTTGATCCTGGAAAACACATGGAAGCGTCCGTCACTCCCCTGCTTCAGGTGCATTTTGTATTTCTTGTAGGAAACGAAGTTGATTTCGTAGCTGTTGTCCGAAACCTTTTTTGCCTTCATCCCGTAGGCAAATTTACGCTGTATGTAGTTCAGTTCCGCTTTCTGGCCATTTTCCTGGTAACGGATCCAATAAACATGCACCGGGTCTTCGGGATCCGGCTGCCCGTCGCGCAGGTTCAGTTCACACATAATGGTGTTGGTGTTGGGCGTACGCTGCAGGTAAAACAGGTGATGCGTACTCACCGGAGGCACCGGGAACCCCGGCGGCTGGGCCTGAACAGTGAGGGAACACAGGATGAAAAGGGTCAGGATCAGGTTAAAAACAGGCAGGTTACGGTTACTTTCCCTGCAATTCCTTCTTCGCATGAATCAGTCTTTTTAAAGCGGTGATATTGGTCAGCACAGCCATGATGGTGATCGGGAGGGTGAAAATGGTCATGGTTTCAAATACATGGAACCTGAAAAAAGGCACATAGTACTTGTAATCACCCCCGATATAGTGGGCAGCCACCCCGCAGGAAATGGCCGACAGGCCGGTGAGCACCACCCTTTCCGGACGCTGCATCACCCCACCCTTGTTTTCAATGCCCAGTCCTTCACTCCGCGCCCGGGTATAGCTCACCATCATGGAACCCATCATGGCTACGAACGCAAAGAGCGAGCTCAGGAAATAGTGCTTTTCAATCAGGTAATAACAAATGCCCAGGAACATAAAAAGTTCACTGTACCGGTCGAGCACCGAGTCAAACAGCGCCCCGAATTTTGAACTCATGTTGCCCAGGCGGGCTACCTGGCCATCCAGCATGTCAAACAACCCGGCCACCAGGATCAGCACACCGGCCCAGCCCACATACGACAGGTCGCCCCGGTTGCCTTTCTCTGCGCCCACAATAAACACCACAGCCACGCCAATGTTCAGAATCAGGCCGGTAATGGTCACCCCGTTGGGGGTAAAGCCGATCCGGATCAGCCCTTTTACCACCGGGTTGATCACCACATAAATCATTTGTTGTAATCGGTCTCTCAGCCTTTGCTTTGCCATACCGGATGAATAAGATTGCAAATTTAGAACTCAAAACGTATCCGGGTACGCAGGCCCCAGGTACTGATATCGGGATGATCCAGGTAAGTGAGCCGCTTCACCAGGTCGAGCCGCACCAGTTTCAGGATATTGGCCAGGCCCACGCTCACCTCGATATACGGCCCGCTGTCGAGCGTATAGGTGGCGGTATTCCCGTTTTTATCTTTCATGAAGCGGAACACATCATTGTTCATCGCAGGATTGTTCTCGTTCCGCACACTGCCGAACAGGAACTTGGCACTGGCCACTTCACGCCATTTGAGCCGCTTCAGCACGGGGATCTTGTTCAGGAAGAACCCGTTGAAATGCACATCAAAATGGGCCGCGTAAAACCGGTCGCTCACAAACTCCAGGAAGTTCATCAGGTTATACGAATTCAGCTGGTAGCCAAAGGTCTGGTTGGCGCGGTGGATGGTGAGCAGCGGGAACGGCACCTGGCCGAAAATATAGCCGCCCTCCATCGTTACATCCGTAAAGCCCAGCTGCGACATGTAAAAGCGTTTTTCGGCATACAGGTTCAGGTTGTGGTAGTTGAACTGACCACCGGTGAGCCCTTTGACGCCCGCGATGTACCGGAGTTTAAAGATGGGATACCGGTTGACAATCGGTACCCTGAAGTTTTTACCCTGGTAAAACTGCTCGTTGGGCGCCCAGCGGATTTCGCCGGATAACTCTGTGGTGTTGATGCCTTTCACAAATTCATTGGCCGGGGCACCGGATTTCTGGAATACGATGGAGCCGCCCGGTTCCTGTTCGGTGTTTTTGTAGCCGAATGACAGCATTACATTTTTCCCGAACTCATGCACATACTCGGCCTTGATGATCCGGTTGTACATCCAGCGGTCATTGGTACCGCGTTTGAACGACAGCAGGAAGTTGTCTTCCTGCACAAACTGCAGTTCCTGCCCGGGTATCTTCATCTCATACTGGTATCCCAGCCGCAGGAAATGCATGGGATAATTATAGATGGATTTATGATTGAGGGCATAAGTGGCATTGATCGCATATTTGAAACGCTCATCCCTGAAGCCGTAAGCCAGGTAATTTTCAAAATAAAAATTCGGACTCAGCTTATGGGTACTGCGTCCGCCCAGCCGCAGGCGGAATCCCTCCACCGGGTTAAAGCTGTAGAACGTGTTGGTGTTGCCGATTTCATAAGGGCCCAGCACCACGTAGCCCGTGAAGGCTGCCGTTACCACCGTCATGAAGGTTTTGAACTTCTTGGTATTCTTCAGGCTGTCGATATTGGAATATGCCCTGGCCTCGAACGCAGAAAGCGGGGTATGCCGGCTCTTGAGCCAGAAGCTGTCGGTGGTAGTCAGAGCTGATGAGTAATTGATTTCATCCTTGCCATTGTAGATACTGTCGGGCCCCGGCTCATTGATCTTGAAGTTTTTAAAGGAAACCAGCCTTTCGCCATACATACTGCCGTCTGAATTCTTCACCAGCTCAAACTCGGTAATCATATCGCTGAGCACTACATGATAGCGGCCATCCGGACCTTTTTCAAATTCCTGGCGGATCTTCAGGTCGCGGGTCCAGTTGATATTGGCCCGTTTGCTGATCGTCATGTCAATCTTCTGCACCGAATAGTTGCCATCCAGGGTGATGTACATGGTACCCCGGAAGATCAGATCTGTGGGGTTCTTCGGGGTGAAGTTGAGCCGGATCAGTTTGATGCCATCGTACTCGGAAGTATCGATGATATAATACCGGTAAAAGGCCGGTGAAATATCCGCGATGGGGCTCATGAACTGCTGCTGCAGCAGGGGGATCGTGTTGTCGTAAATATTGATATCTGCGTACAGCGAGCGGATATAGGAGCTGATGCCCGCATTATCGATGAAATCGCCGTAGTTCACTTTCTTCTCACCCAGGATGCGCACTTTGCTGGCCTGGGGATTGCGGCGGTAATAATTATCCTGGATCTTCTCCTCCACATAGATGGGCAGGAGCGATTTGCCCGGCATCGAGGTGGAGTCGATGTTTTCCATCATGAACCGGAAGCTGCGGAACAGCTTATTGTTCATGAGCTTTTCAGGCTTGTTGGCCAGGGAAAGGGCAATTTTTTCGTATTGCTGGTTCTGTACGTAGTCGTAGGCGGTGATGCGGTTTTTGTCTTTGTTGGCGATCACCTTTTCAATCAGTTCCACCGCGGGATTGTTCTTGTTGCGGTATTTTCCCCGTCCGCGTTTCACCACCACCTCTTTCATGGCGGAGCTCAGTTCCATATCTACATCAATGGTTTGTTCAATGCCCGGCACTACTTTGCGGGTAGCCTTGGCATACCCCACATAGGTAAACTCCAGGGTGGTGTATTTGGGGTTGCGGGTTTCGATGGAATAGCTGCCGTTGGCGTCGCTGGTAACGCCCTTCCCGTCGCGGAACATCACGGTTACAAAGGAAACGGGTTTCTTGGTGATGGCATCACGGATAAAACCCTTCACGATGGTTTGGGCAGCAGCGGGACTACCGGATAACACTGCGGCCAGCAGCAGGAGCCGGAACCACGAGGTCTTACGGCTGTTCGGGTTAAGCATTTTTAAAGACATAATGTTTCTGTAACGGGTAATTATACGCTACGGCCACCGTTACAGCAATGGCTGTTTTCGCCACCAGGTAATGCAGTCCGGCCTGTTCGATCAGCAGGTAAACTCCGCCCGCATTCAGCAGCAGGTTTCCCGCCCAGGTCAGCAGGTAGCGCCGGCTCTGGTGGAAGATCCCACCATCCGGCACCCTAAACACCCAGTGACGGCAGATAAAAAAGTTGAAAATCCCCCCCATGATGGTGCCGAATATGCTTGCGGCAACCGGATCAACCTGCACCCATTCTTTCAGCAGGATCGTTACTGCGTAATCGAGTACACTCGACAGTACCGATGCCATATTGGCTTTCAGAAAGGTTTGCATGTTTATCCATTAGGCCAACCCGGCATCCACCGGATCAGCGCCTGTAATAACAGCCAGGCATAAACGCCCGACAGCACATCATCCGCCATCACCCCCCATCCGCCTTTCCAGCGCTCCATCCGCCGGATACCCAGCGGTTTCACGATGTCAAAAAAACGGAACAAAACCAGCGCACCCACGCCACTGGACCAGTGATGCGGCATCGCGTACAAACTCACCGCCATACCGGCCAGTTCATCTACCACCACCCGGCTGCTGTCTTTGCCCCATCCGGCTTCCACCTGGTGACTGCTCCAGGTACCCACCACGAGCAAAAAGAGCACCATTGCAGTTTCATAGGCACCCTGGTGCCATATTGGCGGAAGGAGGTACCAAACCGCGCCATATAAAAGCGCTGCCAGGGTACCTCCTCCACGAATATAGCCGATGCCTCCGCAGGAGGCGAAAAGCCGGTGCAGCTGCATGCTTACATGGCTTCTACCAGGTCCTGGTAATAATCCAGTCCCAGGTGCGTGATCAGGTCTTCGCCCATCATGTGCCGCAGTGTATTCTGCAGTTTAATGAGCTGTTTGAAAATATCGTGTTCCGGAGCCAGCCCTTCCAGGTGCTGCGGAGACTTGAAATAGAAAGAAAGCCATTCCTGGATGCCGCTCATATCGGCACGGTGTGCCAGGTCGAGCAGCAGGGCGAGATCCAGCACAATGGGAGCCGCCAGGATGGAATCGCGGCAGAGGAAGTTGATCTTGATCTGCATGCCGTATCCCAGCCAGCCAAAAATGTCGATGTTGTCCCAGCTTTCCTTGTTGTCACCATGCGGGGGATAATAGTTGATCCGCACTTTGTGGTACAGTTCGCCGTAGAGCTCCGGACTGGAATCGGGCTTGAAGATTTCGTCCAGTACGCTCAGCTTCGACACTTCCTTGGTTTTGAAGTTATCGGGATTATCCAGTACATAACCGTCGCGGTTACCCAGGATATTGGTGGAGAACCATCCCCTTACCCCGAGGGCACGGGCATGCAGGCCGGGGGCCACGATGGTTTTCATCAGCGTCTGGCCGGTTTTGAAATCCTTACCGCCGATGGGAACGTTCAGTTCTTTCGACAGTTCGATCAGTGCCGGGATATCGCAGGTAAGGTTGGGCGCGCCATTGGCAAAGGGCGTATGGGTTTTGATGGACGCATACGCGTAAATCATGCTGGGCGAAATGCTGGGGTCATTGCTGCGCATGGCGTTTTCGAAGGCTTCGATGCTGCCGTGCACGGCTCCCGGCTCAATGTACTTTTCGGTACTGCCGCACCATACCATAACCGTACGGCTGCAGTTGTTCTTTGCCTTGAAGGTTTCAATGTCGCGGATCAGCTCCTGCGCCAGGTCGAATTTGGTAGCCGCCTGTTTTACATTTTTACCGTCGAGGTTGGCCACATAAGTCTTGTCGAAAACGGCTTTCATGGGCTGGATGGCTTCCAGTTCCGGACGGATGGCATTCAGCAATCCCGCTTCCAGCACCTTGGCATTCATCGCCGCCTCGTACACATTATCTTCATAAATATCCCAACCGCCGAAAACGATATCATTCAGGGAGGCCAGGGGTACAAAATCCTTTATCTTGGGATTCCTGTTTTCCGTTCTCTTGCCGATCCGGATATTTCCCATCTGGGTCAGCGACCCTACGGGCAATGCCAGTTCTTTTTTCACCGCTTCCACACCGGCAATAAAAGTGGTGGCTACTGCACCCAAGCCGGGGATCAGAACGCCGAGCTTTCCTTCTGCCGGCCGCACCTGTTGTTTCATGTTATTGATTTTTAGTGATGATGGTTGTATGTTACCCGCCGCGGATCCTGTCTGTAAAGACCTTAACCCGCAGCAAATAGCTGCATTTTGTTCATTTCAGCCAGCCCTCGGAACGGTACCACTTCAACGATTCATCCAGGCCCTTCCGCAAATCGAAACGGGGCGCATAGCCCAGTTCCTGGCGGGCCAGGGAGATATCGCAGTTCCAGTTGGCTGCTGTCAGTTCATTCAGTTTTTCCAGGGTAACGGCCGGTACTTTGTTCAGCATCCGGCTCACCTGCTCAGTGCTGAACAGGATAGCCCGGATAAGGGGTACCGGAAGATGGATCCGGAAAGCCTTTTTGCCGAGGAGTTCCTGAACAATATCGGCAAAAGCGTAGCGGCTGTAAACCTGCCCGTCGGATACATGGTACAGGCCACGGGCGCCGTCTCTTTCCAGGGCTTTTACAGCCAGGTCGGCCATATCGGGACCGTACACAAAACTCAGGTGCTGCGCATTCCGCCCGATATAGGGATCAAAACCCTTGCTCAGGTATTGCGTCACCATAAAAATATCCCGTTCCCGGGGGCCATAGATAGCGGTAGGCCTGAAAATGGTGACGGGAAGGTCAATCATTTTCAGGAGGTTTTCGGCTTTCAGTTTACTTTTTCCATAAGCGGTTACCGGCCGGCAGTCTCCGCTTTCCGTGATCAGGCCCTCCTGTTCATGCAGCGGGCCGGCAGCGGCCAGGCTGCTGATGAACACAAATTGTTTCACCAGCCCCTTATGCGCGGCGGCGGCCTGGGCCAGGTTTTCCGTAAAACCGGCATTCACCTGGTCGTAGGCGGCCTCCGTGAGGGCCCGGGTAGTGCCGGCTGCATGAATCACCCGCTCATATTTTGCTTCAAGGAACTGCCGGGCCATTTTCTCCGGGTTCCGGTAATCCAGTTCCGTAAACCCGATGCCCAGATCCTGCAGGTGCCGGATATCACTGCTTTTTCTGACGGCTGCCGTAACCTCATACCCGCTTTGCAAAGCGGAACGGATGAGATGATAGCCCAGAAATCCACTCGCCCCCGTAATCAGCACCTTCTCTTTCATATCGCTTTTTCGTACAGCCTGTACCGTTTATACACCGTGGCATTCAGTTTTTTCAGGCCGTTGTTCATCATTTCGTTGTGTTCCAGGATCCAGGAGGCTTCTCCGCCGCGGATCTTCTTCTCCGCCGCCTTTTCAATGATTTCCGAATAAAATACGGCTTCGATGCCGGCTTTCCGGTATTCCTCCAGTACGCCCAGTGCCAGCACGCGTACAAAGTTGATCTTCTTCAAACCCAGCAGCAGTTTGAAAATGCCGGTGGGCAGGAGGCGGCCCCGTTTGATGCGGATCAGCACCTGGTTCAGATCAGGAATGGCGAGTGAAAAACCAATCACCCGGCCATTGTGTTCGGCCACCTGGCAAAAATCCTTGTCAAGGATCATTTTCATATCCTTGGCCATGTACCGGAATTCGTTTTTGGTCATCGGCACAAAGCCGGTGTTGTCGGCCCAGGCAGCATTGTACACATCCAGCACTTTTTCCACTTCCGCAGTAAAGTCCTTCATGTTGATGTTCCGGATATGGATACCCCTGGCTGCCAGTCGCTGACGGAGGGCGTTCTTCAATTCGAGGGTACGCTTGTCAACCGAACTGGTCAGCAGCTCATAGGCCAGCAGGTCAACCTGCTTGGCAAATCCGCCGTTGCTGATCAGGGAAGCATAATAAGGCTTGTTGTAAGGCATCATCACCACCGGGGGCGTATCAAAACCCTCCACCAGCAAACCACAAGGCTCATTGGTGGAAGGATTCACGGGGCCCACCATTTTGTTGGCGCCCTGGGTTTTCAGCCAGGCTGCAGCGGCTGCAAAAAGTGCATTCGCTACCTCCTGGTCGTTTTCAGCATCAAAAAAACCGAAAAACCCGTCCTGAGCCTGTTTGAACTGGTTGTGATTGTTGTTGAGGATCGCAGCGATGCGGCCCCGGATGCGGCCGTTTTCCCAGGCCAGGAAACACTGTACCCGGGAATGTTCATGAAAAGGATGCTTTCCGGGGGTGAGCAGATCGCGTTGGGCAATATGCAATTCCGGCACATAACAGGGATCGCCCTGGTACAATGCGTGGGGATAATCGATGAATGCGGCTAAATCTTTTTTATTCGCAACCTGCTTGATCTGCATCATGCTTTTACAGTCTCTTTAACGGTATGTGCTACCGTTGGGATTTCGAGTTTCTCCGCCACTTTTTTGAGTTTTTCCACGGCGTAGTCGATCTGTTCAAACGAATGGGTGGCCATCAGGGAGAAACGGATCATGGACGATTCACTGCTCACCGCCGGCGATACCACCGGGTTCACAAATACCCCCTCATCCATCAGCATCTTAGCCATCAGGAAGGTTTTTTCGTTGTCGCGAACATAGATGGGGATGATCGGCGATTCAGTGGGGCCCACGTCGAAACCGGCTTCGCGGAACTGCTCCAGCGTATAGTTGGTGTTCTGCCAGAGTTTCTCAATGCGCTCCGGTTCAGATTTCATCACTTCCAGGGCTGCCAGGGCACTGGCGGCGGCGCCGGGAGAAATGCTGGCACTGAACATCAGCGAACGGGCATGGTGCTTGAGGTATTCAATTACCTTTTTGTCGGCAGCAATGAAGCCGCCGATAGAGGCCAGGGATTTGCTGAATGTGCCCATGATCAGGTCAACCTTGTCGGTGATGTTGAAATGGGCAGCCGTACCGCGTCCCAGCGGACCGAGTACCCCCAGTGAATGGGCATCATCCACAAACACGGAGGCGTTGTATTTACGGGCCAGGGCCGTGATTTCATCGAGGCGGGCGATATCGCCTTCCATGCTGAATACGCCATCGGTGGCAATCAGTTTGAAGGCATCGGCCGGAGCGTTGGACAGCAGCTTTTCCAGGTGCGCCATATCACTGTGGCCGTATTTATAAACTTTTGAGAAAGAAAGCCTTGCACCGTCAATGATGCAGGCATGATTCCATTCGTCCAGGTACAGGTAATCATTGCGGCCGGCCAGGGCAGAAATCACGCCCACGTTCACCTGGTACCCGGTGCTGAACACCAGGGCTCCTTCTTTTCCCACAAATTCGGCCAGGGCATCCTCCAGCTGCAGGTGCAGGTCGAGCGTGCCATTCAGGAACCGCGACCCCGCACAGCCGCTGCCATATTTATCAATGGCGTGCTTGGCGGCTTCCTTCACTTTCGGATGATTGGTCAACCCAAGATAGCTGTTCGAACCAAACATCAGGATCTGCTTCGAACCTATGATCACCTCCGTATCCTGGTCCGACTCAAGCGGCCTGAAAAAGGGATAGATATTTGC
>JAYRPG010000085.1:0-1181 GCA_041911275.1 Ferruginibacter sp. | reverse complement strand
GGCCCTGGTACGAGCGCTGAACAAAATGACGAAAGCAGGTATGCCTGAAAGCGTGCGTATTGCCTGAAAACACAACCCGCTACGGGGGAGACTTACCCGAAATCTGATTTATTCAACAAAGCCCGTGTAGAGTCCTTAGTGCTTATTGCCAGTTCCTTACGGGAAGATACGCCGTTAGAGGCTGAAGCAAAGCGGAAAAATGTGCAGTCATTGTCCCCCACAACGTTTAAGGGGCTGAGCAGCTATGCTATTGCCCGGTCACTCCACCCTCTCAACACATCAAATCAGGATATGATTTCAGCTATCCAGAAAATGGGATACTCTCTGGGATTTGAAGCCTTCATCACGCAATCATCCTTATCCAGACAAGGTATACCTTCTGCAACAATATGCTGTCCAACATTGGTTATAGCCAGTGAAGATGATGCCATCCGTTCGATGAAGGAGGCAAAAGAGTTGGTCGAAGCCATACCTTCTGCGTCGTTAAGAATTATTCGGGATTGCGGCCATATGATTCCGCTCGAACAGCCCAGGGAGTTGGCAAGAACTATTGTTGAATGGCTCCCGGCTACGTAAATTATTGGGCGTTTATCCGGCAAATATCCTGACTGACTTCATCAGGGTATGGTCTGTTCCTGGTCACCAGCAAACATGAAGTTCTGCAATAGCAACACGGAAGCGGCTGAGCATAGCGACAGCAGAGAAAATCCCGGATGGCGGCGTATGGCACCTTATCCCGGCTACGCTGTTGGGCCGCTCTTGTGCCGTATTTTTGCCGGGTGACAGCTACACCTTACCCTGCCCACGATTTGGCGCTCTATTCGCGCCCTTCGTAGGCCCGCGCAAGCGTAGCGCCGCCGGACAAGGACAGCGGGCACGGAGCCGATTTTGTGCCGGGTGGCGGCTACGCCTTACCCGGCCTACAGTTCGTGCGACCTGTCGTTAATTTATTCACCAGCCTTGCTGAAACTGCCGGTGCTGGCGGCCTCAAAATCGCTGAGACGTTCCCGGAAGGCCGGGGCAGCCCGCATGGATGCGGGCTGAGGGCCGTGTTTTGCACGGACGCTGCCTCGGCCCGACCCGAAGCCTGCAGGGATAAGTCGAAGGCACCACGAAGTGGCGATTTTGCTGGCCGGAGCCCGGGGGTACAGGGGGCGGCGGCGACTGGCCGCCCCCTGTGC
>JAYRPG010000084.1:0-9949 GCA_041911275.1 Ferruginibacter sp. | reverse complement strand
CGGGCCGCATGTCGGAACAATCCCTGGTGCTCACCGTGCCGGCTGAAAAGACTTTTGGGGATGCGCTCAGCATCCGGCTGTCTGCGCAGGCAGATATCACCGGGTACCGCTCCGACAGCCTCGCCAATGGCAGCCGCTTCAGCAATAACCTGTACAGCCTGGCGCCGGAAATCGCTTATGCCAAACCCCTGTACAATATCCACATCGGGGTTACGCCGGTTTGGAACAACGGTGGCTGGAACCTGCTGCCCAATATTTACGGCGAAGCCAAACTGAAAGACAAGATATTCCTGGCCCAGGCAGGCGTGGTGGGCCGCATCATCAAAAACACCTACCAGCATCTTACCCGCATCAACCCCTGGACAGGAACCCTGGGCAGCCAGATCAATACCCGGGAAACGGAGATTTATGGCGGCATCAAAGCCACGGTGGGCGATCATTTTAATTTCAGCGCCAAGGCATCTTGGATCACCCACCATAACCTGCCTTTCTTTTACAATGACAGCCTTACCGGAAAAACATTTGTGGTGGTGAATGAAGGCAAGGTGTCGAACCTGCGCCTGCACGGCGACCTGAGCTTTGTGAAGCAGGATCAGTTTACCCTTACCGGGGGGCTCACTTTTAATGGGTACACCGGATTCCGCGACCAGCGCAGGGCCTGGGGCATGCTTCCCCTGGAACTGAATGCCTCTCTCCGCTGGTGGGCATTTAAACAGGTGCTCATCAAGGGCGACTTCATGGCCTTCAACGGTGCGCCGGTACTCAGGAAAGACGGAACCGATTTCCGCCTCGGCGGCGGCGCCGACCTGAGCGCAGGGGTGGAGTTTCAGGTAAACAAACGTTTCAGTGCCTGGCTCGACATCAATAACCTGTTCAATAACCGCTACCAGCGCTGGTACCAGTATCCGGTGTACGGCATCAACTTTCTTGCCGGGGTGATGATGCGTTTTTAACAGATTCGGAACTTTGCCGGGAAACCTATTTCTTTGCAGAACCGACCGCTAACCGCCACGCCATGACATCCTCCTCCATCCAGGCCGATCCGCTTTTCGATGTGATTGCGGCTTCTTTTTTCCGGAAGAAGCGCTGTGTGCTGCCCGGTATCGGCCGGCTGGAACTGAAGCTGCAGCCCGCCGGATACGATTTTCCCCAGCAGCAGATCAGTGCGCCAAGGCCATTGATCAGCTTTACCCCAGCCCGGGATACCGAGCATATCTTCAATGAATTTTCAGCCATCAGCCAGCTCTTGCTGGAAAAACTGCTCCGGAGCGGAGAGGTAGCGGTAACGGGGCTGGGCGTTTTCACCTATGGCAATGGTATCGTGGATTTCCAGGCGGCGGTATTGCCCGAAGCACTCCTGCAGCCGGTGCAGGCGGGTAAAGTGATTCATAAAGATGCGGCGCACAGCATGCTGGTGGGCGACCGCGAAACCACCACTACAGAGATGCAGGAACTGCTGAATGAGGCTGAACCGGCTGCCGGCCGCTGGTGGAAAGCGGCTGCATTCCTGGCGGCAGCTGCGCTGGGGCTGCTGCTCTATTACCTGCTGGCGCAGGGCGTGCAGGGCCTGGCCAGCCGTTCTCCGTTCTGAGACAGGATCCCCTTCTGATGCAACCCCTCAGTTCATCCGCACTTCAAACAACTGGGGCCAGTTTTTTCCCGTGATGTACAATTTCTGCCGGGCACTGTCCCAGGCAATGCCGTTCAGCACATTGTCGAGGTGCCGGATGGAGTAGTTGCTGTAAAAATTCCGCAGGGCCTGGCTGGTTTCAATTTTACCGACCACGCGGCCGCTTGCAGGATCAATTTTAATGAGGTAGCTGGTACCCCACACATTGGCATACACGAAACCGTCGATGTATTCCAGCTCATTTACATAAGCCACGGGTCCGTTATTGTCCACCACCTGTATGATGCGCTTCACCCTGAAGTCATCCGGATTCACGAAATACAGGTTGCCCGCCGTGCCCCCGTCGCTGATGATGAGCTCCGCGCCGTTATTGGTCATGCCCCAGCCTTCGGTGGCCCAGCTGAAGGTTTTCAGCGGTTTGGAAAGATCCTTCAGATCATACATGAATGCCACATGATTCTGGTAGGTGAGCTGGTAGAGTTTACCCTGGAAGATATTGATCCCTTCGCCAAACAGGTTGGGGTCTTTCAGCGGATACCTTTTTTCCACCCTGCCGGTTTGAATGTCTGAAACCTGGATGCAGGAGCGGCCCAGCTCGCCGGTGCCTTCATAAAGCTTGCCTTCATGTACCTGCAGTCCTTCAGTAAAGGCGCTGGTGTCGTGGGGATAAGCCGCAATCAGCGACAGGGGAATGAGGGCGGGGGGAGAGATGCTGCCCTGGTCAGGCTGCGGTTCAGCGGAGGGCGCCTGTTGCTCGGGCTGTGTACACGAAAAGAAACCCAGCAGCAGCAACCATACCGGCAATTGTTTCATCGGTTGAATTTTTGGCGCCAAAGGTACCAAAGCAGGCGGTAAAGCCGGAATGCTGAACGGTAAAAGATTGCAAAATAAATCGGCGTTTTTGCGCCATTTTCTGTTAATTGCAGCATCTCTGAAACGGCTATCTCCACCGGTTATACCGTTCCCTGTCTTCAGCGATATCCCATCCGTTTCCCTGAAATCCACTTTTGCGGCCTCATCGGCCGGTACATCCAGATCCTCCGGAATTCCCCTGTTTTTTCCCGTTTTTGTACGGATCCGGCCGGCTTTTTCCATTTTCCGGAAAGCGCTGAATCGTAACATCCTCTGAAAGCCCCGCCAGTACTGCATTCTGCAGTTTGGCACTGATACTGGATAGCATTCTGTATCCAATACCTTATCAAGATGAAAACGATCACCGCAATTTTCCTCCTCCTGGCCGCTCAACTCCTGAATGCACAAAATCGTTGTGGTTCAGAAAGTTATATCCAGCAACTGAAAGCCGACCCGGTGGTGGCTGCTGCCATCCGGGCTGAGGAAGAGCGGGTGAACCAGACCTTACACCTCAAATCTCCCCTCCGCAGCCGGGATACTGCCGCCAATGAGCTGATTACCATCCCGGTAGTGATTCATGTGCTCTACAATACCCCGGTTCAGAACATCAGCGATGCCCAGATCCTGAGCCAGCTGGTTTCCCTGAACAATGATTTCGCCAACCTGAACAGCGATGCCGGCAACCGTCCCGCAGCTTTTGCCGGTGCGGCCGCTAATATCCGCATCCGTTTCTGCCTCGCCCAGGTTGACCCCCGGGGCAAGCGCACCACCGGCATCATCCGCAAAGCCACAACGGTTACCGTATTCACGGCTGATGACGCCATGAAAAGCAACTACCGCGGTGGTGATGATGCCTGGGATGCTAAAAAATACCTGAATATCTGGGTTTGTAACCTGGGTGGCCGCAGCCTTGGTTATGCCACGCTGCCGGGTTCACCGGCCGATAAGGATGGTGTGGTGATCAGTTTTGATGTGTTTGGCACCACCGGCTACCTGCGGGCTCCTTTCAACAAAGGCCGCACCGCTACCCATGAAGTGGGTCACTGGATGGGCCTGAAGCACATCTGGGGTGATGCCGACTGCGGTGATGACGGTGTGGAAGATACCCCCCGCCAGAAATCTTACAACTTCGGCTGTCCCTCTTTCCCCCGCGTTACCGAATGCTCTCAGACGCCTGCCGGTGATATGTTCATGAACTACATGGATTTTTCGGATGATGCCTGCATGAACATGTTTACCACCGGGCAGAAGAAAAGAATGCGTGCCCTGTTTGCCACCGGCAATGCCCGCAACAGTTTCCTGAACAGCAATGCCTGCGACAGCAACCAGGTGGAAGCTGCCCCCGCTGCTGCCGATACAGTACCTGCCCAGCCGGTTCCGGCCCAGCCGCAGGTAAGCTTCCAGGTATATCCCAACCCGGTGCAGGCACAACTCACGGTGAAGTATACCAGCAACAACGAACTCACTGTGCGTAAAGTGCGGATCGTGAACATGCAGGGTGTGCAGGTGTATGCCGGTGAGATCAGCCAGGCCCGTCAAACGCTTTCTGTGGCCCACCTGGTTCCGGGCATCTACGTGGTGCACATTGAAAATGGCAAAAACGCCTTCAGCACCAAAATTGTTAAGCAGTAAGCTGCAGGGCAGGGGCCGGGTCAGGATTGCGCAATCAGGTTCACAACGCGGTCGGCCACTTCCGGCGCCAGCGCCACCCCCATACCGCTCATACGAACACAGCAGTACAGGTTTTCATCCAGCCTATGCACGAGGGGCATTTTATCGCTGCCCATGGCCATGATGCCGCTCCAGCGGTCAGTGATGGTAAAAGGGGTTTCGGGCAGCAGGTGATCGCGGATGAACCGCTCCAGTTCCGTCTGTATCTTTTCCGTGATGTCAATTTCGGTGGTGCATTCCCGCTCAAAGTCCTGGTTCCGGGCGCCGCCCAGCAGCAGCCGGTTACCCAGGTTCCGGAAATAATAATAGCCCTGGTCGTAATGAAAAGTTCCCCGGAACCGCAGCCCGGGCAGGGGCGCGGTGAGCAGCACCTGACCGCGGTTGGGCACAATATCCAGTTCGGGCAGCAGGGTGCGGGTAAAGGCGTTGGTGCAGAGAAGCAGTTGCCGTGCCCTGAATCGCATCTGCTGCCGGGTATGCACTTCCACCTCGCCGGTCCGTTTTTCAAAACCGGTTACTTCGGTTCCGGTGAATACCTGCACGCCACGCGCCTGGGCCTGCTGCAGCAGGGCACGGATCACTTTGCCGGAGTGGATGCCCCCTTCGAGCCGGTTGCGCACCAGGTGCCGGAAGCCACGGAAGCCAAAAGTTTGCAGCAGGGGATCAGCCTGCTCAAAACTGTTGTCCAGCCCGGTGATCCGCTTCATCTCCCCGTTCAGCCAGGGCAGCCGTTCCAGGGCTGTCTGCCAGATACCGGCGTCTGCGTCATAACACTCATAACCGCCGGAAGCCTCAAAGCCCGATTGTTCGGCGCTGAACCGCTCAGCAATCTGGCGGAGGCCCCGGAAGCGCATTTCCACCAGGTCAAAGGTGCGGGCCGCGCCCATTTTCTCCACGTCTTCCAGCAATTCTGACGGGCTGCCAAAGCAGCTGAAGCCCGCATTTCGGGTACTCGCTCCCGTGGGTATCAACCCTCTTTCCAGCACTGTAACCGATTTGTCCGGGTAGCGTTCCGCCATTTTCAGGGCCGTCCACAAACCACAAAAACCGCTTCCGATGATGATGAGATCCTGCGGGGCAAAAAAACTCTCCTGCTCCCAGATAGAAAATGCCTGCATGCAACTAATTGTTAAAGTGCCCAAAGTTAATCCGAAACCAGCCGGTTCCTGCCTGCCGGCCTTATTTTTGCAGTAAACGGAAACCATGAAAAGCTATTTATTCCTTTTGCTGTTCAGCCTTTGCTGCAGCCCCGGTAGGGTTCAGGCGCAGGGCATCGGCGGATTGATCAAAAAAGTGCAGGGTAAAGACAGCAGCAAGGCTGCGCTGCCCGACGTGAAAGGCATTTTTTCCGGCGGCAACAAAGGAGCCGGACTGAGCAATGAGGACATCATCAGCGGACTGAAAGAGGCCCTGCGGGTGGGAACCGACAGCAGCAGCAGCCGGTTAAGCCGGGTGGATGGTTATTTCGGCAATGCGGCCGTGAAGATCCTGATGCCGGCTGAAGCACAGGCTGTAGAGAAAACCCTGCGCAACCTGGGCATGGGCAGTATGGTCGACAAGGCCATCCTGTCGATGAACCGGGCTGCGGAAGATGCCGCATCGGGCGTGGGCAATATTTTCTGGAATGCCATCCGCGGCATGACGGTGACCGATGGGCTGCAGATTCTGCGGGGCGGAGATACGGCCGCCACCGAATACCTGAAAAAGCAAACCACCGCCCAGCTCACCGAGCAGTTCCGGCCCGTGATCAGCCAGTCGCTCGATAAAGTACAGGCCACCCGCTACTGGTCGGATGTGTTCAGCAACTACAATCGTTTTGCTGCCAAAAAAGTGAATACCGATCTTACCGCCTACGTCACCGAACGGGCACTCTCGGGCCTGTTCTTCAATATCGCCCAGGAAGAGAAAAAGATCCGCCAGGATCCGGCCGCCCGCGTTACCGATATCCTCCGCAACGTATTCGGCAGATAAACCGCGAGAGCCATCATGACCGATTTCCGGAAACGGTAGCAAAAACCGCCTGAAACGGTTATCGTAAAGCCGAAGGTTGCCTGCTGATCCCGGTGGGGTAGCCCTGCCTGCTATGCCCCGCAGTGCGTTATCTTTACCCTTCAACCCCTACGGTATGCTGAATCGCCTTTTCCTTTTCATCCTGATGTTTTCGGCCGCAGGCATGCCGGCACAGGCCCAGGCTCCGCGGCTGGCAGGCTGGCACCTGGAGCCGGTGGAAGGGCCTCACAAAGGCATCAGCCTCACCGCGGCCTACCAGTGGCTGGCCCGGCAAAACCTGCAGCCGGTACCCGTAACCGTGGGGGTGCTGGACAGCGGCATCGATACCACGCATGAAGACCTGCGCCCCGTGCTCTGGATCAATGAACGTGAAATACCGGGCAACGGCATCGATGATGATGCCAACGGGTATACAGATGACCGTTATGGCTGGAATTTTCTCGGGCATCCCGCCGGCAGCAATGTGCTCAACAACAGCAGTGAATGGATCCGCGTTTACTGGCGGTTCCGGGATCGTTTTGTCAGTCTGCAGGCGCCCCCGAAAGATCCCGCAGACCAGTACCTCTATGCCTCCTGGCTGAAGGCGCGCAGCGGCGTGGTGGGCAAAGGTCCTACGGCCGGCCTGCTCGACACCCTGGCAGAACAGCACCGGCTGCTGCAATTCTGCGACAGCCTCATCCGCTTTTGGACCGGTAAGGACCGCTATACGGCAAAAGAACTGCAGCAGTTTTCGGGCAGGGATGACCGTGAGCGGGCAGTACGGGAACTGCTGCTGAACTTTTTCAGCCAGTTCAGCAGTGCGGATGTCGATAATCAACGGGCGCTGGCCGAATTCCGCAGTTACATTTCCGGCGAAACCGCCCGTTACCGCGCGGAGCATGAGCCACCCCGCAACGAACGCCTTGACATCACCGGCGATGATGATACCGATCCGTCCAGCCGCTTTTATGGCAACGGAGATGTGGCTGCTGGGGAAACCCTGCATGGTACCCATGTGGCCGGTATCATTGGTGCGGTGCGGGGCAATGGCCTGGGAATGGACGGCATTGCCGCTAAGGTGCGCCTGCTGGCCGTGCGCACCACCACGGAGGGCGATGAATTTGACAAGGATATTGCCATGGGCATCCGCTATGCGGTGGATCAGGGAGCCCGGGTGCTGAACCTGAGTTTCGGCAAAAGCCTGAGCCCGGACAAATACATGATTGATGAGGCCCTGCGTTATGCCTGGTCCAAAGACGTATTGATTGTGCAGGCCGCCGGTAACAGCCGCAGGGATATCGGTGGCTGGGATAATTATCCGCATCCCCGGTTCCTGTTCAGCGATTCGGTGGCCCCCAACTGGATTACGGTAGGGGCTTCAGATACCAGCGGCCGCCTGGCCGCATTCAGTAATTATGGCAAAACGGTGGTGGATCTGCTGGCGCCGGGAGTGGCCATCTATGCCCCCATACCTGCGGGCAACCGCTATGCGCTGCTGGATGGCACCAGTATGGCGGCTCCGGTGGTAACCGGGGTGGCGGCTTTGCTGCGGAGTTATTTCCCCCGTTTAACGGCGGTGCAGATCCGCGACATCCTTTGCCGTTCGGCGGTGGATCCGTCAGCCACCTCTGCCGTGCCGGATGAAAAAGCAGTGCATGCACCGGCCGCAGTCTGTAACTGCGGGGGGATCGTGAATGCCCTCAGGGCTGTTCAGCTGGCGGCACGCTATCCCGGCCGCTGACCGTTTCCGGCATCGGCAGGGCAACCCGGATGGAGCAGCCCTGGCCCGGAGCCGATTGCACGCTGAACTGTCCGGCAAAAACCTGTACCCGGGTTTCCATATTGCTCAGGCCGATCCCGCTGTGCTGTGCAGCCGGATCAAATCCCTTTCCATTGTCCTGGATGGTGAGTACCACCATGGAGCGCTCAGCGGTGAGGTTGAGTTGTAATTCGCTGGCGCCGGCATGTTTCTGGATATTGTGAATCTGTTCCTGGATGATGCGGAACAAGGCGAGTTTTTCTTCCATCCCGGCGTTTTCCACTTCCGGCTGAATGTTGCACGCTACCTTCAGCGCAGTGCCCGCAAAGGTGTCGTGCAGCAGGTTACTCACCGATTCGCGGAGGGTTCGTTCACTCAGGCCCGGGGTGCTCAGCGCGTGGGACAGATCGCGGATGTCGCGGATACTCATATCGAGGTACTGCTGCGATTTGGCAATATACTCCTTCTGTTTTGCGCTCTCCCGGCTGATCAGGCTGATGTAAATTTTCACCGTAGTCAGCAGCTGGCAAACATTGTCGTGCAATTCCCTTCCCAAACGGTTCCGCTCATTCTCCTGGGCCTGGATCACCTGTTTGGTGACGAGTTGCTGCCGCTGGGTTTTTTCCCGGATCAGTTCCTCCTGCAGTCTTTTTCTTTCTGTGGTATCCCGGATAACGGCAACGATTACCTTTTTTTCGCCGCTGCTGGCATAGGCCGAAGCATGCACTTCACCTTCAAATACGGAACCGTTGGCCCGGGTGAACCGGAGTTCACGGTTCAGGGCCGGCATCCGGATCAGCCCGGTATCCGGGTCTTTGCATCGCTGCTGGTCAGCCGGGTGCACCAGGGTACAGAAACCACCCTCCGGAAAGGCTCCGGTCTGCAGGCCGAAAAGCTGATGGGCAGCGGGATTCAGTGCCTGCAACTGGCCGGTCTCCGACATCAGCACGATGGCGTCCCCGCTGTTCTCGAACATCAGGCGGTATTTTTCCTCGCTTTCTTTCAGCAGGTTGAAATACCGGCGCCTTTGCAGGATACCGCTACAGAGCAGGGCGGCGAAAAGGGCAATCATGAAACAGATGCCCAGGGTGAAGAGCACTTCGCGGACCTTCCTGCGGTGGAAATCTTCCAGTACATCCTTTTCGGAGGTGCCCACCGTGGCGATAATGGGATATTGGCTCATGGCGCGGTAACTGAAATAGGTGGGGATGCCGCGGATGGCGTCACGGGCAAAATAGGTGCCCACCGGTTGACTGCGCAGATAGCCGAATAAGGGGCTCTTGCTGATGTTTTCACCCTGGCTGGGCACGGTGCCCGTGAGCCGCGCATAGGTAATGCCGTTAGGCGCAATCAGGGATACGATATCGTGCGGATTCACCACCGCCTTTTCATAGAAGGCCGTGAACGTATAGGGAAGGATCTCCAGGGCAACCACACCCCGGAATCCGCCACCGGCCTGTTCCAGGCGCCGGGTAATCATGATGACCGTTTTGCCGGTTGTGGCAGAGGTGAGGGGGGTGGATACATGCAGGGCATGGCCCGGCTGGTTTTTGTGGTGGAGGAAAAAAGGGGCTTCTTCGTAAGACCTGGCTGTACCGGCCGGCCCGCCGCTCGAAAACCATACACGCCCTGTTGTATCGATCAGCGTGAGGGCATCGTAGAGATTCCGGTCGGCCGTTGATTGCTGCAGCTTTTGATCCAGTTGCCGGAAATCCTGTTTTTTGTCCAGCTCAGCCTGCAGCAACTGGATGAGCATTTCGGCGTGCTGCAGGGTGCGTACGGTATAACTTTCCAGGGTAAGGGCCAGGTTGGAGTTGCGGCGGACAGCCCGTTCGATTATGCGTTCACGTTCGGCGCTCAGCTGCTCCCATTCTTTTGTCAGCAGCAATACAATCAGCAGCACACTGCAGGTGATTACCGCAGCAACGGCAAAGCGGCTGTTATGCAGGACAGACCTGAATGACATGATGGTTGGGAATATATAAGTGTACTATAGCAAAATAAGTAAAATATATGGATCCCCGTTATTCTGATGAAGGCCGCATCGG
>JAYRPG010000083.1:0-3170 GCA_041911275.1 Ferruginibacter sp. | reverse complement strand
TGAACCAGGCCAGTCCAGCAGCTTAAAAATTTAATCCGTTTCCCATGTTAAACTAAAAAAGAAAAATCCGCAACTGTCAGATCAAGTACTAGCTATTACATTTTATTGTACAGTTCCCCATTCCCTGTTCATCATTCCTTGTTCCCATTGCTCCGGCGGGGTTTTCACAACGGAGTCATTCCGGTGAGTCCAGGCATTCCGTGCAACCCCGACGACATCCGACTCTATTCGTCGGGGTTGCGCGGCGGATCTCGTTCGCCTCGATGTTAGGGCCGGCGAAACCACCGCCGGAACACGAAACGTTCATGCGTTCAAACCTGTTCTCCGTTCCCTGTTCCTCATTCCCTGCTCCCCATTCCCTGTTCCCATTGTTCCGGCGGGGTTTTCACAACGGAATCATTCCGGTGCGTCGGGGCATTCCGTGCAACCCCGACGACATCCGACTCTATTCGTCGGGGTTGCACGGCGGATCTCGTTCGCCTCGATGATAGCGCCGGCGAAACCACCGCCGGAACGGGGAAGCGTTCAAGCGTTGATGTCGGGCGCTTCGCCGGGACGCTTGGGCGGGGAAAGGTTTAAAGTTTAAGGTTAAGGGTTTAAGCAATGTTTAGCGGGGTTTAGGGAAGTTTAGGGAGGTTTAGAAATGGGCAATCGTACTCAGTCGTTTTATCCGTGGGCCTGGCATTGAGCATTGAAAATTGCACATTGAATATTGAAAATTTTATATTGTACAGTTCCTTGTTCTCTGTTCCCCATTCCCTGTTCCCTGTTCCCTGTTCCGCGTTCCCTGTTCCCTGTCCCCTCTTCCGGCAGGCAAACCATTCATGAGTCGGTCAGCGGGCAGTTCAGTCCACGGTAAAAAAAATCCCGGCTTTGCCGGGATTTTCAGATCATTATGTTTGGCGCATTTACCGCACCAGCATCACGGTGCCTTTCATTTCCACCTTCCTGCCGTTGCGGTCGGTGCCTTTCAGCAACCAGACGTACGCACCCAGGGGTTGAGGCTGCCCCTTAAAGGTTCCATCCCAGCCCTGGCGGAAACGGGTGGTTTCGAACACCAGTTGTCCGTAGCGGTTGAATATCCTGAAATACTCGGTATTGGCGATGCCAACCGGTACCGGCCTGAACACATCATTGATGCCGTCGTTGTTGGGTGAAAACGCGTTCGGCACGTAATACGTGGGGCCATTGTAGATATGTATGGTGACGGTGTCATAACCTGCACAGCCCGCGGCATCGTGCGTCGTAAGCGCCACCCGGTAGTAATTGCTGTCGTAAGTGATGCCCTGCGGATTGCCCATGGGCTGGAATACCACAGTGGGCGCTGCGGTATTGCGGTTGCTGAATACTGCGGATCCGTTTACCGGTGTAATCAGCGACCATTCATAGGTACCGCCCGGTCCGGCGCCAAAACCGGTAAGCTGGTGAGGAATACCATATACGGCATTGGTGTCATTGCCGGCAAAGGGTGCGGGCTCCGGCAGTTTGGTGACCAGTACCTCATCGGTTACCGAGAAATTACAACCATAGTTATCCCGTACCGTAAGGGTATACACCTGTGAGGCCGGCGGATTGGCGGTAGTTACCGTTGTGTCACTGCGGCTCAGGGAGGCGGCCGGACTCCAGCTGTAAGATACCGGTCCGGACAGGTTGCTTGCACTTCCGGTAAGCACGGTAGTACCATTGAAACAGATGATCACATCACTGCCCGCATTGGCCACGGGCTTGCGCAACACATCCACCCGGATACTGTCGCTGAGGCTGCAGATGCCAAAACTGGCCGTTAACCGGTAGGTGGTGGGGCTCAGCGGCGAGGCAGTGGGATTGCGGACACCGGCGTTGTCGAGTGAATTCGCCGGGCTGTACACAAAGGTGCTGGTTTCATTATTGGTAAGGGGACGAATCACCAGTGACTGTTCAGCACAAATGGTGGTATCCCTGCCCAGGTCAAGGAACATATTGAATACAGAATCCACCCGTGCATTCACCGTAGCCTTACATCCCTGGGCATCCTGTACCGTAACCGTATAGTTACCAGCGCGGGCAGCCAGGGTAGCAGCAGCCTGATAACCCGATGTACCTGCCGGGTCAAGCGTATACTGGTATGGCGCAGTACCGCCGGTGGCCGCAATGGTAATGCTGCCATCCGCATTACCGGTACAGGTAGATTTGGTGGTGGCA
This sequence comes from Ferruginibacter sp., assembly GCA_041911275.1. GTDB lineage: Bacteria > Bacteroidota > Bacteroidia > Chitinophagales > Chitinophagaceae > Ferruginibacter. Next base: position 989 of record JAYRPG010000083.1, on the reverse strand, counting down.
CTCACCGCACCCGTGAGTACGGCGGGTTGGGTTACTGTAAAACTGGTGTCAATGGAACAGTTATTGGCATCCCTTACCGTGATCAGGTGTGCGCCCGCGGCAACCGTATTAAAGCTGTTGTTGCTGCTGAAAGTGCCACCATCAATCGAATAGCTGTACGGACTTACCCCCAGGGATACCGCAGCAGTCACCCGGCTGTCGGACAGGCCGTTACAGGTGGGCGGCACAACCGTTAACCCATTGAAGCGCACTTTGGGATCATTGCCCACGGTTTCATTCAGCGTAAGCGTACAACCGGCACTGTCAGTTACCCGGATACTGTAACTTCCTGCAAACAGGTTACCAAAGGTGCTGGTGGTTTGCGGCACGGCGCCGGGCTGCGAGGCAAGCACATATTCAAACGGGGCAATGCCGGCCGTGATATTCAAACCGATGCTGCCATTGGGCACCGTTTCGCAGGATGCGTTGCGCACGGTGGAAGGACCCGCCAAAACGCCGGGATTGGCATTCACCTGCTGAGGGGTTGAAGTGAATACACAACCTACCGCATCCTGGATCCGGACGGTATAACTGCCCGCAGCGAGCTTCTGGAAATCGGGATTGGTCTGCACATTCGCGCCACCATCAATCGAATAGCGGAAGCCGGGCTGACCGGTAAGGGTATTCACGAGTAATACCCCCGTGCTGGCGGTAGCACAGGCTGTATTGATGGTACTGAAACTGGCAGTTACGCCAACGTCTTCGCCCACTTGAACGGGCGGGGCATCCCAGGTACAACCCAGGTTATCGCGGATGCGGAGGTTATAGGTACCGCCTGCCAGGTTACGGATCGTATCCAACGGCAGGTAGCTGGCACCGGCATTGAGCGAATAGCTGAAGGGCGACTGGCCCTGTGTGGGATTGATCGCAATCTTACCCGTGCTCACGCCCGTACAGGCGCTGTTCACCGTGCTGAAGCTGGCCGCCACACCCGGATCATTCGCGCCCAC
>JAYRPG010000082.1:0-18850 GCA_041911275.1 Ferruginibacter sp. | reverse complement strand
GTATCAATCCCTTTTTATGCATCACCGAATCAAATACTACTTCATGACCATGGCAGGTATGGCCCTGCTGCACGCAGCTGCGGCGCAGATCCGGTATCCCGAAACCCGTAAGGACCCGCAGACCGATGATTATTTCGGGGTAAAAGTGGCGGATCCCTACCGCTGGCTCGAAGACGATAACAGTGCCGAAACACACGAATGGGTGAAGGCGCAGAATGCGGTTACGCAGCAGTATCTCAGGGCCATTCCCTTCCGCGACCAGGTGAAGCAACGACTGGAGGAGATGTGGAACTATCCCAAATACGGGGCGCCGTTCCGGGCAGGGGAATATTTTTACTTCTACAAAAACGACGGACTGCAGAACCAGAGCGTGCTATACCGCATGCCCCGCACGGGTGGCGAACCGGAGGTGTTTCTCGATCCCAACACCCTCAGCCAGGATGGCACTGCGGCGCCCGGGGTGCCGGTGTTTACCCGGTCGGCGCGGTACTGCGCCTACCTGCAGGCACAAAGCGGCAGCGACTGGCAGGAGGCCTATGTGATGGATGTGGCGCAGAAAAGCCTGCTGCCCGATAAACTGCAGTGGATCAAATTCAGTACGATTGCGTGGAAAGGCGAGGAGGGTTTTTTCTACAGCCGCTATCCGGCCAGTGATGAGCACGCGAAGCTGAGTGGTAAGAATGAATACCATAAACTTTATTATCACCGGCTGGGCACCCCGCAAAGCGAAGACCTCCTGGTTTACGAGGAGAAGGATCATCCCTTACGTACGGTGGTGGGCAGCCTCACTGAAGATGAACGCTTCCTGGTGGTGAATACCTCAGAAGGCACCAGCGGCGATGAGATATGGGTAAAGGACCTCCGGGCCGGCACCGGGTTCACGCTGCTGATCAAGGGTTTTGAACACGAAGCCAGCGTGGTGGAAAACGACGGCGACCGTTTGCTGGTGAAAACCAATATCGATGCCCCCAACTACCGGGTGGTATCCATTGATCCCCGGCAACCCGCTAAGGAGCACTGGGTGGAAATCATCCCCACCCGCAGCCAGCTGCTGCAAACCGTCTCCACCGGCGGCGGGCGGCTTTTCCTGGGTTACCTGGCCGATGCGTCCAGCAAATTTTTTCAATGCAGCATGAAGGGCAGGCTGGAGCGTGAGATCAGCCTGCCGGGGATAGGTACGGCTTCGGGTTTCGGATGCCGCGGGGAAGATGCCTTCTTTTATTACACCTACACCTCCTTCAATACGCCGGCTACGGTGTACCGCTACGACATCAGCAGCGGCAGCAGCACGCTCTACCGCCGTCCGGAGCTGAAAATTAATCCGGATGACTATGTTACGGTGCAGTCTTTTTTCAGCAGCAAAGACGGCACACAGGTGCCGATGTTCATCACCTATAAAAAGGGACTGAAACTGGACGGCAACAATCCCACGCTGATTTATGGTTATGGCGGTTTCAATATTGCCCTGACCCCTGCATTCAGCATCTCCAATGCCTTTTTCCTGGAGCAGGGCGGGGTATATGTGCAGGTGAGTCTGCGGGGTGGGAATGAGTACGGCGAAGCCTGGCACCGGGCCGGTATGCTCGGCAACAAGCAGAATGTGTTTGAGGATGTGTATGCCGCGGCCCGCTTCCTGATCGATAAAAAGTACACCCGTCCGGAAAAGCTGGCCATCCGCGGTGGCAGTAACGGTGGCCTCCTGGTGGGGGCCTGTATGACCCAGCGGCCCGATCTTTTCCGCGTAGCCATTCCGCAGGTAGGCGTACTCGATATGCTGCGCTATCACCTGTTCACCATCGGGTGGGCCTGGGCGGTGGAATATGGCCGCAGCGACAAAAAAGAAGACTTTGCTTATCTCTACCGCTACTCACCCCTGCACAACCTGAAGCCGGGGGTGCGTTATCCGGCTACGCTCATCACCACGGCCGATCACGATGACCGCGTGGTGCCGGCGCATAGCTTCAAGTTTGCCGCGGCGCTGCAGGCCGCCAACGACGGGCATTATCCCACCCTGATCCGTATTGAATCCAAGGCGGGTCATGGCGCGGGCAAGCCCACCTCCAAGCTGATTGAAGAGGCTGCCGACATCTGGAGCTTTGTAATGTTCAACCTGGGGATGCAGATGCACTGATCAATCAAAGACCATGAAAATACTGGTAACCGGCGCAAACGGACTCCTGGGGCAGCACCTCATCAAGCTGCTGATTGAAGAAACGCGGCATACCCTCCTGGCCACGGGCCGGGGAGCCTGCCGCCTGCCTTTCGAGCTTTCCGACCTGTATGAATATTTTCCGATGGACATTACCGACGGGCTGGCGGTGCATGATTTTTTTCAGGCACACCGGCCTGATCTGGTGGTGCACCTGGCCGCCATGACCCAGCCAGACCCCTGCGAGGAGCAACCCGTCGCCTGCTGGAATGTAAACGTTACGGCTACCCGCTTTCTCATCAGTGCAGCCGAAGCCATTCATGCCCGGTTCATTTATTTGTCTACCGACTTTGTATTCGACGGCACCGCCGGGCCCTACCGCGAAACCGATATGCCCGCACCGGTGAATTTTTACGGCAGCAGCAAACTGGCAGCCGAACGGGCCGTGGAAGCCAGTCACCTGCGCTGGACGATCATCCGCACCGTTTTGGTTTACGGGAATGTGATTACGGGCAGCCGCAGCAACATCGTGAGCTGGGTGCGGGAGAACCTGGTGTCGGGTAAACCCATCCGGGTGGTGGGTGACCAGTGGCGCACGCCCACTTATGTGGAAGACCTGGCCCGCGGCGTTTTACTGGTGATCGAAAAGCAGGCCACCGGCATCTATCATATTTCCGGGGAGGAAGGGATGAGTCCTTTTGAGATGGCCACGGCCACGGCAGATTACCTCCACCTGGATCATTCACTCATGACCCGGGTGGATGCGGATACCTTCAGCCAACCTGCCCGGCGTCCGCTGCGAACGGGCTTCGTCATTGATAAAGCCAAACTGGAACTGGGCTTTCATCCGCGTCCCTTCCGGGAAGCCCTGAAAAAAATGCTGGGCTAAAATAAAAGCCAGCCCTGCGGCTGGCTGATGGTTGGGAGCGGAAAACGGGACTCGAACCCGCCACCTCCAGTTTGGGAAACTGGTGCTCTACCGGATGAGCTATTTCCGCATATCGGGCGGCTCAACCTGCAGGATGCGCCGCACCATAAAATTAGAAAATTCCGGTTATCCCCCGATATTTTTTACATCCGCTCCGGCACCCGGATGCCGAGGAGCTGCATGGCGCTGCGGATCACCCCGGCCGTCATGCCGGCCAGCTGCAGCCGAAAGTTTTTCTTGCCCACGGTTTCGGCATTGGCCACGGAATGTTCTGCATAAAATGAGTTGAAGGCCTGGGCCAGCTGAAAAGCATAGCCCGCCACCACGGAAGGATTGTGCTCGCGGCAGGCCTGTTCCACCATGGCAGGATACTGCTCCAGCATCACGATCAGCGCTTTTTCCAGGGGCAGCAGCGTTTCTGCGGTATGCGTGTAATCCTTTCCGGGAGCTGCACCCACTTTGCGGAGAATGCTCCGGATGCGCGCATGGGTGTACTGAATGAAGGGGCCGGTGAAGCCGTGAATGTCCACGCTTTCTTTGGGATCGAATACCATGGTTTTTTTGGGATCCACCCGCAGCAGGTAAAACTTGAGTGCACCGAGGGCAATCATGTGGTAGAGTTCCTGCAGTTCCTGCGGCGTAAACTGATCCGTTTTGCCGTGCAGGGCGGTTTCTTCAGCCGCTTTTTCCTCCATCTCCTTCACGAGGTCATCCGCATCCACCACGGTGCCTTCACGGCTCTTCATTTTTCCGGTGGTGAGTTCTACCATGCCGTAACTGAGGTGATAGATGCCGCCGGCATTGGGCATGCCCAGCTTTTCACAGATCAGCTGCAGCACCTTCATGTGGTAGTTCTGTTCATTGCCGATGACATAGATGCTCTGGTCGATGCCGAACTGTTCGTATTTCAGTTTGGCCAAACCGATATCCTGCGTGATGTACACCGAAGTGCCATCCCGGCGCTGCACCAGTTTTTCATCCAGGCCATCAGCGGTGAGGTCAATCCAGATGCTGCCATCATCCTTTTGGTAGAAAACTTTTTTATCCAGTCCTTCCTGCACAATATGCTTGCCGAGCAGGTAGGTGTCGCTTTCGTAGTAAGTAATGTCAAAATCACTCCCGATGGTTTCATAGGTTACCCGGAATCCGTCGTATACCCACTGGTTCATTTTTTTCCAGAGGGCAATCACTTCCGGCTTGCCCTGTTCCCAGTCAACCAGCATTTGTTTGGCTTCGGCCATCACCGGGGTGGCAGCCCGGGCCAGTTCACGGAGGTCGTCTTTGATGCGGTTGATTTTATCGGCGTCTTTTTCCGGGTTCATGGCCTGCATATTCCGGATCATGGCGCCGGCTTTTTCCGCATCGGCCGGCGTGAGGGCTGCGGTATCCCCGCTGAGCAGCTGCTGCAGGATGGGTTCGGCCTGGGCCCGGATATCGTTTTCAAACTTTACATAATAATCCCCCACGAGGTGATCACCCTTGATGCCGGTAGACTCGGGGGTGGCGCCGTTGCCGTACTTCTGCCAGCTCAGCATGCTCTTGCAGATATGTATGCCCCGGTCGTTCACGATGGCACTTTTGATCACTTCATAGCCGTTGGCCTTCAGCAGCTCACCCACACTCCATCCCAGGAAATTGTTCCGCAGGTGACCCAGGTGCAGGGGTTTGTTGGTGTTGGGAGAGGAGTATTCCACCATCACCTTACGGCCGTTTGAGGCCCGGCGACCGTAGGCCGGATCATCATGATGCTGGTGCAGGTGGTTGATCCAGTACTGATCGGAAATGCTGAGGTTGAGAAAGCCCTTGATGAGGTTGTAGCGGATAAACAGGCCAGGATGCTCCGCCAGCAAACGGTCGCCCAGCGCCTGGCCAATGGCATCGGGTGATTGTTTGAGGGATTTCACCAGCGAGAAGAGCACAATCGTGTAATCGCCCTCAAATTCAGGTTTGGTTTGATTGACCTGAAAGTGCCCGTTATCAAATGGTTGTGCGTACAGGGAGGAAAGTGTGCTGACAACCGCAGCCTGGATATGCTGAACAATGCTCATCCGGCAAAAGTAATAAAAAACAGTCCATCCCCCGGTCACAGGGTTGGGCGGTTATCCGGTTGAAGCACAGGCCGTAAGCTGTGACGTGGTGTGTAGTAAATGCAAAATTTATTGTGAATAGCGTGTTAACTGACAATCTTTTTATTTTGGCCCGTTAAATCCTGCAAAAACCGCAGATTTCGGTACATTCGCGCCCACTTAAATTTTACCACGATGCGTCCAATTATCCTTGGTGCCCTGCTGCTGCTGACCGGTTCAGTTTTTGCCCAGGGCCAGCAGCCCCTGCAGATCAACCGCGGGGTGAAGCAGCAAAGCACGCCCAAAATCCATGCGGCCGGCAGCCCGCAGCTCACGACGCCGGTTATCCGCAAACGATGCGGTTTCAGCAGTTACCTGGAGAGAATGAAGTTGCGGGGGTACAACGAACAGGATTTTGAACAGCGCATGCAGGAATGGATCCGTCACCGGATCGCCACCAATCAAACGGCATTCACCGGCACCGTAACCATTCCCGTGGTGTTTCATGTGATTTACCGTTCCGGGCAATCCGTGTCTTCCACTACGCCCAATCTTCCCGCTGCGAAAATTCAGGCACAGATCAGCCAGCTGAATGCCGATTATGGCAACCAGTCGGGCTCGGCTTACGGGGTAGCGGCAGATGTGCGGATCCGTTTCTGCCTGGCCGTGGTGGATACCGCCGGCCGGGTGATGAGCGAGCCGGGCATCGACCGGGTGAATGGCAGCAGCCGCGGCTGGAGCAATACCAATACCATGTCGGATGTAAACCTGGAGGATTATTTCGAAACCACCATCAAGCCGGCCACCATCTGGGATCCGTTCAGTTACTTTAATGTATGGACGGCAGCCATGGACAACAGCGGATTGCTGGGCTACTCCACCTTTCCGTCGCTGAGCACCCTGCCCGGACTGGATGATTTTGAAACCAGCAGTTCGGCGGGTTGTGTCATCAACTTCAAAACCATCGGCAGTATTTCAGTGCCGGGTATTGAAACCGGCTACGATCTGGGACGTACCCTCACCCACGAAGCGGGTCACTTCTTCGGGCTCCGCCACATCTGGGGTGATGCGGCCTGCGGCAATGATTTCTGCAACGACACTCCGCCGCAGGATGATGCCACCAGTGGCTGTCCGTCTCCCGGTACCCTGAACAACTGCACCCCCTCCGTGCCCAAGATGTTTGAGAACTATATGGATTACACGGACGATGCCTGCGTGAATACATTTACCGCTGCCCAGGCGCTTCGTTGCCAGGCGGCGATGGACAACAGCCCCCGGCGTTTTTCCCTGATGGCCTCGAAGGCCTGTCAGGCCCGTGCAGGCAATGCCATTTCGTTTTCTTCAGCCGCCCGTTACCTGGTGGATGAAACCGGCGCACCCGGCGCCTGTCCCAACAGCCGCACTTATACTTTCCGGATCTATGTTTCGGATAAGGCTACCGGCAACGCCACCGTTACGTTCAACGTTCAGGGAGGCACGGCCCTGCGGGATGTGGATTTCGTGATTTCTCCCGCCTCGGTGAGCTACAGCACCGACGACGCTTCGGTAAAAACCCTTACCCTCACCATCTTGGACGACCAGGTGCCTGAATCACTGGAATCCATCACGATCGGATACAGCATCAGCGGCAACGGGGTGGTGGCAGGTCCGGATAAACAATCGGTAACGATGTACATCAATGATGATGATGTGGCCGGGGTAGAGATCAACCAGCTGGCCGGTACCCGTGCCCTGCTCAATGAGAACTTCAACGCGGCTGCCGCCCTGCCGGCGGGCTGGACGACTTCGGTGTATGATGATGGCACCGGCTCCTATGTGCCCAACCAGTGGGTGGTGAGCCCCAATGGCGGAACCGGTACCAGCGGCAACGCGGCGCACATCACTTCCAATACCGGCACCCGGGTAAATCAGTACAGCAATTCCCGGGTTTCCGATGCCTACCTCTTCACGCCCCTGCTGAATGCCACCGGCCTGAAAGACCTGGTGCTTTCATTCAAATGGCGTTGCCTGGGTGAAGCCGGATATGATGAGGGGTACATCGGTTATATTCCCGAAGGACAGGCTGTAAACGCCGACAATGTGATTTATTTTGACCAGGTGTTCAGCGGGCTGGCAGCGGCTACGGCTGCACAAACCGTTAACCTGGATCTGCCTGTTGCCCTCAGCGGCCGTAAGTTTTACCTGGTGTTCAACTGGTACAACGATGAATCGCTGGGCAGCAACCCGCCGTTCACGGTGGATGATGTGCAGGTAACCGGTAAAAATTATGTGATTGCCACCACCCAGGATGCAGATACCAGTTTTGCCCAGTTCAGCGGACAATTCGTGCATTACTTCAGCAAAACGGGTACTGCCAATCGCCTCATTGCCACCATCAGCCAGCCTTCGGCGGATATCGGCTGCCTTACGGCGGCGGTGCAGAGTGCAGGCAACGGAAAGACGGCCCTCAATACCTCGGGTGGCAGTTATTTCCGCACCGACAAAGTGATCCGCCTCAGCCCGGCATCCGGTAATGCCAGCACGCAGTACCGGGCTACGTTTTACTTTACGCCCGCCGAACTCTCCACGGCCTGGACGGCTGCCGAAATCCCCAACCTGAAAATCCTGAAAGTGCGGGAAGGCGTCAGCCTCTCCGGTATCCTGGGCAGCGGGGACGCTGAACTGGTGGTGCCGGAGTTTCTCGACAATACCGGCGAGGCAGGCTACTACAGCTATACCGGCGATTTCACCGGCTTCTCGCAGTTCATGCTGGTATCGCCGGCTACCGTGGTGCCGGTGCATTTCAGCCGCTTTGAGGTACAGGCTGCCCGGGGATGGGCCCTCCTGAACTGGCAAACCGCCCGGGAATGGAATAACCTCGGTTTTGCTGTTGAGCGCAGCGACGATGGCATCCGCTACAGCGAAGTGGGCTGGGTTGACGGAACCGGCAACCTCTCGGCTGAAACCGCTTATCAGTTCCGCGATCTCACGGTTCAGCCCGGAAAATCCTACTACTACCGCCTGCGCCAGACGGATGCAGACAACCGGTACCGTTATTCGCCGGTGCGCCGGGTACAGATTCCCGCCGGCAGCATCGCCCTTACGGTGGCACCGGTTCCGGCATCCGGAACCCTGCAGCTGCGGATCAGCGGAAGCCTCCAGCAGTCGGAAGTCAGGCTGCTCAACCCCGGTGGCGCACCGGTGCGGCACTGGACCGGAGTGCGGGGCAGCGAGAATACCACGCTGAATATCGCCGGACTGGCACCCGGGGTTTATTTCCTGCAGGTACAAACCGGCGAGGAACTGAATACCCGCAAAGTATTGATCAAGTAATTACGGCCGGATATAAAGCGGCGGCTTCCCCGGAAGCCGCCGCTTTTTTTTTACTTTATTCATTCCGCATCAGAGATTGGCGATGCGCATCTCCTTCGGGTATTTTACGGTATAGCTGAACCGCAGTTTTTTGCTTTCACCGGGCTTCAGGCTGAGCATCCAGGTGAGCACGCCGTTCTCGGGGTTCACTCCGGCGCCGCCATCCTCTTCCAGTTTTACCTCCACTTCTTTGAGCGTGCTCACCGGGAACTGATCTTTCAGGAGCAGCTGCACCTCGGTTTGTTTGTTGTTTTTCACCGTAATCTCCCAGGTGAAGGTCTGCCGGGTACTGCCGGCGCTGGTCCTGAGGCTGTTGTTGTTCCTGATGAGGCTGCGTTTGACGGCCACCCTGCGGTCTTTGCCCAGCGAGAGGTTGAGCGTATCAGCCGTACTGTTGGGATTGATGACGCTGCGCCCGAGATAGGTGTTGTCCATGATGATATTGGCCATCCCCGGCAGCAGGTTCAGGTCCTGCCAGTTGCTGATTTCGGCCAGCAGGTAGGCATCAGGATCAAGTTTGGGCACCGCGTAGTTTTTCAGACTGGCCTGGATTTTTTCTTCCCGGATATTCACGTTGTGCAGGCTGCCGTCGCTGCCGATGTTATACGGCAGGTCGATTTCGAAGCTGGTGTTCAGCTGGCTTTCACTCAGGGTGGTAAAGCGCTCCAGCGTACTGGGGTCAACGGTGAGGGGTGAACGCTTTACATAGGCTTCCTTTTTTTCATCTGTCGTTACAACGTCCAGTGCGGCCTCACCCTGGCCGAACGATTGTAGGGTATTCATCTGCTGATAGCTGTTGAGTGCCGGTTTCAGCTGGCGGTAAACCGGTTGTGTCCAGGGCTGCAGGTACCAGGGCCCCAGGATGGGCGCTTCGCTGCTCCAGTTGGGGATGGCCGTGCTGAGGGTAAGCCGGGCCTGCTTCCAGGCAATGCCCGTGGTTTGGTACACGGAGGCTTTGTAGAGCAGCTTGATTTCGTTGTTGCGCGAATTCACCCGCACATCATACAGGGGCGTGAAGCCGGCATGGGGGGTGTAATAGCTCAGTTCAACGGGCAGTTCCATCGACTTGCTGCAGATCACCTGCAGGGTCAGTTGACCGTAGGGCGGGGCAGGAGTGCCGGTTTGCTCTCCTCTTTCCCGGATCTGTTGCAGCAGTCGCTCTATCGTTTCACCCAGTTCAGCATGCTCTTCCCGGAGTTTGTACAACAGGGCCTTGGATTTTTCAATTTTGGCCGTATTGGCCTGGATCAGCCGGAGCGCTTCTACGCTGCTGACGGTTTTGCCGCCATTTTGCTGCATGGCCACCTCGATCAGGCGGTTGGTTTTGTCGAGGGTTTCCTTTTCGGTTTCCATATGGTTCAGGAGTTTGCCCTGCGCTTTCTGCAGCAGGCGGATGCTGTCCTGCCATTTGCCCAGCATCGGGTGTTTGATCACCGGGGCTTCCGGGCTCACGATCCGGAACTGCTGGGAGAGAAGGGCCGTGTGTTCGGGGATGCTGAGCTGCAGGCTGTTCATGTCCAGGCTGGTACTGAGCTGGTTGATGATGATGGTTTTGACCTGCGGGTTCACCGGCAGTTTCAGCTGGTGCTGCAGTTCGGCGCCCCGGCCGAAATACACGGTGGCACTGGTAAGGGTAGCATCGGCTTTTGCCGTGTCCTGTGCTGTGGCCTGCAGGCAGCAGGCGCCGGCCAGCAGGAGAAGGGAAAGTTCATTTTTCATTGTCCGGTTTTTTATCACCGGATGCGTTTTTGCAGATCGTTACACAGGATGGACCTGGCAGATTTCACAAAAAAATGTTAAGCCCTCGCCGGGTAGCAGGCTGACGATCCCGTCCGGGCTGGGCAGCGCCGCCGCATCATCCCCTCACGCATTCCTGCCGCGATTCTCGCCGAACAGTCCTATCTTTGCGCCCGTTTTAACATTATGATCAGCGTAAACAACGTCACCCTCGCCTTTGGCAAACGGGTGCTTTTCGACGAAGTCAACATCAATTTTACCAAGGGCAACTGTTATGGCATCATTGGTGCCAACGGGGCCGGTAAATCCACCTTCCTGAAAATCCTCAGCGGCGAAATTGAACCCAACAAGGGCACTGTGTCGATCACACCCGGCGAGCGGATGGCTGTGCTGAAGCAGAACCATTTTGAGTTCGACGAGGTAACCGTGCTGCACACGGTGATGATGGGCCACAAGAAGATGTGGGACCTGATGCAGGAGAAAGATGCTATTTACCTCAAAGAAGACTTCAGCGAGGCCGATGGCATCCGGGCCGGAGAGCTGGAACATGAATTCGGCGAGATGGGCGGCTATACCGCGGAAAGCGACGCCGCACAGCTGCTCAACCAGCTGGGGGTGAAGGAAGACCTGCACCAGCAGCTGATGAAGGACATCGCGGCCAACATCAAAGTGCGGGTGTTGCTGGCCCAGGCCCTCTTTGGCAATCCGGATATCCTGCTGCTGGACGAACCTACCAATAACCTGGATGTGGAAACCATCAGCTGGCTCGAGAATTTCCTGGCTGATTACGAAAATATAGTACTGGTGGTGAGCCACGACCGTCACTTCCTCGATGCGGTGTGTACGCATGTGGCCGACGTGGACCGCCAGAAAATTAAAATTTACACCGGCAACTATTCCTTCTGGTACGAGAGTTCGCAGCTGGCATTGCGGCAGCAGTCGGATAAGAACAAGAAGATGGAGGAGAAGCGCAAGGATCTGCTGGAGTTCATTGCCCGATTCAGTGCCAACGCCTCCAAATCCAAGCAGGCCACGAGCCGTAAGAAAGCCCTTGAAAAGCTGGTGATTGAAGAAATCACGCCCAGCAACCGCAAGTACCCCGGCATCATTTTCAAGCCTGACCGCGAGGTGGGCAACCAGATCCTCAACGTGCAGCAATTGTCGAAGTCGGTGGATGGGAAGACCCTGTTCAGCAATGTTACCTTCGATATTGTGAAAGGTCAGAAGATCGGCTTCCTGAGCCGCAACCCGCTGGCAGTAACGCAGTTTTTCGAGATCATCAACGGGCGTTCGAAGGCCGATGCAGGCACCTACGAATGGGGGACCACCATTACCCCGGCCTACCTGCCCAACGACAACAGCGAGTTTTTTGAACAAAGCGATAACCTGATGGACTGGCTCCGCCAGTTTGTGCCGCCCAATACCAAGGAAACGGTGGATGAGGATTTTTTACGCGGCTTCCTCGGCAAGATGCTGTTCAGCGGGGATGAAATCAAGAAGCAAACCCAGGTGCTGAGCGGAGGAGAGAAAGTGCGCTGCATGATCAGCCGCATGATGCTGCAGAATCCTAACCTGATCGTTCTGGACGAACCCACCAACCACCTCGACCTGGAAAGCATCACGTCATTCAACGACGGCTGTATCAGTTTCCCGGGAATCGTGCTGATGGCCACCCATGATCACCAGTTCATGCAAACAGTGACCAACCGGATCATCGAGCTTACGCCGCGTGGCATTATCGACCGCCTGATGAGCTATGATGAATACATTGAAGACAAGAGGGTGAAAGATCTGCGCGAAGAATTGTATGCCTGATTGTGATGAGCGGCGGACAGGTATGCAACGGATGACCTGATCCGCTTGTCTGGCTGGCATCAATGCCGCATTATGCACCGAATTTATCTTACCTGTATTCTGCTCTGTTTAGCCGGTACTGCCCTGGCACAGCCCTTCCGCACAGCGGTGGGGTTATCGACCGAAACGGCTGTTGGCCGGGGCTGGGGATTCAATGCCGGGCCGGTGGTCAAACATTTTTTCAGCCGGCACAGTGCCGGCGAGGCGGCCCTGCTCTACAACGGGGCCTTTTACCTGAACGCATTCTACGCCTATCATTTCAGGCTGGGTACCGGAGAGCAGTTGCAGGCTTATCTCGGTGCCGGACCCACCATCGGCATTGCGTCCAATCCCATCGTGATTGCCCGCCCGCTTGCAGGCCTGGAATACCGGTTCGGTCAAAAGCCATGGACCCTGGGCTTCGACTGGCGGCCGCAGTACATCATCACCAATGATGATGACGGCAATCTTTTTTCGGCCAACCTTTACGGACTTTCCCTCCGGTATGTATTGAAGTAAGTTGAAACGGCTCCCGCGATCAACCCGGCTGGCAATCCTTTGAACAAGCGTTCTCCCTCAGCTGGATTTTTTCAGGCTCATCAATGTTCTGCCCACTCGGAAAGGGGGCACAGTGGTAGTGGCATCATGCGCCTTCAGCGGTAAGTACGGGTGCGGTTGCTCCCCGGTTTTCACACTGGCTGGTTGTTTTTGGCATGATTTTTTGATTGGGGTGGCTACAAAATCAACCTTATGACCAAAAAAATGATTCCGTTCGCCTTGATCCTGCTGATCGCAGCAACAGGTGCGCAGGCCCAGCGCCGTAATGCGGGCCACAGTCAGAGTTATCAAACTGCCCTCGGGGTGAAGTTTTATCCCGGGGCCATTACCCTCAAGCATTTTGTCAAATCGAACCAGGCACTCGAAGGGTTGGGTTATTTCTGGAATAAGGGCTTCCGGATTACCGGGCTGTATGAAATTCATGGCAACATCAGCGGGGCGCCCGGTTTGCGCTGGTATGCGGGTCCGGGTGCGCATCTTGGCTTTTACAACAATAAATATGGCGGCAAATCTTCCTTTGGCATTGATGGCGTGCTGGGGCTGGATTACAAGATTGCGTCTGCCCCGTTGAATCTGTCACTCGACTGGCAACCCTCCTTTGAATTCGGCAATAATTACGGCAATGGCTTTTCCGGTAACTGGGGCGGATTTGCCATCCGGTATACTTTCTGAGACGGGAGTAATGGTTCAGGGAGGTGAAGAGTGATGAGTTTGTCTCTAAACCTCCCTAAACCTGCCCCCTAAACCCTAAACCCTAAACCCTAATCCCCCCATTTCCTATCTTTGCGCCCTTTCTATGCGCAACGGGATCATCAGGGTTATCGACTTTTTTTATCCGCTGTTCAGGCGGTTGATGCCTTTGCAGACCTTCCGCTATGCGGCATGCGGTGGGTTCAATGTACTGCTGGGCTTTGTGATCTTCACCGTATTGTTTCACCTGCTGGCTCCTTATGGCGTGGTGCGCCTGGCCGCGGGGGCCTTTGAGCCTTACAGCGTATCGCTGTTCCTGTCTTCTGCCACTGTTTTCTGTGTGGGTTTCCTGCTGAACAAGTACGTGGTGTTTACCGCCTCCAACCTGCGGGGAAGGATACAACTGTTCCGGTATTTTCTGTCGTTTATTTCCAACCTGGCCATCAACTATGTGCTGCTGAAATTCCTGATTGTGTACCTCGGGCTCTATCCTGTGCTGGCCCAGGTGATCGTCACCGCCATCCTGGTGGTGCTCAGTTATTTCACCCAGCAGTACTTCACCTTCAGGGTAAAGGAGGGGGAGGAGGGAGTGAGGAACGGGGAATGAAGAACAGGGAATGAAGAACAGGGAATGAAGAACAGGGAACGGAGAACCTGGCAACAAAATTTCCAATTTTCAATGCCGTGTTCAATACGCAATACGAATAGCGGAGACCAACCTTAAACTTTAAACCTTGAACTTTAAACCTTAAGCTCCTCCCCGAAACCAACGTTTTGAATGTTTTGAACCTTTTGAACCTTTCCCCCCGCACCGGCCGAAGGGCCGGCATGCTGCCCGGATTTGACCTTCCCTGATGCTGCAATAATTTCACCCCCCGGCGCGGGCTGCTGAAACTTTGGCCCCGCTTAGCCCTGTAAAACGACGGTTTCTGCCATTTTTTCACCTTTTTGGCAGTGGCATAATCATTGAATATCAAAAGAGAACACAAAAATTGAATCAATCATGGGAAAAATCATTGGAATAGACCTGGGTACCACTAACAGCTGCGTGGCCGTTATGGAAGGAAACGAGCCGGTGGTGATTGCCAACGATGAGGGACGCCGTACCACGCCGTCTATCGTGGCATTTCTGAAAAACGGGGAACGTAAGGTGGGAGACCCGGCCAAAAGGCAGGCTATCACCAACCCCCATAATACCATCATGAGCGTGAAGCGCTTTATGGGGCGCCGCTTTGATGAAGTGAATGAAGAAAAATCGCACTGGAGTTACAAAGTAACCCAGGGTGATAACAATACCGTCCGGGTAGACATCGACGGCCGTCTGTACACGCCGCAGGAAATTTCGGCAATGGTGCTGCAGAAGATGAAGAAAACGGCCGAGGATTATCTCGGGCAGGAAGTAACTGAAGCGGTGATTACCGTTCCGGCTTATTTCAACGATGCCCAGCGCCAGGCCACCAAGGAAGCCGGTGAAATTGCTGGCCTCACGGTGCGCCGTATCGTAAACGAGCCTACGGCGGCAGCCCTGGCCTATGGTCTGGATAAGAAACATGCCGATCAGAAAATCGCGGTATTCGACCTGGGTGGAGGTACCTTCGATATCTCCGTACTCGAACTGGGGGATGGGGTGTTTGAAGTGAAATCCACGAACGGGGATACTCACCTGGGTGGTGATGACTTCGATAAAGTGATCATGGACTGGCTGGCGGATGAATTCAAATCCCAGGAAGCCATCGACCTGCGCAAAGATCCCATGGCCCTGCAGCGTCTGAAAGAAGCCGCTGAGAAAGCTAAAATCGAACTCTCTTCCTCTTCAGAAACCGAAATCAACCTGCCCTATATCACTGCGGTGGATGGGGTGCCCAAGCACCTCGTGCTGAAACTCACCCGTGCCAAATTTGAGCAGCTGGCCGATAAACTCTTCGAACGCTGCCTGAAGCCCTGCGAAGCAGCCCTGAAAGATGCCGGTTACAGCGCTTCCCAGATCGATGAGGTGATCCTTGTGGGTGGCAGTACCCGTATCCCCAAAGTGCAGGAGATCGTGGAAAAATTCTTTGGGAAGAAGCCCAACCGCGGCGTGAATCCTGATGAAGTGGTGGCCGTTGGCGCCGCCATCCAGGGCGCCGTACTCACTGGTGAGGTGAAGGATGTGCTCCTGCTCGACGTTACCCCGCTGAGCCTGGGTATCGAAACCATGGGTGGCGTGATGACCCGGCTGATTGAAGCCAATACTACCATCCCAACGAAAAAGTCGGAAGTGTTCAGCACGGCCAGCGATAACCAGCCGGGAGTACAGATTCATGTGCTGCAGGGTGAGCGCCCCATGGCCAGCCAGAACAAGAGCCTGGGTATGTTCAACCTCGATGGCATTCCGCCCGCCCCGCGTGGTGTGCCGCAGATCGAAGTGATTTTTGACATCGACGCCAATGGTATCCTGCATGTAACGGCCAAGGATAAAGGCACCGGTAAAGAACAGAAAATCACTGTACAGGGCGGCAGCGGCCTGAATAAAGACGAAGTGGAAAAAATGAAAGCCGAAGCAAAGGCGCATGAAGCTGAAGACAAGGCCCAGCGTGAGAAAGTGGAAAAAGTGAACCAGGCCGACAGTCTCATCTTCCAGACGGAAAAGCAACTGAAGGAATACGGTGATAAGATTCCGGCCGATAAAAAGGCGCCGATTGAATCCGCGCTGAATAAACTGAAAGATGCCCACAAAGCCCAGGACCTGGGCGCCATTGACGCCGCGATGGCCGAGATGAATACCGCCTGGACGGCCGCCAGCGAAGAAATCTACAAGGCACAGGCAGCCGGTGCACAGGGTGCACAACCCGGTCCTGATGCAGGTCCGCAGGCTTCCTCCGGTAACAGCAGCGACCATGTGGAAGACGCGCAGTTTGAAGAAGTGAAGTAAACTTTGAGGTATAAAAACATGCGCCCCCGCAATCCTGCGGGGGCGCTTTGTTTAAGTACAGTTTAAAAGGTTTAAAATCGAAGGTTGTATCCCGGCGGGGTCTTCGCTTTCCAATCACGTTCATAAGCGCAATCACCTGCGAGACCCCGACGATTCCGTTTGACGCCGGGGTTGCGGGATGTTCCTCCTTCACCCGTTGCTTGCTTTACGAAAGCCCCGGCTGGACGTACATTCCGATTGTCCCGGCGGGGTCTTCGCTTTCCAATCACGTTCATAAGCGCAATCACCTGCGAGACCCCGACGATTCCGTTTGACGCCGGGGTTGCGGGATGTTCCCCTTTCTCCCTTCACTTTTTTTTACGAAAATCCCGGTTGGATATTCAGCTTATGCTGAGGATGCTGAAAATTCCCTGATTACATGCACAGCCTGCGGTTTTATGCAACTCCTCCTGTACTTTCATGCTAAATTCATTGCAATGAAGAAAAAAAAGGTTCTGTATATCCTTTCCAATGGCCGGGTAGCTGCCATTAACAAACAAAACGGGGAGATTGTATGGGAGGTAAAGCTGAAACAGTATGTAAAATCCAGCCTGATGCAAACCATCGGGCAGCTGAGCCTGGAAGGCGACCGGCTCTATGTGGGCGTGTCAGGTATTTTGCTTTGCCTCAGCATCAAAGACGGTGCACTGGTGTGGGTCAATGAACTGAAAGGCTGGGGTTATAACTTTGTGAGCATGGCCAATGCAGGCAGCGAATCAGCCGGAGCTGCTGTTACTGCTGATGCTGCGGCCACTACTGCTGTAGTGGTGACCAGTGCCACCTGATTACCGGCCGGTGGCGGAGGCCTGATTCGGAAACTGCAGGAGCCTTCTCCGCGGTTTCAGTCCAAACAGGATCCTGGTGAGCATAAATGGCCGGATCAGCCAGTGATAGAGAAGTCCAACACTGGCAAAGCAAAGTACAATCAGCACCGTAAGTTTGAGCGGAATCCCTGCAGACGTCTGTACCACATAATAACCCATCCCCACGATCACGGTTTGATGCAGGATGTAAAAAGGATATACGGCCTGGTTACAGTACTGTAGGAACCGGTTGCTGAAATTCAGGTGTTTTTTAGCCCAACCGCAAAGGCTTAATATCATGCACCAGATCATGAGGCTGTTGGCGGCGCCAAACCGGTACAGGGAGCCATCAGCTTTCCGGGGTAATTGCATGTTCCACCAGTAACGGCTCATCAGAAAAATGCCGGTGATCAGTGCAACGCCCATAAAGTGGAACCGGTAGCGTTCACAGCGTTCCCAGAAAAGGTGGCTGCCGCCCAGCCAGTATCCATAGCATAAAAAGGTGAGGGAAGACACAAACAGGAACCAGTCGTCCAGCAAGCTCTGCTGTTCCGGGTACTGCAGGTACAGCTTTGGGTAGTAGAACAGAAAGGGCAGTACCGGCAGCAGCAGGGCCAGCGGATGGCTGATGAGGTTGGCGGCGCTTGCTTTCAGTTGCTGCAGGGCCCTGATTTTAAACAATGCAAAAACCGGCAGCAGCAGTATGCAGAACACGAAGAGGTATACCACAAACCACATATGACTCCAGGTGAGCGTGCCTTCCGGGTAGGGAATGGCATCCCATACGGAAGGATAGAATGATGCGTAGGAACCGCTGAATTTCCCGGTCTGCAGTCTTTCAAAATATACCTGGAGCGGGATGGTGAAAAACATCGCAAACAACAGCGGGATCAGCAGCCGGATTATCCTTTCTCCGGCAAATTTCCATACCGGTCTTTTTTGCAGGGAGTAATGGATGCCCGCGCCGGAAATAAAAAAGAGGAGCGGCAGCCGCCATTGGTGCAGCCACCAGATCAGCCGGCTGAGCCCGGCACTGGTTTCTTTATTCTTGATTTCCCATCCAAAACTCACAAAGGGCATGGCGCAATGGAAAAAGATGAGCAGGAAAAAGGCGAGCACCCTTATCCAGTCGATATAGTGCCTGCGTTCAGCCGGGGTTGACATGGTGGAGCGTTTGTGTTATGCTGTTGCTTACGTTCACCACGCGATAATTGTTACAGGAGCCGGAAAAAAGGGGAGGTACAGGCTGAGCTGCCCTTTGCTCAGGAGGTAAAACGGGGGTTCTCAGCTATCCTTTGCTCCCTGAAGGCCATGGAAAGTTCCGGAAGGCTTCCGGCCGCTGTGCAGCCCATCCAGCTGGAGAAAGCGCGGATCAGGCTTTCTGCCCGGATTGTTTCTCGTAGGCTCCGGCTGCGGGCGCCTGCACTTTTGGATATTTTTTCTCCGGATGCAGACCGAAGCAACGGGTGGTGCCAGAAGCGGCAGGCATGAAAAACGGGGTCGGGAAGGAATTGGTCCAGGTACAGTTGCATGGCCGTTGATTGCAGCAGGTCACTGCCCCTGATGATGTGGGTAACGCCGAAGTGCCGGTCGTCTGTAAGGGAACAAACCTGGTAAGCCGGCAGGCCGTCGTTGCGCCTCACGATAAAGGCGCCGGTTTGTTCAGCCAGCGGGCATACAACAGTTTTCATCGCAGCATCCTCCCAGCTGATGCGGGCAGTGCCCGTTATTTTGATCCGCCAGGCCAGCGGCTGATCATTCAGCGGCAGTTGTTGCTGCAGGCAG
>JAYRPG010000081.1:0-26432 GCA_041911275.1 Ferruginibacter sp. | reverse complement strand
CGCCTGCAGTTTCAGAACGCCTCCGGAAATAAGTACTGGCATGTGGCGGGATTCATCAACAATACCACCGATGCCGCTTCCAAACTGAATTTCTTTCACTCGGTGAGTGGTGATGTGATGTCGCTTTCGGGCAACGGCAATATAGGGATCGGCACCAGCTCGCCCTCACAAAAGCTGCACGTGGTGGGTAATATCTGTGCTACGGGAACGATCGGCGCCTGTTCCGATATCCGGTACAAAACCAATATGCTGCCGCTGGCGAATGTGCTGTCTGCGGTAATGTCGCTGCAGCCGATTTACTACAACTGGAAAAAGGAATACGTTGACAAAGGTTTTGCCGATGAGCGGCATATCGGCTTCTCAGCACAGGAAATAGAAAGGCTGTTTCCGGAGCTGGTGCAAACCGATGCCAACGGGTACAAAGCGGTGGACTACAGCCGGCTCACCCCGGTGCTGGTACAGGCCATGAAGGAGCAGCAACATAAAATTGATCAGCAACAAAACAAAATTGATCAACAGCAGCATGATATTGAGTTGCTGAAGCAACAGGTGCAGGTATTGCTGAAAAAATCATGATGAGAAGAACGGGAGCAAATGACCAATGGGTGTAGATCATTCAAAATTCAAAACTCATCATGCGCAACCCTTCTAAACTTTCCTAAACCTCCCTAAACCTTTTCCCCATGTCCTTCCCCCTTTATCATATCCAGGGCATGGAAAACGGCGGGGATGATGGCTTCCAGGCTTTCCCGCACGCCGCCGGTGCTGCCGGGCAGGGCAATCACCAGCGTGTTGCCGATGGTGCCGGCCAGTGAACGGCTGAGCATGGCCAGGGGAGTACGTTGCTGGCCATGGAGCCGCATCGCTTCTGCAATGCCCGGCACTTCACGGTCGAGCAGCGAACGCAGGGTTTCGGTGGTTACATCACGGGGGCCCAGTCCCGTACCGCCGGTGCTGAAGATGCAGTCGATGCCGGCTTCCACCCATTGCCCTACCTGCTGCCGGATGCTTTCCGGGTTGTCATCCACAATATTGTAGGCTTCCAGTTCCACCGGCCACTGGCTGAGCACGGCTTCAATCAGCTTTCCGCTTTTGTCTTCCCTTTCGCCGGTGGCACAGCTGTCGGAACACACCAGTACCGCACAGCGGGGCCGGCCGCTGATGAAGCGCTCGCGGTCGCTCTTGCCGCCCTTTTTGCTGAGCAGTCGGATGCAGCCGATCTCCAGGTTTTTGTCCACCGGCTTCAGCATATCGTAGATTTCGAGGGCGGCCACCGACACCGCGGTAAGCATTTCCATTTCAATGCCGGTGCGGCCGATCGATTTTGCCTCCCCGGTGATTACAATGCCGGTACGCTGCAGCACAGCAGCTTCAAAAAAACCGGCATGCCGCTCGGCGCTGAGGAAACTGAATTCCAACTGCATCCCGTCGATCTGCACCGGATGGCAGTGGGGCAGCAACTGCGGCGTGGCCTTGGCGCCCAGGAATCCGGCCGCACGGGCCACATCAAACAGGTTACCCTTGGGTAGGCGCTGCTGTTCAATGATGTCCAGGGTGGCTGCTGTACAAAAAACAATACCAGCTGCACGGGCGGTGCGCAGGGTAACAGGTTTATGAATGATGGAATTCATGATGATCGGTTCTGTGGTTTTTAGGTACAAGTTTCATTTTCCGGCATCCCTCCGGGCACTGCCGGTTTCTTCAGCAGTGGCCACCGGCGGCGCCTTCCATTCCTGAATGGTAACGGAGTCGCCTACCCTGATAAAGCCGGTATCCTCAGCGATGACATTCTCCCCGAACAGCACCCGGTTGCCGCTGCGCCGGTATGCTGAGAGCGTTTGCAGGGGTTCTTTTCCTTTTTCACCGGTAATGGGGTCAATGGTGGTCACCTGGCAGCGTGCGCTGGGTTTTACCCCGCGGAACCGGATGCTCCCGATGCTGAACAGGGCCATGCGGTCTTCATCATGCGCCGCACAGCCCCGGATCACCAGGTTGGGCCGGAAGCGCTCCAGGCTTACCGGGATGCTGCAGCGGCTGTTCAGTTTTTCCAGCGAGGCTTCGCTGATCATGAGCAGGGGAAAACCATCCGAAAAGGAAGTGAGAAAATCGCCCGGGTTGTATTTTTCGTCTATCCGCAACCGTGTTTCATCGGGCATGTACAGCAGGCGGCAGGTTTTGCCCAGCTGCCGGCTGAACCAGTCATCGGCTTCAGCTGAAACGGGCAGGGCTGCGCAGGTGCGTCCCCAAAGGGTGGCGTTTACCGGGCTGCCGGAGGGTGTTTCCGTTGAAATCTGCAGCGGCGCCACCTCCTCCAGCCGGGAGTGGATTTCGAGCCCCTCGCTGCTGATCCGGGTTTGCAGCAGGGCCATCGCCGGGCATTCGCGCTGCGATAAAAAATTACCCTCCGCATCGGTGAGCATCCAGCGCCGGTCCAGCGCAAAACCCCGGTCGGTGAGCTGTGCCCGGGGCACGGCAAAACCACCGAGGGATTTAACCGGGTAAATATGCAGACTGCTCACCTGTATCATCCGGCTAAGTTACGTCCCGTCAGGCATTCTTGCTGAACTGCTGCATCCAGGCTTCATACCCCCCGGTTAGTTCATACACCCGCGTGAATCCCTGTTGCCGCAGGTGCCGCGCCGCCAGCCGGCTTCTTTGTCCGCGCTGGCAATACAGCAGCAATTCGGTGTCGGCCGGAAAGGGATAACTGCATTGTGCCAGCAGTGCGGGCAGGGGAATGTGAAGGCCGCCGATATGGCCGGCGCTTCTTTCCTCCCGGGTGCGTACGTCAATCAGGAGTGGAGCCGGAGGGGCGCTCAGCCTGGCTGCTGCGCTGAGGGGAGTGAGGCTGTTACGGGTTGTTTCCGTCCGGTTCAGACTGGCGGCCAGCCCGGAAGCTGTACGGCTGAATGCGATCTGGCGGCTGCTGCCTTCCAGCAGGTTCAGTTGCAGCAGTCTGCCACTCAGCACCTCCGGATGTCCGGTAATGATTTTAATGATTTCGTTGGCCATTAATGTGCCTACCACGGCCGTGCTGATGTTATAGGCGCCGGCATCGGCACAGCTCATGGCGATGCCCTGTTCTGCTGCCGGAAAGAGACAGCGCAGGGTAGGGCCATCCTGGTAGTTGAATACCGAGAGGTGGCCTTCGGCCCGGTGGATGGCCCCGTACACCAGTGGCTTCGAGCGCCGCACACAGGCATCATTCAGCAGGTAGCGGGTGGTGAAATTATCGGTGCAGTCGGCTACCAGGTCATAACCGGCCAGCAGTTCCTCCACCGTATCTTCATCCACCCAGCCCGGATGAACAAGGATGTTCAGCTGCGGATTCAGGTCCTGCAGCCGCCGTGCTGCCGCCGTGGTTTTGGCTTCCCCCACATCTTTCACCGCAAACAGGGACTGCCGGTGCAGGTTGCTCACCGAAACGGTGTCGCCATCGGCAATTCCCAGGGTGCCGGTACCGGCTCCGGTGAGGGCGGTGAGGCAGGGGCAGCCAAGTCCGCCGGCACCCACCACCAGCACCCGGGCGCGGCGCAGGGCTTCCTGTCCTTCGAAACCGATAAAGGGCAGGCGGCGGTGACTGCGGTAATATTCCTGATCGGTATTCATGGATTCAAAATTAGGAAAAGGCAGTGCCGGAGGGATTGTTTATTTTACAGTTATGTTTGAAGCCATCAACCGCAATGTGTCGAAGAGCGCCGTTTTTTCGGCAGCGGAGCTGCAGCGGATGAACAGTTTGCTGCAGGTGAAACAATATCCCCGGAAAACCTTTTTGCTGAAGGAGGGAGAGATCTGTCAGTTTGAAGCTTATGTGAACAAAGGTTGTGTGCGCACGTATTTTCTCGACGAAAAGGGGTTTGAGGTTACGTTGATGTTTGCGGTGGAGGATTGGTGGATTGGGGATATTGCCAGTTTTTACAACCAACAGCCCAGCAACCTCTTCATTGAAACCCTGGAGGACACGGAGTTGTTGTTGTTCAACCCCGTAACCAAGGAAATGCTGCTGCGCGAAATACCCCGTTTTGAGCGGGTATTCAGGCTGATGGTGCAACGCAGGCTGGCCGTGACGCAGGACAGGCTCGTGCAAACCATTGCCCGGCCGGCACAGGACAAATACCTGGATTTCATCCGCCGTTACCCCGATATTCCGCAGCGCGTACCCCAGCACTATATTGCTTCCTACCTGGGCATCAGCCCCGAGTTTCTCAGTAAGATCCGGGCCCGGCTGTCCCGGAAATCATGACAGCCTGTGTAAATCTTGTCCTGGTTCAATGGATCTGCGTGATCAATGTTGCAACTTTGTGTTGTCAATGACAATTCAATCACGCAATTCAACAAACAAATTATGGCAACTACACAATGGGCACTTGACCCCACGCACTCCGAACTCGTATTTAAGGTGAAACACCTGATGTTCACCAATGTTTCCGGTCAGTTTCAGCAATTCAATGTTACGGCCTCCACCACCGGCGACGATTTCAGTAACGCAAAAATTGCATTTTCCGCTGAAGTGGATTCCATCAGCACCAATAATGAGCAGCGCGATGCTCACCTGAAAAGTGCAGACTTTTTTGATACGGCCACCTATCCCCGGATGACTTTTGAATCCACGGGCTTCGCTCCCAAAGGCGATGAATGGGAACTCACCGGCGTACTTTCCCTGCATGGGGTGAGCCGTCCCGTTACACTGGCCGCAGAATTTGGCGGGGTGGTGAAAGATCCCTGGGGCAATGTGAAAGCGGGCTTCAGTGTTTCCGGTAAAATCAACCGCAAAGATTTTGGTCTTAACTGGAACGCCGTGCTGGAAAGTGGCGGGGTGATGGTAAGTGAGGAAGTAAAGCTCCAGGCTGAAATCCAGCTGGTGAAACAGGCTTAAGTGATGTTCAGTACCTGCAGGTGCTGATCCTGTGAAAGCAGAAAGCTGCGGGGCCGGGGCTCATCTTTTGGGATGGGCAACCGGCCCTTGGCTTAAGGGTCCGGCATAATTTTTTCTTCGTCTCCGTTATGGATTCAGGTTTTTATTATATTTACTATTAACAGAACAACAGCCTGCCGTTTGCTGCATGACTGAAAAAGACATCGAACAACTCAAAACCCTGGTACTGGATGAACTGGAGACACTGGATCCCCGGCTCACTTACCATTCAGCTGCTCATACCCGTGACGTGTATGAGCAGGCCGTCCGCATTGCAGATGCCGAAGGGGTAAGTGCGGAAGAGATCCGGCTGCTCAAACTGGCTGCACTTTTCCATGATACGGGTTTTCTGCGTACCTACGCCCAGCATGAGATGATGAGTTGCCGGATTTTCCGGGAAAAAACAGCCGGATACGCCCTAACCGTACAGGAACGGGAACTGATAGAAGGCCTGATCATGGCTACCTGCCTTCCCCAGGAGCCTCAAACCCATTTGCAGCAGATCATTTGCGATGCCGATCTGGATTACCTGGGCCGTGATGATTTCTTTGTGATCGGCGACAGCCTGCGCCGTGAATTCAGGCAATTTGGCATTGTGGATTCCGACCAGGCCTGGGAAGCCCTGCAACTGAAATTTCTGAACGGTCACCGTTACCATACCGCCAATTCCCGGGAACTCCGGGAGCCGGTGAAACAGCAGCACCTCCGCAAACTGCGTGGTGAAGCCTGAATACGGAGGGGGCCGCTCAACCCTGGATTCCTCAACATTTACTTTCCTTCCCCGGCCATCTTTTTCATCTCGATGGTGATCCTGTCCTGTTCGCGGAGGCGGCGGCAAAGGGTACGCATGATGCCGCGCAGGATGTCGGTATTGGTGGCAATCACATCGTAAAATACTTCCTGTTCAATTTTCAGCAGGATGCAGTCGGTGAGGGCTGTGGCGCTGGCTGAGCGGGGCTCGGTATCCAGCAGGGAGAGTTCTCCGAAAATTTCATTGTCGGATAATACCGCCAGCTGGTGTTCATCAGCATGTATAGACACTTTACCGGAGTGAATGAAATACATGCCGTTGCCGGGGTCGCCTTTTTTGAAAAGGGTTACCCCTTTGTTCACCTGTTGCTCAGTGCTGATGGAAGCAATATCCATCAGGTCAACTTCCTTGCAGGAACTGAAGATGTCTGACTGGCGCAGCAGCAGTATTTTTTCGATGAGCAGCATATTTCAGGGGGAGGGTTGTTGGAGGATGAATTGGCGGGTTTCGTGTAAAATGAAGGGTGCCCGGGCATGGGGTGGCTTTGCCGAAACCGCGGCCAGTGCCTGCTGGTCGTGGTTTTTCCATCCGGCATACAGCATGGCGGCCTTGGTCCAGCAGTTATAGGAAAAGTTATCGCTCTCGTAAACTTTCAGCGCGAGCGACTGCCCGCTGCGGGCCACACTGATCCGGTGTTCTTCGGGGTCCAGCACAAATTCCACCATTTCGATGAGGTCTTTGGATATCTTTTTCGGCAGTTCCAGTTCCACCATCTCGATGGCATTAAAGATTTTTTCGTGTTTGTCTACCTGGATGATTTCCAGCAGCCGCGTCACCGATTTTTTTCCATAAAGCAGGGCGCAGATCCGCAGCGCGGCTACCAGGTCTGACCGGATTTCATTCAGCAGGGCGCTTTTGATCATCTCGTTCATCTGCGTGTATCCCATGGCGTGATGGTAGTCGGCAATTTTGCCGCAGCCCAGTTTCAGGAAGGCTGTGAGCAGCTCCTGGAACGGTTTTCTTTCTGCTCCGGCAGCCGGCAGGTAATGGTGCGACCAGAGGGCGTGAATGATTTTGTGGGTATGCTCGTTCAGGTTGCTGAGCTGCGTCAGCAGAAAATTCCGGCAATGTTCCCCCTTAATGCCCGGGGCAATGCGGATCAGGTCGGGCAGGTACCTCGCCTGGGTAGCTTCAGGCAGATTGGCCATATCATGGAACAGCGGGTCGCCGTACTGCGCCAGCGCCTTCGTTACCAGCGGATGAAATGCGGGCTG
The DNA here is from genome assembly GCA_041911275.1 of Ferruginibacter sp. Lineage (GTDB taxonomy): Bacteria > Bacteroidota > Bacteroidia > Chitinophagales > Chitinophagaceae > Ferruginibacter. Next base: position 19,492 of record JAYRPG010000081.1, on the reverse strand, counting down.
CTCTCCCAGTTCCAGGATCTGCGGAAGCAGGCTGCGCAGGCGGAGTTTACAGGCGGCCATCACGGCCAGCCGTTGTACCGAACTGTCGGCATCCAGGATCAGGTTGCTGATGACCTGGGTAAACTGCACATGCTTGAGCTCCGTGATGATTTCCAGCGAGAGCTTCCGGTCTTCTGCGTTGCGGGAGTGAATCAACCGGTCGATTTCGTTACCGGCCTTCAGCAGGTACTGAAATTCCTGCTGGTTGAGCAGATGAATGATGAGGGCTTTGCGCACCGCAGCTTCCTGGTCAGACAGGCGGCCGGAGATGTCGCGCAAAAAATCGGCATCGTGGCGGCAGAGCAGGGTCATGATGCGTGGCCGGAGTGCCGGATCGGTTTCAGTGTTCAACAGATCCCGGAGCAGGGCGGTATCGGCAATGCCGGTTCGTTCCAGCTGTTCCAGTGCAAAGCGTTTCACTTCAGGGCCTTTGTTGCTGCGGAGTTGTTCCAGCAGCAGGGCAGGCAGCTCCGGGTAACCGGATTTTTTCAGCATGTCGAGGGCATAAATCACTTCGGTGCCCTTTCCCTCGCGGATTTTATCCAGCAGGATTTTCAGCGAACGGCGGTCGCTGATCTGCTGTTCGTCCGGATTAAACAATCCCCGCCGGATGGAATAATGGAGCGTATGCAGGTAGGTTTTCTGAATCAGGAAGATCACCGCCGCCCAGATCAGCAGGTTGATGATGATGATTTTGATGGTGAGCAGGATGCTGAGCTGGATACCGGTTTGATGGAAGATCAGCAGGGAGACCCCCACCACAATCAGGGAGGGGGGAAAGGTATAGCCCTTGGCAATCAGGTGGCCTTTGAGCCGGAGCTGTTCTTTCAGTGGCTGAAACAATACAAAGAAAACAGGTTCCTGCATGGTGGACCGCAGGATTTCAGTGAGCAGGGCCATCATCCCGAAAATGAAGATCATGTAGTTGCTGTGGTCCGAAAAGAAAAAGAAGGCCAGGCAGGAGATGGCCAGGGCAACCGGGGTAACGAACAAACTTGAAATCAATCCGATCCGCTCAATCACGCGGCTGGTGAAAATGAGTTTGAAAACAATGGCAATCACCCTTCCAACGGCAAAGAAAGCAGCCAGCCAGGCTGCCAGTTCGGTGATGTTCACAAACTTCAGCTTTACCTGGGCGATGAACGTGTAATCCACCAGGATGAACACATTGTAACTGAGTACCGACAGGAGTGAGATGGCGAAAATCAGCCGGTTCTCAAAGAAAAACCGGATCAGGTTCTGGGTGCTGTGCACCTGCTGGTGCGGGTGGTGGTGCTGATGATTGCCATGGCTGATTTTTTTTCGGGTAGCATCCCAGGCGGGCTTGCGGAGCAATTTTCGGAAAACCAGCAGGCTGGCCACAAACGAAAGGATGGCCAGCCAGATCACATTGGTGATGCCTACCAGCGGGATCAGGAGAGGAGCCACCACATAACCCACAATCTTGGCGGGGATATCCCCTGCCCCCACAATCGAAAACACCCGCCGGCTTTCGCGTACATTAAAGAGCAGGGACACCAGCCCCCAGAACGCGTAACCGGTAACCATGTAGATCACGGTGTTGGCCACCATCAGGGCAAAAATGAACGACTGGGGTGCGGCCGAATGCAGACCCATCCACAGGAGGATCAATACCCCTGTGCCCAGGCCGATGATGAGTTTGAGTAACTGAAAAGGGGAGAGGCTGTGTTCCAGCTTCTCATAAAAAATATTCAGCACAATCAGTACCACGGCAACGGTAACATAAATCCAGGGCAGTTCAGATACCGGAAAATTGTAAATGAACAGCGTGATGGATATGGTGTTGAGAAAAGCAGTGGCCAGTCCAATAAAAAACTGAACCGAAAGCAGATCCAGTACCTGGTTCGATTCTGATTCCTTGATATTGAGAATATTCAGGATACGCTGCCGCATAAAAAACTAAATGTACAAAACAACCCACAAACGGTTGTCGGTTAAACCGGATCCCAGGCCAGCACACCCCTTCCGTTCTGCTGCAGCCGGGCTGTTGGCCGTAGATTTACGGACATAAAATTTGGTAGTTCGTAAGTTATCATTAATTTTACTAATCTCCTATCCGTTTGTAAGAACCATCCCCCGGATACTGCCACCTGATTACTGACAGCATTCGCAAACGGAATCCCTACTGATCCTCCCTTTGCCCGCTGGCACGAATATGAAAAGGATGCATATCCACGAGTGAACAGATTGCCCGATTCATCACTGAACGCTAAACTTCTGACATGCGACAAATTTCTGTTTTTTGCCGGCTGGCCCTTCTGTGGGCACTGCCGCTGGCGTTTCCTGCCCGTTCTGCTGCCCAGCAACTCACCATGCGAGATTTTGTACTTTTTGGCGGCAACAGCAGCTGTCCTTCCGGCCCCGGGCAAAAAGCACCTGCAGCCCCCGGCTGCGGGGTGTTGATTGGTTCCAGCAACACGATCTCCGGCAACGGCGCCATCGGCAGCTATCACCTCATTCAGTCCAGTGGCACCGCCCGCATCACCGCTAGCCTGCACAGCGGCGGCCGCATTGTGCTGGCCAACAGCAATGCCGTTACCGGCCGCATCACGGCTGCCAACCTGGGCAATGCCACCGGTAACCTGCTGCAGGTGGGCTCCAGTGCCGCCATCAAAGGAAATATTGAAGTAAACGGCAATATCCTCATCGGCGGAGGCACGGTTAACGGATCTGTCCGCCAGCCGGCATCCACCTTCGCTTACAGCGGCCCCGCACCTGCCGGCGGCCGCAGTTTCGGTGCCCTTAACCTGCCCGGATTACCCGCCATGCCGGCAATCCGCACCTTTTCCATCCCGGCAGGCGCAGTGGATGTTACAGGAACAGCCAGCATCAATCCCGGGTTTTACCGGAATGTAACGTTGTCGGGTAACCGCACCCTTACCTTTAATGATACCGGCAGTTATTATTTTAACAGCATGACGCTCACCAACGCCAATACCTTCGCTTTCAATTTCAGGGGGCGCAGCCAGGGCGTTGTCCGCATCTATGTACTGGGCAATATGCTGCTCGATAAAGTCAGCACCAGTTTTCCCAACGGCGGCGGCGCCGACCGGGTATTTACCCAGGTAACCGGCAATGGCGGCACCGGCAGTTTTGCCTTCAGCATCAGCAATGGCTCGGGTAATACCCGCACCCGCTGGTCGGGTACCGTATGGGCACCCTATGCCGCCATCAGCATTGGTTCCGGCACCGGCTGCAGCGAAATCAACGGGGCCCTCTGGAGTTCCACCCAGGTGAGGATTCAAACGGGAGTCAATATCAACTATGTTCCCTTCAGCGACTGCACCCCGCCCGGTGCCAATGCCGGCCCCGACAAACCCCTGAGTTTCGCCGAAACCACCCTGCTTACGGGCAGTTCCGCCAATGCACAGGCCGGCCTGCTCTGGAAGGCGGCGAACGGCGGCGTCATCGCTTCCAACCCGGCTGCTGCTACCATTGAGGTTACCGCCGCCGGCACCTATATCTTTACCGCTGCACTGCCTGGCGGATGCGCGTCGGCCGATACGGTGATTGTAACCAGTAAGGTGAATAACCTGATTGGTTCTGAGCTGCTCTCGCTGTACCAGAATTATGGTACGGGGCCGCGCACTTCTCCGTTCTTCACCCTCCTGTCTGACAGCGTGGTGATTGATATTATTGTCAAGGAGGGCCGGTACAGCCAGGTGCTGGCCCTGCTGCAGGATACCGCGTATGGTTTAACCAATATCCGCAGTAATGGTGCCAATACCTACACCATTACCGGGCAGTATCCCATTCTCAAGCTGCCCAAACTCAACCTGCTTCCTGATCTCATCAATTACTGCCGCCCCACTTATCTTCCCGAACGCTCGCTGGGCATCGCTCATACCCAGGGCGACCAGGCCTTGCGTACGGATTTTGTGCGGAATGGTTACCTGCTCAACGGCGACAGCGTGAAAGTGGGGGTGTTGTCAGACAGTTACAATACCCTTCCCAACAATCCCGCCGGAACCGATGTGGCCAATGGCGACCTCCCGGGCACTGCTAACCCCAATGGTTATACGCAGCCTGTGGAAGTGCTGCTGGATTACCCTTACGGACGCGGGGTGGATGAAGGGCGGGCCATGCTGCAGATCATCCACGACATCGCACCCAGGGCCAGCCTGGCCTTCCGTACGGGTTACATCAGTCCCGGCGATATGGCGGATGCCATCCGTCAGCTGGCCCAGTCCGGCTGCCGCGTGATCAGCGATGACATTACCTACATCACAGAACCCTTCCTCAAAGACGGACAGGTAGCCCGTGCCGTCAATGACGTGCGCAGCGCCGGCGTGGCCTATATCACCTCGGCCGGTAATTTCGGCAACAAGGGCTATCACAGTCTGTTTACCCCGGCCACCCCGCCGGCTTCCCTTACCGGCACGGCCCATAATTTCGGTGGCGGCGATATCTTCCAGCGTATTTCCCTGAAACGCGGCAGCTACATTATTGTCCTGCAGTGGCTGGATGATATTTATTCACTGGGTCAAACCGCCGGTGGCGGCACCCAGAACGACCTGGATATTTATCTCACCAATAACAGTGGGGTCACCCTCTTCGGGTATAACCGCAACAACCTGGGTGGCGACCCGATCGAGATCCTGCCCTTTACCGTGAACACCGATACCGAAACGGATATCCTGATTGTACGTGCAGCCGGCAGCAGCGCCAACCTCGCGTTCAAATATGTCATCTTCCGCGGCGAAGCCACGATCCTGGAACATACAACCGGCTCTTCCACCATTGTGGGGCATGCCAATGCCGAAGGCGCTTTTACCATCGGTGCCGTACGCTATACCCAAACGCCGGTATTTGGGGTTAACCCGCCAGTGCTGGAAAGCTTTTCTTCCGTGGGCGGCACGCCGGTGAACGGGGTGATCCGCAACAAGCCGGATTTCACCGCACCCAATGGCGTCAATACTTCGGTATCGTTTGGCGCCCGCGACCTGGAAAACGACGGCATCCCGAACTTCTTCGGCACCTCAGCCGCCGCACCGCATGCCGCAGCTGCTGCAGCCCTGTTGATGCAGGCCCGGCTGCGGTATTATCATGACAACCTCAACGTAGATTCACTTTACGCTATCCTTCGCAGCACAGCGCTCGACATGGGCACACCGGGGTATGACCGGGAAACTGGTTATGGATTCATCCGTGCCGACAAGGCCCTGGGCAGTTTTGCTGCCGCCCTGCCTTCCCTGATCCGGCTGGTGGTACCCGATGGCATCCAGCCCGGTGATTCAGCCTTTACGGTAGGTATCGCCGGTAATTACCTGAGTCCGAATACCGTGGTGTACTTCCGCGGTCAACCGCTCCCCACCACCATCACTTCCGACAGTACCGGTTATGCTGAAGTGCCTGCCTTTGTGGGCAATCCGGCCATCAACGCCATCACGGCGTCCATCACGCCCAGCGGAAAGGACGGCGGTACATCCAATACCCTTTACTTCTTCACCCCGCTCAAAAAAGCCATCGTGGTGAAGGCAGATAACCAAACCAAACGCTACGGCGAAAAACTGCCGGTATTTACGGCTGCCATTACGGTGGATGGGGTACCCTTCGACAGTACCGGACTGAGCCTGGAGGATCTTGGCCTCGAAGGCCTCAGCTTCAGTACAACGGCCACCAGCACCAGCCCGGTAAACCGTTATCTCATCACCCCTTCACGCCCGGCTTTCGATCCGGCCAATGCCCGCGATGTGGGCCTGCAGGAAATTTATACCTACCAGTTCCTTAACGGGATACTCACGGTGGAAAAAATGCCGCTCCTCATCAGCGCCACCGATACCACCCTCACCTACGGAGAGAAAGTGGCAGATTTCGGATATCGCTATACGTACGATAACAGCCTTATCGACCCCGCAGAACAGCAGGCCTTCCTGTATGCACTGCAACACCAGCACCAGGCCCCCATCATCGATACGGCCTTTGGCCTGATCAGCGATACGGTTCAGATCAATGGCCGCATCCTGCAGGCAGCCGATCTCAACAACCTCAGCTTTATCACGAGCACCAAGGCCGTGGTGAATACCAAGGCGGTGGTGAACACCAAAGCCGTGGTGAATGGCATACCGGTGCTGGATACGATGCGGGTGCTGGAGATTTCGCCTGAGTCTGTTTTCAGTTACCAGCTGAATGATTCCGTCGTAAACCTGGTGAACACCAAAGCGGTGGTGAATACCAAAGCGGTGGTGAACACCAAGGCAGTCGTCAATACCAAGGCCGTGGTGAATGCCACCAGCTTACTGAACAGTGGTACAGTGAACGACTCCAGCAATGCCAATGTGGCCACCATTGTGGACGAAGCCGATGTAAACTCCACCAGCACCAGCTTTTTTGTACTGGATGAACTGCAGCCCATCAACCTGATCACCGGACTGGGTGCAGGCAATCATTATATTGTGCCTGCCGCCTTCCTCAGTGAGAACTTTGAAGTATCGTATGCCATCGGCAACCTGGTGATTGAGCCGGCCACCCTCACGGTGAAAGCCAATCCGGCCACGGCCACTTACGGCACAGCCGCTGCCTTCAGCGCCAATATCAGCGGATTCCAGTATGGTGAAACCGCCGCGGATCTGGTAACCGGGGGGCCTGACTTCAGTCTGCTCAACAGCAGCAATGCCATCGTTAACCCCGTGCAGGTACCTGCCGGAACCTACAGCCTGGTGCCGGCCAACCTGCAGCTGAAGCAACCTGCCGATTACCGCGTGGAATATGAACCGGCGCTCTTCCAGGTGAATAAGGCCACGCTCGAGGCCCGGGCGGTGGATACTTTCAGGGTCTATGGTGATCCCAACCCTGCCTTCCGGATCCTTTACAGTGGCTTTGTGTACAACGATGACGCAACGGCCATCACGGCACCGGCCGCCAGTACCAGCGCGGTGCCGGCTTCTCCCACCGGTAACTATGCCATTACCCTCAGCAATGGCAGCGCTGCCAGTTATACATTCAGCTATCAACCCGGAACACTCAGGGTGAACAGCGCTGCACTCAGTGTAACGCCCGATACCAAGGTGATTGCGGCCGGCGATCCGCTGCCGGTGTTTACGTCTACCATCAGCGGCTTCAAACTCAATGATGCCGCAACCGTTACGGCGCAGCCCACGTATACCGTATCTCCCGCCTGTACCGGTGCTGCAGGGGTATATACCATCAATGCGAGCGGATTGCAGTTCCCGGCATCAGGGAATTACCAGATCGCTTATAATCCGGGTACCCTGTACGTGAACCCCAGGGGCAACAAGGCGAAAAATGTGAAACCGATTCTCGACTGTGTGGATACCCTGGTGAATGACCCCTCCGGCCTGCGTTATCTTGCCCGGTTCCGGTATGAGAATCCGAATGCCACACCGGTGTATGTGCCGCGCGGACCGGAGAACAAGCTGATCGCCAGCGGGCCTTTTATCGGCGAACAGCCTGAAGTGTTCCTGCCGGGCGGAGACAAGTTTACCATTAAGTTCACCGGTGACCGGCTTACCTGGCTGTTGATTACCTACAATGGCAATCAGAAGACCTCCACATCCAGCAATGCCAGTTCCAGTTCCAACAAATGCGTGGGCCGGGCAGCTACCAGGCCGGTTCCTGTTGCGGATGCGGGCAGTGCAGGCCGTGAAATAAGTGTATACCCCAACCCGGTACACGACCGCCTGCTGATCAGCCTGCCCGGTACGGAGGCTACCACTGTCCAGTTGCGGCTTACCGACGCCCTCGGCAGTACCCGGCTCCTGCGTCGTTTACCCGTTCAGGGTGCTGGAACGGTGTCGCTGGACATGAGTCGTTTTGCACCCGGGGTATATTATATCCAGGTGCTGACGGGAGGAAGCAGCCGGCAGTTTAAAATAATCCACCTGTAAAAAACAGATAATCCATAATTTTAGGCAAGAGGAAGGAATGAAAGTTTCTTCCTCTTTTTTAAATGAAACAATCAAGACTATCCCCGATGCTGCTGCGGCTGGCTCTCTCCGGGTTCCTGGCCTGTATCCTTAGCCTGTCGCTGCACGCCCAGGATGAACAGGAAGACAGCCTGCAGGCGCAGCTCCGCAAGTCAGGCAATGATTCATTCCGGGTGGGTTTGCTCATGGCGCTCAGTAAAAAGCGGATTGGTGGCCGTCCTGAAGAAGCCATCCGGTACGCCCTGGAAGCCCGGGATCTGTCACAGTCCATCGGATACCCCCGGGGCACGGCCCTGGCCCTCAAAGGCATCGGGATGGTTTATTACAACCAGGGTAAATACCTCGAAACCCTGGATTACTGGAACCAGTCGCTGAAGGCTTATGATTCCCTCGGCGATCAAGTGGGGGTGGCCAATCTGCTCAGCAATATCGGCGCCGTTTACAGCAACCAAACGGAGGATGACAAAGCCCTGGAATACTACTTCAAGGCGCTGGAGTATGCCCTGCAGCTGAAAGACAAACTGCGGCTGGCCACGGTGTACATCAATATCGGAAATGTGTATTACCATAACCCGGTGAACCATTCCAAGGCCCTGGATTACTTCATCCGGTCACTTCCGCTGAGCAGTGAGCTGAAGGATGACAATACTTACGGCAGCGCCTGTGCGAATATTGGGGAAATTTATCTCGACCGGAATCATTTTGATTCGGCGCTGTATTATTTCAGGCAGTCGGAGAAAGCGCTGCGGGGCAGTGAAGATCTGCCTTATGCCCTCAATAACCTCGGCCGGTTTTATACCCGCAGAGGGGAGTATGACATCGCCATCCGCTATCACCAGATGGCATTTGATTCGGCGGCGCTGAGCGAAGGGCTGCTGTACATGACACAGTCGCACCTGTACCGCGGCGATGCCTATTACCGCCAGCAGGCTTACCAGGCCGCCATCACCGCATACCGGTCGGCCGTTGAGCTGGCGCTGAAGATGGGCGACAAATCCATTGAGCTCAAGAATGCCTATCTCGGCCTCTCCCTTTCTTATGCGGGACTGCGGGATTATAAAAATGCCTATGAGTATGATCTGATGTATTCCAGGGTGAAGGATACCCTCTACAACCTTGACCTGGATAAGAAACTGGCGAGTTACCAGACCAATTTTGACTTATACCGTAAACAGCAGCAGGTGGATCTTTTGCAGAAAGACCGCAAGCTGCAGCAGACTGAACTGAAGCGGCAGAAAATCGCCAAAAATGCGCTGATTGTGGGCCTCGTGCTTTTTTCGGTGATCATTTTCATCATCTACCGGGATTACCGCATTAAGATCCGCACCAACAAAATACTCGACAGCCAGAAGGCGGAGATTGAACACCTGCTGCTGAATGTCCTTCCTGCTGAAGTGGCGGAGGAACTGCAGAAAACCGGCAGCGCCACACCGCGCTACTATGAACAGGCTTCGGTGCTCTTTACAGATTTCAAGGGCTTTTCGGCCCTGGCCGATCGCATGCAGCCGCAGGAAGTGGTTTCTGAACTCAACAGCTGTTTTATTGCCTTTGATGATATTGTGGAGCGTTACGGACTTGAAAAAATTAAAACCATCGGTGATTCGTACATGTGTGCCGGCGGTATCCCTACGGCCGATAAGGATCATATCCATAATATCATCCGGGCCGGACTGGCCATGCAGGCCTGCATGATCAGCAGGAATGTGGAACGGGTGAAAGCCGGACTGCCGGCCTGGGAAATCCGCGTGGGCATCAATACGGGCCCGCTGGTTGCCGGTGTGGTGGGCAAGAAAAAATATGCTTACGATATCTGGGGCGGATCGGTGAATGTGGCCAGCCGAATGGAAAGCAATGGCGAACCCGGCCGGGTGAACATCTCCGCGGCTACGTATGAACTGGTGAAAGACCGCTTCCAGTGCAGCTACCGCGGAAAAATTTACGCGAAGAATATCGGCGAAATCGATATGTATTTTGTGGATCACGAAATCCCGGCCTGATCCACGCCCGTTTGCAACGGGCGTACAGGCAGGAAGCAGGGTTGCAATTTTGAAATTCCCATCGCTGCATACCATGCGTACACAACCTGTTGTTCCGCCTGCGCCGGATGAGCCAATGCTGATCTCTCACCTTGCGCTTCGCCGGCTGATCGGCTACCTGGGCGCCCTGCTGCCTTTTCTGCTGCTGGCCTGTAATTACTTTATTGTGCACACCAACGTGCTGAATGATCCGCGCTGGGTCAACCCCTCCTGCTCTGGACCCTTCCGGGATGCGGGGATTTTTAAATCATCCATCAGTCACTATTATTACACCGCCGCCGGTGAACTCTTTACCGGGGTGCTGATCGCGGTTTCCATCTTCCTGTTCTGTTACCGCGGCCACCCGCTGCGTTCCGGTGAATTTCCGCTGTCTGACCGCCTCGTTTCCAATATCGCCGCGGTAGCTGCGCTGGGGATTGTGGTGTTTCCGGTAGACAACGCGAAGGGTTGTATCCCAGACAACATGCGTACCTACCTGGCTGCTGATTTTACCGGCCATCTGCATTTTATCATGGCTGCCTTGTTTTTCGTTGCCCTGTCGGTCATGTCTGTCCTCAATTTCAGGCGTACCGGTGATGTCCGTTCCTTCGGAAAAAATCCAGAACACCGGCTTTACCTGTTCTGCGGCCTGGGTATGCTCACAGCGCTTGTCCTCATCTTTATCTATGTGAAGTGGATGGAGGGGATCTATCCGGCCCTGGACAGCCTGCATCCCGTTTTTATCCTGGAAACCCTCGCCCTGGTTTTCTTCGCGGTATCCTGGCTCCGCAAAGGAAAATTCAGTTTCCGCTCCGGCCGCTGACCCTGCACCTGAAAGCCTTCGGGATCCGGAACGGATGCTGTATCTTTCAGCATACCGGTTTTTTTTTGATCAGTAAAACCGACATCATGATCAGTAAAATGAAAGGGATTTGCCTGGCTTTCTTTTTGATGCAGCAAATGGGTTCATGGGCACAGCTTCGGGTTATTCACCGGATACATCCTGTTGCCGGTGCCGGCATCCTGTATGGCGGAATCCGGAATGAACTTGAAGTATCCGGCGTGCCTGATCCCGAAGTACTGACGGTTACTTCATCCGCCCGCTCAACGATCAGCCGGAAAGGGAAATCGCTGGAAGTGGTGCCCTCCATCCGCGAAGGGAGGGATACCCTCCGGTTTTATGCGGGCTCCTCCCTGCTGCAAACGCTGGTATACCGCATCCTGCCCGTTGCCGATCCTTTTGTTCAGCTGGCATATTCAACGGATACATTACTGCCGGCCGGTCGTATCCTGGCCAACCCGGTTTTGCGTGTCTGGTTCCCTGATACTGCCATCCGGAATCCTTGGCGCATCCTCTCGTTCGCCTGTACAGTGAAGCGGAAGCATGCGAATGCCCTGTATTATAAAACGAATGGCAACCGCATGTCTGATGAAATGCTGGCTGCTGTCCGCACCATGCGCCCGGGTGATGTACTGCAGCTTGAGGAAATACGGGCGGCTGCCGCTGCGGATGCGCCGGCCAGATTGATGGCGCCGGTTGCCATCACCATTCAATAATTGCAGGGGAATGAACGCCCTTGGCCTCAGTTTCCGGAATGAAAGCCGGGGCGCCCCTCTACAGGTTAATGATCAATCCTATTGCTGGTAAAATCTTACATACCTCACCCGGCCCTGCGTGAACTGGTGATGTCGGTTTCCACGGTGCAGGTAACCCTTCCCGACAGGATGGAAGCGGTGGTGAATCCTTATCCCCCCATGCCGTTTCAGTCACTCATCTTTTATGGCCAGAACCCCATTGCCATGAGCCGGGAAGGCACGGGTGGTTTTATTCAGCAACCCACCGCCGTACTGGTGGGTCCCCAGTATTCACGGGTCAATATCCGCGTGATGCGGCAGCTCAATGCCATCAGGGTGGATTTTTTACCCGGCGCGCTGCATCGTTTGCTTGCTTTGCCGATGAATGAATTGTTTGACGGCGGCTTTGATGCCACAGATTTTTTCGGAAGCCGCTTCCGCACCCTCTGCGCACAGCTGGAAGCCGACCCTGACCTGGAGCAGGGCGTGAGGCGGGTGGAGGCATTCCTGCTGGAAAGGCTGCATACGCTGAAAGCCCGGCAGCCCCTCGACCAGGCCCTCTGCATCATGCTTGCGCAGGGTGGACAGCTGCGGCTGGAATCCGTGGCCTCGATGGCCTGCCTGAGTATCCGGCAGTTTGAGCGCCGCTTCAGGGAATGCGTGGGCATGAATCCCAAGCTCTATGCACGCATCATCCGTTTTTCGCAGGCTTACCGCATGCGGGAAGCTGAACCGGCCCTCAGCTGGACGGCCATTGCGCATGCGGCGGGATATTTTGATCAGATGCACATGATCCGTGACTTCCGGGTTTTTGCGGGCGTGAACCCAACGGTGATAGCCCGCGAACTGGCTGCCACCCCCCTGCGCATGCAGCGTGATCTCTTCTCCTGAATGTCGTTTTTATACTATGCCTGTCGCCGCTGCGTCCATAGGTTTGCAGCTAAAAACATGCGATCTCTTTTTTCTCAAGCCGCTGTTCCGGGCCCGGCAGATTTCCGTTGCAGGCTCTTGCTGTTGCGCCGCACATGCCCGATCCTGCTCCTCGTTACCGCCCTCTCCGGCAACAGTCTTGCCCAGGATTATCCCGGTCTCCGGCAACTGCCTGAACACACTACAACAGTTTATTACAGCGCCGGCGCGGAAGCAAGGGCTTTACAGATGGCCAACCGGTTAGACAAGGTGCTCCGCTTTTATGATACGCTGTTGCAGTTCAGGCCCGTGGTGACTTTACTGGTGCTGGATACAGCCGACTGGTCAAGGTTTACCCGTTTCCCGGTATATGGCATGCCCCATTACAACGGTGAAAAAACCCTGATCGTGGCATCTGCTGATAATGCATTCTGGCGCAGTTTTTTGCCGCCGCCCGCTGCGCTTCCTGACAGCCTGGCCAATCAAATCCGTGCGGCTTATACCGGGTCGCTGGGACAGTTGTCCATGGAATCCTTTTTTGACCTGCTGGCTGTTCATGAACTGGGTCATGCTTATCAGCAGCAGGGCGGATTGCAGGTGCAGCGGAAATGGATGGGCGAACTGTTCTGCAACCTGCTGCTGCATACCTATATCGCGATTCGGGAACCGGAATCGCTGCCTCCGCTCACGGTATTCCCCCGGATGGTGGTGGGTTCAACTCCCCGATCCTCCCTGCCTTATACCACCTTGCAGCAGCTGGAAGAGCATTACGATACCATTGCGCAGCAGCATCCGCAGAATTACGGCTGGTACCAGTGCCGCTGGCACCGGGCTGCTGCCGGCATATTTGATGCCGGTGGCAAAACTGTGCTGCAAAAGCTCTGGCTGATGCTGAAAACACAGCCGGAATTGCTGGGAGATGCGGCCCTGGCTGAGGCGTTGGCTGTTCGGGTGCATCCTGAAATGGCCCATCTCATGCTGCACTGGAATGACTGAGTGTTGTGCGCAATACGACGGGGAATCGTGCCGGTCTATTATCCTGATGCGCATCAGCCGGGTCGGTGCAGAACCGTCATTGCTCCGCTCCATCCTCCCTTTTAGCTTTGTCCAAATTTCCGGTTATGCTCCGGTCCTGGATTTCCCTGCTGGCCTTCCTGCATGGCATCATTCACCTGCTGGGCACGGCCAAAGCCCTGAACTTGGCTACGGTGGAGGCGCTTACCCAGCCGGTGAGCCGCCCGGCGGGCATTGGTTGGGCCCTTGCCTGCGGCCTGTTCATCGTTTCGGGCTGGTTGCTGTGGACGGAAAGCCGGCTGAGCTGGCTGTTCCTGTTTCCCGCAGTGCTGTTGTCGCAGTGGCTCATTGTGCAGCAATGGACCGACGCGAAAGCCGGCACCATCCCCAATATTCTTTTATTGCTGGTGGCCATCAGCGCCTTGGCGCATTGGCGGTATCACCGCTTATTTTCCCGGGATGTACAGGCAGCTCAGTTACAGGCCCCGGTGCATGCTTCCGGACGTCTCAGTGAACAGGATATCGCTGCGCTTCCGCTTCCGGTGCAGCGTTATATCCGGTATGCGGGGTGCATCGGCCAGCCCCGCGTGAGCAGTTTCCGGGTGCATTTCACGGGGCGTATCCGCAGCCGGGGTGGTAACTGGATGCCGTTTACCAGTGAGCAAACGAATTTTCTGTACCCGCCTGCCCGGCTTTTCTGGATGGAGGCCGGGATGAAGGGCTTGCCGGTTGCGGGCTATCACCGCTACCGCAACGGTATGGCGTCGATGGATATCCGGCTGCTCTCTCTTTTCCGCGTACAGTATGCTGCCGACCCGGAAATGGACGTGGCAGAAACGGTGACTTTCTTCAACGATCTCTGCATCATGGCGCCGGCTGCACTGACGGATGGCCGTATCCGTTGGCTGAAAACCACGGATAACCGGGCAGAAGCTTCTTTTACCGCAGGCAACATAACGGTGAAGGCTACCCTGGTATTTTCGGAGGATGGCCGGTTAATGAATTTTATTTCAGACGACCGGTTCAATACGCAGGAAGGGAAACGGATGCGCTGGTCAACCCCGCTGGGGCAATATGCCGTGCTGGCCCAACACCGGCTCGGTGTTCAGGCCAACCTGCAGTATGCATATCCTGAAGAAGATTTTGTGTATGGCGAGTTCCGGATGACGGCGATTGCCTACAACCCTTAACTCCGGGGAATCCTTTCCCGGGTTGCCCGGACTGAGTCATCATCCTTACAGTTTCCATCCCACTGATACGGCCGGAACCAGGTTACGCACGCTCAGTATTTTCGGCAGCCGCAGATCGCTGAAGCTGTAGCTTAATCCGGCCCGGAAGAACCGGCGTTTTCCGGCGGGCTCACTGCGGTAGCCCAGGCTGGCATAGGGCACGAGAAAATTTTCTTTTTCGAAATTGAACCAGCTGTCCTGGTTCCGTTTCGGGAAGTGATAGAAAGCAGCGCCCGCACCCAGTTCCAGGTAATGTCCCTTTTCACCGGCCAGGTAATAAAGCCCGGCGGGCAGGGTAAAACCCGCGCCGGATGCATCAGCCACCAGGCCGGCACCAGCCATCAGGCCTGCGCGCGGGAGGGATTTGCTCAGCCGGGTATCCCATTGTACCGACAGCATGCCCTGGTGCCCCGCGGCCTGCAGCCAGAGCGTACTGCCGGTTTTTTGTGCATGCGTTTCCGGCATCATCAGGGCCATCAGCAGGCCGAGTGGCAGACAAACATATTTCATGCGGCAAAACTACCTGCTGCTGCAGTATGCAGCAACCGCATAAAGGGGTGAGTGGCGCTTGTTCGCTTTAATGGATGGCTGTTACATTCACTTTTTCGATGCCGATGAGCCGGAGTTCAATGTGCCGGTCGTGTGCCTTGGATTCGAACTCACTGATGATTTCGAGGATATCGTAATCGATAAAATTGCAGCCGCTGCCATCGATGGTGAGGATGCTGTAGGGTTTTACCTCATCCAGGGCTTTCCTGAGTTTTACTTTGTTGAGGAAGGTAACGTTGGTATTGAGCCGGATCAGTTCGGTTTCAATACCCTGGTGATGGGTGCGGGTGATTTTGTATTCGGCTTTGAAATTGTTCTGTACGATGAAATAAATGGAGAGCAGCAGGCCGATGGTCACACCGATCAGCAGGTCGGTGGCCAGGATGATGCCAATGGTAAGGATGAAGGGCAGGAACTGTTTGGGTCCCAGTTGCCACATGTTACGGATGAGTTTGGGTTTGGCCAGGTTGTATCCGGTGATGAGCAGGATAGCGGCCAGAGAAGCATAGGGGATCAGGTTGAGGAGAAAGGGGATCAGCAACACCGAAAGCAGGAGAAAAATACCATGGGTGATGGCCGACATTTTGGTGCGGGCGCCTGCATCCACATTGGCCGCTCCGCGTACCACCACGGCTGTGAGCGGGATGGCGCCCAGCAGTCCGCACACCATATTGCCCGCACCCTGGGCTACCAGTTCGCGATTAACCGGCGTGATGCGGTTGTGCCGGTCGAGTTTATCAATCGCTTCAATACAAAGCAGGGTTTCGAGGGTGGCCAGCAGGCCGATGCTGAGCCCGTCTTTCCAGATCCGGGTATTGTTCAGTAAACCGGAAAAATCGGGGAACCTGATTTCTGAAAGGATATTGGCCGGGATCTGCACCAACTGGCTGGACTTGAGCTGCAGGCCGGGCAGGTAGCGGAAGGCCAGGTTAAGCAGGATGCCCGTGATTACGGCCAGCAGCGGGCCGGGCAGCGGCAGGTATTTTTTCAGTCCGGGTTTTTGCGACAACAGCAGCATGCCCACTGATGCGCCGGCAATGGCTACCGCGCCCGGGGTGATATGCGTGCTCAGTTCACGGAGATTGCTCCAGATGTTTTTGGAGGTAAACAGGTCGAGGAAACCGCTGGTCCAGAAATCGGGCTGGTCATAGCCCAGTGCCAGCGGAATCTGTTTGGAGATGAGGATAACGCCGATAGCCGCCAGCATGCCTTTGATGACAGACGAAGGAAAGTAACTGGCGATCACGCCCAGCCGCAATACACCGAGCATGATCTGGAAGGCGCCGGCGATGATCACGGCCAGCAGGAATACCTGGTAACCTCCGTTGCTGGCGATGGACGCTGCCACCAGCGTGGTCAGTCCCGCTGCAGGACCGGATACCGCAAGCGCTGACCCGCTGATCAGGGCCACCACCAGTCCGCCGATAATACCCGACAGCAATCCGGCATAGAGCGGTGCGCCGGAAGCCAGGGATATGCCCAGGCAGAGGGGGAGTGCTACCAGGAAAACAGAAAGTCCCGCGGCCAGATCGTGCCGCGTCCACATGATGCGGTAATAGCGGAGTGTACGTTGCAAGGGGGGGATTGAGGGAGGAAAGGTAAGGATTTTACCCCGTTGTGCAGTGTTCGGTTGCCGGGGTTGCGTTGCGGTGAGGGATCTGTATATCAAAGGAAGGCATCAGGAACGCATGCTGCTGATCGTTCTTCAGCATGACGGATCGCGGTGGATTCCTGCGCCTGAGCGCATAGTGCTATGGGTGCCGTTCATGGCCAGGTTTTATGCAGCAGCCATTTTATCCGGTCGAAGGAAACCGCATAATGGATCAACGTGATCCCCAGCATCAGCCAGGCCAGTTTGTGGTGATGCATGGATCTTAACATGAAGAAGCCCGTCAGGAATAAACCGGCTTCAATCAAAAGACGGACCCAGCCCGGCACCGCAATGATGGCCTTCCCCGGATCTCCCTCCACTTTAAAAATGGCCCACAGGGCCATCCCTGCCAGGGGTAGGCCCATACTGGCCAGGAGTTTGAGCGGCCCATCCGATTTGTTCCAGGCCCATATTGAAAAAATAATCACCAGAGTGGTTTCCAGCAAAAATCTGATGCCCAGGTTCAGCGGATGTTGATGCATGTGACGCGAATGATAAGGTTGATGAACGGATAGGTGCAGTGCGGCTCAATCAGACGCCGGCGAGGCGAAGAGGAGGAAAACCGATTTCGGTTGCTCCTGGCTGAAGCAGCAGATCCGAATCCTGAAATTACAGAAAATAACCATCAGCCCGGGTTGTTCGTCGCCACGAGATACCGCGCAGTTTTTTAATGCAGCGGCTTCCCGTTGGGGTATTCTGTTCCGTTTTAAATCCTTGATATCAGGCTGAAGGCAGGTTGAGTGTACGGTTCCGGAGGATCATGAAGTTCAGGATCCAGGCACTGAGCAGCGGTATGAAAAAGATACTCCAGTACACCAGGTGTGATACCGTCACCATGGGTTGCGGGGCTGCCAGGATCAAAACACCATTGCCGATGGGCCCCTGTGAAAAGAGGAAACCCTGCGTCAGGTTCCAGCCGGCATGTATGGCGCAGGGCACATAGAGGGAATTCGTTTTTACATAACCGTAAGCATACAGCATCCCCATGATGCCGGTCAAGGCAAAGGTGATGGCCATCTGGGGAATATTGCCGAATACTTCGTGCGAGAACCAGTGATAGATTCCGAACGCCGCGGATGAGATCAGCATGGCTTTCAGGGCGCCGGTTTTTTTGATCAGCAGGTAGAAGATCACGCCCCTGAAGATCAGCTCTTCAAACAATACGGATTTTATATTCCACCATACCGCCTTCCAGGCCAGGGTGGCCGTGAGCAGGGGATTCAGCTCCCACCGTTCCTTTCCAAATTGCATCCTCAGCAGAAAGCCGGTGGAGCAGCAGGCTGCGGTCAGCAAAAAAAAGAGGGCAAAATCCGACAACCGTTTTCGGGTGGGGTACAATCCCAGCACCGAAAGATTGCCCCGCTCAGCCAGCCAGACGATGAGCCAGGAAATTGCGAGCTGAATAAGCAGGCCGGTCATGGTTGGGATGTTTACGGTTATTTGGGAGTCACCATTACAGGCTCCTGATCCGGCTGGATCGGGCTTGATGCGTTTGATCAGGGTTCAGGCAATGATCAGTGCCATTTGCATCGGGGCCTGGATGGTTGAAAGCGATCAACCCGGGCTTTCCCGGCTGTTTTCAGGTTGAAAGCTTTACCGGTGTTGACGCCAGGCAGCAGCGATCGATTGTCATGCACTTCCCTGAACATTCGCTTACCGGTCAACGGCATTAATATACAGGGAATGGGGGAGCCAGCCATGGCGGCGTGTGGGTTGTTGCTCCGGGACACCCGGTTTCGTCATGGCTGTGATCAGGGCCGGCATGATGGTAAAAGGGCTGTATCGACCGTTGGTGGTTTCCGGTACCCCTGCTGCTGTCAGCAGTAATGCGGTAGTCCAACGCAGATACAGCCCTTTCCCGAAATGCGATCAGCCTCAGAACGGCAGGTCATCACTGGCTTCGGAAGCCACTACCGGGGCCGGCTGGGGTGCAGCGGCGGGGCGCGGAGCGGCGTTACTGCTGTAGCTGTTGCCGGCGGCCGGTGCACCGCTGTTTTCGTTGTTGCGACTGCCCAGCAGCTGCACATTGAGTACCCGCATCCGCAGGGTGGCGGCGGCCTGGTTGTCTTTATTCATGTAGGCATCTGCCTCCGGAGTGCCTTCGGCATACACCATGGTGCCCTTGGTGAGATAAGGGGAAATACCCGTACGGTCTGTCCAGTACGCACATTCCACCCAGGTGGTTTTTTCCTTCAGGTTACCCTGTGCGTCTTTGTACTTTTCGGTGTGGGCCACGCTGAAATTGATGACATTTCTCCCATTGACTTCTTTCATGATGCAATCTTTTCCCAGATTGCCAATCACCTGTAATTTGATCATAAAGCTGTGTTTTAAATGATTAACGGATGTATCTCTGTTCGTGTAAAAATAGGGATTGCGCGATGGGTAAAGGTTGAAAGTTATACACGGGGAATGTCCGTTTGCTGAGGGAGGCCCCGGTATTGGGTTGGTTTAGGGTTTAATTGTAATGTAGTTAGACATCGTGGACTAAACAGGGGGTCTTTAAAACCCTTGTTTTTAAATAATCAAAGTTCTTTGACATCGTGGACAAAAGCCCCTATAGGGGCGGCTAAAGGTGCCAAAATTTCAACACATCGTGGACTG
>JAYRPG010000080.1:0-6973 GCA_041911275.1 Ferruginibacter sp. | reverse complement strand
TGCCATTTTATTCAGCGTGGACAGAAAAGACGCTCTCTCCGATTCATTCATCTCTCCGGTAACCAGAACATCACCGTCAGCAAAAGCCAGCTGGCTGACAATACATTTTACGCGTTGGTCCTGCGCAGCTGCACTGAAGACATGCCCCCCTCCCAGCGATGTTCCCCATAACCCAATACGCTGATTATCAATACATTCCTGCTTTTCTGCCCAATTGATAACTGAAATAATATCTTCGGTCTGCATTGCAGGAACCAGACGCCCTCGTTCTCCATCACTCTCACCGAATCCTCGATAATCAAAAGTAATCGTTGCGAATCCTGCTTCTGTGAAGGCATTCGCAAAGCAAGGGAGCAGAACATTCCTGATACCGCAAAACCCATGGCATAAGATAATCAAAGGATGTTTTATATTTCCTTCAGGAACACGAAATGTCAGGGCAATACCTTCAGAGAGTTTGTGATCCGTAATTTTCATAAATATCCTGTGTTATGTTGTTTATTAATAATCAGAATCAGCGTCAGTATCATACCAGTCACAACGCCAGAACGCCCAGCACAGCCAGATGACAGGCGTAGAATACCGGGAAAAAATCCCCGGGCCAGAAACGGGGTAATGATTTTCCTGCACACGACACCAGACCAACGGTCAGCACCGTCATTACAAGACCGGCCACCGCCGCTGCATCACTGGAGGCAAGGTTAAGTGCCGGAATAACGGCCAGCAGGCATGCAAGCAGCGCCAGACGTTCCGCTCTGTCTTCCGCCCGGTACAGTCGGTAACTGACCGCCAGCATCAGCAGCCCGGCAATGCCGTAACTGGTGCCGGACAAAGGCCCCCACAGGGCCATCAGAAGAATGGCCGCTGCTGTACGCCACCCACTGCGCGTTTCACACCACGTCAGCACCTGTGCCGCCACTGCAAAGGCAAACAGGATATTCCCCTCATACCAGGGAAAGCCGGCCAGATAATATGCGAACTGGGCAATAATTCCCCATCCCCACAGCCGGTTAATGGCCGGTTGCCGGATATGCGCATGACGGGACAGATTCAGCCCCCACACCAGGGCAAACAGCGGAAAGGCTCCTCGCCCGGCCAGAAACATCCATTCCTGCTTCAGCTGGAATATCAGATTGATGTGGTCCAGTACCATCAGCACCAGCGCCACCGTTTTGATGATATCCCGCTGTCCGGGTGACCAGACCAGAAACGACTGCAACCAGGTATCGGTCCGTGCAGCCAGTGAATCGTTACGTGTCGTGTTCGTGTTATCCGTTGTCATCAGCGTTTATCTTCCTGTATCAGTCTCCGCCCAGGGTTTTCTCTTTCTGCAGGTCACGAACCATATCCCGCTCTATCTGCTGCAGACGCTCCTGCAGCAGATTTTCCCGGGCAACCTCCCGGACCGCTTCCTGCTCCCGTTGTGATTCACGCAGCACACTCTCCGGCAGCGCGGCTTCCCGTTCAGTTATGTCAGCCCGGTCACGCTCCTGCCCGGCAATTTCCCTGACAGCCTGCTCTGTTTTGCCATCCGGCAGGTCAGGTTTGTTCTCTGCCATTTTACGGACAATTTCATCTGCACGGCGTTCCGTTTCACGGCGGATGGCCTCTTCAGCCTGCCGCTGTGCCAGCACCTCTGCCGTGACCGGTTCGCCATTTCCGGCTCCCGGCTGGACGCTGCTGTCCGGGATATCCCCCCACACGCGACCACCGGTGATGGCACCGGGATTCCACGGACGACCTTCACCGGCAATTCTTACCACCACACCGCTGTCAGGATTATCACGGGCAATCCGGACACCATCCTGCATATTATCAGCCAGCAGGCTCTCTCCGTTACGGCTACCCTGCAGGGCCACGAACTGCGCATCCCCGCTGCCTTTCACCCGTCCTTCACCGCTGAATCCCCGCAGCCCGTTTCCGTCATCCGTGGTCAGTGGGTTCAGCCAGATACCGGCGGACTTGCCGTTACGGTCAAACGCCGGCAGTGCCACATACGGCTGCGGATATTTACGTCCCGGTGCAATAAACCGTGCAGGGCTGTCTCCCCCGGCCAGCCCTGCCTGACGGAGAACGGCACGGCCTGCCGCCACGTCCCGCAGTTCCCGTGCCGTACTGAACAGCCGCTGCGCATTCATGACCTCCCGGTCCGGTTTCGGCTCCAGCACATCGTGGGCAGTTCCTTTCTGTACGGCATTGTTAATGGCATCCGTCCAGCCCTGACGGTTATCGGTGTACACCTGCACATGCTGCTTCATACGCGACAGGGCCACGTAGGCTGACTCAAAGCCGGCCATCAGTTTCCGGTTACCTTCCGTGCCTTCAAGCGCGATGGCAAAGGTTTCACTCGCCCCCTGCGCACCGTGGGCGGTGATGGCATAAGCCAGGTCAATATGTTGCTCTGCCCGCTCCTGGCCGGGGCGAATCACCCGGGTCTGCTGTCCGTCTGACAACGTGACACTGTCACCGGAAACCGCTGTCACCGTCCAGACGCTGTTGGCCACATAACCGCGCTCCCGGTCACTCTTCGTGAAGCGCATCCGGTCGCCGGTCCCCACCCGGATTTTGTCCGGGGTGTACAGTGTGACACCTTCAGCCACCGCCTCCCGGGGCGAAATCAGCCGCGTGTTACCTTCCGCATCCTCCAGGGTTATCAGCCCGTCATCCTTGCTGATACCGGCAATCCGGTGATACACACTATCCACCAGGGCAAGGGCATCCGGGTTATTCTCCCAGGTGGAGAGACGACGCAGCTCCCCGTCACGTATATTCGCTGTGTTCAGGACAGGCACCATGACCTGCTCTTTCCCCAGCTCACCGGCCTTTTCCCGTGCATCATGAATCATGCTGTTCAGTACGCGCCGGTCCTCATTCAGGTGCGTGACAATCAGCGTCTGCTCCCGTGCTTCCGGTGTCCTGCCGGTATAGTCGCGGACAATGGCTTCATACAGTGTCATGGGGACATCCGGAAAAGTCTCACCTTTCAGCATCGCCTTCTGCTGCGCTTCTGCCAGTTTCGCTTCCTGGCTGTGACTGAACTCCGTCACGGAGTGCTCCGGTGCCCATGCGCCCTCCTGACGGGGAACCTGAGACGGTTTCACACTCTCAAGCCCGGACAGTGCCCTTTCCACATCCCGGTTAATCAGGCTGTATACCGCCTCCCGCAGTTCCGGCGTCTGACGCACAATCTCCTTCATGATGACCACATCGGCAGCACTGCGCGTCTGCTGGAGACGGAAAGGCTGACCGGGCGCGATGGCCTGCAGCTGGTCCGTGTCACCACTGGCCACGGCACGACCGCCACCGGCCGCAATCAGGGCGTATGCCCGTGCCATGTCGGTATTGCCCACCATTGAGCTCTCATCGAGCAGGAACAGCGTGTTGCTGAAATCCGGCGTTTCTCCGCTGCGCTGCTGCAGCTGCGTGTCATGCAGAAAGGACGCCAGCGTCTGTGCATCCACGCCGGCGCTGCGCATCTCACCGACCGCACGGTGCGTGGGCCCCAGCCCCACAACTCGGGGACGCTCACTCGCCGGCAGCATGTTCACGGCTGACATCACCGCCCGGAACTGTGTGGTCTTACCCACACCGGCATAACCCTGTACCACCGTGAAACGGTCGGACGTTTCCAGTATCATACGGGTGGCGGCACGCTGTCCCGACGTTAACGTCTCCATGAGTTCGCCGGGTACTCTCTCCATCAGCGGCGTGACCGCCTCCTTACCTTCGAGAATATGGCGAAGAATACTTTTTTCTGCCTCATACGACGCACGGGAAACCAGCAGGCCTGTGCCATAGCCTTTTGCCACATCCACATACAGTAAGTCACCGCGTTTTATCTGCGCATTGATTTCCCCTCCCAGTTCAGTAAAACCGGTTCCTTCTGCAGCAAACGACTTCGCCTCTGTCAGCAGGTCCACCATGCTGAAGGCCAGGTTTTTACTTTCCAGCACAGGAAGGGCCAGATGAATGGCCTGCTGTGCCGGCGTGTGCAGCCCGGTTTTCTGCAGACTGATAGCGGTTTCCAGCGATGTCTCACCGGCCCGCGCCTTTATCTGCTCAGAAACCACCGTAAAGGAGGGATGGCGGGCAAGTTTTTCCGCAGTACGGGTTTCATCCAGTGAGGAATACAGCCGGACATCACGACCGCTGCGGGCCAGACCGTTCAGGGTGGCGTTGTCCATTGCCATCTGTGTGACGGAGGCAAACACCGTCGCACTGTCACTGACGGAATGCCCGGGCGTTTCCACCCAGCCGTTCTCCAGCTTCAGTGCCGTGAACGGTGAATCAGCCACAGGCAGGGTGGCCGGTTCAGCCCGCCCCGGCACAACAACCGTCATCGCATCTTCACTGACGGATGCCACCTGCAGGCGGTCACCGCCGGAGACGCGGAGTCCGGGAATTTTCCCTGTCACCCTCAGTCGCTCGCCGTCTGCCACCGGCATTTTTTCCGGCCGGAACAGCGACCAGCTGCTGTCCAGGGAGGAAATACGCACCACCTGCGTTTCGCCCTGCGCATCCCGCAGGGTCAGGCTGTGACTCTGCGCCGTCACCCGGTCGATAACATAGCGGTCATGACTGCGTGTCTCCGGGTTCCACTGCTCCATCACCATCCCCGGTCGGTACATATCCCGCAGATAACGGCTCCGGCTGTCCAGCCAGACCGGTGACAGTGCAGTCATGGTCACCTCAGGGTGTCCGAGCACGCCCTGCGTTTTCAGCTCACTGCGAATGGCCTCTGTCAGTATGGCCTGTTCCCGTACCCCGCTGACCTGTGCCACGCTCTCTTCTCCGGCTTTCACGCTGGCCGCAAAATCTCCGGCCAGCCGGTCATAGCGGACATTCCGGTCCGGTTCACTGATGATGGTTGCCGGTCGCTGTTCTCCGCCCTGCCAGCGATACGTGTTCACCCCGGCATCCTTCATGGCCATCAGCGCACTGCCTGTACCGGTTCGCTGCCCGCTGTCGGTTATCAGGACCTGTACGTTATGACGTGCGGCACCATCCAGCAGGGTTAACGTCTCTTTCAGGGAGAGTTTTTCGCCCTGGTCGACGATAACAGTACTGCCCGGCGTGAAGACCATGCCCTCCTGCAGCTGACGACGTCCGGTTATCAGCTCACCGGACAGCCGTTCATCCTGCTTCAGGTTCATCTGCGAGCGACGGTCAGCAGCGATAATCTGCACCTCCCGCCCCTGCTCCCGGGCCATCATGACCAGTTCAGCCACCCGCTCACGCTGCCCGGCTGCACCGCCCTGCCCGGACACAATGGCCAGCGACGGACGGTCCTGTGCCAGAACACTGACCGCATCGCTGTAACCAGCCGTCCGGGGGACACTTTTCTCCGGATGTACGGTCACCCGGTTCTGTTTCATGATGTCACGACTGAGTGCCCGGACTGACAGCTCATCGAGCACATGAATCCCGGACGTGAACAGCCCCTTCTCACGATCGAGGGGGATAAGCTGCTCACGGCTGATGGCCTCATCGATACCGGCGCGTGCCCGTTCAATCACACCATTTTCCGGCGGCAGTATGCCGACCGTCCTGGCCAGCACGTCCGTATACGTGAACTGCACTTTTCGTTCACTTAATCCGGCAATCGCCTGTGTCACCGCCTGCTGCACATCCGGCCCGTCCTGTGAAGCAGGCCCGGGCGCCTGCGTGCGGATCTCCGCACGCTGATCCGCCGCGTCACGATATGCCCGGATGTCGAACCCGGTTTCCTTCAGCGTCTGCATCCATTCAGCCATTCTGACTTCAGGATCGACGTGCTGTTTGGATTTTCGCGTATCCAGTGCCGCCACATCCCGGGATTTCAGCGAGGCGTCTTCACCGACGGCCTCCCTGATAGCCTGTGAACGACTGGAAAAGGCCTCCACCGGTACGCCCGGCATCTCCCACATACCGTGCTTACCGACCACTTCGGTTTCATAACCCAGCGCCTCAACGCGCTGACGTAACTCACTCTGATATATTTTCCCGAACGCAATCCGGTTCGCTAGCACGTTCTCGGAAAATCCGGTTTTCCCCACTTTGTCACTGCTCAGTGTCTTCCACTCGCCGTTATGCTGCGTGACATTAGCCACCACTACATGCGTGTGTAACTGTGGGTCCTGATCGCGACTGGTGTCATGGTTAAACAGTGCCATCACCAGATTACCGGTCAGCACCGTTTCTGACTGTCCGTCCGTCATCACCCGTGTGGAAGCCAGCGCCTCCACCTGACGGACAGCAAAATCCACGGCCTGGTTATGTGCATCAATAAGACGTTTATCCCCCCCGAGCATGGCCATCATGGAGACACTTTTGGGGGCGGAGAAGGTCAGGTCGTAGCCGGGACGATGCTTATTACTGCCATCCTGCATGCGGCTTAAATCCGCCCCGTCCGGCAGCCTGCCCTCCAGAAGACGGGTAAAAACATCCTTATCGACGCTGCCCTGCAGCCCAAGCTGTTCAGCCCCCTGACCAGCCCAGCGTTCTCCCATGCTGCCCAGCACATAGTAATTATCCTTGTCGGTGTAATAGTTTCCGGCACTGCCTGCCGATTTAACAACGCTGAAACTCAACATCAGAAATCATCTCCCGGCTCAACATCCTCCCCGCGCTCCCGGTGCACATTAATGTTCACCTCTTCACGACGCTGCATCTGCTGCTGGATGTCCGGATGATTTTCCTGTTGCCATGCCTCATAAGCGGCCATATCCACCACTTCACCGGATTCACTGATCCCGGGTGGCAGTTGCTGTTCCATCTCTTCTTCCGGTTTCATTTTCAGCTCCTGCTCGATCCCCCCTGCCGGAACACTCACACCTGCATCTGACTTCTTATCATTGATGACAGAAGACACTGGCTGTTGTGGCTGTTGTGGCTGTTGTGGCTGTTGTGGCTGTTGTGGCTGTTGTGGCTGTTGTGGCTGTTGTGGCTGTTGTGGCTGTTGTGGCTGTTGTGGCTGTTGTGGCTGTTGTGGCTG
>JAYRPG010000079.1:0-19598 GCA_041911275.1 Ferruginibacter sp. | reverse complement strand
TGCGTTTAAAGAATGTAGTGTTGAAATGCAGACGCAACGTCCCGTTCCGGAGACGTTGCTGGAAATTCACCCTTCTCAGTAACGTCTCCCCATGCCCATTACATAGTAAGGACCAGCCCTCCGGGGACGTTGCGTTTAAAGAATGTGGTGTTGAAATGCAGACGCAACGTCCCGTTCCGGAGACGTTGCTGGAAATTCACTCTTCCCAGCAACGTCTCCCCGTCCTGTTTACATAGTAAGGATCGTCCTTCCGGGGGACGTTGCGTTTAAAGAATGTGGTGATGAAATGCAGACGCAACGTCCCGTTCCGGAGACGTTGCTGGAAAAGCATCCTTCCCGGCAACGTCTCCCCGTCCCAATTAAATAGTAACGATATTTCTACCGGGGACGTTGCGTGAAAAACAACCCAAAATATGTGAAATCCACCGGGGTATCTTCATAAAGACGCGATTAGATTTACAGCATGCCCGTAAAGCAACGCATCACCACAAGAAATGGTCTGTTCTTTATCAGCTTTACCTGCTACCGGTGGCTGCCCCTGATTGCACAAACCCATGCGTATGACATTGTGTATCGCTGGTTCGATTATGTAAAAGCACAAGGACATTTTATCAACGGTTATGTGATTATGCCCAATCATGTGCACCTGCTGATCAGTTTTGTACGGGCCGCTCAGCCGATCAATACGATAATCGGAAATGGCAAAAGATTCATGGCGTATGCAATTATTCAACGACTGAAGGAAATGCAGCAGTACGGTCTGTTGCAACAGTTACAGGACAGTGTGGAAACAAGGAGAAAGGAGAACAACAAACAACACAATGTCTGGGAGTTGTCCTTTGACTGGAAGGAGTGTAAGGCTAGTGCCTTTACGTGGCAAAAGCTCGACTATATCCATCGCAATCCCTGTTCCGGTAAATGGCAACTGGCAGCATCGCCGGAAGAATATCCGCACAGCTCGGCTTTGTACTACCTCACAGGCAAAGAGGGGGTATATCCTGTTCGCAATTTCAGGGAAATGGATGATGTGGCGCTGGGTTAGCATCGTGAGAGACGCAACGTCCCCGGTGGTTGATACTTGTGAATGGATTGGGTTGGGGGAGGCGTTGCCGGGAAATCGTGAGAGATGCAACGTCCCCGGTGGTTGATGCTTGTGAATAGATTGGGTTGGGGGAGACGTTGCTGGGAAATCGTGAGAGACGCAACGTCCCCGGTGGTTGATGCTTGTGAATAGATTGGGTTGGGGGAGGCGTTGCTGGGAAATCGTGAGAGACGCAACGTCCCCGGTGGTTGATGCATGTGAATAGATTAGGTTGGGGAGACGTTGCTGGGAAATCAGGAAAGACGCAACGTCCCCGGCGGTTAATGTTTGTGAAGAGATTGCGTTGGGGAGACGTTGCCGGGACTCAGCCTGAAGAGCAGCGGTTATCTAAAAGAACTCCCACGGAAAACGGTAACTGCAGATGCCCGAAGAGGCAGTTGGACATTTCATATTATCCCCCACCATGATATCCCGCTGAATGCCCAGCTCCATGCTTCCATGTGTTGTAGTGATGCCCGGCTTCATCAGTTCAGCATCATAGCTGAGTCCTATCCGGCTGCCATATTCTTTTTTCCGACTGGTAACGGTGGAAGACTCTCCCCATTTCCAGGTAAAGCCGATACTGAAGGCATTGTTGCCAGACGGGCTGCTGTTGTTGCGGTACCAGCAACCGAGATCTATTGGTATTTCCCTGAAATCAATCAGGGTACCAATTGTGAATAAACTGCTTTGTCCCTGCCGCATACCGATCAGGGTGGGCTTCAGGGTGATGTCGCCCAGTTCTTTTACCCAGCTCACATGCACCGTGTATTTCCGGGGCAACCGTCCGTCTTCGGGCTTACCGGTAAAGCTGGTATTGGGCTCATTGAGATGATGTGCCGAAAAGCCGAACATGAAATCATACCAGCACATCAGGGCACCCGCCGACATATCGAAATAAGTCTTGCTGTTCTGGGTAGTGAACAGGTCAACCTGGGAAGGGATGCCAATGATACCCGTTTGGTCAAGCTGATCAATGAATACAAACTTATCGGGGTTCACCCTGCCAAAATTAAATCCCGCTTTTAAGGCGGCACTCAGGTACCAGTTGGAACAGTCGCCATTGCCGGTACCAAAACTGCGGCCCAGGATACCGGCTATATGGGTATTGGACAGATAGCCTTTGCTGGAGTGATCTACGGTAAGTCCCAGGTTCACCACATTCCGCAGGAAGTCGTCATAAACAGAGTAATCCAGGGCTCCCGAAGCATACCGGAAGGGTTTATAAAGGTTGAACCACTGCATTTTGGTGATGGCGGATAAGCGGAGATTGTTTTTGCCGGTACCCGTGAATGCCGGGTTCAGATAAACGGGATTGTACTGGAACTGGGAAAAGAACACATCCTGCGGCAATGCCTTTACACATAAAAGCAGGAGTGCTAAAGTTATCGTATAAATGTTTTTCATGCTGATGCGCTTATCTGAATAAGGTTACGGTGCCGAACGTATGCCCGGGCAGTCCTTTTTCATTTTGATCATATACCATGCCTTCCCATTTCCGGCCATTCCGGAAGGTGGCTGAAATTCTCCACGAATAAGCATCCTGTGGCATGGCCTTCCCTTTATAGGTGCCGTCCCATCCGGTTACCGGACTGCCGGCGGCATCCAGTTCAGTGGTTTCAAACAATAGTTTACCCCAGGCATCAAATACCTGAAACCTGTAATCCTTCAGCCCTTTACCCAGCGGCCGGAACCAGCGGAACTGGTTTTGCAGGCTGTTGGGATAAAAGGCATTGGGGACATAGAGGTATCCCGGTTGTCCTTCAATCCGTGCGAATCTGATGACGGTATCGGGACAGCCGGTATTGTTATCCATCACGATCAGTCTTACCGGGTAAATTCCGGTGTCTGCATACTGATGCGTTACATCGCGGGTATTGGCTGAACTGCCGTCACCCAGGTTCCATTGATAGGTAAACAGGTCATTATCCAGCGTCGTATTCAGAAAACTGAATGTATAATTCGGAATACTGATCACCGGAGATGGGTTGATGACAAATCCTGCACCAGCCAGCGGAATGGCCCGGATCAGGTTGGGTTTAATCACCGAATCCTTGCATCCAAGTGCATTGTAGGCAGTAAGGGTAACGCTGTAATAGCCGTTGGCGGGGGGAAAATTCACGGACGGCGCCACCTCTGTACTGCTCCGGCCGTCACTGAACTGCCAGAAGAAGCCGTCCGCATTCCGGGAGAGGTTGGTGAATTGTATGGTGGCGGTGTCACAGCTCACCGAATCATTCACAGCGAAATCAGCCAGCGGCTTTTGTGACACATACACGGATTGATAAGCCGTATCCTGGCAAATACCATCGCTCGCCACGAGGGTCAACAGGTACTGACCTTCGGTAGTGTACAGGTGGGTGGGGTTGGGCAGGGAGGTTCCGGCGCTGGCATCTCCCCAGTCCCAGGTATAGCTGTTGGCGAACCTGCTGTTGTTGCGGGTTACCAGGCTCAGTGAGCCGCTGCAGCCCAGTGTGTCGTTTACGGTGAAGGCTGCAACGGGCATTACCCGGGTTGTAAAGCGGGTGGTGAAAGTGTCTGGCGTGCATCCATACTGGTTAGTAGTAACCAGTGAAATGGTATAAGGTGTTTGAGCCTGGTTGATGTTGAAGGTGGGGACCGCCGCCGTGTCAACCGCTGCC
This sequence comes from Ferruginibacter sp., assembly GCA_041911275.1. Taxonomy (GTDB): domain Bacteria; phylum Bacteroidota; class Bacteroidia; order Chitinophagales; family Chitinophagaceae; genus Ferruginibacter. Next base: position 15,875 of record JAYRPG010000079.1, on the reverse strand, counting down.
CCGTTCAGCCACCACTGATAACTGTCGGCATAACGGGAGGTGTTCGAAGGAAACAGTAAGAAGGGCACGCACTGACTGGTATTGCCCAGACTGAACTGAGCTTCAGGCAGCGGGTTCATCTGCAGGGTGGCCGAAGCAGTGTCACTGCAGCCCACACTATTGGTGGCAATGAGCAGTGTAGTGAAAATTTTTGGAAGCGTTGCAGTGGCTCCCGCCTGGTACCGGTAGCTGAAGTTGCCGTTGGTACCCTGTAACACATCATCCACCAGCCAGCGATAGGTCAGCGGACCGAAATCATTGAAAGTAGTGGTATTCAGATAACTGATCAGCGTATCGGTACGGCAGAGGCTGATGTCGCCCGGCGTAAAGGAGGCAACCGGTGTGCCGCGTACGGTAAATACCTGCCGGGTACTGTCTTTGCAACCGGAGGCATTTACAGCCATCATCTGAAGGCTGAATGTGCCTGGCCGGCTGAATGTATACCGGATGCTGTTACCGTTGAGCACGATTACAGAAGGATTGGCGGTACTGTCGGTGATCGTCCAGGTAACCGTTTCATTGATGATGCCCGGCGCAATGGCATCCAGCGTGAATGGCGCACAGAGCATACTGCCTGCATTGGTCTGGACGCGTACATCGGGCTGCGTCAGTATGGTAACGGACTGTACCGCTGTGTCAAAACATACCAACCCCGTGCTGATGCTTCTTTCGGCGCGGAGCAGGATATCATAACTGCCGGCAGTAGTGTATACATGTGTGGGTGCTGTGCCTGAACTGCTCTGGCCATCGCCCCAGAACCATCGGTAATTGGTGGCATCCAGTGACTGGTTGTTCACCCGCAGGGTATCACCCAGGCAGTATACCAGCCGGCTGGTACTGAACCGGGCCAACGGCCTGGCATAGACGGTTACCTGTCGGTAAACGGTGGTATCACTGCAGCCATTGGTCATCAGGATGGCTATGTTATAGGTTCCGGGCGTGCTGAACACATGGGTTACTCTGTTCTGAACAACATTCGTAGTATCGGGAACCGAACCGTCGCCATAATCCCAGATAAATCGTGTGGCGCCGGTGGTGGCATTGTTGAAGGTAACAGCGTGCGGGGCACAGCCAAAAAGCTCGGTACTGCTCACAGTGACCTGCGGCCGGATCAGGTTGGGTGCTACCCGTACATTGATTATCTGTGTGTCGCGCGCGCATTCATTGGCGGCTATGAGCCGGATCGGGAAAGTATCGACGGTATTTCCGATATTATAGGTATAGCTGAAACTGCCGTTGCTGAAGGTGGTGTCTTTGAAACCATTGCCAAAGTCCCAGTAATAAGTGTTCGGTATACCCAGTGAATTGTTGGTGATTCGTACCCGGAAAGGTGAACATCCAGCCGTGGTATCGAGAGCAAAACGCGCTTTCGGATTGCTGCGTATCCGGATGCTATCGCGCCAGGTCGTGGTGTCGCAACCGTTATAGGCCTTCAGCGTTACCTGGTAAACGGTGTCACTGTAAAAAGGACTTTGTACAAAGCGGATGATCCCGGGATCAGCCAGGTTGCTGCGTATGCCGTTGCCAAAATCCCAGGAGAAGACAATGCCGGGGTTAATAATGCTGGAAGTATTCCTGAACAGCACATCCAGCGGGCCGCATCCACCTGAAGTGTCTTTGCTGAAACGGGCTGTTGCTGTCCGGACGGTGATAAATTGTTCTTCCAGGGTATCCGGTTTGCAGCCAAACGGACTCAAAGTGATCAGGCGGATGTTCACCGTGTCGCCCGGATCAGGAATCGTATAGCCCGGGAAAAATCCGTTGTTGTTACTGCCGAACAATACGGCATCCGCGTACCAGTTGTAAGTGCCGTTGCTGTCGGGCAGGTGGGTTACGTTGATCACAGGGGCAAGATCAAACGGTGCGCAGGCAAGGGTGCGGCTGGCGCTGAAAATAGCTTTTGCGTCGGGCCTTGCTGTAATCCGCACTACGTTACTCATAGAAGTACAGTTACCGCTGGTTACGCCGCGCCTGAAATAATGAACCCCGGCCGCGGTATATACCGGAGGCTGATAATCTTTTGTCGCGGCAATCACCGTCCAGTTCAGGGAATCAGTGCTGGTTTCCCAGGAATAGGTATACACATTATCACCCCCGGAAGGTGTACTGCCACTCAGCAGGGCTACGGCAGTATTAACGCATACCTGCTGGGAGGATGCGATGCTGTTGTTTTGTATGGCCGGGTTAACGGTAACGCATACCTCGTTGCTGATCGTTTCGCACTCACCGTTACTGAATACTTTTCTGCGGTAGCAGGTATTGGTTGCCGGTGATACCGAAAGGGTTGCGTTCGTACCTCCGCTGACAATGGTCCAGTTGCCTGAACCCGGTGCAGCGGATTCCCACTGGAAGGTATACCGGGCAGGGGTGACGGTGGAGCTGCCGCCACTGAGGCTGCTCGTGGTAAGGGTGGCCGTTTGTCCGAGACAGATGATGGTATCATTACGGATCAGGTTGGTGACCGGGGAAAGCACATCCACCTGTACATCGGAGGTGGTAGGCGGACAGGGTGCCTGCCCGGTGATGGTCCAGCGGAATACATAGGTGTTGCCGGGCTGCAGTCCGGTGACTGCGGTGGCGGGATTGGAAGGATCAGCAATAACCGCCGCCGGACCGCTGACCCTCGTCCAGTTTCCGGTTGCATTGGCAGACGGTGTATTGCCTGCAAGGCTGGTGTTGCTGACATTGCATAGCAACTGTCCGGCCCCTGCATTCGCCACGGTTGCCCCGGGTATAACGGTTACAGTTATAACCGTATCGGCCCGGCATCCTTCCAGGATGCCTTCCACCGTATAGATGGTGGTAACAGATGGTGTCGCACTAACTGTATTGCCGGTGCTGCTGTTGAGACTGACTGCGGGCGACCAGGTATAGCTGTCGGCTCCAGAAACGCTGAGCTGTGCGGCAGTTCCGTTACAGATCGTTCCCGGGTTGGCGCTTACGGTCAGTACCGGGAGTGGTTTCACCCGAATGCTGGTCACAGCCGAAGGATTGCTATTGATACAGCCATTCTGGTCGGTCAGTGAAAATAAGGCAATGGTATAGGTGCCTGGCGCACTGTTGGGTTGCAGTACCGGAATGTTCACCGGTCCGTTACTATTCAGGCTTTCGTTGAGGGTATCTGTCTGACCGCCCGGTTGGGTGATCACCAGTTTTGCCTGGAAGGGAGCGCTGCCCGCCGAGGCGGTAAAGCGAACAGTGCCGGGATCATCTACACAGATGGCAGCCGGTGCTGCGGTGAGTGCGGCCATCGGCCGTGCATTTACACGTATCAGCAGGGATGCTGAATTCGCACTGCACTGTGCCGCAGTGACCTGCCTGCGGAAATAGGTGGTGCTGTTCAGAACGCCGGGCTGGTAATCGATACTGGTGGCGCCGCTGATGGGCGTCCAGTTGTTGTTGTTGGCTGAACTGAACCACTGATACTGGTAGTTGCCACCGCCTCCTGAGGGTTGCTGGCCGGTAAGCAGTGCGGGGGTGTTGCCTTCACAAATGGTTTGCGGAGCGGAGATGTCCAGTCCGCTGAGCGCAGCCTGCACCGTGATTTTAATGACATTGGAAGTGTCGCTGCAGGGGGTGCTGACCACGATACGGCGGTACCAGGTACTGTCATTCAGGACTGGAGGCGAATAGGTATTGCCGTTAGCGCCGGGGATATTGGTCCAGGGGGCCGACCCGGTAGCGGAGCGCTGCCATTGATAGGTGTAGCTGCCGCTACCGCCTGTCGGGTTGCTTCCGGTAATGGGATCTGGTGCTGTACCCGCGCAGATTTGCTGGCTGGCGGAGATGGTATTGCCGGTAATACCTGGGTTTACCTGTACAGAAATCTGTGCCCCATCGCTCCGGCAGTTAAAGCTGTTCGTTTGGGTGACATAGTAGAGGGTACTACCCGGTGTACCGGTTAGCGGTACCGGTGCAGTGGCTGTTCCTCCGGTAAGTGTAGGGTCGGTGAACCAGGTAAGGGTGTTGCCCGTTCCCGGTGTGGCAGTGAGGGCCGGCGCGGGCTCACCTGCACAATATGTGAGCGGGCTGGTTACAGCAGGTGGAGCAGGCCGGGGAGATACCGTAATAGTAAAAGTATCCGGAATGCCCCTGCAGCTTGTACTTACTTCAGGTGTAACAATGATGATTGCGGTTTGCACCGTGCTCCCGCTGTTTAGGGCGGTAAATGATGCGATGTTGCCGGTACCGGATGCTGCCAGGCCAACCGATGGGTTGCTGTTGGTCCACCGGTACATGGGTGTGCCGATATTGCTGCTGAAGTTAACCGCCGTGGTGGGGGCGCCTCCGCAAAGGGTTTGATCAGGGGAGGCGTTGATATCCGGTGCCGGTGAAACTACTACCGCATCAGTATCACTGCCCGTGCCGCATTCATTGGTTATGGTTAACTGGATAGGATGCACACCCGGGGTGCTGAAACTCACGGTGGGGTTGGGGGTATTGTCGGCGGCGATTGATCCGCCAGTGAAAGTCCATGCGAATACCGGGCTGGAGGTACCGCAATTGGATACGGTGGCGGTGGGTGATATCGTCACAACACCGCAGGGATAGGTGGGGATATTGATCCGCACACGCGGAGGCTGTTTCACCTCAATCGTTTTCACGGCAGTAAACGTTCCGCAGGCATTGGTTACCTGCTGGGTGAGGGTATACCGGCCGGCGCTGTCGAACCGGATTGCCGGGTTAGCCGAAGTGTCAGTGGTGCCATTGATGAAACTGTAACCCTGCACCGTTCCGCAGTGGGCGGGGGTATAGGCGATGAGCCATTTGTAGGTGGGGCGTTGACAGGCTGCCTGAGTATTGGTTGTGTCAGTAACCTGTATGGTCAACGGCTTACACCCGCTCGTTTGATTTGTTGTGAACCCGGCAGACAGAGGCGATACAATGCAAACCTCTTTTGTTTCCGTAGTAGTGCCACAGGGATTGGTGGCGGATAACGTCACGGTATATGTTCCGGGAGTTGTGTAAATATGACAGGGACTTTGCTGGGTACTGGTTGGCGTACCATCACCAAAATCCCAGATATAGGTGGCCACTGTATTACAGTTGGGTCCATAACTTCCTGCACGGGTGTTATTGTTGAAGCATACCTGCGTGCCCGTGCAGGAAGGACTGGTATTAATACTGAAATCAGCATCCGGCTTAATCCTGATCTGGATATTTCCGGCAGTATATGGTGTGTTATCGCAGGCATTCACCACACTCAATACCGCAGTATAACTGCTGTTGGGACATGAAGACAGATTGTAAATGTGATTAACCGTATCCGCGGTAAGGCCTGCATTGAGCGGGTGATTCAGTGTTATAGAAGTTCCGTCACCAAAATCAAGAATATAAGATGTCCCCGGGGAGTTTAATGTCCAGTTACTGATGGTGAATGGCACGTTAGCAGGGGCACAAAGATTGGTCGTGGATCCCAATGTTCCCAGGCTTCCGGCGGGATTACTCTGGTTGGCAATTACATAGGTTTTTGAATTGTTGCAGCCATTATTTCCGGCAGCAGTAACCACCAGATTAAAGGCGCCGAGTTGTGTGTAAGTATGCGTCAGGGGAAACGTTACATTGTTTTGTATGTTACCATCGCCCCAGTTTACATTATAACTATTGATACATGCGGCACTCGGAGAACTGTTGTTAATGGTGATTGTATAATTCGGATTACTGACGGACGGCGAATTGCTGCAGTTGTTGAAGGGAGAAAATACATTCTGATCACTGACCTGTACGTCGGGTATCTGCTTAACACTTACTACTTTATTAACAGTTCCAGTACATCCTTTTGAATCAGTAACGGTCAGTTTCACTGAAAAGGTACCGGTACCACAACCTAATGAAGTGAAGGCGTGAACCGGATTGGGATTTCCCGAAGTAGCCCCATCATCAAAATCCCATGCATAGCTATAAGGGGGTGTTCCCCCGCTTGCATTTGAAGTGAAAACAACATTGGTTCCTGAGCAGGCATTGTTGGGTGTAAATGAAAAATCTGCAACCGGATTGGGCACAGCACTTACAATTACAGGCCCCAGTGTATCGGGAGAATTGTTACTTCCCGGGGTGATAATGACTGAATAACTTCCATTAGCGTTGGCATTGAAGGTATTGCTGTTCCCGCCTACATTGTTTCCGTCTTTTTTCCATTGAAAAGATGAATTGGCAGGTGCATTATTGACTGAAAGGGTTACACTTCCTCCGGCACAGAAAGTCGCGGTTCCTGATGGCGTAAGGGTTTGACATAACATCGTAGTGCCGGAAAAAAGGGCACAAAGTAACAGTAGAATACGTTTCATACAGTCTGGTTAAGACAATGCCAGTTTTTCAGACAATCTCTGCAAGGATATGTTTAATTTATATATAAGTTCATACCCGCTGATGGGTATTCATCAGTATGCCTGATTTTACATCAAAGTGGCACAGCAACGATGGTTTTGCAGAATAAGATATTCGGGAAGGAACCGCCTAGTATAGCAGGTTTTGTAAATATAGTAAAATGTGAGAATCTATTGTTCGGCCGGGCTATCCCTTGCCCGCCCGATAAGCCGCCATCGCCTTCTTCACCGTCTTATGCTGGCGGATCAGTTCCAGTGCCGCGGCAGCACTGATGCCCAGTTCCTGCACCAGCATCTGAATGGCCCGGTTGCGCAGTTTGTGGTTGGTGAGCTGCATCTCCACCATTTGACTGCCCTCCACCCGGCCCAGCCGGATCATGGCGGCAGTACTGATCATGTTGAGCACCATTTTCTGTGCCGTGCCGGCCTTCATGCGGGTGCTGCCGGTAACCACTTCCGGGCCGGTGATCACTTCTACCGGATAGTCCGCCACCGAGGCAATGGGTGTTTGCGTGTTGCACACCATACAACCGGTGAGGATGCCCTGTGATTTCGCCGCTTTCAATCCACCCAGCACATACGGCGTATTGCCGGAGGCGGAAATGCCCATCACCATATCGTGATGGCTGATCTGCTTCTCCTGCAGGTCTCTCCAGGCCTGCTCCGGGTCATCTTCCGCTGCTTCAACAGGATAGCGGATGGCCTGGTCGCCGCCTGCAATGATCCCGATGAGGGTATTCTCCAGTCCATAGGTCGGCGGAATTTCAGCGGCGTCGAGGATGCCCAGCCGGCCGCTGGTGCCTGCGCCGATATAAAACAGCCGGCCGCCCTGCTGCAGTTTTTCCGCCACCGCGCCGGCCAGCTTTTCAATCTGCGGCAATGCCTGCTGTACCGCATGGGCCACGGTGGCATCTTCCCGGTTGATGGCACGGAGCAGCTCCGGCAACGCCATGCTGCTGAGCTGGGGATAGGGAGAGAGTGATTCTGTTCCGGCCATGATGGGTTTGGTTTGCATGATAAATGTATGAACCGGCTTTACTGATCTGTTGGGTTGCCCAACAGGTCCCGCTCATTCAGCCCGCTCCAGGGCATCAAGATCCATGCCGGTGAGCAATTGCACATGACGGGTGATTTTTTCAGCCGGCCAGTTCCACCACTGCAGCCGGAGCAGCCGGCTGATCTCGTTTTCGCTAAAACGCATCCGGATGAGGGTGGCCGGGTTACCACCCACGATGCTGTAGGGCGGAACATCTTTGGTTACAACGGCTTTGGCCCCAATGATGGCCCCGTCGCCAACGGTAATGCCCGCCATCAGTGTGGCTTCATAACCAATCCATACATCATTGCCGATCACCAGGTCGCCTTTGTGGGGATAGGCCTTGCCCTCCATCGCGCCTTCCCATCCCTTTCCGAAAATGGCAAAAGGGTAAGCGCTGACCGCATGCGAGAGGTGATTGGCGCCGTTCATGATGAACTGCACCCCGGAGGCGATCATACAGAATTTACCGATGATCAGCCGGTCAGTACTGAAATCAAAGAGGTAACGCACATTCCGCTCAAAATTCTCCACGTTGTCAACATCATCGTAATAGGTGTAGTCTCCAACGGTGATTTGGGGATGTTTGACCACCTGGTTCAGAAAACAGAGCCGGTCAATGCCCTGCAGGGGGTAGCGTGTATGGGGATCGGGTCCATGCATAAAACAGTAAAGTATTAAAATCTGGGCGGGCACGGTGCTCCGTTCATCCGGAAGTCCTCATCACATCGGTCTTCACTGCGGATACCCTTTGGCGTTAGCTTTTCCCAGATGAAAGTACCTTCCCCGCTTCCGGCACTGCGGCTGAAGCCCAGTTTGCCCACCGTGGCATCATACGACAGGCCCATCCGCATGCGGTCGGTGTTGTTGGTACGGTGGTCAAACAGGTCCAGGCTGAGGGTTACCGCAAAGGCGTCATGGCTGCGGAAATTCACATTGCCCCGGTACCAGGCGCCGATGCCCACCCGGGCATCCTTGTACTCACAGCCCAGGGTAAACGCATTGCTTCCGCCCTGCTGGTAATAGATGACACTCGGCAGGAAATACCGGAAGCCATCCTCGTCGAGATCAATTTTGTGCCGGATGTAACCGAACCAGCGCCGGGGCAGCCGGCTGTAGATGTTGGAGGTGAGGGATTCATCGGGCTGGTTGATGTGATGGGCTCCGCCGCCGAACATCCAGTTGTCGCGGTAATACAGCAAAAAGCCCGCGGCAAAATCCGCGAAAAATTTATTGTTGTTGATGGGCCGGTCGGCGCCGGATACCGCTCCGGGAATAATGCCGGTATTGTCGATCTGGTCTGAGAAATAGAGTTTGTCGTAATTCACATTCCGGTTGCCCATCCCCGCCTGCAGGCCCAGGTGCAGCCGGGCATTCGGTAAACAAAGCGCATAGGAATAGATGCCGTGAAAACTGGTTTTGTTGAGGTAGCCTTCCTTGGAATGCTGCACCAGCAGCCCTACGCCGCCATGCAGCTTTTTCAGGTGGCGGTCCAGTCCGAATGCCATATACTCCATGTTGGAGGGCACATTCAGCCAGTGCCGTTTGTAGGCTGCGCTGAAACGGAAGTCCATATCTGCCGTACCCGCCGTCGCCGGATTCAGTACCAGCGGGGCATTGAAGGCCTGGCTGAAGAAAGGATCCTGCGCACAAAGCCCTGCCGGCAGGAATAATCCCGCAACAACAACAAGGGCGATATGAAAAAATCTGCGCATAAAGCTCAATCGTACATCGTCAATCGTAAATCACAAATCGTAAATCTTACATCTTCTAAACTTCCCTAAACCTTCCTAAACCTCCCTAAACTTTCCTAAACCCTAAACGCTAAACTCCTCAACTACTTCACCACCGTAATCGTCCCCACCTTCTTATACTGCCCTTCTCCCGGATACAGCATGCCCAGCCACTCGGTGCCATTCTGGAATTTCGCGTCTATCCTCCATACATATACATCCTGCTGTACCAGCTGTCCTTTGTAGCGACCGTCCCAGGCCTGGCTGGGAGCGCCGTCAGCATCCAGCGCGCTGGTTTCAAAAATCAGTTCACCCCAGGTGCTGAAAATCTGCAGCCGGTAAACCGCGAGGCCCTTGCCCTTGGGCATGAATTCACGGAGCCCTGTTTGCAGGCAGCCCGGACAAATGGCATTGGGTACATACAGGAAACCGGGGAATCCATCGACCCTTGCGATCCGGATGAGGGTATCCGAACAGTTGGTGAGGGTATCGAATACAATCAGCTGTACGGGGTAGCTGCCGGTATCCCTGTATTTGTGGGAGGCGATATCCCGATCCGTAGAAAAGGTGCCATCACCGAGGTTCCAGTTGTAAAAATACCGGTTGCTGTTGGTGCTGAGGTTGTTGAAGCTGAAGGTATATTTCGGCACCGTGATCACCGGCGACGGACTGATAAAGAAGTCGGCCACGGGCGGCACTTTGGCGGTGATGAGGTTGGCGCGGGTCAGCGAATCCCGGCATCCCAGTCCGTTATCGGCCACCAGTTTCACGGAATAGGGTGTCTGGCTGGGCGCGAAACTTCGGAAAGGCGCTACTTCGTTGCTGCGGCCCCCGTTACTGAACGACCAGGCATAGCTGGCCGCCCCCTCACTCAGGTTGATGAACTGCACCCGCGCGGTATCGCAGGTAAGGCTATCGCTGGCTACAAAGGCCGCCACCGGTTTTTCGGATACCCGTACCAGTTGGTCGGTGGTATCCCGGCACACGCCATCACTGGCCACCAGGGTAACCCGGTACTGTCCCTGTACGGTATACAGGTGGGTGGGGTTGGTGAGGAAACTGCCGGCGCTGTTATCGCCCCAGTTCCAGCTGTACGCATTCGCAAAGCGGCTGTTGTTGGTGGCCGCAATATTCAATACACCCGTGCAGCCGAGGGTATCACTGAGACTGAATGCAGCGATGGGTTTGATGCGGGAGGTAATGCTCACCGCCAGGCTGTCGCTGCCGCAGCCATAATCATTGCCGGCTACCAGCAGGATCCGGTAATTCGTTTGTGCTTCAGGGATGGTCATTACAGGGCTGGCCGAGGTATCGGTGAGCACGCCATTCAGGAACCACTGGTAGCGGGTAGTGTACTGCGTGTTATTGGTAATGGATGCCGCATAGGGTACACAGGCCAGCGGATTGTTCAGCGTAAATGCTGCGAGGGGTTTCGGGTTCATCTGCAGGGTAGCACTGGCCGTATCTGAACAGCCCACTGCGTTGGTGGCGATCAGCAGGGTCGTAAAGCTGAGGGGCAGCAGGGTATTGGCCGGCGCCGTAAAGCGATGCGTGAAATTACCGGAGGTGGCCCTTTGCAGGTTATCCACGAACCAGCGGTAACTGAGTCCGCTGTTATCCCCGGCCTGGCTGTTGTTGAGGAAACTGATGCTGGTGTCCAGGGAGCAGGTGCTGCCATTGCCCGGATCGAAGGCGGCCACCGGCGTGCCCCATACCGTAAACCGTACTTCGGTGCTGTCGGCACATCCCCGGGCATTGACCGCAACGATTTTCACATAAAAAGTTCCGGCCCTGTTGTAGGTGTACTGCACCCTGTTCGTGCCGGTACGGATGATCAGCGGATTGCTGACGGTGCTGTCGTAAATGTACCAGGTGCTGTTTTCATTGGTGAGGCCGGGGGCAGCCGCATCCAGCGTGAAGGGTGCGCAGTTCACCGTACGCAGGTTGGTCTGCAGGCGGCTGTCGGGTTTGGCCAGTACGGTGATGAACTGCTCGGTGGTATCAAAGCATACGAGTCCGGAAGCATTCGTCCTTTCCGCCCGCAGGTAAATGCGGAAAGCGCCGGAGCTCTTGTAAACATGAATGGGATTGGCGCCAGTGCTGCTCTGTCCATCACCCCAGAACCACACAAAACTGTTGGCATCGGCCGACTGGTTGATGACCCTGACGGTATCGCCTTCACAATAGATTGCGGCGGGTGTGCGGAAATCAGCGAAGGGCTTGCGATAAACGGTTACCTGCCTGATTGCGGTAGTATCGCTGCAGCCATTGGTCATTTGAATGCGGATGGTAAAGGTGCCGGAATCTGCATAGGTATGGCTAACCACCACATCGGTATTGCCGGTGATCAGGGGGGCACTGCCATCGCCGAAATCCCAGGTGTACCGGGTGGCGCCGCTGGTGGCGTTGATGAACTGCACCGTATGGGGTGCACAACCGAACAGATCGCTGCCATTCACATTCACCAATGGCCGGATGATATTGGGGGCAATGCGGATATCCAGGGTTTGGGTATCGGCGCCACAGCCGTTTACAGCGATGAGGGTGATCGTAAACGTATCTACCTGGTTGCCGATATTATAGGTGTAATTCAGGCTGCCGGTACTAACGGTAGTATCCTTGTGCCCGTTCCCGAAATCCCAGTAATAGGTGCTGGCTGCGCCCAGTGAATGATTACTGATCTGTACGGTAAACGGTGAACACCCAAAAGTAGACAGTACCCCGAAGCGGGCGCTGGGAGGCGCCAGCACCCGGATGCTGTCGTACCAGTAGGTGGTGTCGCAGCCATTGTAAGCCTTGAGGGTAACATAGTAGGTGGTGTCGCTGAATACCGGGCTGCTCAGGAAGGTAACCGGAGCCGGTTGGGCATCGGTGCTTTGCTGTCCGTTCCCGAAATCCCAGAAGAACTGAATATTCCGGAAGTTGCTGGATACATTCCGGAAATCAACGGTTACGGGCCCGCAGCCGCCGCCGTTGTTTTTGGTGAACCTTGCTGTGGAACCCGCTGCGGTGATGAACTGCACTTCCTGGGAGTCGGGCAGGCAGCCAAAGGGACTGTTCACTACGAGTTTGATCAGCACCGTATCATCCGCATTGTTCATGGTGAGGCCGGGGAATACACCGGTAGTATTCGTGCCCAAAAGCTGCCCGTCTGCATACCAGCTGTATTGCCCGTTCCGGTCTGGGTAAGGGGTAACCGTGATTACATTGCCCAGTACATAAGGAATACAACCCAGTGTAGAGGTGGTACTGAAATCCGCATGGGCATTTTCCTTCACGCTGATCAGTACCGGCGTGCTGAAGCTTCCTTTTGTTCCGCTGCAGAGGGTGGTGAAGGCCACGCGCCGGTAATAGGTGCTGGCAGTGAGTACGGGGGGCGTATAGTCGAGACCGGTAGCGCCAGCAATATCTGTCCAGCTGATGCCGTCCATGCTTTGCTGCCACTGGTAAGCGGGCGTGCCATCACCGCCGGTGGCCACTTGCCCGGTAAGGGTTGCAGGCTGTGCACCCGTGCAGATGGTTTGATCGGGCCGGATCAGGTTATTGGTTATCCCGTCTTTAACGGTTACGGTTAAGGTATCGGTATCGCTGCAGGCGCCGGCGCTGTAGGTGTACACGAGCGGGTAAGTGCCGGGTGTGGCGGGCCGGAAGTTGCCGGAAGCATCCACGAAGGGATTGCCCGACCAGCTTCCCCCGGCAGGCAGGGCGGTGAACAACAGCGGGTCGCTGTGCTGGCAAACGCTGGTATCGTTGCCGGCTGCAGCCACCGGTGGCTCAATCACGACCACCGCAGCATTGACGGTTGTATCCCCGCATTCGTTGGAAACCTGCAGTTGAACGGAAAAGTTGCCGGTTTGATTATAGGTAACGGTACCGGGTACTGCAGCAACGCTGGATGCCGGGCTGCCATTACTGAAGGTCCAGCTGTATTGCAATGCCGCAGTGGCGTAGCAGCCAGCCACATCGGCTGCCGGGGTGATGCTGCTGCCCACGCAGATATCGCCGATGGGGTTGATAAGGGCCTTGGGTTTACCTTTTACAAAAAAGGTATCCGTTTTGGTGGCAGCCAGGCAGTTGCTGGGCGAAATGGCCTGGCTAACGGTGAGGGTGATGGCATATTTACCCGGTTCAGTGAACTGCAGCTCCGGACTGGTGCTGTTGCGCGTGCTTCCGTTGATAAAGGTAAAGGGCGTGCCGCTGCCACTGCCGCAACCCAGCGGATCCAGCCGGGTGATCTGCCAGTCGTACGCATCGCCGAGGCAAAGACCGGCCGGAGAGGTGTTCGTCAGCACGAGGCTGCCGCCCCCGCATACTTCGCGGCTGCTCATGCTGAAATCAGCTGCAGGCGGCCGCCTGACGCAGATTTCCTGCACGGTGCTGTCTACCCCGCAACGTTCATTGAACACATAGATCGTGGCCCGGTAGGTACCCAAGGTATTGAACACCACTTCCAGCATCGGTGTGCCGTCGGTCCAGATAAATCCATTCAAGGGATTGTTGTTGAGCGAACCCAGGTTGCCGTTGCTGAGGGTATACCCGGTGGCGGGTTCAATCTTCCATACCTGTTTGCCCACATTGTCGCAGCTGGAATTGCCGCCGCCCAGGGGTACCACCACGCCCCCGTAGGTGGAGGTGCTGAGGATATAGGCTGCTGTTCCGGTGCACACCGAGGTGCCCGGCGCCACGCGGATGGAAGGGCGCGGTTTGCCCGACACATATATCGGAATCACACTTACGCTCGTGAGGTCGCAGGGGTTTTCGATGGTGAGGGTGGCGTTGTATGAGTTCGGAAACAGCAGGGTGCCGTTGCTGCTGGTATTGTTGCAGGAGGTATACAGGAAGGTATGCACAACGGTATCCGGCGGCGGATGGGTGAACACCTGCGGTGCGCTGCCATCATTCACAGATACAGTATAGGTGGTACCCGGGGCATTGTTCTGAATACCCGAAATCACAAAGGCCAGGGAATCGGGCGTGCAGATATTGGTATTGCCCAGGCTGTTGAAACCCCCTGCGGGATTGGTACCCAGGAACACGGTGTACTTTTTGATCCCGATACAACCCGTAGGTCCGGTTACTTCCACGATGAGTTCCCTCGACCCTATCGTATAGGTGTGCTGGATGATGCTGCCGGCGGGCCAGCTGGTAAAACTGGTGTCCAGGGTTCCGTCGCCCCATTTGATGGTATAGGTAACGTTGTTGCTGAGGGTGCTGGAGTTATTGATGAACTGGTAAGTGTAGGAAGGCGTGTTGGTGCATACCTTGAAGGTGTTGTTGAAGGCTGTAAACGTTACCCCGGGATCGGCATTGCCGATGGCAGCATCGGGGATTTTCCGGATGGTGACGGGCCGGGTAACAGAGTCCTTGCAGCCATAAAAATTGGTGGCCACCAGTTTTACATTATACACCTGGCTGCCGCCCGTGCCGATGGCATTGAGAAACTGGTGTACCGGGCTGGTAGCGTTGGACCTTACTCCGTCTGTAAAATCCCATTGATACGTATTCCGGAGGCCGCTGGAGTTATTCGTAAACTGGATGGGGATATTGCCGCATACATCATCGGGCGCAAAACTGAAATCCGTTACGGGTTTTTCATCGCTCACCCGTACGAAGATAAACATGGAGTCGCGGAGCAGCCCGTTGCGGATCACCTGAACTGTACTGTCGGTTCCGGTATTGTTGTAGGTGACGGTATGGGCCCCGGCGGTATTGGCTGTGGCCGGCGTACCCATATCGAAGCGCCAGTCGATGCTGCTGTAGCCCGTAGCGGTAGCCACATAGGTGAGTGAACTGCCCTTACAGACATACACGGTGTCGCCCTGTGCCACTATCCGGCCATTCACCCGCATACCCGGGAACAACTGAGCATAACTGCCGGAACAAAACAGCAGCAAAACAGGAAGAAGGCGGGTGATGCTCAGGATGGAAGGCATGCAGCAGTTGGCGACGGCCTGTACAGGCAATTTTTTTTCAATATACGATTTATATCCGCGGCAAACCTGCTCCGCATAGCGGAAACCCGGGTAGCGTGCTGATCTGATCAACAGATGCCCTGAACCGGGTTGGCGTTGCACGGGAACACAGAACCCGGCAAATAAAATGCCACATCACCGGGTTACCGGGCAGCCTGCGGTTAACCCGCCGGCAGATTGCATCATGGGGGCAGGAGGCGGCATCCCCGGAGGGCTAAGCCTTCAGCACCCCCAGCTCTTTTCCGGTTTTGATGAAAGCGGCAATCGCCTGATCGAGATGTTCACGGGTGTGCGCGGCGCTCAGCTGTACGCGGATGCGGGCCTTTCCTTTCGGTACCACCGGGAAGAAGAAGCCGATCACATAAATGCCTTCTTCCAGCAGGCGGGCAGCCATCTGCTGGGCCAGCACGGCATCATAGAGCATGATCGGAACGATGGGGTGCTCGCCGGGCTTGATGTCGAAGCCGGCGGCCGTCATCTGCGAGCGGAAATAAGCCGTGTTTTCTGCCAGCCGGTCGCGCAGTTCGGTGGTTTCGCTGAGCATGTCCAGCACGGCAATGCTGGCGCCCACAATACTGGGGGCCAGGGTATTGGAGAAGAGATAGGGGCGGCTCCGCTGCCGCAGCATTTCAATGATTTCCTTTCTGCCGGAGGTAAAGCCGCCGCTGGCGCCACCCAGGGCCTTGCCGAGGGTACCGGTGATGATGTCGATGCGGCCCATCACGCCCCGGTATTCATGTGTGCCCCGGCCGGTTTTGCCCAGGAAGCC
>JAYRPG010000078.1:0-10814 GCA_041911275.1 Ferruginibacter sp. | reverse complement strand
TGGGGCGTGAACTATCATTTCCCGCTGGCTTACCCCGACTGGGGTGCGGCCAACCTGTTTTTTGTTCAGCGCATCCGGCTGAACCTGTTCTATGACCATACCCGTTCCCGCACCCTGTTCAGCAACGGCGCACTGCGCAACATCAGCAGCCGCAGCACCGGCGCTGAACTTTATCTTGACGGGAAAATCTGGAACAGCCTGGCTGCGGGTATTGGAGTCCGTTATGTGCGCCTGCTCGACCGCGATTACCTGAACCCCGGCGCTGTGAACCGCTGGGAAATCATTCTTCCGCTCAACATCATCCCCGACTGATCATCCTCCAAACAAAAGGCCCGCGGAGGGTACTCCGCGGGGCCTGTATGTTTGTGCCTGGTATTTCAGTATTTCATCAGCTTGCTGATGCCCGTGGTTTCGCCGTTTACGGTGCATTGCAGGATGTACATGCCGTTGCTGAAGCCCTCCAGGTTGCTGAGGCGGAGGAGGTTGCGGCCTTTGTTCACGTTGGTGGTGCTGGCGAGGATCACGCGTCCTTCCGTATTCAGGAGGCGCAGTTCAGCCTTGCCTGCCGCAGCGGCTTCCACCTGGATCTCCATCTGGCTGCGGAAGGGGTTGGGCATCACCTGCAGTTCGGCAACCGGGGTGTTGCGGAAGCGGAGGCTGATCACTTTGCTGTAGCTGCTTTGTCCATCCAGGTCAACCTGGCGGATCCGGTACCATACCTGGGTTTTACCCTGAAGGCTGCTGCTTTTGTCGGTATAGCTGTACTGGCGGCGGATGCTGCTATTGCTTTCGTAGCTGAAGATCATGGCCACGGGTTTGAAGTTGCGGCCGTCGAAGGAGCGTTCCAGCTCAAAATAATTGTTGTTGATTTCCTGTTCCGTGGTCCATTGGCAGGCAACACTGCCCTGTTTGGCTGTGGCATCAAAGGCGCTGAACACAACCGGCAGCGAAGCGCTGGTGGAACTGGTGACTGTGCAGCTGTACTGGCTGCCATCGGGATTGCGGAAGAAGATGGTCCACACATTGGCCGGAGGCATGTTGCCGGAGGTGACACAGTAGCTGATATAGCTGTTGTTGTTATTGCATTTGGAAGCGTCGGGGATGCCAAAGGTTACCGCGCATTTGGTGCCATTGGTGTAAACCGAGTCGATGTAGGGGATCACCGTGGGGCAAACGGGTGAGTAATTGAGACGAAGTTCACCCATTGATCCGCAGGTGCCATTGCCATTGTTGCGTTTGAAAGTGGCGGGGCAGGTATTTTGCGCGTTGGCCATGATACCGGATGCGGTAAAAAGAGCGGCGAGGAGGATCGTTTTCATACGTTTCAATTTGGGGTTCGGAATGTTTTTTATCAATATTGGATGTTCGCTGTTGAAAAGGAAAACCGGTAGTCTGCAGATCCGGTACAGTCAACCGGTTTTCCTGTTACAATGCACACTGAAAAAACCCGTATCTCAAGAACTTCTTTTTGTTTTCTTTTCCGGCTGCCCGGTGGTATCCTCTCTATATCCCGGATCGTGCCAATCATTAAAGTGTTTGAAAATCAATTGAATACAGGTTTGCCGGCCAATGCGTTTTTCCAGAAAATGGAAAAATGGCCGGCTAAATGGAAAAGACGGTGTTCAGCGGGGAGTGTGGGGGATCAGCCTTTGCGGAACAGCTTGCCGGCCCAGAGGGCGCCGTACTGTTTGCTGAAGTAGATGGCGGCAAAAATATACCAGCGCCAGTCCGGGTAGAACTTCTTCATGAAGGCTGCGTGGTTTTTGATGGAGGTGGTGCGGATCCGGATCCATTTGTCTTTGCTGACACTGCCCTTGTGCACATGCATCACTTTGGCTTCGGGCAGGAAGTGGATCTGGTAGCCCAGTTGTTTGAATTCCCAGCACCAGAGGGTGTCTTCGCAGTACATGAAGAAATCGTCGGACAGTTTCTGCTTGGGCAGGCGGGGAATGATGCTGGCCGGGAAGAGCATGAAGGCGCCCCATACCCAGTCGCAGTGGACAAAACGCTGGTGATCAAAATAATGATGCAGCATCAGGGCTTCCCGCCTGGCTTTGGGCAGCAGGCGGTAAAGGGGAAACAGTTCCAGCAGTTCCCAGGTGATGGTGCGGAACCGCCGGCAGTTGTACTGGATGCGGCCGTCAGGGTACAGCAGCTGACAAGTTACCATACCCGCTTCGGGATGGGCTTTGAGGTGATCGAGGCAGATTTTGGGGGCATTGTTGATCAGTTCGGTATCGCTGTTCAGTAGCAGCAGGTATTGCCCGCGTGCTGCGGCCACGCCCAGGTTGTTGCCGCCGGTAAAGCCCGTGTTCACGGCACTTTTGATCAGGCGGATGAAGGGGAATTGTTCCAGGAACAGGTCAGGGTTGCATTCTGCCGAAGCATTGTCAACCAGGATAATTTCATACTCTACCCCCTGCAGTTTATCGCGCAGCGACGCGATGCAGTTGCAGGTGAGCCGGAAGGTATTGTAATTGATGATGATGACAGAGAGTTCCATGGATCAGGCGACCTTGTAAAAGTAGGGTTTGTTCCGGAGAATCCGCAGGCTGTACCGGAGGAGCACCCGGATATTGCCCGCATAGCCGGCCACGTTACGCCAGCTGAACCAGGCCCTGGATCCGCGGAACAGCCGGTCAAAAAACAGGCAGAGGGCAAAGAGCGGCAGTTCGGCCACGTAACAGCTAAGGATAAACGCGTACCAGCCGGCGCCGAACTGCTTGCGGATGCGCAGCATACTGGAAACAATGATCTGCCGGCCTTTTTTGTTCCAGAGGTTCTTGCCGTTTTCTGATTCTTCGGTTTCGTAATAATCGCCGCTGGTGCCGCCGCCGATATGAATCACCCGCGGTTCGGCGAACAGGATGAGCCGCCCCAGTTTGCGCAGCCGGGCGCACCATTCTATCTCTTCCGCGTACATGAAAAAGTCTTCATCAAACAGTCCGCTTTTGCGGGCCGCACCGGCGCTGATCAGCATATAGGCGCCCACGATCCAGTCTACATCCATATCCTGTTTCACCTGCTGTACACTGGGGATGGTGCTTTTGAAACGGTAGCCGAGGTAGCGAACCAGCCTTCCGAGATAGGGCAGCGGGAGGAGGGTGTTGAGTCCGCCCCGGATGAAGTGGGCGCCGCTGATTTGGGTGCTGCCGTCGGTATTCAGCAGCTGTACCCCGCAGCCCACGGCCCCTTCTGCCTTTTTCAGGAGTGCCAGGCTGCGGTCGATGGCCCGGTCGAGGATAAGGGTATCGGCATTGAGGATCAGGAAATAATCTCCCCGGGCCACCTGCATGCCGGCATTGTTGGCCCGGGCAAAGCCCGCGTTGTAATCCAGCTGCACCCAGCGAATGTCAGGATAACGGGCCGTCAGCACCTCCCGGGCTCCGTCGCGCGAATCATTGTCTACCACAATCACCTCATAGCTGCCCGCACGGGTTTGCTCCACGATGCTCTGGATGCAGTCGCTGAGCAGCGCGCAGGATTTGTAGTTGATGAGGATGATCGACAGTTCCATATCAGGGATGTGCGGTTACATTCACAAAAGGGGCCAGCCAGAGGCCGGCGCGGTTTCCGGCTGCGCGGATGAGTCCATTCAGGCAGCGGGCGAAGAGGTTCATGACAGCATACCGGTAATGGGTATCCCAGTAGCCGGGGGTGAACTGCATCCGGAATCCTGCTTTTTCAATCATGTGCCGGTATTCTGTCCGTTTCAGCAGGTGTTCATTCCATACCCCGGTGATGCAGTCGCAGGAGTTGCTGCGCAGGGTGGGGTCGGCGGGCGGATGTTGCCCGGCCAGGAGCGTATCCACCGCTTTGTCAAAATCCTTGCCCGCCCGGCCGCGGGTTTGCCGGGCCAGTTGCTGCACCACCACCTCTTCCAGCCCCGGCTGCAGTTCGCGGATCCGCCCGGCCCTCTGCTGCAGGTAGTACACGCGTTCAAATTTCCGGTGCAGGTAAACATGGTAGCCGCGCATCACGGGATTGTGATAGTTGGCGGTGGTAGTGGCATACACCACACAGCGCGGATGGTGCCGGTGTATGCTTGCGTAAAAACCGGGCAGGTTGTAGATGTGCTCAATCACATTGCGGGAAGCGATGATGTCGTATTGCAGTCCCTGTGCCTCCGCATGGCGGAGCACCTCATCAATATCGCCGGTTACATAATCGTCCACCTGCAGCCCCAGCTGCCCACAAATGGCCCGGGCTACCGGGTGCCAGTCGGGCAGGTGGTCGTTGTACATATTTTTCCGGAAGCCCATGCGGCCGGCCAGCAGAAACAGGGTGCCCAGCCCGGCGCCATAGTCCATGAAACAGATTTCATTAACCGGCTTGCCGGAGATGCGGATGGAATCATAGAGGATATGGGCGCTGTTCTGCAGCGAGAAGATCAGCCGGCTGCCCAGGTGGTGCTGCTGGAAATAATGCCGGTGCGTTTCCGTAATCTCCAGCCGGCTGATGTCCAGCGTAAGCAACTGCCGGTACAGGGCTTCCGCCTGCCGGTTGATCTGTGCAGCAAGGGCGTCATTCCCTCTGCAGAATACGGGGATGGTTTTCATTTCAGGATTCCGTTGACGGCGATTTTTTCCGCCAGCTGTACCAGGCAAATGCGGCCAGGATGGCCACCAGCAGCCAGTTGGCCCAGAGGGATACCTGGTAGCTGGTATTGAATACCCGGGGTTCAAATTTGAAATCAATGGTATGTTTGCCGGCCGGGATCACCAGGGCCCGGAGCACATAATTGGCCCTCAGTACCGGTACTTCCTTGCCATCAATATACGCTTTCCAGTCGCGGTAAAACACTTCACTGAATACCGCCATATGCGTGCCAGAAGCCTGGCTCTCATACCGGATGGCCATATTGTCGAAGCTCGTCTGGCGGATGCTGGCACTGCTGTCGGCTGCCGTAAAATTGCCGGCCTGCTGCCTGTACTGCTCTTCCATAATGGCCGTGTCGCGGGGATTGAAAGCTTCCATCGCCTGCATTTCTTCCACCGGACCTTTCACCCACTGCACCCCCTTTACCCACCAGCAGTTGCCCAGGGCGCCGGGATTGGGGTAGGCGGCCTTGTTATTGCCATCCGGCGTACGCTGGATGATGTACTTGGTGTTGAGCATGTTGAGCACGGCCGGGTTGGGGCGCCCGCTGAGGTGATAGGAGGCGAGGTCATCATAGATCCCGATCTTGGCGGGATGATAACCGCCGATCGACTTGTGGAAATACGAGGGGCGGGCATCCTGGAACGGGTCGCCGCCGCTGATGTCAAACACCCGGTAATTGGGGTCTTTATCGGCCAGGATGATTTTGTCCGCTTCAGATTCGGTGAACTCATTGGCGGCATAATTCTCTGCCGTTTCAAAACTCTTCGCATTCACATAATGCATGCCCATGGGCAGGAGGTCGATGAGCACCAGCAAACTCAGGCCGGCGAGCAGCACGGTGCTGCCGGCTTTTTTACGCAGGTATAAAGCCACCAGGGCCAGGGTGCCCAGCGTGAGCAGGAAGGCTTTAAGGATATCCCCGCCGAAGAATGATTTCCGGTCGCTGCGCAGGGCAGTCAGCACCTCGCGGGCCACTTTGCTGTCGCCCTTGGTTTGGTAGAGCAGCTGTTCATATACCCGGTTATCGGTGAGGGATTCGTACTTGCCGTTCAGGGCCTGCAGTTTTTCCGCGGCATTGGCATCACCTGCGGTATAAACACTGGCGGCTTCCCGCATCCGCTCGCGGTTTTCCTTGCTGTAGTCGAAGCTGAAGTACATGAGGGTGGCTGCCAGGAATATCCCGCCCAAGGCGATGGCGCCCCAGCGGAAACGGCGCTCCGCATCCGGGATGCCGCCTTCCACCAGCTTGTTCACCGTCATGGCCGCCAGCATCGGAAAGAGAAACTGCGGGATCACCAGGGCCATCTCCGGCGTACGGAACTTATTGTAGAAGGGAAGATGATCAAACAGGAAGTTATTGAACGCCGGCAGGTTTTTGCCCATCGCCAGCAGGATGCCCAGCACACTGGCCGCCAGCATCCACCATTTGTGGCGGTTGTCCATCAGGAACATGCCCAGGATGAAGAGACAACAGATCACGGCGCCCACGTAGGCCGGGCCGCTGGTGAAGGGTTTGTCGCCCCAGTAAATGCTGCCTGAAAGGTTGGCGGCAAACTGCTCAGCATTGTTTTCGGGAAGGTTGAGTTTTTCAGTGAGATAAGTATACACCGCTGATTTTTCATCCAGCTTCGGGAAGATGTTGTATTCCTGGTCGCGCTGTGAAAAATAAGTGCCATAACCGCGGATGCCGGGGAAGAGCAGGGTAAGCCCTTCCACCTTGTCGTTGCTCCATTGAAAAGCATATTCTTTGGAGAGCCCTTCCGTTTTCGCACCTGCCTGACCGTTAGTGGCGGCGGCGTCTTTCCGCGGGATCACCAGCTGACCGCCCCGCTTGGAATCCTTGGCATAATCATATACCGGCAGGATGAGCACCGCGTTGATGAGCACCCCGATCAGGGCGCTGCCCAGGGCCAGTGCACCGGCTTTGCCGATATGGGCAAATTCGCCGGCCCGGATCCAGCGCACCAGGTAGGCCAGCGACATCAGTACCACAATCAGGAACAGGTAGTAAGTGATCTGCTGGTGATTCTGCTGCAGGTGCAGGGTGGCGAACAGCGCCGAAAACACAAATCCTTTGATGTATTGTTTTTCGAAGAGCAGGATGATGGAACCCAGCAGGGCGGGGGCATAAGCCATGGCCAGCAGCTTGGTATCGTGACCGGCCACCACGAGGATGGGGTTATAGGTGCTGTAGGCATAGGCCAGGCTGGCGAAGATGGCCACCCAGGGCCGTATCCGCACACACATGCAGAAGATATAGAAGCAGATGCTGCAGAGGAAGAAGAAGTTCAGCGGTTTGGGCAGCCAGAGCTGCAGGGCTTTGCTCACATATTGAAACGGCGACACGGGCCCGTCGAAGATGATGTTGAAAGCCGGCATGCCGCTGAACATGCTGGTTACCCAGAGCGGATACACGCCATGCGTTTGCCTGTACAGCTCACTCTGGTGTTTCATGCTTTCCACTGCCGTTACATCACTCTGCTGCAGCACCACCCCGCTTTCCAGGGCAGGTTTGCAGAAAATCACGGATACCAGCAGAAAAATACCAATGGCCACCAGGTGGGGCAGAATGTTTTTGAAAGAAAAGGCTTTCATGCAGTGTTTTTGATATAAGGCGGCAAATTACTGAAATAAGTGGAGTAAAACAGGGTTTCCCGGCCTGGTGGCAGGGGGTGCTGCAGGCAGGGTCACTGACCTTCCGATGGCCCAAAAAAAGCCACCGGAACAGGCCGGTGGCTTTCAGTTTATTCAGGTTTGTACGATTCTGCCGGTCAGTTACCGCCGCCCATGCCCTGCATGCTTTCGGAATCCACCCGGGTGTTTTTACGCTTGAAGAGCGATACATCCACCTTGCCAAACCGCCAGTTGAAATTCAGCCGGAATACCTGGGGGTCGCGCCGGCGGTCGGCGTTTTGTTCAAAGTACACCGACTGGGTGAAAACACTGTTAAGCCGGGTGCGGAAGATGTCATTCACCGACAGGGTGAGTGATGCGGCATTATTTTTCAGCAGGTCTTTGCGGATGGCGATGTCTACGCCGTAAAACGGACGGATAAAGCCCTGTGCCGAGGGGGCATTGCCGCCGCCGAACATCCCGCCGCCGCCGCCCCGCGGACCACCGCCGAAGCTGCTGGTCTGGGATACCAGGGTTTTGGCCTGGTAATCTCCGCTGAGCTGTACCGAAAAGCCGGAGGGCAGATTGAAGTTGTGGTTCATCTTCACAAACCAGCTCACCTGGCTGTCGTCAATGCCGCCGGGCAGGTTGCCCGCTTTAAGGGTGGCGTTGAAGAGGTTGAAATTGGTGGTGACATCCCACCAGTTGCTGATTTTGTTTTTACTCGTGAGTTCCCAGCCCAGCGTGTACGAACGGCTGGCATTGGCAAAAGTGGTGAAGATCACCGAGTCCGGCTTGGCAGCAGGATTGGGGTTCAGGTCTTTGAACTGATAACGGGCAATGATATTGCTGGTTTGCCGGTAATATGACGTGGCCAGCAGGCTGTGTCCGCTCGCGATCTGGTGCTGGTACGAGAGTTCGAGCAGGGTGGTGAATTCCGGTACCAGGTTGGGGTTGCCCTTCGACAGGTTGAGGGAATCGGTATAATCAATGAAGGGAATCAGCTGGAAGAAATTCGGCCGGTTGATTTTGCGGGAGAAATTCAGCTGGAGGTCCTGCTTGTCGTTAATCTTGTACGTGGCAAAGGCACTGGGGAAAAGGCTGAATGGAAATTCATTGGAAAACGACTGGTTACGGGTAACGAGCGTACCATCGTATTCCGAGCTTTCAATGCGGAGGCCCAACTGGTAGTTGAAGTTCTTCAGCTTCTGCGAAAAGGTAAAATACCCTGCCAGCACCCGGTCGGTAAACCGGTACTCGTTGTCGAGGGCGCTCAGCCTGCTGTAATCCGTCATCCAGGGCATGCGGATGTAGTTGAAGTTGTAGCTGTAAAATTTGCGGATGGCGATGCGGGCCCCGGCTTCAATTTTGATCTTATCATTCACCGGGTTCTCATAGTCTATCTGCGAAGTGAAGAACTTGCTGTTGCCGCCGCCTTCAGCCTGCTGGTAGGTGAGGGGTGTTTTGGCGGTTTTGTCCATGAAATAATACTGCGACCCGATTTCATTCACATTGCTGTTGCTGCTGGCATTGTAATTCACATCGGCACTGATGGATTTGTTGGCCTTCGCAAAATTGTGTTTGTAGCTGAGGGTGGCGCCATAGTTCCGGAAATGGTTGGTGCTGTTGCTGCTGCGGTAACCGTAGTCTTCGATGAGGCTGTCGGCGCCGGTGCTGCTGTTGAACAGGGTATCGCGGCCGATGTTGATGTAATCGCGGTTCTTGAACTGTCCCCGGCTCATGTTGCCGGCCAGGGTGAGGGTGTTGCGGTTATCGATGAAATAATCCACCCCGGTGCGGGCAAAACCGAATACCCCCCGGCCCACGGGCCCGTTGTCCTGGGTGAAATGGGCCAGGGCATTGTTCAGGTAATCGGTGCGGGTGGTGCTGGCGGTAGAGATCGTTTTGCGGAAGCCCAGGTTGCCGGCGGCGAAGAAGTTGATTTTCTGCTGGCGGATATTGATATCGCCTCCAAGGCCCGGCCGGGCCCGGCTGTCGATGCTGGCCCGCAGGCTGCCGTTGTACCCGGTTTTGCGGTTCTTTTTCATCACCACGTTCAGGATGCCGGCCCCGCCGCCTGAGGCATCAAATTTGGCGGAAGGGTTGGTAATGATTTCAATGGTGGCGATGGCATCAGCCGGAATCTGTTCCAGCGTCATGGTGGTGGGGCGGCCGTCAACAAAGATCTGCGGACTGGCATTGCGGAGGGTAACATTCCCGTCGATGTCCACATTCAGTCCGGGTACATTTTTCATCACATCCACCGCGGTACCGCCCACGCTGGTGAGGTTCTTTTCCACGTTGAACACCTTGCGGTCGATGGCCATCGTTAAGAGGGGCTTTGAACTGGTGATGGTCACTTCCTGCAGTTGCTGGGCATCCACTTCCAGCCTGATATTGCCGAGGTCTTTGTCGATGCCCGACAGCATGCTGTTGAAATCGCCATTGCGGCCCCCCTGCATGTTCAGTTCGAAGTTTACTTTTTGCTCATAGGTTTTGAAGCCGATCGCAGTGATCCGGATCCGGAAACTGGCCATCACCGGCAGGTTTTCCAGGTTGAACTCCCCCTTTTTATCGGTGAGCATGCCCGCCACCACCATGTCTTTTCTTTTTTTGGTGGCTGAATCGAGTTTGTTCTGGATGAGTTGAACGGAAGCCGCTTCGAGGGGTTTGTTCAGGGCGGCATCGAGCACCTTGCCATAGAAACGGCCCATATTCATATTCTGACCGCCGCGGTTGCCGCCGCCGCCACCCCCCGGAAACTGGGCGCTGGCTTCATGGATCCAAAGGGTACTGAGGAATAAAAACAAGGAAAAACGGAATGCGTACATCGGGTGAAATTTGAAGGACAAAGGTCCAACATCAATACACGAATCAACTCGTATATGTGATGAGCGGTAAGAATCGGGTATGTGCCCGGGGCTCAGAGCAAATGCTGCAGCAGCAGCGCCACCTGGGCGCAGAGTAAGCCGGTGAGGGCCCCTGCCAGCTGCAGTTTGCTGAATACCGGCGCGAGGGCTTGCCGGAGGCTTGCCTCCAGTTTGGCCGGGGGAATGGCGGCCAGTTTTTCTGCGATCAGCTGTTCGGGATTGAAATCGGCTTCCAGTTTTTTCAGGTAGCCCTTCATCACGGCCGGGAACAGCTGCTCCAGCTCCTGGAGAAAGGCGCTGCGCAGCTGGCTGGTGGTTTTTTCTCCGATGAACATGGAGAGCATGGGGAAGAGTTCGCCAATGCGTTTTTGCAGGAAATGATCCAGGTGGGCCTCGATTTCGGGTTTCAGTTTTTCAAAACCTGAGGGGTCGGTCAGTTTTTGTTCCAGGCTGCTGAAGGAGATCAGTTCGCGGCTGGCAAACGCTCCCACCGCGCGGGCCAGCTGTTGCTGGTGACCGGGCAGGAAGCCCTGTACAGGCCGGTTCAGCAGGGAAAGGGGCTGATGGGGGCGAAAGAGCAGGCGGATGCCCAGCCGGGTGAGGGCCCAGCCGGTAAGGGCGGCAGCCAGCAGGGCACAGAGTGTGGGTAGCCAGAACATGCCGCAAAGGTAGGCAACCGCGGCAAGAACGGGGGAGGGCAGGGGAAAGAACCGGTCCGGTCGCCTCTTT
>JAYRPG010000077.1:0-3979 GCA_041911275.1 Ferruginibacter sp. | reverse complement strand
TGATGTTTTCAGCCCCCATCATCTGTTGAGTTTCGGGAGCCGCGGTTTTGACGTTTTGCGGGGACCTGCCTTTTGTTCCCTCCGGTATTCACCATCACCTGTTTGAGAACCTTCGCCGCAAGGGGCATCACTGCCACGGCCTGACGCACCTGTCCTGGGCAGAACGCAAAATTTTTTACCGGGTTTTGGGTAAAAAATTTTGTGGGCTGTTCATTTACCCTGGACAGTCAGTGCGGCAGGTTGTGGCTGTCTATGCCCCCGGCGACAGGGGCTTAAACAGGTGAATGGCACCGGACAGAACAACGGGCAGGGACCCGCCGCAACGACGTGAAGCGCGGTTTGCGAAACGGCGTTGCTCCTTACATCCCGGCGTCTTTTGCCGGGATGCCGGGAGCGCAGGCCACGGCGCGACAAGGGTGGCGCGACCGTTCCGGTCGCTGCAAACCCGGGTTTTTGCGTCAGGGATGGAAGCCCGCCAGGGCGGAGACAGCTTCGCTGGCTCCGTTCACGACAGCCCGCCCCGCCAGGGGGACGCCCGGAAAAGGCATAAGCAGGAGAACAACAAAACAGACAATAATCAGGGCAGCAGTAATCAGAGTCAGAGCAGTAATCAGAGTCAGAGCAGGAGGAAAAAGAGAATAATCAAAGGGAAGGTGATGTGATTTCTGGTAAGTCATAAACAGAGAAGGCGGGGGAAAAGAACGGGCGCCGCAGGCGCACGTTCATCCCCGTTCCCGGAGGGAAACGGCCTTCCTGGCAGTCTGGTTGTTCATGCCCGTACAATGCCAGCAAGGAGAAAGGGGCCACCGGCGAACCAGCAGCCCCTTTATAAAGGCGCTTCAGTGCAGTCAGACCAGCATCAGCCCTGAAAAGGCGGGCCTGCGCCCGCCTCCAGGTTGCTACTTACCGGATTCGTAAGCCATGAAAGCCGCCACCTCCCTGTGTCCGTCTCTGTAACGAATCTCGCACAGCGATTTTCGTGTCAGATAAGTGAATATCAACAGTGTGAGACACACGATCAACACACACCAGACAAGGGAACTTCGTGGTAGTTTCATGGCCTTCTTCTCCTTGCGCAAAGCGCGGTAAGAGGCTATCCTGATGTGGACTAGACATAGGGATGCCTCGTGGTGGTTAATGAAAATTAACTTACTACGGGGCTATCTTCTTTCTGCCACACAACACGGTAACAAACCACCTTCACGTCATGAGGCAGAAAGCCTCAAGCGCCGGGCACATCATAGCCCATATACCTGCACGCTGACCACACTCACTTTTCCTGAAAATAACCCGCTCATTCAGGCTGTTTACGGGTAATCTGTGTGATTGTTGCCGCATCACGCCGCCTCCCGGAGTTTGTTCGGCACCATCCACCGCTCCATCTCACGGACAGCGTGACCGGCCTCTCTTGCTGCAAGACTGGCTTCCGCAATAACCTGCCAGAACGGCATATCCTGCCACTGCCAGCGTTCCATTCCGGCCAGTGACGGAAAACGCTCACCCCACTGCCAGAACAGGGTTTCCAGGTCATGCTCTGCCACCCGGTCACTCCAGCGTGCATGCCAGCTTCCGACTGTTTCCGGCGAATGGAATGCCAGTTCGATTTCAGCCTGAGCGACCAGCGCCTGGTACGCACGGGCTTTCTGCTCTGCCTCCCTCGCCTGCTGGCGGCTGTACTTTTGCATGACCAGTGCGGATTTGTGGCGACTGCGCTCCCTGACACGGAACCGCACCGACGGGAACAGCCGCTCTGCTGCATCGCCGGGAAGGGGAAGAAGGCAGACCTCGCCCTGAGTTTCAATCAGCACATCGACGGCATACAGCCACTGAGAACGGTTGCCGCGCAGTTCTTCTGCGGTCAGGGACGGCATGAAAAATCGCAGGTCAGACAGCGATATCCTGCGGCTTCCGTTCAGACAGCGGAAAAACGCCCCCGCATACGGATATTCCGCCAGCGTGTTTCCCTGGTGGCGGCGTTTTTCTGTCTCCGCCACCGCCCGCCATGCGGCCTGTTGCTCTGCGCTGAGGGGAACCAGTGCCTGTGAACGTGCGCTCATGCCTGACCTCCTTCCGCCATCAGGATATGGATGATGTCACTGACGCTGTACCCCTGCGCGTCCAGTGACGCCGCCAGTGCCAGTGAATGGCTGACGGCTTCCGGTGCAAACCGCCGCTGTACCTGAACCACCGCAAACGGCTCACCACCGGCATTCACCAGAACCAGCACCCAGACCTGAGAGACATCGCCCGGTGAACATAACGCCAGGTGAAAACGTTCGTGGGCAGGCGTGAAACGGACCTGGACGGGGAAAAAGCCGCCGAACTCGCTGCCATACTCGCCGTTCATCGTCCAGTTATCCGGCGCATCCAGCTCCCGCATCACGGCATGTGTGAGTTCACGACGTTCATCACTTCCGGCAGCCCGGATATCTTCATATTCCTGTGCGCTCATGGTCTGTAATACATTCAGGGTCAGTTCAGTTTTCATCACGGTATCTCCCTTGCTGCCGCCCCGTCTCCGGCAGGGCGGCGTGATAAATGGTTTATGACTGGCGGTCAGGCGGCTTCTGCCTGGTCGTCACGGTACTCCGTGGTTTCCGTCTCTGCCTGTGGACGTGGTGTACACATCCAGCCAGGCACCCAGCGGTTGTCTTTCATGTGGAACTCTGCATGTTCAGCGGCATCGCCTTTCTTCATTTTCTCCGCGTCCCGCGCAGCACCGGACAGTCCGGCATCATTCAGGGCATCGATAATCTGCGGCTTTTGCAGGTGTCCGAAGAAGTTTGCTTTCGTCGGCTGCCACCAGTCGCGCATGTGGAATCCGATAGCGCTCTCCAGCGAGTCCAGCGGACTGCGTGACGTGTGACCATGCTCGCGGGTCTGAACGCCGTGGATGCTGCACGCGGTGCAGAAACTGAGCAGGGATAACAGTACCTCCTGGCTGAGTGACAGGAATGTCGTCATATCCCGTGACCATCCCTCCGGTAACAGGGCTGCAAGACGGGCTTTTTCTGCCATCAGCGCCAGGAATGCGGCACCGTCCTTCCCCGATGGCGCATCGCTGGTCAGCGAATAATGTTTACATTCCAGGCTGATTTGTGCTGGTTTACTGTACGCTCCGCTGCCAAACACATTCAGGCAGAGCGCTGATGAATCCCCTAATGATTTTGGTAAAAATCATTAGGGGATTCATCAGGGCAGAGCGTCCATGCCAGCAGTGCCAGAGATTTGTCCGGTTGCTGCATCAGTGCTGCCTGGACTGCCAGCGTGCGTTCGGAAGACATTTTCGTCAGCAGTGGCAGACTGATTTCCTCCACGGGCGCTTTCTCCTGCACCTGTTCCGTGCGGTCAGCGTCGTCAGCCGCATCATCCTCGCTGCGCAACTGCACACCACGCTGGACACACACGTTGCCATAACGCCAGGACACCACCACACCGCTTCCGGCACGCATCTCCGGCGTCCACGCCCTGACCTTCGCCATGCAGCGCATCAGCTTCATTTCTGCTTCCAGCAGGTCAGATTCCTCACACTGGTTTTCCAGCGCGTCGTAACGCGTCATCAGTTCGTTCAGACGTTCTTCTTCCGCCTCCGTCAGCACCGCTTCCGGCTCCGGCAGACAGCGGTATGTTCCGGCATCCTCACGGCACTCACCGACAGGCTCCATGCGTCCGGCGCACCATCCCCAGCCTTCGGCTTCCCGAAGGTGTTCAGCAACAGCCTGGAGTTTTTCCAGCAGGGCGGCATCGAGCGCCACGCAGTCCACATAGCCACCCTCGTCGTCGCTGAACAGGTCAGTGCGCAGTTCATCTGGCGAGAAGGCATCAGCCCCCACGAAGCGGAATTTACTGTTCCCTGCCACCGCCACTTCACTTTCGGTCACCAGACGACGAATGGTCTGTACTTCCGGTTTACCGCCCCATCCCGACTGACAGGCGGCTTCAAACACCTGCACCTGACGCGCGGTGTCGTTCTCCAGCG
>JAYRPG010000076.1:0-38114 GCA_041911275.1 Ferruginibacter sp. | reverse complement strand
TCGGGTCCGCTTTATTGCTTCCGCTCTAAGCCTGCAGAAATGGCAGCCTTTTTTCCGCTCCTGATCTGATCCGTAGGTTCGCCCGCCTGGTCCTCCAGGGGCTGGTTTTTCGGTTCCCGGGAGCCAGTTTTTCACCCTGTGCCCGCCGCCCATTGCTCGGCATTTTCTGAGCCGGGATCCGTTCCCTGTCTGGGGCTGTCTGCCCCGAAAAGGGACCATTTTTCCGGAATCTGGAAAAATGAAGTGGCCTTTATTTTCTTAAGTATTTGAAAATCAATTATTTGGCTTTTTGGCATCGTTTAGGTAACCTCCCTATTGTGCCGGTGAAATTGAAGAAGAGGGATACAAGATTGTGAAAATCAGTTTCTTATATAATAGGACGGTTTCAGTGTGAAGAAAGTCGCTTAGCAGGGCATGGATCACCCAACCAGGCGACTTTCTTTTAAAAGCTCAACGCAACTTTACGATATGCTCAACCTCATGGTGCTCATTTTCAGCCGGTCCTTCGCCTGTTTATCCCGGCTGTTTACCCGGCCCGCCCGGCTGGAACCCCTGCCGGCGCACTGGCTGCTGATACCGGTAAAACCGGGTGATTTGCCCCGCCGCCGGCGAAAAGAAATGGAAGATGAAGGGGAATAATGCTATATTTATAAATAATTATTTGTCTGCAGATAATATTCCTGCACAGCATGCGTTTATATTCCAGCCCCACGGATATACCGCTTGTGCTTGGTAAACAAGATGTTTTCTTTGGGGGTTACAGAACCGAATTAGGTTCGTAAACAAAGGCCCGATTTCTATTGGGCCTTTTGTTATTTTCACCGTTCATATAATTCCGGGCCAACCGGGCTGCGCTAAGGGGCAGGCTGGTATCTTCTTCGGGTGCTTTTCTGTAATTTTACCTTTTCTCACCTCATCCCTGATCATGAAGCGCCTGATCTCCCTGCTTTCTGCTTTTTTT
Organism: Ferruginibacter sp.; assembly: GCA_041911275.1. Classification (GTDB taxonomy): domain Bacteria; phylum Bacteroidota; class Bacteroidia; order Chitinophagales; family Chitinophagaceae; genus Ferruginibacter. Next base: position 37,153 of record JAYRPG010000076.1, on the reverse strand, counting down.
ATCCTTTCCGTACTCTGTGCCCAGGACTTCTCCAACAAGGGCAAGGATTTCTGGCTGGGCTATGGCTATCATGTACGCTATGTTACCAGCGGCGGGGGCCCCAACAATGGCCAGGAGATGGTGCTGTACTTTGCCACCGAGAACATTCCGGGTCGTTTTACCAATATCCGCATTGAAATTCCCGGGGTGGGGTATGTGCAAACCATTAATAATGTTGCACCCGGTACCATTGCCACCTCGGCCCCGATACCCAAGTCGGGCGCGCAGGATGCCCGCCTTCCGTCCGAAGGCACTTACAACCGCGGTATCCACATCACCAGCGACCGCCCGGTGGTGGCTTATGCACACATCTACAACAGCAGTGTATCCGGAGCCACCCTGCTCTTCCCCACCAACACCCTGGGCAAGGAATACTATTCCATGAATTTTACCCAGTCGTCGAACGAGGATTTTTCAAACAGCTTCTTCTTTGTGGTGGCCACCGATACCGGTCAAACCACCGTGGAAATCACCCCGGCGGCGGCCACCCAGGGCCATGCCGCCAATGTGCCGTTCACCGTTACTCTCAACCAGGGTGAGATTTATAATGTCATGGGGCAATTGCTCGGAGGTTCTCCGGGCGATTACAACGGCGTCGATCTCTCAGGCTCCCGCATCCGTTCGGTGAATGCCAATGGGGTGGGCTGCAAGCGGATTGCCGTGTTTTCCGGGGCCGGTAAAATGAAGATCGATTGCCCCGGCGGCGGAAACAACGGGGCCAGCTCCGATAACCTGATCGCCCAGGCTTTTCCACGGAGTGCCTGGGGAAAGAAATTCCTGACGGTGCCCACCCAGAACATGCCCAACAACTATTTCCGGATCGGGGTGAGCAATCCGGGGGCTGTGGTGAGGGTCAACGGGAATCCGGTGGCGGGGCTCACCAATGGATTTTACTACCAGCTGCCGCTCACCAACCAGCCCCTGCTGATCGAATCCGACGAGCCGATCATGGTTTCCCAGTACATCACCACCCGCAATACCTGCGGCAACAATTTCATGCTGAACGACGGCGACCCTGAAATGATCTACCTGAGCCCCGTGGAGCAAACCATTGATGAGGTGATCCTCAATTCAACCCCCAATTTTTCCATCACCCAGCACTGGATCAATGTGGTGATGAAAACCAATGCGGTTTCCAGTTTCAGCATCACCGGAGCCGTGGGAGCCTATAATTTCAACCTGCATCCCGCCGATCCCAATTACAGCTACGCACAGATCCGGGTGACGCCCGGGGCCCATACCCTGCGCGCCGACAGCGGCTTCAATGCCATTGCCTATGGTTACGGCAATGCGGAAACCTATGGGTACAATGCCGGCACCAACCTGAAGGATCTTTACAATTTCGTGGAGCCCCTGAATCCGCTCAACATCTCGGGCACCAATTCGGCCTGTGCCTGCACACCTTTTTACTTCACCATCACCTATCCTTACCAGCCGCTTTCGCTCTTCTGGGATTTCAAAGGTTTTCAAACCCCCAACGTTACCGTCAACAACCCGGTAGCGGATACCACCTACTTCATCAACGGCAAGCAGGTTTGGCGGTACAAGCTGCCCAACCCCAATAATTATTGTCCGGCCGGCAATTACCCCCTCTCGGTTACGGCCGGCACTGCCGGTACGGATGGATGCGGCAACTTCCAGACCAAGGAAGATACCCTCTACGTCCGGAACACCCCCAATCCCGATTTTGACTGGCTTTTCAATGGCTGCGTTTCAGACTCGGTGCGTTTCAGCGACCTGTCGTCTTATGATGATGGCGTGTATTCCTATCAGTGGTTCTGGGATTTCGGCGACGGCAATACCTCCACCGAACGCAATCCCGTGCACAAATACAATGCCCCCGGCGATTACCGGGTAAGGTTTAACCTGGTGACCAATATTGGGTGTATCAGTACCACCCGCAACAAAATCATTACCGTTACCGAGGTGCCGGTGGCGCGTTTTGGTGTAACCGAACCGGTATGTATGGGCAAGGATGCTCTCTTCACCGATTCATCCTCCATCGCTGCTCCCGGTGTGCTGCAAACCCGGTACTGGGATTTTGGGGATGGCAGCCGCGATACGGTGATCAACAGCAACGATCCGCTTCCGCACACCTACCTCTTGCCGGGAGTCCGCACCGCCACCCTGGTGGTGGCGACCCCCAGTGGGTGCCGCAGCCTGCCGGCGAGCCGCAGCTTTACCATCTTCAGCAATCCCACGGTGAATTTTGATCTGCCGTCACGGGTTTGCCTGCCTTACGAAACGGCGGCATTCACGGATCGCAGCAGTATTGAAGACGGCACGGCAGCCGGATTCCGCTTCCTCTGGTCATTCGGTGAGCCGCAGTCGGGCAGTGCCGACAGTGCTGCTTTGCCCAACCCGCAGCACCTGTACAGTGGCACCGGTCCTTTCCAGGTAACGCTGCGGGTAACCTCCGTTGCCGGATGTGTGGATTCGCTCACCCGGGAACTGAACACGGTTTATGCCCGCCCCCTCAGCAGCATCAATGTATCCCCTGAATTTTGCCTGAATACCGTCAGCGCATTCAGCAGCAATGCCAGTGGCAACGGCAATGCCCTTTCCGCCTGGTTCTGGAATTTTGGTGACGGCAGTACCGGTAACGGGGCCACGGTTTCGCATACCTACGCGCTGGCCGACACTTTCACCGTGCGCCATTGGGTGAGCACGGAGCAGGGTTGTACCAGCGATACCACGGCCGTGCCGGTGATCATTCATCCCTTGCCCCAGGCTGCTTTTGACATCAGCTCGCCGTTCTGCGAAAAAAATGCGCTGACCTTTACCGACCGTTCCACCGTGGGCACCGGAAGCCTTTCCCAATGGATCTGGAACTTTGGCACCGGTGGCCCCGACTCGCTGCTGAACAGTGCCCAGCCCTTTACTTTCCGATACGATACAACGGGTTCCTATACGATCAGCCTGCGCCTCGTAAGCGACAAGGGCTGCAGTACAGCGGTTGCCTTTAACCGCACGATTGCCGTGAACCCGCTACCCAAACCGGGTTTCATCTCGCCGGAGGTTTGTCTCACGGATGCCTCCGCGCAGTTCCGCGACACTTCTTCCATTGCTTCAGGCACCCTTTCCGCCTGGTCCTGGAATTTCGGGGATCCTGCTTCCGGGGGGGCTAACCGCTCCGGGCTGCAGAATCCCCAGCACCGGTACAATGCCATCGGCTTGTATACGGCGGTACTCACGGTAACCAGTGCTGCCGGTTGCAGCGACTCGGTGCGGCAGTCGTTTACGGTAAACGGCGATATCCCGGATGCTTATTTTGGTTTCCCGGCCGGACAGCGCTATTGCTCCAATGATTCGGTAAGCATCGCCGACAGTTCGAGTGTGAATTTTGGCAACATTACCCGGGTGGAAATCTGCTGGGACTTCCAGAATGCCCCCGCGGTGATTGAAGCCGATGAGTTGCCTTTCCGCGGAAAAATTTACCGGCATAAATACCCCGAATTCCAGCAGCCTTTAACGCGGGATTACACGATCCGGTACAAGGCCTATTCCGGCGCTTCCTGCGTGGACATCATCGACCGCCGCATCACCCTGCAGGCGGCGCCCCTGCTGCAGTTTGCCGTCATCCCGCCGGTTTGTCCGGAAGCTCCCAGTTTTACGGTTACCCAGGCCACCGAAACAGGTGGGGTGCCGGGTACCGGGGTGTACAGTGGCAGCGGCATCAATGCGGCCGGTATCTTTTTACCCGGGGTTACCGGTGCGGGCAGCTTCCCGCTGTTCTATACTTATACGTCCACTGCAGGCTGTGTGGATACCGCATCCGGCAGCATTACCGTGCTGCAGCCGGCCACCGACAGTTTTTCGTTCAGCCAGCCCACCTGTGCCCGCAACAGTATCCGCTTCACGGATCAGTCCACCATCCCGGCTGCCAGCGGCACCATCGTCAACCGGAGCTGGAATTTTGCGGATGGCACGGCGGTGGTGAATCAGCCGGTTGCCCAGCCCCTCGATCATGTTTTTGCCACAGCGAATACTTACCCCGTTACCCTCACCCTGCTCACCAGCAATGGCTGCACGTACCAGTTCCGTCAGCCTGTAACGGTGCATCCGCTGCCGGTGCCCGGTTTCCGTATACCGGCCAGCGCCTGCCTGCCAGATGCCAGCATCACGTTTACGGATACCTCATCGATTGACGATGGCACCGGAAACAGTTTCACTTATCTCTGGAATTTTGATGATCCTGCCAGCGGGGCGGCGAATACATCCCGTTCCAAAAATCCCACGCATGTGTTTACAGAAGACCGGGTCTACCAGATCCGGCTCACGGTTACCAGTGGCAACCAGTGCACTGATTCCACCGTTATTCCGCTGAATACCCTTCATCCCCAGCCGGTGGCAGCCCTGCGTTCCGACAGCGCAAGCCTTTGCGAAAACCAGTCGGTGCGTTTCAGTGATGCCAGTTCGGGGGGCGACGGGGTCATCAACCAGTGGCAATGGGATTTTGGCAACGGCAATACCAGCAGCCTGCAGTTCCCGCCGGCCCAAACCTATACCAGTGCCCGGGTTTATCCCATCGTGCTGGAGGTAACCGACAGCTACGGTTGTAAGGATACCCTGACGCAGCCCTTTACCGTGTATGCCAACCCGGTGATCAGCGCCGGTCCCGACCGGGTATTGCTGGAAGGCGGGGAGATCACCCTGCAGGCCACGGCTTCCGGTAGCGGCCTCAGCTATAACTGGTCTCCGGCCAGCTACCTCAGCGGCAGCCGCCTCCTGAATCCGGTGGTGAAGGGCATTCCCGGCGATATCGTGTACACGTTGCAGGTAGTGGCGGCCGGGGGATGCTGGGTTACGGATGAGGTACTCGTGAAATTGCTCAAGGCGCCCGTGATTCCCAATACATTCAGTCCGAATGGCGACGGCATCAATGATTTCTGGACCATCCAGTACCTCGATTCGTATCCGGATTGCCGGATCCAGATTTTCAGCCGGAGCGGCCAGCTCGTATTTGAATCCTCCGGGTACTTACCGCCCGGTTGGGATGGCAGGTACAAGGGGCGGCAACTGCCTTTCGGAACTTACTATTACGTCATTGAACCGGGCAGCGGGCGCCAGCCCATCACCGGTTATGTAACCCTGCTGTACTGATCCCCATGACACTGGAACATGCCGCCATCTGGGTGCGCGACCTGGAGCTGATGAAAAATTTTTACTGCCGCTGGTTTGGCGAAGAGGCCGGTCAGCGCTATGTCAATCCGGCCAAACAGTTCAGCAGTTATTTTATCCGCTTCCGGGGTGGCGCCCGGCTGGAGCTGATGCAACGGCCCGGGATACCCGAAAACAGCAATGATACCGTTGGTGCGCAGCACCTGGGTCTGATTCACCTGGCTTTCGGGGTCAACCATCCGGCCGAGGTGGATGATTTTGCCGAACGGCTCCGTGCGGAAGGAATCACCGTACTCAGCGGCCCCCGGGTTACGGGCGATGGCTACTACGAACTGGAAATGCTGGATCCTGAAAATAACCGCATCGAAATCACGGCCGGCATCAACTCGTGATGCGCCTGGCGGGGAGGGGAGTGATGCGCAGGGAATCGGCGGGCCGTTTATGGAGGCTGTCTGCCGCCTGTTTAAGGGTTGCACCGGGTGAACGCAGGAGGATCAGCGGCTGCAGCACAGGATTGCCCTGTTCATCCCTGAACTCCGCGATATAGGTAATTTTCCGGGTACTGCCGGATTGTTCTTCTTCTACTTTCAACAGCAGGGGCGATAAGCCACCACTGGTTTCAGCCGCCGGTAACGCGGGAGCGATGCCTTCAGCCGGCTGCCGCAGCAGTTCCTCATTCACAAAAGCCAGCGTGGGCTCCGGTGCAGGATCGGGTGCCGGGGCCTGATCCGGCAGGCTTGTTTTGCGTTGTAATCTTACCGGGCTGGCCGGTGCGTCGGTAACGGTCATCATACCGGGCAGGGCAGTATGCCTGATCCTTGCTTGCTCAGGGGCAGCCTTCAGCGGCAGGCTGGCCATCACCGCTGCCGGTGCAGGAGCCTGTTGCTGAACACCCGGTACCAGCCAGGTGTGCAAGGCCAGAAGCAGCATCAGGGCTGCGCTGCCGGACAACAGCAGCCGCAACCGCAATTTCCTGTTCAGTTCCACCACCGGGTCTGCGGCAAAGAGCCGCTGGATCCTGGTGAGCAGCAGGGGTTCACCGCTGGTGGCCGCCATGGCCAGCTGTAACTGTTGCCGCCGCTGTTGCTCCAACTGCAGGAGGGCCGTGGCATAGAGCCTGCGGTCGTATTGATAGTTCAGCACCCAGTCATCGCAACTGTTCTCCCGTTCTTTTCGGGCCGCTGCACCCAGCATCCGGATAAAAGGATTGAAAAAAAGCAGCATTTCGAGGAAAGCCTGCAGCAGGTTCACCAGATAATCGTAGCGGCGGATATGGGCCAGTTCATGCAGGATAACGGCTTCCAGTTGTGCTGTGCTCAGCTGGGTACATACATTTACCGGCAGCAGGATCACGGGTTTGAGCACGCCCAGCACGGAAGGTACATCCACTTTTTCGGTGAGCAGGATCCGCAGTTTCCGGCGGATGCCCAGCTGGAGGGCCGTTTGTTCGGTAAAGATCCGCAGGTGCGCCGGGGCTTTGAAACCGGTGGCTCTGTGCAACTGACGCAGGCCGGTGAGGTTCCGGTAAAAACGGACGCTGTATCCTGCCAGCATCAGCAGGTAAACAAAACTGATCAGTTCGAAAACACGATGCACCGCGGGCGCAAACTGCAGGCCGGGGGATGCGTTACTGTGACGGAGCGCCTCGTAGCCGGCATACGCGGTAAGCACGAACCATCCAAAAGCGGTGCCCAGCAGCAGCAGGCTGAGCAGGTGACGGAAATGGGCCGGCGACTGCGGGGAAAGCTTGATCACCAGCCGGTAGAACAGCCAGCAGCAGGCAGCCTGCCACAGGCTGTTGGCAACAGCCCATCCCAGTGCAGGTATCCAGAACCAGTTTTCCATCACAGCAGGCAGTTAGGTTATTTTTTCATTTCATGCAGGAAGCGGCTGATCGCCTCCAGTTCATCCGGCGTGGCTTTATGATTGCCCAGCGCCTGCATCACCAGTTGAGCGGGTGAGCCGGCAAACAGGGAATCAATCATGCGGTTCACCAGCAGGCTCTGGGTTTGCTCCCGGCTTACAGCTGGCTGGTAAACATGCGTTTTGCTGCTCGCATCGCGGGTCACCAGGCCTTTCTCAAACATGATCTGCATGAGTTTAAGCGTGGTGGTATAGCCGGCTTCCTTGTTTTTCAGTATTTCTTCATGCACTTCCCGCACGGTAGCCTGACCCTTACCCCACAGTACCTGGAGGATCTCGAGTTCACCCTCTGTAGGCTTCATGATTTTTCCGCTGGACATATTTACGATGGTTTTCGTAAATAAAATTAGGAAAAACTCCGTTAACACAAACTAAAAGTTTCGTAGAGGGCTGGAACGGCGGGAGGAAGGAGAGGTAGGCGGGATGAATGGTGAAGCGGGCAGGATGATTCGTCAGGCGCAAAACCCGGCCGCGGATTCATCATGCTACCCCATACCGTACGCTGAACATCCCTGGTCTGCTCAGGGGCAAACACTCAATCGCCCATCGCTTTCCGCATTTCTGCTGTGGTTTTACTGCTGCCATCATGGCTCCAGCCGGGCGGTTTGAGGAAATACCGGATGCCGTTCAGCAGGGAGCCGGCGCTGAAAGCTTTGCGGAACAGCTGTCCCCAGGTTACCAGGGCGATATAGGCCGGGTTGAAGGATTCGATATTGCGGGTGAGGCCGTACCGGGGGCGTTCAGCTTCCGGTTGAAACGTGCCGAAGAGACGGTCCCACACAATGAGTACCCCGCCGTGGTTTTTATCCAGGTACTTGAGGTCGCTGCCATGGTGTACCCGGTGATGGGAGGGGGTATTCAGCACATATTCCAGTGGCGCGGGCAGTTTGTGAATGGTTTCGGTATGGATCCAGAACTGGTAAATCAGGCTGATTTGCTGCATAAACAAAATCCAGAGCGGGTGGAAACCCACCAGGGGCATCCAGGCCCAGAAAAGAAAAGCCCCGCTCAGGTTACCGGTCCAGGTTTGCCGCAGGGCTGCAGCCAGGTTATAATGCTGTGAGGAATGATGCACCACATGACTGGCCCAGAAATAATTGACCTGGTGGCTGGTGCGGTGAAACCAGTAATACGAAAAATCATCCGCCAGGAACAGCAGCACCCAGTACCAACCGTTCCGGAAGCCGGGGTCAAAAATCCGGAACTGGTACAGCCAGGTAAACAAGCCGAAGATCAGCGCTTTGGTGATGAGTCCGGTGAGCACATTGCCGATGCCGAGTCCCAGGCTGGCAAAGGTGTCGCGGGTTTCATAAAGATGTTTGTGTTCCTTCCACGAAAACCAGGCCTCGATGGACAGCAGCAAAACGAAAAAGGGAATGGCATAATAGAGTATGGCAGGCGGCATGCTGCAATTTAGGGATTCCTGCTGTTTGGCGATGCAGCCTGCTGTTGGCCTTTGAACCGCAGCCATTGTGTTGAAAAAGCCGTTACTTTTGCCGCTGTCCGTATCTTCCAGTTCAGCACCGGTAAATTATCAGCAGATGAAAGTTGTCATATTCGCGGGAGGTTTGGGTACCCGCATTTCCGAAGAAACGGATGTGCGTCCCAAGCCCATGGTGGAGATCGGGGGCAAACCCATCCTCTGGCATATCATGAAAATTTACAGCCATTACGGCTTTAATGATTTCATCATCTGCCTGGGCTACAAGGGGTATGTCATCAAGGAATATTTCATGAATTATTTTCTGCACAACGCAGATATTACGGTTGACCTGGCCAGCAACCGGATGGAAGTGCATGGCGCCAAGGCTGAACCCTTCCGCGTAACCCTCGTGGATACAGGTTTGCAAACCAAAACGGCCGGCCGTTTGCAGCAGGTGCAGCGGTATGTGGGCGATGAGGATTTTATGCTCACGTATGGCGATGGTGTAGGGGATGTGGACCTGGCGGCCCTGCTGCAGCACCACCGCAGTCATCAGAAAATCGCCACCGTTACCGCCGTTCAGCTGGAGGCCCGCTTTGGCGGAATGGACCTGTCGGAAGACGGCGCCGTAACTGCTTTCCGGGAAAAGGCCAAAGATGAAAGCAAGTGGATCAACGGTGGATTTTTTGTGCTGCGGCCCGGCGTATTTAATTACCTGCAGGGCGATATGAGCAACCGGATGTGGGAGGATGAACCGCTGGAAAAACTGGCCGCGAACGGGCAACTCAGTGCATACCGGCATACCGGTTTCTGGAAACCGATGGATGCCCTGCGGGATAAAATTGAACTGGAGCAACTCTGGCAAAGCGGACAGGCAAAATGGAAAATCTGGTCATGAGCAACACTGTGGATACCTGCTACCGGGGCAAACGCGTGCTGGTTACCGGGCATACCGGTTTCAAGGGCGCCTGGCTGCTCACCTGGCTGCAGCAACTCGGCTCCGAACTCCGGGGGTATGCCCTGGCGCCGGAAGACGCGGAAGGTTTGTTTACCGTGATCGGCGATCGCCTGCCTTTTGTTCACCAGGAAGCGGATATCCGGGATGCCGAAACGCTCGAAAAGGCGGTGCTGGATTTTCAGCCTGATTTTATTTTTCATCTTGCCGCACAGGCCCTGGTGCGCCGTTCGTACCGCATTCCTGCAGATACATTTGCAATCAATGCCGTGGGCACCGCCAACCTGCTCGAAGCGGTTACCCGGCTCGAAAAAAAATGCACCGTGGTGGTGGTGACCACCGACAAAGTATATGAGAACCGGGAAACCGGTCACCTCTACGCCGAAGACGATACCCTCGGCGGTTACGATCCCTACAGTGCCAGCAAGGCGGCCACAGAAATCGTGGTGAGCTCGTTCCGCAACTCCTTTTTCAACCCGGCCAGCTATGCGCAGCATCAGAAAGCCCTGGTGAGCGCCCGGGCGGGGAACGTGATCGGGGGCGGCGACTGGAGTGCCGACCGCCTGGTGCCTGACCTGGTGAGGGCCCTGCAACGGCAGGAACCCATCCTGGTGCGCAACCCGGCATCCGTGCGGCCCTGGCAGCATGTGCTGGAGCCGCTGAGCGGTTACCTGTTGCTGGGCATGCAGGCTGACAGGGAGCCGGCGCGTTTTGCCGGGGCCTATAATTTCGGTCCGCTGCCCGACGATCACCTCTCCGTACAGCAGCTGGTGGAAACCGCCATCCGCTGCTGGGGCAGTGGCAAATGGGTAAATGGTTATGACCCCAGCCAGCCGCACGAAGCGGGTTTGCTGCACTTATCCGTAAAGAAAGCGCAGGAACAACTGCACTGGCAGCCCCGCCTCAACAGCCGCCAGGCCGTGGAGTGGACCCTCGACTGGTACCGTCAGCCACGCGAACGCCTGTACGAATTCACCGTCAACCAAATTGAACAATACCGGCTGCTATGACCTTTCACCCCACGCCCTTGTCCGGTAATTACCTCGTACAGCCGGAACCGTTCACCGATGAACGGGGCTGGTTTGTCCGCACCTACTGTAAAAGGGAATTTGCGGCGATCGGGCATCGGGATGAATGGGTGCAGCTCAACCATTCCTTTACCCGCGAGCAGGGCAGCATACGGGGTATGCATTTTCAGCTGCCGCCCTGGGGCGAAATCAAAATGGTGCGCTGTATCGCGGGGGCGGTATGGGATGTGGTGGTGGACCTGCGGAAGGATTCGCCCACATTCCTGCAGTGGTATGCGGCCGAGCTGAGCGCCGAAAACCGCACCATGATGTATATCCCTGCCGGTTTTGCCCATGGCTTTCAAACCCTGAAACCCGATACAGCACTGTTGTATCATCATACAGAATATTACCAGCCGGGCGCCGAATCAGGCCTGCGCTTCGATGATCCCGCCCTGGGGCTGCAATGGCCCCTGCCGGTTACGCGGGTGTCGGAACGCGACCAGGCGCATCCGCTGATTGACGAAACCTTCAAAGGCATCTGATCCCATGCACTGCAGATATTGTAAAACCCCGCTGAAACACGTTTTCATCGACCTGGTGAACAGCCCGGCTTCCAACTCCTTCCTCACCGCTGAACAGCTGAATGAACCTGAAGTGTTTTATCCGCTGAAAGTGTTTACCTGTCACCAGTGTTTCCTGGTGCAGGTGGATGAGTACAAAAAGTCGGATGCCATTTTCGACAGCAGCTATGTGTACTTTTCCTCGTACAGCAGCAGCTGGCTGGCTCACGCGAAGGCCTATACGGAAATGATGACCCGCCGCTTTGGCTATCACGCCGGATCGCTGGTGGTGGAAGTGGCCTCGAACGACGGCTACCTGCTGCAGTATTTCCATCAGCAGGGCATCCCGGTGCTCGGCATTGAGCCAACAGCCAACACCGCCGCGGCAGCCCGGGAGAAAGGCGTGGACTCGGTGGTGGATTTCTTCGGCGTGCGGCTGGCCCGTGAACTGGTGGCCAGGGGCATCCGGGCGGATCTGCTGCTGGGCAACAATGTGCTGGCTCATGTGCCCGATATCGTGGATTTTGTGGGCGGCATGAAGATCCTCCTGAAAGAGGAGGGGGTGGTGACCATGGAATTTCCCCACCTCATGCAGCTGGTAGACAATAACCAGTTCGACACCATCTATCACGAGCATTTTTCCTATCTCTCTTTTCATACCGTGCAGCAGATCTTTGCCTCACAGGGACTGGTACTCTTTGATGTGGAGCAACTGCCCACCCATGGCGGATCGCTGCGCATCTTCGCGCGGCACGCCGAAAACAGTGCCCTTGCCGTAACCGATCAGGTTCAGCGGCTGCTGGAGCTCGAGGCCGGAAAGGGCATGAATGATCTGGCTTATTACAACGGGTTCCAGGAAAAAGCCCTTCGGGTAAAAATGGATCTCCTCAGCTTTCTCATCGAACAGAAGCGGGCCGGGAAAAAAGTGGCGGCCTACGGCGCCGCCGCCAAGGGTAATACCCTGCTGAACTTCTGCGGGGTAAAGCACGACCTCGTGGATTTTGTGGTGGATGCCAACCCCCATAAACAGCATAAATTTCTGCCGGCCAGTCACATTCCGGTAATGGAGGAAGCCCATCTGAAAGCGGAGCAGCCGGATTATGTGCTGATCCTGCCCTGGAATCTGCAGGACGAAATCATGCAGCAGCTGCATTATATCCGGCAGTGGGGCGGTGCATTTGTGATACCCATTCCCTCATTAAAAGTCTGCTGATATGGCACCTACCATCCTCGTAACCGGCGCAACGGGTTTTATCGGGCGTTATGTGGTGGTGGAGCTGCTGCGGCGGGGCGTGAGGGTAGTGGCCAGTTCGGCCCGGCCGGCGCGGGCAGAGCGCTTCAGCTGGTATCCGGAGGTGCGGTACCTGCCTTTTGATTTTGAACAGTTTGATCCGGCAACGGATTATTACAGCTATTTCGGCCAGCCCGATGCCATGATTCACCTGGCCTGGGAAGGCCTTCCGGATTACCGGGCTGCTTTTCACCTGGAACGCAACCTGCCCCGTCACCGGCTGCTGCTCACTAACCTGTTGGAGCACGGCCTCCGGGATTTAACGGTAACGGGTACCTGTTTTGAATACGGCATGCAGGAAGGCTGCCTGCGCGAAGACATGGCGTGCCACCCCGACAATGCCTATGCTGCTGCCAAGAACCAGCTGCGGATCGAACTCGAGGCTGCCACGGCAGCGCACCATTGTGTGTTCCGCTGGATGCGGCTGTTCTATATGTATGGCCGGGGGCAGCATGAAAGATCCCTGATTCCCCAGCTGGAACAGGCCCTCGAAAGAGGCGATGCGGTGTTCAACATGAGCGGGGGGGAGCAGGTCCGTGATTTTCTGCCGGTGGAGCAGGTGGCGGAGTATATCGTCTGCGCCGCCCTGCAGCAGCGCATCACGGGGGTGATCAACTGCTGCAGCGGGCAACCGGTAACGGTGAAGCAATTCATCGGGGACTACCTCGCCGCAAGGGGTAAGTCGATTCAGCTGAACACCGGTTATTACCCTTATCCCGATTATGAACCCATGCGGTTCTGGGGGGATCCCTCCCGGCTGCAGCAATGCCTTCGGCAAGACTGACACACCATGAAATACTTCAGGCATAACGATTTCAATCCCGATCTGTTTCACCCGTATTACCTGATCCGGAAAGGGCTTTACCGCTGCATTGCGGAGCAAAAAGACAGGATGCACGGCCGCATGCTCGATTTTGGCTGCGGCTCAAAGCCCTACCGCCCGCTCTTTAACGTGGAGGAATATGTGGGACTGGATTATGAAAATGAAGGGCACCCCCACGAGGATGAGCAAATTGATTTTATCTACGACGGCAAGCACATTCCCTTCCCCGACGCCCATTTCGACAGCGCCCTGAGCACCGAGGTGTTTGAGCACGTGTTTAACCTGCCCGATGTATTGCGGGAGCTGCACCGGGTACTGAAGCCCGGCGCCTGCCTGCTCATTACCTGTCCCTTTGTATGGAACGAACACGAAGTGCCTTACGATTATGCCCGCTATACGCAGTTTGCCCTGAAGGATATGGTGGAGCGCCAGGGCTTTGAAGTCGTGTCGTTCCGCAAGTCGGGCAATTTTGTGCTGGCCGTTTTTCAGTTGTGGGTCCTTTACCTTTACCAGACTTTTTACGGCAAGTGCCGGCGCTGGCTTCCGCTCCGCTATCTCTTTACCTTTTTCTGTATTTTTCTGCCGAACGCCATGGCCCTGCTGCTCAATCGTGTGCTGCCCCGGCGCGATTCGCTTTACCTGAATAATGTACTGGTGATCCGTAAAAAAATGATATGAGCCAACCCTCCCGGATTGTATGCATCAGTCATGATGCCAGCCTGAGCGGGGCGCCGGTGCTGCTGCTGAACCTGCTGCGCCTGCTGCGCGACCAGGGTGGTTTTGAACTGCACATTGTCCTCAAGCGGTCGGGGCCGCTGGAAGCCGCCTTCCGCGATGTGGCCACGGTTACCGTGCTGAAGCCCGCCCATTACCTGCGCGGGGGCAGCCTCATGGCGCGGATGCTGCAGGCTGGCCATAACCGGCTGCAGCTGCTGCGGGCTTTTCGCCAATGCTGCAGGGCCCGGGTGCTGCTCAGCAATACCATCACCAATGGCCGCCTGCTGCGCTGGCTGATGCGCTGCGGCAGGCCGGTGATCACCTATGTGCACGAACTGTCTGCCGCCGCCCGGGAGCACGACCTGCATGGCGATGTGTCTTTAACGCTGAAGTATAGCCGCTTTTTTCTTTACCCCTCCTCGGCGGTGCAGCAGATGCTGCTGCAGGATTTTTCCCTGCCAGCCGGCCGGATGGGCCCGCTCCGGTATTATTTCCCGCCCGCGTCGCTGCCCGATTTGAATGCCAAAGCCGCAGCCCGCGGGCATTGGGCAGAGCGCTATGGACTCGATCCGGCACACTGTTGGGTGGTGGGCATGGGCACGGCTTCGCTGCGCAAAGGCATTGATTATTTTCTGAGCATAGCCCGGGAAGTGATTGCCCGGAACAACCGGGTGAGTTTTATCTGGATCGGCGGTTTTGACAGCGCGGAAACAGAGCGGGCAGTGGAGCGTGGCCGGGATGGGATTCCGGCCGGCCGCCTGCTGATGACGGGGCCGCAGGAGCATGAACCCGGCAAACTCCTGCCTTTTGACTGCTTCCTGCTCAGTTCGCGGGAAGATCCTTATCCGCTGGTGGTGCTGGAGGCAGCGGCCTGCGGACTTCCTACCTGCTGCTTCATCGGCTCAGGCGGCATCACCGATTTTGTGAACCCTGAAACGGGCTGGCTGGTGGATGATTTTTCCACCACCCGCATGGCGGAGCTGCTCGCCGGGCTGGCGGCGGAACCTGCCCTGCTGGCGGCACGCGGCGCCAGGGCCCGGCAGCAGGTTCAGGACATGCATTTTCACCCTGCGCTGATCCTGGAGCAGTTCAGGACGGCGCTGGCCCAAACCCTGCAATAAAAATGGCAGAGAAGCCCATAGACATCACGGTGGTTCATCTCGTTTGGCTGCCCTTCGGCGCCGGTCAGTTCCGGCATTTCCTGGAAGCCTACCGCAGTTATGCGGCCGGCTATCCCCATCAGCTGTTTTTTGTGTTCAACGGGGTACAGCAAGAACAGGAACTCCTGCCTTACCTGCAGCTGGCTGATGAAGCGGGTATGCCTTACCGTTATCTGTCCCTGCATAAGGGTCAGGATATCGACGCTTATCACCAGGCCGCGCTTGCCCTGACCAGCCACTATCTGCTGCTGCTGAACAGTTACAGCGGTTTCAGGGCGCAGAACTGGCTTGAAAAATATGTCCGCCATGCCGGTCCCGGTACAGCCCTGGCCGCCACGGCCTCGTGCCAGAGCCATTACAGCCTGGTTTTTCAGCAGCACAGCTGGGCCTGGGAAAGGGGGAAAGGATTGGCCCATCATTTCCGCAAATACAAGCTGCTGCTCAAAGCGATGTGCTACTGGCGCTGGCTTTTTCCGCCTTTCCCCAACCCGCATCTCCGCACCAACGGCTTGCTGCTGCCCCGCCAAGCTTTTCTTGAGGCTTATCCGGGGCCGGTGGGCAGTAAGTTCAGGGCCTATCAGTTTGAGAGCGGCCGCAGGGGACTCACCCGGCAACTGCTGAAAAAGGGCTTTCAGCTGCGGGTGATTGACCGTTACGGGAAGGCCTATCCGATGGATGCCTGGGCCTCCAGCAACACCTTCTGGGCCGGCGGCCAGGAAAACCTGCTGATCACCGATAACCAAACGGCGCTCTACGACCAGGCAGATGCCGTTACGAGAAACAAACTTGCCTATCTTGCGTGGGCACAACATGGCTAAATTCAGCATCATACTGCCGGTAAGGAACGGGGGGCACTACATCCGGGAGTGCATCCGGAGTATTGAGGCACAGACCTGCCGCGATTTTCAGGTAACGATCCTGGAAAACGGCAGCACCGATGGCACGGCTGAATGGCTGCAAACCCTTCCGGCTGAGCGGTACACCGTGATCCCCGCGCAACGGCCGCTCACGATTGAAGAAAACTGGGAGCGGATTCTGCAGGTGCCCATGGCTGAATGGATCACCCTCATCGGCCATGATGACCTGCTTTATCCGGCATTCCTGGAACAGATCAATAGCCTGATCCTGCAGCATCCCGATGCTTCGCTTTTTCATACCCATTTTCATTTTATTGATGCTGCGGGCCGCATCATCCGGCCCTGCCAGCCTATGCCGGCGCGGCTCAGCGCGGAGGGACTGCTGGAAGGCTTTCTGACGCAAAAGGTGGATTCCATGGGTACGGGTTATGTGATGCGGGCTGCCGATTATGTGGCTGCCGGCGGCATCCCGGTGCGTTATCCCAACCTGCTGTTTGCTGACTTTGAACTCTGGCTGCGGCTGGCGGAAAAGGGCGGCATGGTGATTCACCCCGAACCCGGTTTTGCCTTCCGGGTGCACCAGAGCACTACGGGTACATCTTCCGACAGCCGGATGATCAGCGCGCTGGACTGCTATGCCAGGTACCTGCAGTCGCTGATGCAGGATCCCGCGAAAGCGGAACTGATCCGCCGTTACGGTGCCGGCATGCTCGCATTTTACACCAAGGGGCTGGCGCACCGGATTTTGCGCACCGCACCGTCAAAACGGCCGGGCATTACTGTCAAAGGCCTGATCCGGCATACCCATGCGCTGGCGGATCAACTGCAGGTGGGCGGGGATTATCATCCCGAACGCCTGCCTTCGCTGTGGCTGGCCGCCTGGATTGATGCGTTGCCGCCGGCAGGCTGGCTGTTCAGGCTCTTTAAAAAATTATACCGTAAACCCATTTTATAATGCGCGGCCCCGGGCCGCCATCTGATCCATTATGCTGAAACTGTTGAATAAACTGGCCGGAGCCCTGGGATACCAGGTGCAGAAAAAAATGATGATCAAGGAGTCGGAGTGTGTAGACATCCGGGAACCGGAATTTGCGGAGCTCTATCAGCTCTGCCGCCCATACACCATGACTTCCACGGAAAGGCTGTACTCGGTGTACAGTGCGGTGGATTATATCCTGAAGAACAGGATACCCGGCGATTTTGTGGAATGTGGTGTGTGGCGGGGTGGCTGCAGCATGATGATTGCCGCGATGCTGCAACGGCGACAGGTAGAGGACCGGGTGCTGTACATGTACGATACCTATGAGGGCATGTCGGAGCCCACAGAAAAAGATGTGGATGTTTCCGGGGTGGATGCGGCTTTCCAGCTGAAACGTCATGAAGACAACAAGGAGGAGAGTGTATGGTGCCTGGCTTCGCTGGAAGATGTACAGCGCAACCTCAGCCTCACCGGCTTTCCCGCCTCACGGATCCGCTTCATCAAGGGTAAGGTGGAAGATACCCTGCCCGCCACACTCCCGGAATCTATTGCGTTGCTGCGGCTGGATACCGACTGGTATGCTTCCACGCGTCATGAACTGATCCATCTCTATCCGCTGCTCGTGAAGAACGGGGTGCTGATTGTGGATGATTACGGTCACTGGGAGGGTTGCCGTCAGGCCGTGGACGAATACCTGGCCGCCCACGGTATTCCCATGCTGCTGCACCGGATTGATTATACCGGCCGGGCTGCGGTGAAAGTGCAGTAAATGATCAGAGACGGCTGTAATGTCCGGCAATTTCTGCGCCGATCCGGGCATTGTGCAGCACCAGGGCAATATTGGCTTCCAGGCTTTCTCCGCGGGTATGTTCAGCAATGTACTGAAGCAGGAAGGGGGTAACGTTTTTCCCTTTCACCTGGTGTTCATCCGCTGCGGCCAGCGCCTGGCGGATATGATTTTCCATTTCTTCACGGCTCACTTCAAACTGCGGGGGCACGGGATTGGCCACCAGTACCGATCCTTCCAGCCCCAGCTGCCACTTGGTTTGCATCATGGCTGCGATGTCGCGGGTGCTGTCGAGCCGTAACGGCGAGGTATACCCGCTTCTGGAAGAATAAAAACAGGGGAATTCATCCTGACCGTAGGTGACTACCGGGATGCCCTTGGTTTCGAGGTATTCGAGTGTCAGTTCAATGTCCAGGATTGATTTGACGCCGGCCGAAACCACGGCTACCGAGGTCTGGGCCATTTCGGTAAGATCAGCCGAGATGTCCATGCTTTTCTCCGCGCCGCGGTGCACGCCACCGATGCCGCCCGTTACAAACACGCGGATGCCGGCCATGGAAGCGATCCGCATGGTGGCGGCCACTGTGGTGGCGCCCAGCAGCTTCCGGGTAAGGACGTAGGGGATATCCCGCAGGCTTACCTTCCATACATTTTTCTCTTTACCGAATGCTTCAATGGCTTCGGGTGAAAGCCCCACATGGCAGCGGCCGTTCATGAGGGCGATGGTGGCCGGTACGGCGCCCCCGGCCCTTACGGTGGCTTCCACCTGCAGGGCGGTTTCCACATTTTTCGGGTAGGGCATGCCGTGAGAGATGATGGTGGACTCGAGGGCCACTACGGGTTTGCCCTGTGCCAGGGCTTCCTGCACTTCGGGCAGTATACTGAGGAGGGGAGTATCCATTATTCTTCGTAATATTTTGAAACCGAACTGAGCAGCTGGTCCTGGCTGAGGTGGGTGGCGATGGCGCCGTGTACCTGCAGGATTTCAGCCGAAAGGGTATGGGCGGTGCGCAGACTGTTCAGGTTGTCTTTGCCGAAATATTTGGAGAGGATGAAGCCGCTCACGGAGCCGTCGCCGGCGCCGGTGCAGTCCACCACATTGGCCATCGGGGCATTGAGCTGCAGCGTTTCGGTTTTTTTGTACAGGGCTGAGCCCAGCTTGCCTTTGTGGAGCCATACATACTGGATGCCTTTGCCCAGCAGTTCCTGAACCTGTTCATCGGTGGTGGTGGCATGCTCACTGCAGAGTGCGGGCAGTTCATCTTCATTCGGCGTGATCAGGTAAAGCCCGTCGAAGTTGCAGGCCGCGATTTTGCGGGCAGGCGGTACCGATACGGGTTCGATGATCATGCGGATGTGGTGCCGGTTGGTGAAGCGGATCAGCCAGTTCATGCTTTCCACGCTGATGTTGGCATCGGCCAGTACAAAAGCGGCATTGCCCAGCAGGTCTTCGTGCTGTTCCAGGTATTCCGGGGTAATCAGGTGCAGCGCTGCGTTGGTGAGCAGGGCGGTGAACATGGAGCCGTCCTTGTCGATGATGGCGGTGTACTTGCCGGTTACGGAGGCGTCTGTGATGGAGGCATCCAGCAGGATGCCTGCCTGCAGGCAGAGATGCTTCAGCCAGTCGCCATCATTGTCTTTGCCAAAAACGCTGATGAGCTGCACCGGGATATCGAGCAGGGAGAGCTGGTGGGCAATGTTGCGGGCCACGCCACCGGCCGTACGGGTCTGGCTGACCTCGTTGGTGGTGTGCATGAGCATGGATTCACGGGCATGAAACAGGTCGTCGACGAGCGCGGCGCCGATGCAGATAACAGGTTTTGACATGGGGCCAAAAGTACGGAAAAGGCGGAAGTCAATGCTGCAAATGTGCAAATAGCAGATGGGCCCCGGATAAGGGCCCATCTGCTGATGATCAATCACGGAAAAGATTTATTTCACGCCTACCATTTCCATATCCGGCTTGGATTCATCCGTGAGTTTAACCTTACCCCGGTCTTTGCGGACAATCCGGGAATAGAGTGAAATTTCCTTGTCGAAGAGGAAACGGAAGAAGAGTTTGGTCCATGACTTATGGTAGAACAGCGTATTGTAGAAGCCCGGCGCTTTCTGTCTGATTTCGGGCAGTTTGTTCCAGGGTACGGAAGGGAAATCGTGGTGTTCATTGTGGTAGCCCACGTTGAATGAAACGGTATTCAGCGGACCGTAATAACTGTAGGTTTCCTGGTCGCCGTGGGTGAGGTAGTGTTCCTGGATCCAGCGGGCTCCGAGCGGGTGCAGGCCCACGGAGAAAAAGAAACTGGCCAGCAGGTACACAAAGGCCTTGGGACCCCAGAACCACCAGATGCAGCACGTGAAGGCAATCTGTACGCCCCAGTTGAGAGCCACCCAGCCATCGAAGGGTTTGATTTCTTTCAGGCGGCTGATGCGGAATACCTGGAAGAGCGGGTAGAAGAGCAGCCAGATCACTTTGCCGACAAAGGAATTGTTGATGAGCCGGGCTTCCCAGTGGTTGGGCAGGTCGGCGTCCAGTTCGTGGATGCCCTGAAAGGAGTGATGCTTGATGTGGTAACGCTCAAACGAAACCGAACTCGGGAAGATCTGCGGCACATTGGCCAGGATGCCCGCCAGCCGGTTGGCTTCAGGTTTCTTGAACAGCAGGCGGTGGGCGCATTCATGGATCATCACAAAGAGTGAGTGGTCGGCAAAAGCGCCCAGCAGGTAGGCGGCCACGAATACCACCCACCAGGCCATATCGTTCACCAGCCAGGCGGTGACAATCTGCAGTGCCACGAGCCCGATGATGGCAAAAATGGTATTGGGATTTTTGCCGATGAGGTGGCGGATATCCGGGTGTTCCTTGAGGATATCCTTGGTTCTGATGCGGTGAGGTTCCGGACTGTCCGAAAACTTAAAATGCTGTGGTTTCATGGCCCGTAAGATATTACATTTTTCGTCTGGTGCCGTTTCGCTGCCCTAACTTTATTGTGCTGAAGGCGGGTCTGTATCAGGATTTGCAGATTCAGGAACTTAAAAATTCAACAGGATGGATGCATTACAGGATAAAACTGTGCTGATCACCGGTGCTTCCCGGGGGATCGGCCGGGCGCTGGCCCTGAGTATGACCGGTGCCGGTGCTTTTGTGGGCCTGGTTTCCCGTTCAGCCCCGCAGCTGGAAGGGCTGGAAAATGAAATCCGGAACCGGGGTGGCCGCTGCCGGATTTTTGCCGGCGATGTGGCCGACCGTGCCTTTGTGCAGGCTACGGTCAACGCGCTGCAGCAGGAGCGGGGCCGCGTGGATGTGCTGGTGAACAATGCCGGTATCGGCATCTTCAAAAACAGTGAAGAGCTCACGGAGGCGGAATGGGACCAGGTTTTTGGCACCAATGTAAAAGGCACTTTCCTCCTCAGTCATGCCGTGATTCCCGTGATGAAGCAGCAGCAGGGCGGCCACATCATCAACATCGCCAGCGATGTGGCCAAAAGGGTTTTCGCGGGTGGCTCCCTGTACTGTGCCAGCAAGTATGCGCAGGATGCCTACAGCATGGCCATCCGGAAGGAATTGCGGCCATTCGGAATCAAGGTGAGTGTGGTGTACAGCGGCCTGGTGGATTCAGATTTTCATGCCGAGCCGCAGGGCGACGCCCGTCATGCCTGGTGGCTGAAGAACGAAGATATGGCCCGGGCCATCTGTTTTATTGCATCGCAGCCCCCGCATGTGGTGATAGATGAGCTCATGATTCATCCCCTGCAGCAGGATTACTGAGTGGTTCCCCGCTGCACAGTGCACCGTACACGATGCACCATTGCGCCGCGCAGTAGGTAAGCATGATGGCGGCGCCGGCTCCGGTAAAAGGCTGGTGAAATTTATCGAGGGCCAGCAGGCTGTCGGATACCGTAAACAGCATGGCCCCGGTTACCAGCAGCCTCCCGGCCCGCCGGGGCACCCGGTTGTAAGCCAGCAGGCTGCTGATGACCATGCCGCAGATCACCACCGTATACAGGCTTACCGGCAATTTCATTTCGCCCAGTCCCGGCCATAAAAACCTTACCAGGCTGATGCCGTAAGCAACTGCAAGGGCAGCCATCCAGGGCTGGTGCCGCAGCAGCGAACGCTCATGACGCGGCAGCCGCAGGAACCAGCGGATGTAGTGGATATGGGCCAGCAGAAACGCGGAAAGTCCGGCGATAAAAAACAGCGGGTGCTGGCTTTCAAACAGCAGTAAAACATCTCCCACCCAGGAGCAAAACAGGGCGATATAAACGGGCAGCACGCCGCCGGGAAACCGCCGGCCGGCATACAGCAGGGCTGCCAGTACAGGTATCAGCAGGGGTTTGAGCCAAAGATGCGGCCCCGGCGGAGCAAAAGTATCGGCCAGGGAAAGGGCTGCGAACAACAGGCTGAGGCGGGTAACCGTTGGGGTGAGCGGCATGAGCGGATGTTAAGGAACCAGGATAACCGGTTGCCCACCGAAGAAGCGCTGGAGTGAATCCCGCACTTTGGTGGTATCGGTCAACGGTCTTTTAAAGGGTATCCACAGCCGGTGATGGGTGGCATCCGTGCTGTCGAGGGTAACCTTGTGCCCCCATTCCAGCAGCTTTTTGTACTGTTTATCGGCTGCGGCTGCGCTGGGATAGGTTTTAATGATCACCCGGAAGCCACTGCTGTCCGGCACTTTTACCAGGCTGTCGGCGGCGGGCCGGAGGCTGTCTGCGGCCACCTGGTTCACCAGGGTGTCGGCCACGAGGGTGGAGTCCGGGACTGCCGGCGCCGGCTCGGTGGCGGGTGCAGCGGCCGGGGGCGACGACGGGTTCAGGTAAAGGAAATAATAAACGGCCAGTCCGCTCATCGTAAGCAGCAGCAGGATGGCCGCTACCAGCAGGAATTTGCGGCTGCCCTCTGCTTTGGGGGCTTCACTTTCGAAAGAGATGTGTTCTTCGGTTTTTTCCTTCAGATCGCGGGGTGTTTCATCCAGGCGGGGCGCGGCATAATGCCCCTGGGTGAAAACATACTGCCCGTCCTGGGTTTTGCTGATGGTGCCGATGCCTTCAATGCTCAGCGGTTTGCCTATATTGATGAACTGCCGGGCCAGCATGGAGTAGGATTCCAGATCAGAAGCCGCCAGCGGCCTGATTTTCCGGGTCTGTTTGACAATGTGTTCAATCAGCGCTTCATCTTCTCCGGCCCTGAGGTCGTACTCAAACCGGATGGCTCCGGGTGGCAGGTCGGCATCCTTATCGGCTTCGGTGGGCAGCACAATGCCGGGATCGAGGGTGATGGTGCCGATGCCCTGCAAGGTCACCTTTTTCTGTGCATACAGGTGCTGTACGATGAGCTGCTCAATTTTCACTGTAAGGAATTTAGATCTGGGGGTCAACAAACCTACCTAATCTCCCGCAATTTGCAAAACGGGTGGATGGATTGGTTAACTTTGCCGGGATGCTCACCGAAGAGGAAAAAAAATTTCTGCAGTACTGGGAACAGAACCGAGACCAACAGGCAGCCTTCAGCAGTAAGTTGCTGCGCGGGCTTCCGCGTGCGCTGCTCTTCAGTATGCCGATCATCCTGTCGGTGGTGGTGGTGCGGCTTTTTTTCCCCGACTGGTATGCCAAGATCTCGAAAACATCGCCCGGCATGCTCACCACCGCAGTGATCGCGGTATTACTCATTGCCCTCTTCTACGCATTCTTCCGCAATCATGTGCGCTGGGAAAACCATGAACAGCAGTACCGCGAACTCAAAAGCCGGGAAACCAAAACGTCCTCCGGTCAATCCTGAATCACCCTCAATTTTACCCAATATGTTTCTGAAGAAAATCCTTCTGCCCCTGATGTTGCTGATGACCCTGCTGCCGGGCTGCAGCAAGTCGGATGACTGCAAACTCAATATGGGCACGCCCGGTACCGATGAAATCAACAACCTGCAGGCCTATCTTACCAGCAAGGGTATCACGGCCGATCGCGACAGCCGCGGATTCTTTTACCGCATCATTGCCCCGGGCAGCGGATCCGATGCGCCCACGGTGAACTCAACCGTTACCGTTAGTTATGAGGGCAGCCTCACCGATGGCTCGGTATTCGACCGGACGCCGACCGGACAAACCGTAGCCTTCCCCCTGAACGGCCTCATCCAGGGCTGGCAGTACGGCATCCCGCTGGTGCGGAGAGGCGGCGTGATTGATCTTTACCTGCCCCCCTCGCTGGGTTATGGATGCCGCGCAGTGGGCAGCATACCGGGCAATTCCATCCTCATCTTCCGCATTACGCTGCTGAATTATTAAAAGAAGGGATCATGCTGCACGAAGCCATTTCCGTAAAAGACATGTTCAAAGTGGGGGTGGGCCCCAGCAGCAGTCATACCCTGGGCCCCTGGAAGGCCGCCCTGCGTTTTCTGCAGGAACTGGAAGACAAGAACAGGCTGCAGCAGGTGGAACGCCTGGAAGTGCTGCTGTACGGCTCACTGGCCAAAACCGGAAAAGGGCATGGTACCGATGTGGCGGTAATGCTGGGCCTCTGCGGCGAAGATCCTGAAACCTTCGACACGTCCCGGCTGCATTCCCGCATTGCGGATATCCGTTCCATGCAGCGGATCCTGCTGGGCGGCCGCCACGAAACGGGGTTCAATCCGGATGAAGACATTGAATTCCTCGTTACCGAATCCCTGCCTTTCCATCCCAATGCCCTTACCTTCCTGGCGGTGCTGCAGGGCGGTGAATCACTGGCTTCCACCTATTATTCCATCGGGGGCGGTTTTGTGGTGAAAGAAGCCGCGGGGGAGTCTGCCGGCGCAGAAGTGCAGCTGCCTTTTCCCATCAATACGGCGGATGATTTGCTCCACTGGTGCATGAAAACAGGCCTGTCGATTCATGAAGTGGTGATGGAAAATGAAAATGCCTGGCGTCCCGAATCCGAAACCCGCTCATTTCTCCTGCATACCTGGACGGTGATGCGGGAATGCATTTACCGGGGGTGCCATACCGGGGGCATGCTGCCCGGCGGACTGGATGTGGTGCGCCGCGGTGCCGCGCTGAACCAGAAGCTCCTGAACGGGCGTACCTATGCCAGCTACGCCCAATGGGTGCAATGCATCCGGGAGGGCGGAACGGATTTCCGTTATATCCTCGACTGGGTGAGTTGCTTCGCCCTTGCGGTGAATGAAGAAAATGCCGCCTTCGGCCGGGTGGTTACGGCGCCCACCAATGGTGCGGCAGGCGTGATACCCGCGGTGCTGCAGTATTACCATTGTTTTGCGGGCGGGCATACCGAAGAGCAGATCATGCAGTTCCTGCTCACTGCCGGTGAAATCGGGAGCATCTTTAAAAAGGGCGCCACCATCTCCGCCGCCATGGGCGGTTGCCAGGCTGAAATCGGCGTGAGCAGTGCCATGGCCGCTGCCGCCCTCACCGAATGCCTCGGCGGTACCCAGCGGCAGGCCCTGATGGCCGCGGAGATCGCGATGGAACATCACCTGGGGCTTACCTGCGACCCGGTGAAAGGGCTGGTGCAGGTGCCCTGCATCGAGCGCAACACCATGGGCGCCATCAAGGCCATCACGGCTTCGCAGCTGGCATTGCAGGGCAAACCGGATTTTGCCAAAGTGAGTCTCGACAGCGTGATCAAAACCATGTGGGATACCGCCCTCGATATGAACAGCAAATACAAGGAAACCGCCGATGGGGGCCTGGCGGTGAATGTGCCCGTTGGATTGAGTGAGTGCTGAAAATGGTTGAAAAGTTCAGGGGGCAGCACTGGGGCGGCCATGCTGTATCCATTTCAGGCAGTTGCTGCCTAAATCCCGTATTTCCGTTTGATGTCGCGGTCGCTTTCCCTTTCTTTAATCACCTCCCGTTTGTCATAACTTTTCTTGCCCTTGCCCAGGCCGATCTCCATTTTGAAAATGCCTTTTTCGGTGAGGAAGAGTTTCAGGGGGATGATGGAGTAGCCCTTTTCCTTGGTTTTGCTTTCCAGTTTGGCCAGTTCTTTTTTGTTGAGCAGGAGTTTCCGTTCCTGCATCGGCTGGTGGTTGTTGTAGGTGCCGTAGCTGTATTCGCTGATGTGCAGGTTTTTCACAAACAGCTCACCCCGGTGAAAATAGCAGTAACTGTCGATGAAACTGGCCTTGCCGTTCCGCAGGCTCTTGACCTCCGTTCCCGAAAGCACCACGCCGGCGATGTATTTCGCCTCGAAGAAATAATCATGATAAGCCTTCCGGTTGCTGATCTCCATCCTGCAAAAATAACCCTTCATTCCCGAATCAGCCTGATTACCTGCCTGTTTACAGCGGATTCCGTTGCTGCAATACCCCCTCCGGGGTGATGAATGTCAGGTATTCTCCTGATGATTCCGCTGAAGTGCCGGCAGCTGAATGGCTAACTTGGTAACAGAAAAGCGTATGCCCCGCCCATCTTCTATACAAAGTTTTCTGAACGAAGCCGGCGGTATGGCCCGGTTCACCGGCCGGTTTTTTGTCCAGGCCTTCCGGCCCCGCTATGAGTGGAATGAATTTGTGCGGCAGTGCTTCATCATCGGTTATCTCTCCCTGCCCCTGATTGGTCTTACGTCGTTTATCCTCGGTCTGGTGCTCACCATGCAGCTGCGGCCATCCATGGTGGAGTACGGGGTGGAGTTTGAACTGCCGGCCATTGTGGGCATCGCCATCGTGAGGGAGATCGGACCGGTGATCAGCGCCCTGATTTTTGCCGGCAAAATCGGCAGCAGCATCGGCGCCGAACTGGGTTCGATGCGGGTAACGGAACAGATTGATGCCATGGAAGTGAGCGGTACCAATCCCTTCAAATACCTCGTGGTTACCCGGGTGTTTGCCACCACCCTCATGCTGCCCGTGCTGATCCTGCTGGGCGATGCCATCGCTCTTTATGGTTCGTACCTGGGCGTGAATATCCGCAGTACCACCAGTTTCAACCTCTTCTGGATGCAGGTATTCGATAACCTGGTGTTCGGTGATGTGGTACCGGCCTTTATCAAGTCGTTTTTCTTTGGCTTCATCATCGGGATCGTAGGCTGCTACAAGGGCTACCACAGCAGCAAGGGTACCGAAGGGGTGGGCCGCAGTGCCAACAGTGCGGTGGTGGTGGCTTCGGTGATGGTGTTTGTGGTTGACCTGCTGGCGGTGCAGATTACGGATTTACTCGGACTGAACTGACAGGCGGTTATGGACAAAGACATGAATAATCCGGAACGTGCGGTGGCACCGGAAACGGTACTGGAAGTGGAGCACGTGTACAAATCATTCGGGGAAAACCATGTACTGTCTGATTTCAACCTGCGGTTGTTCCGCGGGGAGAGTGTGGTGGTGCTGGGCAAATCCGGTTCGGGCAAATCGGTACTGATCAAGTGCATCATCGGTTTGCTGCATCCTGAACAGGGCTGTATCCGGGTTTTCGGCCAGGAGATCACGGACATGAATGAGGCGGAGCTGGACAAGGTAAGGGCCCGGGTGGGTTTCCTCTTTCAGAGCAATGCCCTGTATGATTCCATGACTGTGCGGGATAACCTGGAGTTTCCGCTCCGCCGCCACTGGATCCATGTGGAGCAGGCGGAGGTGAACCGGATGGTGCAGGAAGCGCTGGCAGATGTGGGCCTGGGGCATACCATCGACATGATGCCGGCTGAACTGTCGGGCGGGATGCGCAAACGGATTGCGCTGGCCCGCACCCTGATCCTGAAACCGGATATCATCCTTTATGATGAACCCACTACCGGGCTGGATCCGGTAACCGGCCGGGAAATCATTGAACTCATGAACGAAATCAAACACAAGTACAATACCAGCTCTCTCATCATATCGCATGATCTCAATTGCGTGCGGATGACGAGCGACCGGGTGGTGGTGCTGGTGGAGGGGCGCTGTTACGCCAACGACCGGTTTGAGGAACTGGTCCGTTACAACGATCCCAAAGTGAAGCAGTTTTTTGAATAAAAAGTTATGGCAAAGAAAACCATCAATAATCTCAAACTCGGCGCCTTCACCCTTGCGGGGCTCCTGTTCCTGGTGCTGTTGCTCTACATGATCGGCAAAAACCAGAACATGTTTGGCGACAACTACGAGCTGAAAGCCCGTTTCTCCAATGTGCAGGGTTTGATTGAGGGCAACAATGTGCGTTATGCCGGCATTGAAAGCGGTACCGTCAAGGCGATCCGGATCCTCAATGATACCACAATTGAAGTGACGATGGTGGTGGACAGCCGGATGAAAAGCATCATCCGCCGGAACGCGAATGTATCGGTTGGCACCGAAGGTTTTGTGGGCAAGAAGGTGGTGAACATCACGCCGGGCCGCGGAACCGCGCCCCTTGCCGTGGAAGGCGATATCCTGGTGGCCCGCAAAACCCTCAGCACCGATGAGATGCTCGAAACCCTGAGCCAGACCAATCGCGACATTGGCGATATTGCCGCCGGACTCAAAGAAACAGTGCTGCGCATCAACAGCAGTAACCAGCTCTGGTCGCTCCTGAACGATCCCGGTATCCCGGCCGATATCCGGCAGGCGGCCCGCAATATCCGCCTCGCTTCCCAGCGCGCTGCGGTGTTCACCACTGATCTGCAGACGGTAGCGGCCGGTATCCGTGACGGCAAGGGAACGGCGGGTATGCTGCTGAAGGACTCCGCCATCGCGCAGCACCTGGATGAAGCGATCCTCCGTATCCGCTCGGCCGGCGCGCAAACGGATTCCCTGGTTTCGGCTTTGCGGGTATCCGCAACCGGTATACAGCATGAAATCGACAGCAGCCGCGGTATTGTGGCTTCGCTGGTAAAAGACAGTGCCTGGGCGAACAAGGTGGGCAGTATCCTCGACAATATCCGCGACGGCACCGACGGCTTCAACCAGAACATGGAAGCGCTCAAACACAATTTTCTCTTCCGCGGATATTTTAAAAAACTGGAACGGGCAAAAGCCCGCGAAGAGCAGGAAAAGAAAAAGCAGGCAACGAAAAACCAGCCTTAATTGGGCGAAACAAAATCAGGCCTGCGCACAAAACTGCTGTTGTACTTGTACCGCAGGTTGGTGTTGAACTTGATCCATACCTGATTCATCCCCGGCAAAACCCGCGGAAACCAGGCAAACCGGGCCTCGATGGTGCCGAAGAGCAGGTTTTCGTTCCGCAGCCGGAAACCACCCCCCAGTCCGGAAAAAAGATTGCTGCTGCTGAGTCCGCGGTTCACGGGTTTCAGCAGGGTAAGGTCGGCAAAGGCAAAGGGCGCCACCCCAAAGCCGAGGTACTTGCGGGTGTGATAGAATACCATTTCTGATTTGAGGGTGCTGCGGAAGTCGGCCTTGCCATAACGGTCGTCGTAGCCAAAACCGAAATAGGGGAGTCCGTTGGGGCTGCGCAGCTGCAGGGATTGTTCGAGGGCCGGACTGTATTGTTTGGCGATGCTGCCACTGAAGAAATAGCGGCGGTACCAGCGTACCCCGACCTGTTTCAGCCGGGTGAAATGATCCCCGTTGATCAGGAGGGTAACATCTTCCCACCGGCCGCGGAAGCGGTAGCCGCCCAGCCGGAGCTGGTAGAAGCTGTAGAAGCCGCGGCGGGTGTAACGCCCCCCGGTGAAGTCGAGGCCATAGTAAGGACTGGTTCGCGAACGGTTGTTGAGGCTGTCGCGACGCACATAACCGCCCACCAGCGAAAGGCTGAAGCCCTGCGGCACGTCTTCATTCCGGCCAAAACCGTAGATATAGCTTGTGCGGTAAAAGTTTTGCTTGAAAATACTGAAGCTGCCCAGCACACCCGTGCTGTTGGCGTAGAGGCCGTCAAAGCTTTGCAGGTTTTTGTCGGGAATGGTGGTGAAATGCCGGTAAAAACTGCGGAAAGCAATCAGCTCGCGGATGCTGCTGCGGTTGGGCCTGAATTTCAGCCGGCCTGCCCCGATATTGTAGGCCACCCATCCGTCGATATTATAATAGCTGTAGCGGTCGTTTCGGAAGTAGGCAGAATCGCTCACATAGGCATTACTGGTATGGTTATACGAAAAGTCCAGGGCTCCGAACCAGCGGAGGTACTGGGAGGCCAGCGGTTTTTCAAAGCGCAGGTAATAGCTGGATTCTTCATTGCGGTTGCTGTTGAAGGCGTTGTTGTAATTTTTGAAACCCATGCCCCAGTTGATGAAGGAACCGGCCATGTTCCGTTGCAGGAAGTCGGCGCCGATGCCGAAGCGGGGCTGCCGGGCGTGATCAAAGAGTGTGCTCACGGCCAGCTTGGAACCGGTGCCGCCCAGGTTTTCTTCCTTCAGCTCCAGTTTGTATTTGCGGGTGCCGCCTACGCCCATGCCCGGCAGCAGCGAAAACCCGTCTTTCACCACCACCACCAGGTCAACCGCATCGGGCATGCCCGGAATCTTTTTGACGATGATCATCGCGTCCTGGATGAACTCCAGGTCGCGCAGGTGCCGCTCGTTGTCTGACAGGAGGTAAGGATTCAGTTTTTCGCCTTCCTGCACCAGCAGGTTGTTCATGATCACCTGCCGGCGGGTGTTGCGGTGCAGGGCATTGCCCAGTTTTACGCCAAAGCCGCTGTTCACCTGGCTGGTATCCCGCACATCCCCCTCAAAGCCGGTGTTGCGGATGTAGATACGCCGGATGGTTTTACCGGTGTGTATGATAAAGGGATTGGTTTTGGCACTTCCGACAGCGGCATTGGAAGAAGCCCGGAAAATGGTATCGGTGTTGTTGCCTGGTTGCGTGAAACCGGCCACCGGTATACAAGCCAGCAAAATAAGGATCAGCGCGGTGGGGAGCCGCGGGATGATGTATTGCATGCGGGTAAAGATATCGGTTTTGCAGGAATCGCAGCCGGGGTGTGCCTTACCAGGCCAGCACCAGCTTGCCCATGCTGCTGCGGTTTTCCAGATGGGTATGCGCCGCCGCGATATCCGCAGCAGGAAACACCCTGGCGGGCGCGGGGGTAAACACGCCCTCCGCCGTAAGTTGCATCACGGCCTGCAGACAGTGCTGCAGCAGTTCAGGCTTTTCATCCGCGATGCGCAGCATGTTCACGCCGATGAGGGATTTGGAAGGCATCATCAGCATCACCGGATGATAAAAGCCAAACCCGAGTGCTGAGGCAATTTTACCGGGGAGTGCCTGGTTGCTCATCACCGAGGCGCCGTAACAGAGCAGTCTGCCGCCGGCCGCGAGCGCCCGGAAGCCTTTCTTCACCGAACGGCCGCCTACGGCATCAAAGATCACATCCACGCCTTTGCCGCCGGTTTTTTCCCGGATCACCGATTCAAAGTCTTCCAGCCGGTAGTTCACGGGATGCTGCACGCCCATGGAGCGCAGCTGCTCCAGTTTCTCCGGGCTGCCGGCGGTGCTGAATACCTCGCATCCCCGGTGGCGTGCATACCGGATCAGGGCCTGGCCCACGCCGCCGGCGCCGGAATGAATCAGGACGCGGTCGCCCGGGAACAGGTTCACCAGGATGGCCGCCATATAATATGCCGTACAGTATTGTGTGGCCAGCGCCGGAGCATCGGCTGCAGGTAAACCCGGGGGCAACAGGGCTGCTGCGGCGGCCCGGGTAACTGCATACTGCGCATATCCGCCGAAACGGGTCATGGCCACCACGGCATCCCCCGGCCTGAATGTGGTAACCGCCGATCCCGTGGCCACCACCACACCCGCCACATCATAGCCCAGCACGCAGGGCAGGGGAGGCGCTTCCTTGTACATGCCCCGCCGGGCCATCACATCCGCGAAATTGAGTCCGGAATGGCTCACGCGGATCAGGATTTCATCCGCCGCCGGCACCGGTACCGGCACTTCGCGGAAAGAAAAAGCCTGGTCGGCATCGCCCTGTTTCACCAGAAAGGCAGCCTGCATAACAGTAGGTTCCATATTGTAGCGTTGAAAAATGAAGTTCAGCATTCTTCTTCAACCCGGCTCCCGATTTTGTACACAGCCTGTTTTTCAACCAGAAAATCAGTTTTAGCAGATATGTATTAATTTCAGATTTTTATTTGCGGCTAAACCGATACATGAAAAGAAAACCTGTCTCCTTTTTATTCACCGGCCTGCTCACCTGTTGCCTCACGCTGCAGGCACAGAAACAGATCAGGCAGTACCATGCCCTGGGACTGCGGGGACCGGTGAAAACGATGGAGCAGCGTTCTTTTGAGGCCCTGGACAATTTCGGCAAACCCGAGAAAGGGGCCAGGGGAAATGAAAATGCCGACTACCGTTTCCTCCCCGGCACCGAAATCGCGGAGCAGAATATCTACAACCCCAACGGCAGCCTGCGCACCCGCCACGTTTACCTCTACAACAGCAGCAACCGCCTGGTGGAACAGAAACTGTTCAACCCCGGCGGCCCCATGCGTTCGCGTTTCCATTACCGTTATAATGCATCCGGACAGCTGACGGAACAGGTGCTGCAAAAGCCGGATGGCAAACAGATTTCCCGCTACCATTATACCTACGATGCCGGCGGCAGGGTGATGGTGTACCAATGGTACAATGCTGATGACCGCCTGGAGGAATTTACCCGCTATGAATATGATGACAAGGGAAACCAGCGTGCCTGGAGTACCTACGAATCAGACAGCAGCCTGCTCTGGCGGGCGGTTTACCGGTACGATCTGAACGGCAATATCTCCGAAGAGTTGCTCTATGGCCCGGGCGGAACCCTGGAAAAGAAAACCCTCATGACCTGGAATGAACAGCGGAAAATGACCGGATCCATTGAATACAGTGCCGGCGATAAGATCGCCAAAACCCTGATGTACCGGTACGATGCCCAGCAAAACCTTACCGATGAGTGGTGGTATGACCAGGACAACCATGAACAGGATCATTTCACCTTCCGTTACCAGTATGATAAGTTCAATAACTGGACGCGTAAAACCTCTTACCGCAACGGAGTGCCGGTAGCCATTGTGGAAAGAGAGTTCAGCTATTTCCGGTAGCTCCGGCAACCGTATTTTTCCTGATTAACACTGATTGTAAAAATTTAAACCTGCCAGCCTTGATTCATTTTATACTCAACCAGCAAGACGTTCACACGGCAGCAGCCCGCGGCACCACCCTGCTGGATTTCATCCGTTATCACCAGCACCTCACCGGAACCAAGATCGGCTGCCGTGAAGGGGATTGTGGCGCCTGTACCGTACTGGTGGGCGAACTGCAGCAGGGGCGGCTGGTGTACCGTTCCGCCACATCCTGCCTGATGGCCATCGGCAACGCCCGGGGCAAGCACATTGTAACCGTGGAAGGCACCAACCGGGAGGGACTCAACTTCATCCAGCAGGCTTTTGCCGAGGAGGGCGCCACACAGTGCGGATTCTGCACACCCGGTTTTATGGTATCCCTCGCGGGCTTTGCGCTCTCGGGACGCGAGGCCACGCCGGCTGCCGCCATCGATGCGGTGAACGGCAATATCTGCCGCTGCACCGGGTATAAATCCATCGAAAGGGCCACGGCCCGCATTGCCGCCAAACTGGCTGAACGGGGCCAGCAGGATCCTGTGGCTTTTGCCGTGGAGCAGGGATTGCTGCCCGATTATTTCCTCACCATCCGTGAGCGTTTGCTGCAGCTGAACCTGCCACCTCTGGGCGCGGGCCGCGCGGAAGGGGTGAAGCTGAAATACCTCGGCGGCGGCACCGACCTTTATGTGCAGCAGCACGACAGCATGCACCATGAAGAGATCGATTTTCTGTTCGATAAATCCGAGCTGCGGGGCGTTTACCAGGAAGGCAACCGCTGTTATATCGGGGCTGCCGCTACGGTAACCGACCTGGCCGAATCGCCGGTGATGCAGCAGCATTTTCCCCGGCTGAAAGAACATATCCGCCTGGTGAGTTCCACGCCCATCCGCAACATGGCCACCATTGCGGGGAATATCGTCAATGCTTCGCCCATCGGCGATCTCACCATTTTCCTGCTGGCCCTGGATGCCCGACTGGTGCTGCGGGATAACGACCAGGTGCGGGAATTGCCGCTGAACCGTTTTTATAAGGGATACAAGAAGCTGGCCAAAACACACGACGAGATCATTGAAAAGATATGGTTTGAACTGCCCGGTGCCGGCACCCGTTTCAACTTTGAGAAAGTGTGCAAACGCACCCACCTGGACATCGCCAGTGTGAACAGTGCGATGCGGGTGGACATGGACGGCAACCGGATCCGTGCCGCGCATTTGTCGGCGGGCGGCGTTGGGCCGGTGCCGGCATTCCTGGAGAAGGCCTCTGCCTGGCTGAGCGGCCGCGAGCCGGAGCCCGGCATGCTTGCTGAACTGGTGGCGCTGGCCCAGGCTGAAACCGCGCCCATCAGCGATGCCCGGGGTACCGCAGCATACAAATCTTTCCTGCTGGGGCAATTGATCCGGGCACACTGCCTGCAGCTCTTCCCCGCGATGGCAGCCGAACTGCCGCTGGAATAACAGCCCATGGAAGCAAAAACCATAAGCGCCCTGCTGGCCGGCCTTGTTGCCTCGCTGGTGGCTTGCAAAGGCCCCCGGCAGCAGCACCTGGACTGGGTAAACCTGCAGTGTTATGCGCAGGATAATGCCCGCCTCGGCCCACCCGCTCCCGGCGAAAAACGGGTGGTGTTTATGGGCAATTCCATCACCTCGGGCTGGATGAAAGCCGACTCCGCATTTTTTGCCGGCCGGCCGTATATCAACCGGGGCATCAGCGGACAAACCACGCCGCAGATGCTCCTGCGCTTCAGGGCCGATGTGCTGGCGCTGCGGCCTGCGGTGGTGATGATCCTGGCAGGCATCAATGATATTGCCCAGAATGCCGGCGTGATCCCGCTGGAGGTGACGGCCGGAAATATTTTTTCCATGGCCGAACTGGCCCGTGCCCAGGGCATACGCCCGGTTATCGGATCCGTGCTGCCGGCCCTGGCTTTTCCGTGGCGGCCGGGATTGCAGCCTGCGCCCCAGGTGCAACGGCTCAATGCGATGCTAAAGGCCTATTGCGACCAGCAACGGATCACTTACGTGGATTATTATTCGAAAATGGCAGATGCCGCCCAGGGACTGGACGCCCGTTACACCGATGACGGGGTGCATCCCACGCTGGCAGGATACCGGGTGATGGAACCCCTGGCGGAAGCCGCCATCCGGGCCTGCCTGGCCGATACGGTAGCTGCAAGACTTTAAATACTAGCATTATGAAGAACATCGATTCTTTCAGTCATACCCGTGGTGAATCGGTTTACCTCGATGATATCCCGCTGCTGCGGGGCACCCTGTTTGCGGCCTGTTTTGATTCGCCGGTGGCCCATGGCAAACTGCTGCACCTCGACCTGGAAGAAGCACTGAAGCACAAAGGCGTGGTACGGATCTTAACCCACCGCGACATCACCGGCATCAACCAGATCGGAGGGATCATTCCTGACGAACCGCTTTTTGCCGATGATCATGTGCATTTCTGCGGCATGCCGGTTGCCCTGGTGCTGGCAGAAACCGATGAAGCTGCCCGGCAGGCGGTGAAAAAGATCAAAGCCGAAATTGAACCCCTGCCGGTGATCACCGATCCCCGTCAGGCGGCTGCCGCCGGTGAACTGATCATTCCGCCCCGCAGTTTCCGCATGGGCGACAGCACCGCGGCCTTTGCCGGTTGTGATTATGTTTTTGAAGGACGTTGCGAGAATAACGGCCAGGAACACCTTTATATCGAAACGCAGGGCGCTTATGCCGTGCCGCAGGAACAGGGTGTCATCCGCGTATATTCCTCTACGCAGGGGCCTACTGCCGTACAGCGCGCCGTCAGCAAGGTTACCGGGCTGCCCATGCACTGCATTGAGATTGACGTTACCCGCCTCGGCGGCGGATTTGGCGGCAAGGAAGACCAGGCCAATACCTGGGCTGCGCTTTGCGCACTGGGTACCCATCTCACCGGCCGGCCGGTAAAATACTCGCTGCACCGGATGGAAGACATGCGCATGACCGGTAAGCGGCATCCTTATTCCTCGGATTTCCGGATCGGGCTCAACAAAGACCTGAAGATTATGGCCTTTGAAACCACGGCATACCAGAATGCCGGTGCCGCGGCCGACCTGTCGCCGGCCGTGATGGAGCGCACCCTCTTTCATTGCACCAATACTTATTACATCCCCAACGTTACCGCCACCGCATACAGCTGCCGTACGCACCTGCCGCCGAATACCGCGTTCCGGGGCTTCGGCGGACCCCAGGGCATGTTCATCATCGAATCGGCCATTGCCCGCGCCGCGGATGAACTGGGCGTGCCGGCCTGGGAGATCCAGCGCCGCAACCTGCTGCAAACCGGGGATGAACTGCCCTACGGCCAGCGGGTGGAGAGCGAAGCCGCAGCCTGCTGGGATCAGGCTTTCCGTGATTTTGAGATGGAAGCCCTGCAGCAGAAAGTGACTGCCTTCAATGCGGAGCACCGCACCATGAAAAAAGGCCTTTCGGTGATGCCGATCTGCTTTGGCATTTCATTTACCAATACCCTCATGAACCAGGCCCGATCACTGGTGCATGTGTACACCGACGGCAGTGTGGGCGTGAGCACCGGCGCCGTGGAAATGGGGCAGGGGGTAAACACCAAGATGCTGCAGGTGGCCGCCAGCGTGTTTGCCATCCAACCCTCGCGGATCCGCATCAACAGTACCAATACCTACCGCATTGCCAATACCTCTCCGTCTGCTGCCAGTGCCACAGCCGACCTCAACGGGAAGGCCACCCAGATTGCCTGCACGGCCATCCTCGACCGCCTCAAAGCCGTGGCTGCCGCCCAACTGGGTGTTGATGTGGCGGTGATCAGCTTGCGGGATGAATGGGTATATGCCGGTGAGCAGCGCACCGAACTGCACTGGAACCAGCTGGTGGTGATGGCACATAACCAGCGTGTCAGTCTTTCGGAACACGGACATTACGCCACGCCCGAGATTTACTTTGACAAAACCCGGGAAAAGGGACATCCTTTTGCCTATCATGTATACGGCACGGCAATCACGGAGGTAACGGTAGACTGTATACGCGGCACTTACGAGATCGACGGCGTGCAGATCGTGCATGATGCCGGATCATCCATGAACCCCCTCATCGACCGCGGCCAGATTGAAGGCGGCCTGGTGCAGGGTATCGGCTGGATGACGATGGAGGAAATTGTGTATGACGCGGCGGGTAAACTGCGCAGCAATGCCCTTTCCACCTACAAGGTGCCCGATATTTATTCGGTTCCCCGGAAGGTGGAGCTCAGTTTTCTCCACACCGAACTCGATAATATGGCCATCTTCCGCTCCAAGGCCGTAGGCGAGCCCCCGCTGATGTATGGCATCGGCACTTATTTCGCCCTGCGTAATGCCATCCGGAATTTCAATCCCCGGGTAAAGCCCGCCTTTGATGCGCCGATGACACCGGAGAAGCTCCTGATGAACCTGTATGGCAAACTGCCCGGGGCGGAAACGGCGTTGCCACAAACGGCCGTTCAGGCAGCGCCGGCCAAAGACGGCGCGGCAGCCTGACCGCTGAAGTGGGATTACCGCCCGGAAAGGTTTAACTTTCCGGTATCAATCCCTT
>JAYRPG010000075.1:0-1586 GCA_041911275.1 Ferruginibacter sp. | reverse complement strand
TGCCCGGAGTCGTTCTGGTCAGCAAGGGCGCGCAGCGTGCCATTTACCCTTGCTGACAAGGTTGTGACGGGGGACGATTACCGGAAGCTGATACGCAGGAGAAAGGCATCACAGGAGAAAATGACGATGTGCACACCCGGATTTACCGCCCCTTTAGCTGCGGTGGCGAAAGCCGTTACGTCATTTTTTACGTAAGACATCGCGCCGTTACGTATCCCAGATACGTAACGGCTGCCGCCTGAAAAAGGGTTCATTTTTTTTGAATCTGTCCGGTTTATTTTCCCGTGCCGGCATCAGCTGCAGGACGTCCTGCAGCTGATGCCGGCCGCGTTACAGAATTCTAAAAAACAGTGACTTATATAATTCCCTCCCTGATTCTCTCTCTTTCAAAAATTCTGAAGCCCTGCACCGCAGGGCTCCAGCTGTCAGCAGTCCATCAGCCAGCGGTGCGCTTTTGAGGCCGCTGCCGCCGCTTTAAAGATGTAGCGCTTGTCTCCCTTCAGGGATTTCAGCCAGGACGCGATATAGCTTTCATGCTGCACCTCTCCCGCAATCCCCAAATCCACCATCAGAAACGCGCTGCCCAGCTCGGCGATCAGTTCCTCAAACGCATACGCCTCAGAGCCAAACTTATTGCCTTTTTCACGATTGAGGCGGGACGCTGCACCCGTCCAGTGAACCAGCTCATGCAGGCCGGTGGCGTAGAAGTTTGCCGCGTCCGCGAAGCGGAACCGCTCCGGCAGGACGATTTCATCGGTGGCCGGACGATAGAACGCCTTTACGCCCTGCTCGGTGATTTTTGCCCCGCTCCGGGTCATGAGTGCTTCCGCCTGCGGCAGCGGATCGAAACCGGCAACCGGCTGCGGCACGCTCTCGATGCTCAGGCCGTCGATTTGCTCCACGTTAAACACGGTAAAGGCTTTCAGCATCGGGATTTTTTCGATTTCCCCGTCCTCGTCCTCTTTCTCCAGCGTCTTGTAAAAGATGGCCGTCGTGCCGTGTTCACCTTTACGAACCTGGCCGCCCAGCTCCTGCGCCTGTTTGTAGGTCAGCCAGCGCTCGTCCTGAAAACCCTGTTTTGCCGCACTACACCACAGCAGCATGATATTAATTCCGCTGTATGCCGTGCCGGTGCTGAAGTTGGCCGGTAATCCCGCCGCTGCGCCGTTGCGAACCCACGGACACACCCACGGCTTAACGCCGCTTTCCAGGGCTGCAATGATGCTGTCCGTTACTGTCTGGTAAAGGTCTGTTTTGACTGCGCCAGCACGGGCTTTGCTTTTGCCCCTGGAAAATTTCGTTTTTGGGGAGCCTGACTGCTCCAGCGGGGATACGCTGGTCGCCGGTGCAGCTTTAGGGGCGGTTGTCTGGGTGTGCAGGTTCATCGTCATGGTCGTTTCTCCGTCAGTGTAAATTTCGTCTTCGTATCGCCTGACGGTTCGGCCTGCCCGGAGTCGTTCTGGTCAGCAAGGGCGCGCAGCGTGCCATTTACCCTTGCTGACAAGGTTGTGACGGGGGACGATTACCGGAAGCTGATACGCAGGAGAAAGGCATCACAGGAGAAAATGACGATGTGCACACCCGGA
>JAYRPG010000074.1:0-17412 GCA_041911275.1 Ferruginibacter sp. | reverse complement strand
GTGGCCCGCGGTTTTGCGGTTAAAAAGAATCCCCAGTTCCTTACCGTAACCCTGCAGCCCGGCGCCAATACCATCACCTTTGTAGGCGAAAACCTGGGCAGCATCCCGCCCAATACTTCAGTGCTTGAAATCATTGATGGCAAACGCCGCAGGTCATTCCTGCTCGAAACCGTTCCGGGCGAGAGCAATCTCCTCAAAATCAAATACGATCTGCCCCCCGGCCGGAAAGAATAGGGCCCGGCAACGCAGGTACAGCACGCCGATTAAACCGGCAGGCGCTTCCTTTTCAACAATCCTTCATTCAGCACCAGCAACAGGGGAATCAGCAGGTAACAGCATCCAGCCCAGCCCGGCAGGTTAAGCTGGGCAAAGAAAGTAGCCGCAACCCCTACCGCCGCATTCCAGCAGGCGCCCCTGATTTCTTTCTGCGTATAGGCCTGCTCGTAAGGCGTGAGCGAAAGCTGAAAACGGTAACGCCAGGCACGGCGGTACATCCCGGCCAGCAGGAGCCAGATGGCACAGTAGCCGGCGCTGAACAGGATGATCAGCTGCGGGAACTCCGCAGGGGTAAGCACCGTTTCCTGCCGGGCATGCGCTTCAGGAAAAAGATCCAGGCCCGTCCAGCCATGCAACAGAATGGAAAAAAGAAATTTCAGGGGATATACATAAAACAGGATCACCGCCAGATATGCCAGATTCAGCAGGGTAATGAACCGGTCGTGCAGGCCATAGTGCCTGAAAAAGCTGTGTTGCTGGTACCAGAACAGAAAAATCAGGGATACCGTGGCAAAGAAGGGCAGGGCGCCCTGCAGGATCAGCTGCAGTTCATGAAAGGTCTGGGGCACTTCCAGAGCCACCACCAGTAAGGATACCGAAAAGGCAAATACCGCGTCGCTCAGGGCTTCTACGCGGCCGATTTCGTGTCCGCGTAACCGGAAGGGCTGCCGTTCCGGTGTCTGAAACAGGTATTTCCGCAGCATGTTACAGGTTTGTGTGCACAAAGAAAGCTTCCCGGGCGGGTATGCCCCATGATCGCGGTTAGCCGAAGGGATAACGGTGATTAGGGCCCGGCCGGAATACCAGATGGTTGAATCGGAGTGTTTCGTATATTGTAGCAGCTTGCAGCGCGGATGAATGATCATCCGCAGCACTGATCAAGGTCATTCAGGTTCATCATTTTAAATCTCAACTTGCTGTTCGGTTTCCCTGCCTGAGCGGGAGGCCGGGCTCCCTGCTTCAATACAGGGATCCATCCACTAAATACAACCATCATGGATACCCAACCCACCGGATGCCTGGTAAAAGCCAATGAATTTGAAATCCAGGTTGATGACGCCAAATTGCAGCAGGCCGACCTGATCCGCCGCAGCGACAAGGAATACAACCTCATCTATGCGCACCGTTCGGTGAACGTGAAAATCCTGGAAGCCGACATCACCGGCAAAAAACTGAAACTGGAAGTGGAAGGCCAGTCTTATATGATGGAGATCCGGGATACCCTCGACCAGATGCTCGACAGCATGGGATTCAATACCGCCAGCACCAAACACATCAAGGAAGTGAAAGCGCCCATGCCGGGACTGGTACTGGAAGTAAGTGTTACTGCCGGGCAGGAAGTAAAAGAAGGTGAACGGCTGCTGATTCTCTCGGCCATGAAAATGGAAAACAGTATCCTGCTGCACGCAGACGGGGTGATCAAACACGTGCATGTATCAGCGGGAGAAGCTGTGGACAAGGGACAGGTGCTGGTGGAACTGGAATAAAGAGAAATCATGTACCCTGTTGGGAACTATACGCTTTGCATAAACATACACCCCTGATTCAGCATTGATCAATACCATCAACCATGAAGAAAATCTTAGTCGCCAATCGTGGTGAAATCGCCCTCCGGATCATGCGCACCATCCGTAAAATGGGCATCCGCTCTGTTGCCGTGTATTCGGAGGCCGACCGGCATTCGCCGCATGTACTGTTTGCGGATGAAGCCGTATGCCTCGGTCCGGCGCCCTCGTCACAATCCTATCTCGATGGCGACAAAATCATCCGCCTGTCCAAAGAACTGGGGGTGGATGGCATTCACCCTGGCTATGGCTTCCTCAGCGAAAATGCCGATTTCGCCCAGAAGGTAACCGATGCCGGGATTGAATTCATCGGCCCCACGCCCGAAGCCATGCGCATCATGGGTTCCAAGCTGGCGGCCAAGGAAAGCGTGAAGCAATACAATATCCCCATGGTGCCGGGGGTTGACCATGCCATTGAAGATGTGCAGCTGGCCATTGAGGTGGCAGCACGCATTGGGTATCCCATCCTCATCAAGGCTTCCGCCGGTGGCGGCGGCAAGGGCATGCGGATCGTGGAAAGGGCGGAAGACATGAAGGAGCAGATGGAGCGCGCCATCAGTGAAGCCCTGGCCTCCTTTGGCGACGGATCGGTTTTCATTGAGAAATACGTGAGCTCGCCCCGGCACATCGAAGTACAGGTGGTGGCCGATAAATACGGCAATGTGATCCACGGCCTTGAACGCGAATGCAGCATCCAGCGCCGTCACCAGAAAGTGATTGAAGAAACACCATCCGCCATCGTTACCCCCAAAATGCGGGAAAAAATCGGTGAAGCGGCGGTACTCGTAGCCAAATCCTGCAATTATGTGAGCACCGGTACCGTGGAGTTCCTGGTGGATGACCAGCTGAACTTTTACTTCCTCGAGATGAATACCCGCCTTCAGGTGGAACACCCGGTATCGGAAATGATCATCGGCCTCGACCTGGTGGAACAGCAGATCCGCATTGCCCGTGGCGAAAAACTGGCCGTAACGCAGGAGGATATCCGCCCCAACGGGCATGCCATTGAATTGCGGGTGTATGCCGAAGACCCGCTGAATAATTTCATGCCTTCCATCGGAACCTTAACCCGCTACGAACGTCCGGTGGGCGAGGGCATCCGCGTAGATGACGGGTATGAAGAAGGCATGACCATCCCGATCTATTACGATCCCATGATTGCCAAACTGGTGGTGCATGGCAAAACCCGCACCGAGGCCATCCAGAAAATGCTGGAGGCCATTAAGCAGTATAAAATTGAAGGGGTTTCCACCACACTGCCCTTTGGCAGTTTTGTATTTGAGCATGAAGCCTTCTTCTCCGGGCATTTCGACACCCACTTTGTCAAGAATTATTACACCCCGGAAAAGATCCGGGAAAAACAGCAGGCCAATGCGGAAATGGCGGCCATCGTGGCGGTGAAGTACTGGCAGGAGCAGCAGAAAATGCTACGGCCGGTGGAAAACAAATCAACGAGCTGGAAACGACGGCTGGCGCACTAGGAAGGTTTAAAAGGTTCAAGAGGTTTAAAAGGTTTAAAAGGTTGGCTTCATGAGAGGGTTGCAACTTGAAGGTTGAATGAGATGCTTCTTAGCATGCTCTTCCCTCCATCTGAAACTAGCACGTTCATTTGCCCATTTGCACATTTGCACATTGGCACATTGGCAAATTGTCACATTAGCACATTAGATATTGCTTAGTATATGAAAACAAAAATCGAGATCCTCCGCGAGAAAATTGCCGCCGGTAAAGAAGGAGGTGGCCCTAAACGGATTGAAGCCCAGCACAAGAAGGGCAAACTCACTGCCCGTGAACGGATCAGTTTGCTGATGGATCCCGGCTCTTTTGAAGAGGTGGGCGCCCTGGTTACCCACCGTACCCGTGAATTCGGGATGGAGAACCAGCAGTATTATGGCGACGGGGTGGTAACCGGTTATGGCACCGTGCACGGAAGGCTGGTGTATGTGTTTGCGCAGGATTTCACCGTTTTCGGCGGCGCTTTGTCTGAAACCCATGCCGAGAAAATCTGCCGCATCATGGATATGGCGATGAAAACCGGGGCGCCGATGATCGGACTGAATGACTCCGGCGGCGCCCGTATCCAGGAAGGGGTGCGTTCACTTGGGGGCTATGCCGATATCTTTTACCGCAATGTTCAGGCCTCGGGGGTGATCCCGCAGATCTCCGCCATCATGGGGCCCTGTGCCGGCGGTGCGGTTTACTCGCCGGCCATGACGGATTTCACCATCATGGTGGAAAACACCAGCTATATGTTTGTTACCGGGCCCAATGTGGTGAAAACGGTAACCAATGAAGAGGTGAGCTCCGAAGAACTGGGCGGCGCCTCCACCCATTCCACCAAATCCGGGGTTACCCACCTCACGGCGCTGAACGACATGGATTGTATTGAGCAGGTGAAAAAGCTGCTGAGCTATATGCCGCAGAACTGCGAGGATGTGCTGATGAAAGAGCCCTACACCCTCGGCGACGAAAGCCGGGAAGTGCTGGAAACCCTGGTACCGGAAAATGCGAATCAGCCCTATGATATCCGTGCGGTGATTGAAGGGATCTGCGATGCCGGTTCTTTCTTTGAAATCCACAAGTACTACGCGGACAATATTGTAGTGGGCTTTGCCCGGCTGGCGGGCAGGAGCATCGGTATTGTAGCCAACCAGCCGATGAGCCTGGCCGGGGTACTGGATATCGAAAGTTCCAAAAAGGGGGCCCGGTTCACCCGGTTCTGCGATTGCTTTAACATCCCGCTGCTGGTGCTGGTGGATGTACCCGGCTTCCTGCCCGGCACCGACCAGGAATGGAACGGCATCATCACCAACGGCGCCAAACTGCTGTATGCCCTGAGTGAGGCCACCGTACCCCGCTGCACCGTGATTACCCGTAAAGCTTATGGCGGCGCCTATGATGTGATGAACTCCAAGCATATCGGGGCCGACATGAATTTTGCCTGGCCCACCGCGGAGATCGCCGTGATGGGCGCCCGGGGAGCGAGTGAAATCATTTTCAAAAATGAGATTGCGGCGGCGGCTGATCCCACACAGAAACTGCTGGAAAAGGAAGCAGAATACGCAGCCCTGTTTGCCAACCCCTATACCGCGGCAGAAAGGGGCTTTATTGATGAAGTGATTGAACCGAGGGAAACCCGGAAGAAACTCATCAAGGCCTTTGCCATGCTGGAGAACAAAGTGGTGAAACGTCCCCGCAAGAAGCACGGAAACATTCCGCTCTGATTCGGAGAGCAAAATAAAACGGAGCAGTTCATCTGCTCCGTTTTATGTTCAGCAAAACGCCGTCAGGTGTCATCTGCCCGGGGCTTATTCAGCCGTCAGGGATTTTTTCACCCCCGGCGCATCAAACAGGGCAGCCACTTTGTCCTTCAACACCTGGTCGCTGAGCGATTGCAGCAGCGAAACATCCAGGAACGCCCCTTCCTTCTGTTCAACCTGCCCCTGTTCACTGGCTTCAGCCAGGTTAACGCCCGCTGCATCCAGCACGGTAAGCGACAGGTGGTATTTCACCGTGTACTTGAGCGTGCTGAAACCGGGTACGGCGCTGGCATCCCATTCCAGGATACGGAACTGCAGCCATCTTTCCTTCCCGCTTGCCTGGGATAAATGCATCAGGCTGTCGGCCGTTATTTCCGATGACACCATCAGCGACTGGGCCGTTGCACCCGAATGCGCATAGGTTGCACTGATGGCACGGGTAAACTCATCCGCCAGCGGTTCTCCGCTCCGCGTCTGAATCGGGTACCGGATATGCAGAGTGGAATAGTTGTGACCGCAGCA
This sequence comes from Ferruginibacter sp., assembly GCA_041911275.1. Classification (GTDB taxonomy): domain Bacteria; phylum Bacteroidota; class Bacteroidia; order Chitinophagales; family Chitinophagaceae; genus Ferruginibacter. The sequence continues at coordinate 11,789 of JAYRPG010000074.1, read as the reverse complement.
ACTGGCTTTTTCTTTCCCACTCAGCACCTCGGGCCGCAGATCCTGCACGCTTACCGCGGCAGTGCGGGCAACCAGGTAACCGGGGCCGGCTACCTTATCGGTAAAACCGAGGTGACGGTTCACCACGCATCCCCAGCAGAGCCAGGCCAGTATCAGCACTGTCTTTTTCATCTTGAACAAATCAGGTTTCCAAAATCACGTGTCAGCAGTCAGCAGCTATGCATCAGAACCGGAAGCCAAGGCCAGCACCAAACTGCAGGATACCCATCGGCTGTTCGGCATCTTCCACACCGGTTTGTTCACCCACCGTGGTCTCCATCCTGAACGTGGGGCGCAAATAGCTATAACTCGCACTGCCCAGGATGAACATGTTGCCGGAAACCGTGTAACGGATATCCATACCGGCCTGCAGGATCATGGCATCGGCCCAGTCTTCTTTCACCACGGTGGCGTTATTCAGCGATACCAGCGGTGAGTTCACATGGGCCCATCCGGCCATGGTTTTAAAATCAAAGGCGGTTTTCTGTTGTTTACCGGCTTTTACCGTAACAGCCGGGCCGGCCATCACGCCGTAATATTGCCAGTGATCCAGCGTGGCGCCCACATCATGGAACATGGTGTTGTCCACAGAATGCCGGCCGAAAAAGGTCTGCAGGATGACACTGAAATTATTGTTGGCCTGATAGCCCACCTGCAGGTTGAGCTGGTAGCCGGTATTGGCCAGACCGGCGTTTTCATTCTCATTCAGGTCTTTGGCAGCAAATGCCCCCATAGGAATGGCCGGTCCCGCCATCACGGCGGCATAGAACTTCTTCGCAACCGGTTTACTGGCATCCTGGGCGGAGGCTGTAAGGCTGAAGGCAAATACCGCAGCCGTTACAAGCAGTATTTTTTTCATAAAGCGTATTTAGCATGTATTAATAAATTTCCCGGCAATGAAGTTACTGCGGGCCGGAAGGGTGAAGGAATGACGGCCATCAAAGGAACTGTTAACAGGGCATTCATTTCATGACGATGGTTGTTAAAACCGGCTCACCGCGGGAAGGGATCTGTGGTTTTGCGGTAAATTGCGGATATGAAGCGTGTATTCCTCCTGCTGACAGGCTGTATGAGCCTCCTGCTGCCTTCGGTGCTGCTGGCCCAGTTACCCGAAGTGCCGGCACAAAACCAGTTTACGGCCCGGGCCGATTACCAGGCTTACCGGGATCAGGCCGCTGCCCTCAGCCGCACACTCTTTGACCTCGCACCCGGCCGCGAAATGGCCTGGAAGGCGGAAGCCTCCCGTTTTATCAGCAACTGGCTCTCCGGTAATCCCCTGGTGAAGGTGGAGTCGTCGCCGGCCATCGACCGGCTGGAAGAAAAAAATCCCGGTATGCGGCTGCTCTATGCTGCCGGCTGTATCCGTTATGCCCTCAGTAACCCCGGCCCGCAGCAGCCCCGGGATAAAATTGCGACGGTACTGGGCTGGATGATGGATTATTATGATCAGCAGCCGGGTATTCACCGCGACCGCTACATGAAAAAAATGATGGCCGCCCGGCGGGAAGGCCGCCTTGATCAATGGATCCAGGCGGAAATGAACCTCACCGACTGAATCCCTATACCGGCGGGGTACAGCGCCGATGCTGCTGTTTAGCCAGAAACCTGAACGATAAAATTAAATTTGAGGTGTTCTACCGTACCGGGGTGGATTGCCCTCAGCCCAGCACCCACACACTGATCATCACGCCCCCGGCTTCCCGCTGCTCCGCGGCTGTTTGCCAGGGCAGCAGGCATTCCATAAATGCACGGGCCTGCAAACGCTGCGGGGTGGCCAGGATCACCCTGATCTTTTTCTCCATGCATTCCCGGATGATCTGCCGGAGCCGTTCATAGGATTCCGGCGCATAATTCACATCGCTCAGCAACAGTACGTCAACCTCCTTCAGCGGAAGCGGGGCGTTCCAGTTGATCACGCTGCCTTCCAGGTTCCGGATGCCGGAACGCTCAGCCGCATCCCGGATCAGGGTCACGGCTTCCGGTATCAGGTCGCTGGCACAAACCCTGCGGGCCAGCCTGGCGGCGAATAGGGAGGGGAGGCCCAGGCCTGCCGCCAGTTCCAGTACATTACGGTGAAGGATATACGCCGGATGGTCCAGCAGAAATGCCGAGAGGGCCATGGAGGCGGGCCAGCAGCGCGACCAGTAGGGGAAAACCGGGTCTGCCGCACGGGATTGCTGTTCCTGGTAATCTTTCTGCTGTGCCGCAGCATCGGGCACGGCCAGCACAACGCTCTGCGTTCCGATGGTAATGGTTTGATATTGCGGCGTACCGGGCATCTTCATGATCAGGGCAGGGGTTCAAACTCCCAGGCAGAGCGGTAAGCGCCCTCCGTTTCCACATACTGCAGCAATGCCTGGTAAAACGCATCATGGGCCAGGGTGGCACTGTCGCCGATTACGGTCAGCCGGCGTTTGGCCCGGGTGAGGGCTACATTCATGCGGCGGTAATCTTTCAGGAAACCGATGACGCCCTCCGCATTGCTGCGGACGAGGGATACGATGATGTAATCGGTTTCCTGCCCCTGGAAACTGTCGATGGTACTGATGCGGATGCCGGGCAGGGGCAGCAGGCGGGCAGCTTCTGCCTGTCCGGCATAAGGGGTGATCAGCGCCGTTGCGGCGGCAGGAAAAGGATGGCTGTGCAGCAGTTGCTGAACAATGTGCAGCTCCCCGCGGTTCAGCAGGCTGGTGCCATCGGGACCTGTTTCCTCTTCATACCCGGTTCCGGCGGTATCAATCCATTCGATCACCGCATCATCCTGCTCCAGTGCGGGAGCGGTTTTGAGCCGGTCGCCATAAAAATACCGGGCCGAAAAACCTGCGATGCGGCGGGGCATCCGGTATTGCGTATCCAGCAGCTGTACCGGAAAAGGCTGTTGCATGGCCCGCTCCAGCACCGAACATGACAGGCCCAGTGCTGCCGCCTCAGTGCTCAGCACCGTGGGCGGCAGCTGGAAGGGATCACCCGCCAGCACATACCGGCCGGCCAGGTGAAAGATGCACCATGCCAGGGGCTCAATGCACTGGCCGGCTTCATCCATCACCAGGGTGTCGAAATGCAGCCGGCGGATGTCGGCATCATAGAGCCCGATGGGCGTGCCGAGGATCACCTGGGCATCCTCAAAAAGTTTTTCTTCGTGGTAGGCCTCCAGTTGACGGATATGCGCCCGGATGGCCTTTACCTCGCTGAAAAGCAGCTGGCGCTGTTCCCTTTCCTCCTTGCCGAAGCTGCGCTTGTAGCGCAGGGCCATTTTCCGGAACTCGGCAGCGCGTATTTTCAGTTGTTTGATCTCTTTCTGTGCTGCGCTGCCACTCATTTTACCTTCCGGGGTATGGGCATAAACGGCCGGGTGGGTTTTACTCACATTGCCTACCCGTAAAATCCGGATGCCCTGCTGCAGCAGGCCCTGGGCGATATGATCCACAGCCGTATTGCTGGGCGCGGATACCAGCACTTTTTCTCCCGCCGCAGTCAGCAGCCGGATCGCCGCCACCAGGGTGGTGGTTTTGCCGGTGCCCGGTGGTCCGTGCAGTAGGGTGAGCCGGCGGTTGGCCAGCACAGCCTGTACCGCCGCTTCCTGGGAAGGGTTGAGGCCGCTGCCGGTATACGGAACCGGTTCCGGCATGGCCGGCGCTGTGTCGGGCAGGGGAGCGTCGCCATGCAGCTGCCGGAAAAGCGGGTAGAGGTTACGGTTATCTTCCAGCTGCCGGAGCACCTGCTGCATAACGCTGAGGGTATGAAAATCCGGGCTGCGCTTGATGCCCATACCCTGGTCTTCCAGCCAGTCGGGAAAATCCGGGGCAAATAGCCGGCATTCGCCGCTGTTACCCTCCAGGTTCAGGAGCACGCCTTTCACCGGCTCCTCACCGGGGAAGAAACATTCAATGGCACAGCCATCCCGGAAGGCGGCGGTTTCTGCCGGATAGGGGAGCCGGAAGCTGAACTCGGGATAGTCGGCATAGCCGAAACTGCGCCGGGTAACGATCAGGGGATGCAGGGCCATACCGGCGGCTTTCAGGCTTTTCAGGCTGTGCTGCTGGTCGAGACGAAACCGCTCCTGTTCTTCACCGGCCTCCAGCTCAATGCAGCGGAGCAGCTGCTGAATATGCGGATCGGGCATGCGGTGAAAATAGCTTGCTTCTGCAGAATAAAAAAATGCCTGCACGGTTGTAGTTTTGGGGATGCCATCCACTTCCGAACCTTCAGTAAGCCTGGCCCTGCCCGCCGACGCCCCGGCCATCACCCGTTTGCTCAACCGGTCATACCGGGGCGAAAGCTCCAGGCAGGGCTGGACGACGGAGGCCGACCTGATTGCCGGCGAAACCCGCACCAACACAGAACAGGTGGCGGCCCTGATCGCGCAGCCCAACTCCGTATTCCTGGTATTGAAAGCGGAGGGCGAAGTCCTGGGTTGTGTCAACCTGCAGCAGCAGGATCAACGGCTGTATTTCGGGATGTTCAGCGTGGAGCCCGGCCGGCAGGGAATGGGGCTGGGCAAACGACTGATGCAGGCCGCCGAAGCCTATGCCCGCAGCCAGGGTTGCCACTCGGTGTACATGTCGGTGATCAGTGTGCGCACTGAACTGATCAACTGGTACCAACGGCACGGATACCAGGCTACCGGCGAACGCAAACCCTTTGTGGAAGACGGCATCAGCGGCAAACACCTGCGGCCGCTCGAGTTTCTCATGCTGGAAAAAATGCTGAAACCCGCAACCTGATCTGCAGGCTGTTGCTGCCCATAGGTAAACAGGCAAGGATGCAGCAGCAGCCCCGCTTATCTCACGTTAACGTTTACCCGAATCTCACTCACCTGCTGCAGCCGGCTGCAACAAAAAGAACTGCCCCATTGCAGGGGCAGCTTTTTTACCAAAACCAATTCACAGGATATATTGCTGATAACGGGGCTGTGCCTTTACTGAACCAGCAACTGTTCAACCCGGCGGAAAGCCTGGCTGCCGGTGATGACAACCTGGTATAAACCGGGTGATAAGGACTGCAGGTTCAAAGTTTCCTGGTGGATGCCGGCGGGCAGGAACCGCTGCAGCGGGCGCATCACTTCGCGGCCGTCTGCCGACAGGATCCGGATGCTGACCAACTGGGCCTCCGCCACGCCAAATCGCAGGGTAGCCTGCTGCCGGGCCGGGTTGGGCCAGATACCCGTTACGGCAGGCGCAGTGGGTACCGGCGCGGGGCGGGCTGCGGTGCAGGATGCGGCAGCCGGACTGTTGCCGGTTATTTCCAGCCAGTCGATATCCGCCGTGGCATTGGAGGCACTGCTCTCCAGCCGCAGAATATTCACCCCGGCATTCAGGGTAAGGGTTACAGTGGTATTGGAGAATACGGTGCTGCCGCTGGTTCTCGGGAAAGGAAGGGCGCTGTTGAGCAGCACGCCGTTCAGCAGCAAACGCATGCTGTAGGTGTTGCTGGAACTGCTGTTGACATAACGCCAGTTCAGAGTATAGGTACCGGTAAAGGGTACACTGATTTTCCAGTTGGCGCCCTTAGCGGTGGAATTGGTGAGGTTGATCACTTTTCCATTGCTGGCCCCGCTGTTGCTGCTGATGGTACCCTCCACCAGGCAGAGCCCGCTGGTGCCCACCCCATCATCTTCCATCCGCAGGGTACTGGTGCCGCCACCGCCCGTTAGACTGAAATTGGCGGCAACGGCTTTATTGCCATTCATCGTAACCGTAACACTGGCATTGGTGCCGCTGGCGTCCCCGCTCCAGCCGGTAAACACATAACCGGCAGCCGGCGCAGCGGTTACGGTGACAGCAGTACCGGAAGCATAGGTTCCGGCACCGCTGACTGTTCCACCGTTAACAGGATTGACTGTTGCCGTAAGGGTATAATTCGTTACCGCGGCCTGGAAATTGGCCGTGATGGTTTTGTTGGCATCCATCGTAACCGTGATGCTGGCGGAACTGCCGCCGGCATCGCCGCTCCAGCCGCTGAAGGTATAGCCTGCCGCGGGCGTAGCCGTGAGCGTAACCACCGTACCGGAGACATAGGTGCCGCCGCCGCTCACCGTGCCGCCGGCAGCCGGATTCGCAGCAGTAGTGAGGCTATAATTGGTCACCAACGGCTGGAAGTTGGCCGTAATGGTTTTATTGCCATTCATGGTAACCGTGATGGTGCCGGTGCTACCACTGGCATCGCCGCTCCAGCCGCTGAAGGTATAGCCTGCCGCGGGCGTAGCCGTGAGCGTGACCACCGTACCGGAGGCATAAGTGCCCCCGCCGTTGACCGTGCCGCCGGCAGCCGGACTCGCAGCAGTAGTGAGGGTATAATTCACCGGGGTGCCGCAGCCACAGGAGGTAGGCGCTGCCATCGTGGCGCCGGCTCCGCAGCTGCTGTTGGTCACCAGCGATTTTACATTGGCAGCCGGCGCAATGCTGAGGGAGTAGGGAGGTGTAAAGGCCGTTCCGCTGCCCGCCGTATTGCCTGTGGTGGATACAAACAGGTTATTGCGCGAAGTCACCGCTGTAAAATCATTCTGGTACAAATCAATGGGTGTTTTCACCCCTTCAAAGGAATTGCTTTCCACCAGGAGGTTGGCTTCACGGCCAGCCCGTACACAGTGGCTATTGCCGGTGCTGTTGAAATAATTGTTCACCACATGCACCTGTCCGTACCGTACACGGGGCATTCTTTCCTTAACCCCCTGTGCCCACCAGTTGTACATGAGGGTGATCTTCAGCTTGCCGCGGTCGGAGGTTTTACTGTCGGAGTTGCCCAGCAGATTGCAAAACTGGTGATTACTGGAAGCACTGGTATAATAGAATTTGCACCAGGTGATGGAAATATAACTGGCGCCGTTGGAAATATCCAGGTTGCCATCCTGCCCGTCATAGATCTCGCAGTGATCAATCCACACATTGGTAGCCGCATCAATGGTGATGCAGTCCACGCCATTGACATCCACTGCGCCGGGGCCCTGGATTTTCATGTTGCGGATGATGACATTGCTGGTGGACTTCACATCGAACCCACCCAGCAGTTTGGCGCCGGGCAGCCCGATAATGGTTTTGTTGGCACTGACCGCCACGCGGGTGCCAACGCCCGATCCCATGGTGCCCGAAACATAAATCACTTTGGCGCCGCTTGATTTGGCCTGCGTCTGCAGGTCAGCCAGCGTGGAAACGGTAACGGGAGCTGCATTGCCTCCGCCGGTGGTGCCCCCGTTCTGGGTGGCCCAGCCCACAGGTGCACAGGCGTCCTGGGCGATAACCTGAAACTGGAGGGTACAAAGTGCAGCAAAGGCGAGTAAACGTTGGAGCATAGTGTTGGTTTAGGAATGGAAACCTTTCAGCTCACAGCGTACGGGGAAAAGAAAAGGGCTGTATCGGTTAAAAGTTGTTTTTTACGATACAGCCCGTCATGGATCAAGGCTCGAGAATGGCCAGCACCAGGCGTTTGAACGCCTTTCTTACTTTCACAATCATGGTATTCGTTTTTCGGTTTGGGGAATTTCCGGCTATGCCCAGTCAGCAAGCAATCCTGATCAGTACCGCCGGATATGGTTATAAAGCTATTCCATGGAGTTAGAATTATCTGCATCCCGGAAGGGCTTTATTTGCGCAATCGATTCCGGCATCGTTTGCGTCAAGGGTTACCTGGCAAGAGCCGTACCAAGCAATAGCGGTGTGAACGTACAGGGATAGTGGCGGATAACGGAAAACCGGGTTTGCAGCTGGCGCGTGTGCAAACAACCAGTCAGCACCCTTCAACGAAAAAGTCTGAGGCATGAAGCCGTGCGCACACCGCTTCCGCGCCATACCGGTTCACGAAGGAAAATTTCCCCGGGTTATTGTAGCGTAAGGTTGCCGGGCAGGAGAAAACGCTTGCCGTCATTCACCAGCAGGGTAGCGCCCGGGCTGAGGGTATAGTTGATGTCCAGCACACATTCTCCGCCGGCTACAGGATCAATCAGAATCCGGGCGCCGGTGATGACACTGGCCGGCGGAACGCTGCCGTTGAGCCAGTTGGCCGGGTTGCTCCAGTTGCCGTTGCCGTTGAAAATATACTGTACGGTTGCAGCCGGTGCGGTTTCAAAAGCGCCCAGGTCGGGTGCTGCGCCGTTGAAGGGCAGGCCTACGTTTTGTCCGCCATCAATCAGGTCGCTGCCGGCAGCCAGGTGCATGAACTGAATTTCGGGTAAGGAGCCATCGGCCTTGCGCGGTCCGCGGGCGCCCACGGTGTCGAGACTCAGGAAGTCAGCCGCATTGGTCACAAACGGACTTTGCCAGCTGTTGTTCTGCACAATCGCGCCGCTGGCAAAACTGTTGGAGCCGGCCGTACCGGAAGCGGTGAAAGCCACGCAGTTCTTGACCGTGAGCACTTCTCCCGGATCGAGGGCAATGGAATTCAGCACAAAATTACCCCCGCCGTTCGCATAGGCGGTATTGTTATACAGGGTCATCGAACCACGGTTGTTGTTCTGGTCAAAACCCCGCTTGCGGTTGAAAAAGGCCACCGAGTTGCGCACCGTCATATCATGGTTCAGGTCGGTATTGTCGCTGCCGCCGAGTTTGAAGCCGTTGCCGTCGCCGTTCACTCCGCTGGTGGCGCCGGATTTCAGGTAGCCGTTGCGGAACGACCAGCAGCTGTCGATGCTGGTGGCCACCTGGTCAGCGCCCCGGAGATAGCCATCCCATCCGTCGTCGGCATTCTGCCAGGCCCGGCAGCCGCGGAAACTGTTGCCGGTACCCACATCCAGTTTGCAGGCAAAGCCGTCGGCATTTTCACTGGTGGCGTCTTTATTGAAATAGGAATCGCAGTTGATGATCTGGTTAAAACTGGCGCCACCCGACAGCTGCAGGCCGGAATCCTCGTTCTCAAAAAAACTGCAGTTTTCAATGATGTTGTACGAGCCGGTGATGTACATCCCGTTGTCGCGGGCCTTCATGATGTCGATGCCATAGATGTACCAGTAACGGCCGGTAACGCTGAACCCTTTCTTACCGGCATTGAGCCCTGAACAGTCGAAGAGCGGACGCTCACCCGGAAAGTTGCGGATGGTGTAGGCGCCCGGGCCCAGTCCCACCTTGTTGATGCTTACCGTAGAATCCCCGGTGATGTAATGAATACCGCCCCGCACCAGGATGAGGTCCACATCCGACTTGCCCAATGCCTTCTTCATGGTTTTGAAAGGCGCATTGATATCATACCCCACATTGGCATCACTGCCGGTGGGCGAAACATAATAGGTGCGGGCCTCGGTGGCCGTTGCAGCCAGCAAAACAGCAGCAAGGGTGAGTGCAGATCTTAAGGCAGGCTTTCCGGCAAACAGTGTCATTCGGTTCGGTTTTTTCAATCGTTACCAAAATTATACCCGAATGCCTGCTTAGCCGAATGATTCTACGCAAACGATGACGTTCTTAAAGGAATGTTAATGCAGGCTTGTGTTCAGGCCGCAGAAGGATGCGCGGCGTGCCTGAGGTTGTAATAAAAAAACAGCCGCCAGGTATGATTGAGTGCATATTTACCCGGCTGCGCATTCTGCTGGAACACCCGCATGTAGCCCGCATCGAACCAGAGCTGGTGACTGATGTTCTGCCGGATACCCAGGAAGAGACGGTTCTGTTCAAAGGTATTGTTCACCACGGCTGCGCCAAACTGCAGCATGCATTCATCCGACAACACCAGCTGGGGCAATTTTTTGTTTTTAAATACCGGTACCGTGATGCTCAGCAGGTACCGCAACCGCTGGCTGAAAAGCTGCTTCCCTGTATGGACGTCATTCACCACCTGCTCGCGCCAGCGCTGTTCCAGGCGCACCCGCTGCAGCAGCTGCAGTTTTTTGTACCGCGAAGCCAGCTGCACCTGCTGAAACAGGCGGGGTTCGCCGGTATGCGAACGGGCGCCGGCAGCCGGGTAGAGGTTCAGGTAGCCGTAACCGGCCGCCACGGAAAGCTGATCATCGACCTGGTAACCGAGCCCCAGCCGGCCGAAGAGAAAGGAAGGAGAAGCGAAAAAGTCCTGCTCACGGAGATGAATATCCGCCATGACATACCAGTGTTTACTCACAAAAAGATTACTGTTGAGCGATACCCAGGTATGCGTATTATAAGTAACCGATTTGGTTTGTGCATTCAGCTCAGCTGTTCCCATCATCAGCAAAACGGGGAAAAGCAACCGCAGGTGTGACATAAGTGGAGGTTTAACTGAACAACAGGATCAGCAGCTGGGCGGCCACAATCCGCAGGATCATGGTTACGGGATACACCGTGGCGTAGGTAACGGAAGGGATATCACTGCCCGCCATTTTGGTGGCAAAGGCCAGGGCCGGCGGATCGGTGGAGGCGCCGGCCAGCAGTCCGCAGGTTTCGAAATAGGTTTTCCGGAAATACTTTTTGGCCAGGAAGCCCGCCGTCAGCAGGGGAATGATGGTGATGGCCACGCCCATCAGCATCCAGGTGAAACCCCGGCCGTCAGCAAAAGCCACGGAAAGATTCTTCCCGCTGCTGAGCCCCACGCTGGCGAGGAACAGGGCAATCCCCAGCTCCCGGATCATGAGGTTGGCGCTGTTGGTGGTATAATTATTCAGGTAAAACAGGTTGCCGAAACGGCTGAGCAGCAGCGATACAATCAGGGGGCCGCCGGCCATTCCGATTTTCACGGCCACCGGCATGCCGGGGAAATGCAGCGGCAGGCTGCCCAGGATCACGCCGAGCACGATGCCGATGAAGATGGGCGCCAGGTCAGGCGCATCCAGTTTTTTGAGTGAATTGCCCAGGGCTTCTTCCACCAGTTTCACCCCCTCTTCGGTGCCCACCACTTTCACACTGTCGCCCAGCTGCAGAAAGATATCGCCGTGCGGTACCATTTCAATGCCGGCCCGGTTGAGACGGGTAAGGGTAAAATCATGCTGATCCAGTTCAGGCAGGTCGCCCAGGCGTTTATGCGTCACCGATGTTTTGGTCACCACAATCGTCCGGGAGATCAGTTTGCTTTCCTCGGCAGCTTTGAGGTTCACATTGCTGAAAGACCCCACGATCAGTTTCAGCTGCTCGGTTTCCTTGCGGGAAGCCACGATCAGCAGCACATCCCCTTCAGCCAGCACGGTTTCGGGGGTAGGGGTGATGATGGCGCCTTTGTGCAGCATCCGGGACACAATGATTTTTTCCCTGAGCATCTCAAAAAGCTTATGCAGCGGCTGGCCCACCAGCATTTTATTTTCCAGGTTGAAGTGATGCGATACCGGTTTGTTGCCCCGGATCACATTCAGTTTCCGGTGCAGTTCCTGCTCTTCCGCGATGTTGATCCGGAACACCTTTTTCAGGATCACCAGCGATCCGATGATGCCGAACACCCCCAGCGGATAGGCAACGGCATAAGCCAGGGTGATGAGCGAGCGGTCGGTGCCCGTGATGTTGAGGTCACTCACGGCGGCCTGGGCAGCAGCCAGTCCGGGCGTATTGGTCACTGCGCCGCTCATGATACCGGTCATCACCGAGATATGATTACGGCTGGCAAAATACAGGAGGATGGTGATCACGACGCCCAGCGTTACAATCAGCAGGGCCAGCAGGTTATTGTTGAGGGCGTTTTTACGGAGGCTGGCAAAGAAACCCGGCCCCACCTGCAGGCCGATGGCATAAACGAAGAGGATGAGCCCGAACTCTTTGAGGAAATGTTCGGTAGACTCATCCACGGTGATGCCCAGCCAGGAGAGGAACATACCGGTGAACAGCACCCAGGTGATGCCGAGTGATATGCCCGCAAATTTCACCCTGCCCAGC
>JAYRPG010000073.1:0-10318 GCA_041911275.1 Ferruginibacter sp. | reverse complement strand
GGATGTTTTATTTTTTGGCCACGGCGCTGCTGTCGGTTGCGGCCGGAGCTGCAGCGGCAGCGGTTTCAGGCTTCGGCTGCAGCGTGCGCACGTACTGGATGATCTGCCAGCGCTGGCGCGGACTGAGCTGAGAGGCATAACTGCCCATGTTGTTCTTTCCATAATTGATGGAATGATACATGGTGCCGTCGGCCATCTTCACAAACTGGTCCATGGTGAGGTTAACCACACCGCCCACCTTGGTGGACAGGGGACCGTTGGCTTTGCCGTCAGTACCGTGGCAGATGGCGCAGTTGATGTTGTACAGGCGGGAAGCCTCCGCACTGTCGTGACCGGTGAGGGGCGGCAGCGGATTTTTCACCGTGGCGCTCATGGCATAGCCGGCCGAATCGTTGGGAAGCGTGTACGGCGGCAGATCCCCGATCTTCATGGTGCCTTCCACGGGCTTCGCGTTGTAGAAAATTTCCCTGCCACGCTTGGCCGGATTGTTCGTGAATTGGGTGGTATCCAGTGCCACATAAGTTTCCACGGCCCTGCTGTAACCCATATCCGGCATGTACACCCGGCCCGGCTGACGCTTATCGCTGCCGCAGCCGGTTAAGGCTGCTGCCAGCATGGCCACCGCTGCTGCACTGAAAAGGTTGAAACGTTTCATTTATCTGGTATCTGTTAAGTAGTAATGAATTAATAGCCTGTCTCGTATTCCTTGTACAGCTTCTGTTCGCGGTCGTAGCGGCCCAGCCACCAGCCGGTTTCGGCATGCTGCACATTGATCTCCTTGGCGCCGGCATTTTTCAGGAAAGCCTGCACTTCCTCATCATTGGTTTTATCCGTGCACTCGATGGCCATCACAAAGAGATCGTCGGTGGCACGGGGGTGAAAATGATGCTTTTTGATGAAGGGGCTCAGCTGGCAGAGATAGCAGAAGGTGAGCACCATCCCTACAGCGGCAAAGAGTACCGTAAGCTCGAAGGTAATGGGAATCCAGGCCGGCAGGGCGAAGTGCGGCTTGCCCCCGATGTTCAGCGGCCAGTCTTTCGTGAAAATCCAGGAGATGCAGGTGAGGGCCGTGATGGTTCCGGTGATGCCATAAATGAAACCGGCCGTGTGGAGGCTGGTTTCACGCAGGCCCATGGCATGATCCAGGCCATGCACCGGAAACGGCGTGTACACATCATGGATTTTGTAACCCGCCTTGCGCACATTCTTTACCGCGGGAAACAGCACTGCTTCATCATCAAAGCAGCCAACAACAAATTTTTTAATTCCTCCGGCCATATTTCGTTATTATTTCTGGAGGCTGAGTGCCCTCCGTTTTATTAAACTTTTTATTTGACCGTTTAAGGTTTAAAGTTTGAGGTTTCCCAACCTTAAACCTTAAACCTTAAACCTTGAACCCTTTAGTGCGCATGCTCCACTTCCTCGATATAAAACTTCTCCGCGTCTTTCTTCTCGATATCCGTCATCTTCCGCTTGTAGTTTTCACCGGATGTTTTCAGGATGCTCTTGATCTCTGCCACCGCAATTACCGGGAAGTATTTGGCGAACAGGAAGAAGCAGGTGAAGAACAGACCAAACGTACCGAGATAAAAACCAATCTCATACACTGAGGGGGTATAATACGTACTCCAGGATGAGGGCAGGTAATCGCGGTAGGTGGAGGTAACGATGATCACAAAGCGTTCGTACCACATCCCCACATTCACGATGATGCTCATGAAGAAGGTGAATACGATATTGCGGCGCAGCTTCTTGAACCAGAACATCTGGGGAGACACCACGTTACAGAACATCATCAGCCAGTAGCTCCAGCCATAGGGGCTCCAGATATTGGCGCGGTTTTCTTTGAACACATACCATTCGTAGGGATTCTGGCCATACCAGGCAATGAACAGCTCGGTGATGTAGGCGATACCCACGATCGATCCGGTGAGCACAATCACCTTGTTCATGGCTTCAATGTGGCCGATGGTGATGTAGTCTTCCAGGGCAAATACCTTGCGCAGGATGAGCATCAGGGTTTGTACCATGGCGAAGCCGGAGAAGATGGCGCCCGCAACGAAGTAAGGCGGGAAGATGGTGGTGTGCCATCCGGGCATTACTGAAGTGGCAAAGTCAAAGGATACAATGGTGTGTACGGAGAGTACCAGGGGCGTACTCAAACCAGCCAGTACCAGGGAAAGGCTTTCATGACGCTGCCAGTGCTTGGTGCTGCCCGTCCAGCCGAAAGAGGCCACCCCGTATAATAATTTGCGCAGTTTGGTTTTGGCCCGGTCACGCACAGTAGCCAGGTCAGGCAGCAGGCCCGAATACCAGAACAGGAGCGATACGGTAAAGTAGGTGGAGATGGCAAATACGTCCCAGAGCAGCGGGGAGTTGAAGTTCACCCAGAGCGGTCCGCGGCTGTTGGGATAAGGCAGTACAAAGAAGGCCATCCATACCCGGCCCATGTGCCAGATCGGGAACTGACCGGCGCACATTACTGCGAAGATGGTCATGGCCTCGGCGGCACGGTTCACCCCGGTACGCCAGCCCTGGCGGAACAGGAGGAGGATCGCCGAGATCAGGGTTCCGGCATGACCGATACCCACCCACCATACGAAGTTGGTGATGTCCCAGCCCCAGCCGATGGTTTTGTTCAGGTTCCACTGACCGATACCATAGGTCACCTCGCGGTAAACACTGTACACACCAAACAGCAGCAAGGCCACGCTGATCCAGAAACCCACATACCATAAGCGGCTGGGCTTCATCTCAATAGGCCGAATAATGTCTTCCGTTACCTGGTGATAGTCTTTGCTGCCATCCACCAGCGGTTCCCTGATCTGTGATTCGTACTTTAATAATGACATATTGTATGGGCTTTAAGCGCACAGCCGGGGCTGCAGGCTTTCATGGTTCTTGTTTGTTTCGCTCGCCGGCTCAGGCATGGGCTTTTTCAGCCTTCTGTGCCGGAGCATGTCCGCCTTCTTCTTCTTTTTCGTTGGTTACATGGCGGTCGGTGTTTTTCACCTTGGCCAGGTAGCTCACGTTGGGGAGTACGTGCAGTTGCTCCAGTACATAGAAGTTGCGGTGCTTCTGATCCACGTTGCGGATTTTGTACACATCGCTCTCCTTGTCGTTCACGTTGCCGAAGCTGATGGCGTGAGTGGGACAAGCCTGCATACAGGCCGTCTTCACGTTGCGCACCAGGGCGGGATCCTGTTCTTTCTTCGCGTTGAGTTTGCTTTCCTGCAGACGCTGTACGCAGAAGGAACATTTTTCAATCACACCCCTTGAACGAACCGTTACATCCGGGTTCAGTACCATGCGGGTGAGCTCGTCGTTCATCTGGGTGGTTACGTCGTTGAGGTCCACACCGATCAGGGGATCCTGGTTATCGGGGAAGCTGTCGGAACCGGTATAGTCGAGCCAGTTGAAGCGGCGCACTTTATACGGACAGTTGTTGGCGCAGTAGCGGGTGCCGATGCAACGGTTATAGGTCATCTGGTTGAGACCCTCGCTGCTGTGGTTGGTGGCGGCTACCGGACAAACGTTTTCGCAGGGCGCATTGTCGCAGTGCTGGCACATCATCGGCTGGAACACCACATCCGGGTTGCTCACATCTCCGGTGAAGTAGCGGTCGATGCGGAGCCAGTGCATTTCATGGGCGCCGATCACCTGCTTTTTGCCCACCACGGCCACATTGTTTTCAGCCGTACAGGCCACCACGCAGGCGCTGCAGCCGGTACAGGTATTGAGGTCGATGCTCATGCCCCATTTTACGCCGGGCTTAACAAAGTCGGGATAGATGGTGGCATCCACACGGAAGTCTTCGCCATTGGAGGCTTCCGTGAGCATTTCACGTTCGTGTGTGGCTTCTGCCAGCACCCCTTTCGGGTCTTCAAGGAAGGATTTCAGGCTGGTTTCGTAAATCACCGGGCGATTCTCGGAAGAACCGTGCACCTGGGTCTGGGCCAGGGCGTAATCCGGTTTATCGGATTTGCTCAGTTCAGCCGGAGCCGAATAGCGGAAACCGGTTCCGTCGAAGCCTACTGCCGGGTAAGCATTAACGCCGGCACCATTGGCGCTGAGGCCGATGTATTCTTTCGTTTTTTCGGCATTGTTGCTCTGCCGTCCGTAACCCAGGGCCACGGCCACCACTTTGGGATGAACACCCGGAATGATGAGCGCGGGCAGGTGCATTTCCGTACCGTTGACCTTGATTTTGATCACCGGTTTTTCGGGGGTAACCTCATAGCGGTCGCCCTGGCGCTGTTCGGAGATATCGAGGTTCAGCAACTCCTTGGCCAGCGCGGGGCTGATCATGGCGTAGTTGTCCCAGGTAACTTTAGAGATGGGGTCGGGCAGTTCCTGCAGCCAGGGGTTGTTGGCCTGGTTACCGCTGCCCATGGATACTTTCTGGTAAATCACCAGTTCGTGGTTACCGGCTTTCTGACCCGGCAGCTTGGCGGCGGCTTCAGCCAGGCGGGCACCATTGAAGGTTGCGCCGGCCACGGCGGGAGCGGGCTCCACCAGTCCGGTCTGGAGGGCCTGGTAGTAGGCTTCCTCTGAACCCAGCTTGCTGGTCCAGTAGGTTTTGAAGAAGGCGTCGTATTCAGCAGCGTTACCGGCCCACTTCATCAGGGAAGTCTGGAACGGACGGGTTTTGAACAGCGGGTTGATGGTGGGCTGCATCAGGCTGTAGTAGCCGGTTTTGGGCTCCGCATCACCCCAGCTTTCGAGCCAGTGGTGTGCAGGCACACTGTACTGGCAGAGCTCGGTGGTTTCATCCATCGTGGGGTTGAAGGATACACTCACCGGCACTTTTTTAAGAGCATCCGCAAAGGCTTTGCCATAGGTGTACACGGGGTTGGCGCCATACACCAGCAGGGCATTCACCGTACCGCCTTTCATTTCTTCCACCAGTTTCAGGAAGTCAGCGTCCACGCCCTGGCGGTAGTTGGAGGTAACGGCCCAGTTGAGGGTGGTGCCGTTGGCGCCGATGGCTTCGTTGATGGCGTTCACCACAATCTGCAGGTTCACGTCGTTGCTGCCGCACACCACAAGGGCCTTGCCCTTGTTGGCACTGAGCTGGGCCACGGCGAGATCGATGCCCTTGTTGAGGGCGGGGTCGGTGATGGCCGGAGCCGTTACCGCGCCGCCGAGTTTGGCGAGGATGGCCAGGGCCACCAGGGCTTTTTCGGAGGGCTTATGTACAAAGCGGTCATCGGCATTGGAGCCGGTGAGGCTGAGGTGACTTTCGAACTGGATATGCCGGCTCATCGTGGGCTTTTCGCCGCTGATGCGCCGGTTTTTGGCGTATTGATGCGCAAACTCAACCGGGCTCAGCCAGGTGCCGAGGAAGTCGGCACCAAGGCTCACAATCACCTGGGCATTGTCGAAGTGATAGGAGGGCAGGGCGCGCTTGCCGTAGCAGGCTTCGTTGGCGAGCAGCATGCCGCTGTAGCTGATGGCATCGTACTGCACGTGGCGGCTGCCGGGGTATTTGGCCAGGAACTCACTGATCACCTGGGCGGTGGAGGGTGAGTTGAGGGTGGAGGTGAGCAGCACTACCTGCTTGCCGGCCAGCTTTTCTGTAATGGCTTTATCCAGCACATCGAAGGAGGGGATTTCTTTAAAATCCTTGCCGTCGTGCTGGGAAGGATAACGGAGACGGGTACCGTCATAGAGATCCAGCACAGAAGCCTGGGCCCGGGCACTGGTACCGCCGCCGGTAAGGGCAGAACGGTCATTGCCTTCGATCTTGATGGGGCGGCCGTCGCGCTGCTTAACGATCACCGGAAGCACATCCCCCTCATTCACATACGTGGAGGCGTAATAATTGGCAACGCCGGGAATCAGGGATTCCGGCTTCTGCAGGTAGGGAACGGCTTTTCTCACCGGCATTTCGCAGCTGGCAGCCAGGGTGGCGGCGGCCGTGCTGAATCCGAGGTATTTCAGGAAGTCCCTGCGCGGGCTTTTGGCGTCGAGCAATCCCTTCCCGTCCAGCTCTTCCAGCGGCAGCAGGGGCTCCTGGAATTCATTGGCAGCCTTTTCGCGGAAGGAGGCCGACTGATTTAACTCTCCAAAACTTTGCCAGTACTTTTTTTCCATATCTCTGTGATAATGTGCTGATGTGCGCTAGCACAATGATATATGCATCCGTCGGCAGACGGACAGATTATATTAATAGTGACATTTCTGACATTCGGTACCGCCGATTTTCTCCACGGTCACGCTGTCGAGTTTGCCGTTTTTGATGTCGTTGTGGAACTTTTCGTAAATGCTGTAGAACTTGTTGCCCTCGCCGGTTTCTTTGTTATAGAAATCCACTTTGCTTTCGCGGTGGCAGTTGATGCACCAGCCCATGCTGAGGTCGCTGAACTGGTAAACCTCGCCCATTTCCTGGATGGGACCATGGCAGGTCTGGCAGTTTTGCTTGCCTACTTTTACGTGCTGGCTGTGGTTAAAGTATACGTGGTCGGGCAGGTTGTGGATTTTCACCCATTCGATGGGTTTGCCCGGGCGGTCATAGGTCTTGGTGTCGGGGTTCCAGCCGGCATATTCATACAGCTTGCGGATTTCGGCCGTACCATCCACCGGGGTGCCGTCTTCGCGGACCAGCACATCCGGGCCCTTGTATTCTTTCACCGCCTTGTGGCAGTTCATACAAACATTCACGGAAGGAATGTTGGAGTACTTGCTGTCCTGGGCCCCGTTATGGCAGTACAGGCAGTTGATCTGGTTGGTGCCGGCATGCACTTTATGCGAGTAGTAGATGGGCTGTTCGGGCTGATAGTGCTGCATACGGCCCAGGCCGATGGCGGCATTGATGGTTTTGTAACCGCCAAAGCAGAACAGGGCGATCACCCCGATCATCAGGTAAGTTTTATTGCGGTAGAAGGGAACCGGCTCGGAGCGCACGATGCCTTCTTTTTCGTCGGTGAGTTTGCGGAGGCTGCTGTTGACCTGGAGGAGGATAAAGCCCACCACAGCCAGGATGAGGGTAAGGATGCCGAAGAGCAGGGCATTGTCCTGAGCCGGAGCACCGGCGCCACCACCGGGTGCAGCCGGGGCGGGTTTAACATAGGCATCGGCCCAGTCGAGGATGGCCTTGATGTCATCCTTGGGGAGGTTGAACTGGGTCATCACTGATCCGTACTTGGCTTTCAGGGCCTTGGCATAGGGATCGGTGTCGATCATGCTGTTCACATTGTTCACCCATTTGTACGGCCAGTCCGGGTTCGGAGCACGCTTACGGGCATCCTTCAGCATCGGACCCGTATAGTCCTCGTCGGGCTTATGACAGCTGGCGCAGTTCGCTTTAAAAAGCGCCTCACCATCAGCAGCAACGACCGTATTGGAAAAAGAGAGAAGTGCAAAGAGCAGGATACCCGCAAATGCAGCAGAGAAGGATTTTCTAGTGCAGCTCATACAGTTTGTTAAGGATGATAATGTGGAAAAATATCCTTATTCGGCTGCAAAAATAAGTATGTATGTTCACAATCTGTCAACAGGGCAAAAAAAATTTTTTCCTTGTCTGGCTTGATTTTCAGCGATTTGTTGAAAGATTAAATTGGCTTTGTCACAAATTTGTAATCAAGGCCTCCGGAAGGCAGAATCTGGATTATTTGCGGCACTTTTGCGCCATGTTCCGGAAACTCCAGGAAAAATGGAAGGTCAATGGCTGGCAGCTGTTCCTCGTGATCAGCACCTTCGCCCTCGGGGGGAGCCTCTGCGGTTACCTGGGTAAGCGACTACTGGCGTTCAGCGGACTGGAAAAAAACCTGCTCTGGGTACTGCTGTACATCCTGGTGGTAACCCTGCTCTGGCCCCTTTGTGTATTGATTATCAGCGTTCCTCTGGGCCAGTACCGGTTTTTCACGGGCTATCTCCGGAAGCTCTGGAACCGGATGAGCGGCCGGGTACCCGCCAGGATCAGGATCGCGGTATTTGCCAGCGGCAACGGCAGCAATGCCCGCCGCATCATGGAGCATTTCCGCAACCATCCCCGGGTGCAGGTGCAGCTGGTGGTTTGCAACAATCCCCGTGCAGGGGTGATCCAGCTGGCCAAAGACGCCCATATTCCGGTATTAATCATTGAAAAACAAGAGTTTACGAGCGGAAGTGGTTATCTTCCCGCCCTCCGGGAGGCGGGGATTGACTTTTTGGTGCTGGCCGGCTTTCTCTGGAAGCTGCCCACGGCCTTGGTGGAGGCCTACCCCCGCCGGATCGTGAACATTCACCCGGCCCTGCTCCCCCGGTACGGCGGCAAGGGCATGTATGGTCACCATGTACACGAAGCCGTGCTGGCCGCAGGGGAAAAGGAGAGCGGCATCACCATCCATTTTGCCGATGAACAGTACGATCACGGACAAACGATTTTCCAGGCCCGCTGCCCCGTGGAGCCGGGAGATACCCCGGCTACGCTGGCGGCCCGCGTTCAGCAACTCGAACACCGGCATTATCCCCTCGTGCTGGAATCACTGCTCCGGGGTTTGTAATACTGCGTTAAAACCGGCCGGTGTCCGGCCTTTTTCGGGGTGACTGATTTAATATTGCGCAATACCAATTACCACTGTTGACCAGGCTGCTGAAGATATTCCTTACTGTAACCGGTTGCTGGTTGGCCACGGGCGGCGCCGCCCAGATCACGGTTACCGGCACGGTGTTCGACAGTACCCGCACCATTCCGGTGAGGGCGGTGCTGGTCAAAAGCACCAACGGCACCAGCGCAATCACCGATTCCACCGGCCGGTACAGCATCGTGACCACAGACGCCGACTCCCTCACCTTTATTTATCATGGAAAGCCCACGGCCCGCTTTGCGGTGAAACAGGTTCCCGATATTGCCCATTTCGACCTGGCCCTGCACATCCGCCTGGATGAACAATTCCGGACCCTGAAAGAAGTAAAGGTGTACAGCCGGAGCTACCGGCAGGATTCAGCGGAAAACCGTATGCGGAATGCGAAGTATTTCAATTACGAGCGGCCGGGACTGGCCCTCAGCAACAGCAGTTATTCGGGGGTAACGGGGCTTGATCTGAATGAATTCATCAACATCTTCCGTTTCAGGCGCAATAAAATGATGCGGAAAACCCAGGAAAGGCTGTTGCAGCAGGAGCAGGAGAAATACATCGACTACCGTTTCAACAAAGCCACTGTGCGGCGCATCACCCGGTTGAACGGCACCCAGCTGGAGGAGTTCATGCGGCTGTACCGGCCCGATTTCGCCTTTACCAGCCAGAGCAGTGTGGTGGATTTTTACCAGTATATCCTCAATGCCTCCTACCATTACCGGCGGATGGCCCTGCAGCAGCAGGCCGGCAGTGACAGCCCTTCAACCAGGCCCTGATCAAATTCGGCAGATTCCGGAAAGCCTGCACAATATTACCGGCATCGGCGGCGTTGTACAGGTGGTTTTTCATAGGAAATTGGATTAAAACGGGGCTGTATGTCTATACGGCCTTTTTTATTTTCCCTCCTTCAGCAGGATACCGGCCAGTTTCACCAATTCATGCTTCTCCGCGTCGGGCAGACTCCGCATTTGTTCATACCTGGCTTTCAGATAAAGCACCCGCTTGTGGGCCGGATAGCGCTCCAGGATCTGACGGATCAGAGCAGCCGGCACAGGATCGTGGGTTACCAATGGTGCAGATACCGGGGCCGCCGAACGGTGGCGCTGCGGTTTTTTGAGGATGATGGCCTGCAGGGTGGCCAGTTTGGCTGCGGACACCTGGGGAAGTTTAGCCGCTTTGGCGTGTAACCCTTCCAGTTGTTTGCGGCTGAGCCCTCCACGCTCCCGGTACTGTTGCAAAAGGCTGTTGATGAAAACCGAGGCGGGCAGGGCCGCCTGCGCGGCCAGCAGCACATCGAGGATAACGTCTACGCCGGGTTTTTTGCCAGTTTGCATCAATGAAAAAAATGAATAATTGTAAACCGGGAACCTACAGAGGTTTCATTCTAATAAGGACGTTTAAAGATAGGATCAATGAAGGAATTGATGCAGGATTATTGCTTCGACCCCTTTAGGGTCGGTTTCAACCTGAAATCGCCTTTTCTATAAACCTGGGATGCCTTCAGCATCCTTTCTAACGGCTGATCGCTGAACCGATCGCAGATGGCAGGGACAGGAACAATGCTCAATATCGTTTAATCACGAAGGGGGGCCTTTTTAAAACCGGAACGATTTTATCCAAACCAATAATCAAGGCAACGGTTGTTGTACGACCCTTTCAGGGTCGGCTTCACGCTACAATCGTCTTTCCTATAAAGCTGGGATGCTTTCAGCATCCTTTCTAACGGCTGATCGCTGAACCGATCGCAGATGGCAGGG
>JAYRPG010000072.1:0-12983 GCA_041911275.1 Ferruginibacter sp. | reverse complement strand
CTTCGAGTAATCGGAGCGCTTTTTGTTTATACGGAGTTTTGCCGTTTATATTATTAGTTCAGTTGGTTAGGATGCCGTCCCGACGACTGAGTCGGGATCACGGCGGAGGTCGTCCCGCCTTGCGGGGTCCGCAGGAAGCGCTTCGAGTAATCGGAGCGCTTTTTGTTTATACGGAGTTTTGCCGTTTATATAATGAGTTCAGTGGGTTAGCATGCCGTCCCGACGACTGGGTCGGGATTATGGCGGAGGTCGTCCCGCCCTCCGGCCAGCAAGAGGGGCAACTGATCCTTCAGGCGGCGGCGTCGTTCACCGGCAAAAAGCTGCCGTTCACCGGAAAAGGAGGCGGGGTGGCCTGAACAGGCTTGACTTCCGTTACGGGGGCCCTTAGTTTTGTTCCATCAATACATTGAACCATGAACCAACAATCTTCCCCCGGATCCAATAACAGCCGCGTGCTGGCTGGCGTATTGCTGCTGATCATCGGCCTGCTGTTTTTTCTGAAGCAATCGGGCATCGCCCTGTTTCCTTACTGGCTCTTTACCTGGCCCATGTTCCTGGTTGCCCTGGGGGTATTCATCGGCGTGAAAAGCAATTTCCGCGGCGCGGGATGGCTCGTGCTCCTCATCATTGGCGGTTTTTTCCTGGTCGATAATATCCTCGATCTGTATGTATTACGGCCCTACCTGGTGCCGGCGGTGCTGGTGGGGATCGGACTGATGCTCATCCTCCGTCCCAAACGGAAGGGCTTTGATAGTCGGGGTGCTGAAAGAGCGATGGCCGGAACGGAATTGCCCGGCGGCAGCTCCGGCTTCAGCATGGGGAGCGATACGATGCCCGGCGATGCCGGTACGTCCGCCGACCCCTTCAGCAGTTTCGAGGAGCGACTGGATGCCTCTGCTGTTTTTGGCGCCGTCAAGAAAAACATCCTCTCCAAAAATTTCAAGGGCGGTGAAGTGGCTGCCGTATTCGGCGGCTGCGAAATCGACCTGAGCAAGGCCGATATCCAGGGGACCGTGAAAGTGGAGGTGACGGCCGTGATGGGAGGGGTCAAACTCATCGTTCCCTCACACTGGACGATCAAGCAGGAACTAACCGCCGTTTTTGGCGGGGTGGAAGATAAACGGGAAGTCCATGGCGTCATTGCTGTACAAAATAAGGTGCTGCTGCTGGAAGGAACAGCCTTTCTCGGCGGTATTGAAATCAAGAGCTATCGGTAGGGTACTTGAAATTAAATTTCAAATATCGACTCTTCTGGATTTTGATTAATTGTTCAATTAGTAATTACTATCTAGCTTATTATCAGGTCTTTTTATCGGTTAGTTATTTTTAAATTCGAAATATGGAGTCTTGCGAACAGCGGGTTTGATTTGTTCGGGTATCGTTATGTTGTAGGAGAGGGAGTTTTTTTATTTGAAATTTAAATGAATATAATTTATTCAATTTATTCATATACATCTTTTTGTAAAATTTATTGGGATTTAAAGTAAAGCCGTTGTTAGTCATGAAATGGTATGTTACACAGCTTGTTTTCCGGGTTCACATCAGTGGGGTGGAAGGCCTGGCGGAGTTTGAAGAACAATTGCGTTTGCTGCAGGCGCCTGATGGCCGGGAGGCATTTGAGAAGGCGCGGCTGGCCGGACAAAAAGAAGCGGGCGAGGTGGTGCATGTGCCGCAGGGTCGGAGCATCCGCTGGGAGTTCATTGATGTGTGCATGCTCTACGAACTCAAGGAGCTGCTGGACGGCGCCCAGCTGAGTTCGGTAACCCGGCGCCCGCAGGATGCCGATGCGTATATCGAGATGACCCGGGGGCGTGCCCATCATATTCAAAACAGTGATACCTTAGCCCTGCTCCAACTCGCATAAAAACCGCAACGTGTCCGGTTCACCGATTTCCCGTCAAAAATTTGCCTGGCTCTTTGCCGGCTGCTGGCTGCTCTGGTTTGGCGTACATGCCTGGGTATGGACGCAAATGGGTCTAAGCGGTGCCCGGGCGCTGGCCGACAGTGCCGTGAGCAATGGCTTGCTCTGCCTGGCCGGTTTGCTGATCTATACCAGCCTTCGGTTTTACCTGCCCGGTCGCGACCGGTTCTGGTACATCCTGGTGCTGAGTGTGCTGGCCAGTCTGCTGATTGGGTTCCTGCAGCGGTTCCTCCTCGAATGGGGCTTTGCCGACGATCAGACCTATCTCCGTTTGCTCCGGCTGTCGCAGCCACCGCGGCTGATGCTCAACTTCCTCATCATTGCCTTTATCGCCGTCATCCAGGTGCTCTCCCAAAGCTTTGAAGAGCAGCAAAAGGCCAGTGACCGGCAGCAGGAAACGGCTCGCCTGGCCCGGGAGGCTGAACTGATGAACCTGCGCCAGCAGCTCCAGCCACATTTTCTCTTCAACAGTCTCAATTCCATCAATGCGCTCATCGGTTTCAGGCCGGAGGAAGCGCGCCAGATGGTGGAACGGCTCAGCCGCTTTCTGCGCAGCACCCTGCGGCAGGATCACCGGCAGTGGGTGCCCCTGCAGGAAGAACTGGATCAGCTGGACCTATACCTCTCCATTGAACAGGTACGCTTTGGCAACCGCCTGCAGACCCTGGTACACGCCGGCGAAGAAGCCGCCCGCTGCCGCCTCCCGGCCCTGCTCCTGCAGCCCCTGGTGGAAAATGCCATCAAGTTCGGCATCTACGGCACCACGGGCGAAACCCGCATCGAAGTGCATGCGCATGTGATCAGCGGGGAACTGGTGCTGGCCGTGATCAACCCCTATGATCCGGAAGCCACGACCGGCGATACAGGCACCGGCTTTGGCCTCCGCTCCGTCCGCCGCAGGCTCTACCTGCTCTTTGGCCGCAGCGACCTCCTCGAAACCGAAACGGAGGGCCATACCTTTATTGTGAGTGTAACCATTCCCCAGCCGGATACCGAATCCCCCGACATCACCCCTTCAACTTCCCAGCCGTTATGAATTCAGCTCTCCGCAAAGTGATCCTGATCGATGATGAACCCCTGGCCCGCCTGGTCGTGAAGGAGTACCTGCAGGATTTTCCGCAGCTGCAGATCGTAGAGGAATGTGAGGATGGTTTTGAAGGCGTGAAAGCTGTGCAGCAGCATAAGCCTGATCTGGTTTTTCTCGATATCCAGATGCCGCGGATCAATGGTTTTGAAATGCTGGAACTGCTGGAAGCGGCACCTCCTGTGATCTTTACCACCGCTTTTGATGAGTATGCGCTGAAGGCCTTTGAAGCCCATGCGGTGGATTACCTGCTCAAGCCCTTTACCCGGGAACGCTTCGCGAAGGCGGTACAGAAATGGCTGGATCAGCAGGGGGCGGCCCCGGTTCCGGTGGCATCACTCCTGGAAAGTCTGGCCCGGCAGCCTGAGCAGCAGCAGCGGATCGTGGTGCGGAGCGGCAGCCGCATCCGCATCATCCCCCTGGACCAGGTGAGCTGCCTGGAAGCTGCAGATGATTTTGTAAAAGTGCATACCGGGGAGGGCACCTTTCTCAAAAGCCGCACCCTTGCGCATTTTGAAAAGTTGCTGCCCGCCGCGCAATTCTGCCGCTGCCACCGTTCCTACCTGGTGAATGTGCAGCAGATTACCCGCATCGATCCCTGGGAAAAAGACGGACATGCGGCCATCCTGAAAAACGGCAACCGCATCCCGGTGAGCCGCAGCGGCTATATCCGTCTCCGTGAGGTGCTGGGCTGGTGAGGCTTATTTTTTCCTTCTTACCCGCTGTGCATTTTTGGGGAGTGCCGGCGGCAGACAATAATCAAATTTGATGATGCTGCGGCCGGCCTGTTCAGGGGCGTTGCTGTGGGCGCTTCCGGCCTGCAGGCGCGGACTCGTGAGCAGGAAGGAAGGACTGCCTGTACTGTGATGATTCATGATGCTGTTTTTTATGGCTTTACAAAAGCAAAGTTCATGCTGATGACCACGCCGGCCAACCACATGTGTATGTGAAAACTGTTAAATAATCTGAAAATCAGAGAGGGAGGTTCAGGGTTGAGGTCACGGTGGGGTTTTCGCTTCGTCATCCTGCTCGTGGCTGTACACCTGCCGCGCAACCCCGACGATAGGGTTGAGGGAGGTTTAGGAATGTTTAGGAAGGTTTAGGGTTTAGGAGTTTAGAGGAGAGGTTCCGGCGGGGTTTTCGCTTCGTCATCCTGCTCGTGGCTGTGCACCTGCCGGGCAACCCCGACGATGGGCAATTTCAGGTTCATCATTGTAACTTTCCATAAAATCAGGATCATGCAGCATCGTATAGCCATCCTGGGGGGTACCACCTGGGATCAAATGGTTTACCTCCCGCAGTTGCCCCGCCAGGCGCCGCATACCATTCACCAGGCCGGTTTCCGGGAGGCGGTGGGGTCAACCGGTTCCGGCAAGGCGCTGGCCCTTACCCGGCTGGGGATTGCCAACTGGCTGTATTCCGCGGTGGGAGATGATGTATATGGCAGCGCCATTCGTCAATCCCTTGCGGCGGCGGGTGTAGCGCTCCACCTGATCAATGATCCGGCAGGGACGGAGCGGCACATCAACCTGATGGATGCAACGGGCGGCAGGATTTCCATTTTTGTGACCCAGTCTTCGGAAAAGCTGCCGCATGATACCGGGCACCTCAGCCGCCTCCTTGATGCGTCCACTGTGATAGTGCTCAACATCATCGCCTATTGTCGTGACCTGATTCCGCTTCTGCAACACCGGCCGCAGCCCATCTGGACCGACCTCCACGATTACGACGGCTGCAATGCCTATCACCAGGATTTTATGGATGCCGCTGCATACATCCACCTGAGTTCAGATAACCTGCCCGGTTACCGTTCGGTGATGGAGGCGCTGATCCGACAGGGTAAGGAACTGGTGATCTGCACCCATGGCAGGCAGGGGGCCAGCTTGCTGACCCGGGAGGGCATTTGGCTGGAGCAGCCTGCCCTCCCGGTGGAGACCATCGTGGACAGTAATGGCGCCGGCGACAGCTTTTTCGCGGGCTTCCTCTATGGCTGGCTGAACGGGGCACCCCTCCGGCGCTGTATGCAGTATGGCGCGGTTTGCGGCGCCGCGGCCGTGAGCTCACCCGAACTGGTACACGAAAAACTGTCGCCGGCGTTTCTGGAGGAACAGTTGCGCGGGCAAGGGCTCTGATAATCACCCCCGGAAAAGGTCCCGGGGAATGTCGGCCGACGGGCCGGATCAAAAAAAGGGCTGCATCATGTTACTGATGCAGCCCTTCGAGCATTCTTTCAAAAGATTATTGACCGGCAAATTCGCGGCGGATGATGTTCAGCGCGCCGCCTGCTTTGAACCACTCAATCTGTTGTTCATTGTAGGTATGGTTCACCTGGAGGGTATCGCTGCTGCCGTCTTTGTGGTGCAGCACAATTTCCAGTGCCTTGCCGGGGGCAAAGGAGGTGAGGCCCAGGATGTCGATGCTGTCATCTTCCTGGATTTTCTCATAGTCTTCCTTGTTGGCAAAGGTGAGCGCCAGCATCCCCTGTTTTTTGAGGTTGGTTTCGTGGATGCGGGCAAAAGATTTCACCAGCACAGCCCGAACGCCGAGGTGACGCGGTTCCATGGCGGCATGCTCACGGCTGGAGCCTTCGCCATAGTTTTCGTCGCCTACCACGATGCTGCCGATGCCGGCGGCCTTGTAAGCGCGCTGGGTGGCGGGTACGGGACCATATTCGCCGGTCAGCTGGTTTTTAACGTTGTCGGTTTTGTCGTTGAAGAAGTTCACGGCGCCGATGAGCAGGTTATTGCTGATGTTGTCCAGGTGACCGCGGAACTTCAGCCAGGGGCCGGCCATGCTGATGTGGTCGGTGGTGCACTTGCCCTTGGCCTTGATCAGCAGTTTCAATCCTTTGAGGTCGTTACCTTCCCAGGCTGCAAAGGGATCGAGCAGCTGCAAACGCTTGCTGGTGGGGGATACCAGCACTTCCACCTTGCTGCCGTCGGCTGCGGGCGCCTGGTAGCCGGCATCTTCCACGGCAAATCCTTTGGCCGGCAGTTCATCTCCTACGGGAGGATCCAGCTTCACCTGTTCGCCCTTTTCGTTGGTGAGGGTATCGGTGAGGGGGTTGAAGGTGAGGTCGCCGGCAATGGCCAGGGCGGTCACCATTTCAGGTGAGGCCACGAAGGCCAGGGTATTGGGGTTGCCGTCGGCGCGTTTGGCGAAGTTGCGGTTGAAGGAGTGTACGATGGTATTGCGTTCCTGTTTTTCCGCGCCCATGCGCTCCCACATGCCGATGCAGGGTCCGCAGGCATTGGCGAAAACGGTGGCGCCGATCTGGTCGAAGGTTTTCAGGAATCCGTCGCGTTCAATAGTATACCGCACCTGTTCGCTGCCGGGAGTGATGGTGAACTGGGCCTTGGTTTTGAGGCCTTTCTCTGCCACCTGTTTGGCCAGGCTCACGGCGCGGGAGATGTCTTCGTAGGAAGAGTTGGTACAGCTGCCGATCAGGCCCACTTCCACTTTGGTGGGCCAGTTGTTGGCGGCGGCGGCCTCTTTCATTTTGGAGATCGGGGTGGCCAGGTCGGGCGTAAACGGTCCGTTGAGGTGCGGCTCCAGTTCGCTGAGGTTGATCTCGATCACCTGGTCAAAATATTTTTCCGGCTGGGCATATACCTCAGGATCGGCGGTGAGGTGCTCACGGATGGCATCCGCCATTTCGGCCACATCGGCGCGGCCGGTGGACTTGAGGTAGCGACTCATGCTTTCGTCATATCCGAAGGTAGACGTGGTGGCGCCGATTTCGGCACCCATGTTGCAGATGGTACCCTTGCCGGTGCAGCTCATTGAGGTGGCACCCTCGCCGAAATATTCCACCACGGCGCCGGTGCCGCCTTTTACGGTGAGGATACCGGCCACTTTGAGGATCACATCCTTGGGAGCGGTCCAGCCGCTGAGTTTGCCCGTGAGTTTCACGCCAATGAGTTTGGGCATTTTGAGTTCCCAGGGCAGTCCGGCCATCACATCGCAGGCATCTGCGCCACCCACGCCGATGGCGATCATGCCCAGGCCACCCGCGTTAACGGTGTGGCTGTCGGTGCCGATCATCATACCGCCGGGGAAGGCGTAGTTTTCGAGCACCACCTGGTGGATGATGCCGGCGCCGGGCTTCCAGAAGCCGATGCCATATTTGTTGGATACGGAGGCCAGAAAATCATATACTTCCTTGCTTTCGCTGACGGCCCTTTCCAGGTCAACCTTGCTGTTGTCTTTGGCAACGATCAGGTGATCGCAGTGCACCGTGGAGGGTACGGCCACTTTGCTCCGGCCGGCCTGCATGAACTGCAGCAGCGCCATCTGGGCCGTGGCATCCTGCATGGCTACCCGGTCGGGGGCGAAATCCACATAACTTTTTCCCCGCTCATAAGCCTGGGTGGCTTCACCCTGCCACAGGTGGGCATAGAGGATTTTTTCCGTAAGGGTGAGCGGCTTGCCTGCTGCTTTCCGGGCGGCTTCCACGCGGCTTCCAAACTGCGCGTACACCTTTTTGATCATTTCAATGTCAAATGCCATAGTACTTTTTTAAGGGGTGAATGGGATGCTTTTTCGCGGCACGAAATTACGGAAAACCGGAGGGAAAAATCCGGAAAAAAAGCCGGTGCGCCACTCAACTTTCCGGGCCCGCGGCTGTTGGGCGAAAGGATAACTGATGGATTTTTTCCCATCCTGACTTATCTTTACCATTATGAAGCGGTTCAGACATTTTATCGAATGGCATGTGTTTGGGGTATGCACCGCCATTGGCGAGCGAATGGGCATCGCTACCTCCACCATCCGGAAGTATTTTATCTACATCTCCTTCCTCACCATGGGCTCGCCCGTGATTGTGTATTTTTTCATTGCCTTCTGGATGAACATCAAAAGTTATATCCTCAACGCCCGCCGCAATCCGTTGCGGTACCTCTAAGGAATTGCGGAGGGGCATTGACGGGTCCGCTCATTCGGCGGTACGCCATCGTATGCCTGCATCGCTTACCATTCAGCATTCAAAATTTCCCCTCTGCCTCCAATAACTTAATTTTGGGGCTTAAACACAGCCCAATGCCAGGATCAGAATTATTCGGCGCGGAAGAAAGAGCCGAAGTGAACGAAGTGATGGAAACCGGGATCCTCTTCCGGTACAATCATGAACAGCTCAGGAACAACATCTGGAAAGCCCGCGAATTTGAAGCGGAGGTGAAAAAAATCACCGGCGCCCGGTTCGCCCATGCGGTCAGCAGCGGGTCCACCGCCGTAGCCACGGCACTGGCCGCCGCCGGCATCGGCGCCGGGGATGAAGTGATCGTTCCACCCTTTACCTATGTGGCCAGCGTGGAAGCCGTGCTCTTCGTAGGCGCCAAACCCGTGTTCGCCGAAATTGATGAAACCCTTTGCCTCAGTGCGGAGGGTATCCGTAAAGTGCTCACGCCCCGCACCCGGGCCATCTGCCTCGTACACATGTGCGGCGGCATGGCGGATATGGATGCCATCATGCCGCTGGTACAGGAGCATAACCTGGTACTGGTGGAGGATGCCGGACAGGCTTTCGGCGCCTCGTTCAAAGGCACAGCGGTGGGCTTGTTTGGCAAAACCGGCTGCTACTCTTTCGACTTCTTTAAAATTGCCACCGCCGGCGAGGGTGGGGTACTGGTGACCAACGACGAAGCCGCTTACCGCCTGGCCGATTCGTACAGCGATCACGGGCACGACCATATCGGCAGCAACCGGGGCATGGAAAACCACCCCGTGGTGGGCTTCAACTACCGAATCAGCGAACTGCATGCCGCCATCGGAAAAGTGCAGACCCGCCGCGTACCCGAAGTGATGCGCCTGAACCGGCTTCATAAAAAATTGCTCACCGAACTGCTGCAGGATACTCCCGGCCTCTCTTTTGCCCGGCTGGCCGATCCGGAGGGCGATTCGGCCACCTTCCTGAATCTCTTCCTGCCCGATACCGCCACCGCGAAAGCTGTGGTGGATGAACTGAACAAAGCCGGCATCGGTGGCTTCAATTACTGGTACATCAATATGTACCACTTCATCAACCAGTGGGATCATGTGAAGGAACTCCGCGCCGCGGCCAAGCTGCCGGTGGAACTGCTCGGACTTCCCCAGGATTACCGCAACCTGCACCTGCCCAAATCCCAGGAAGTGATCGGCCGGCTGATCTCTTTCGGCATCCGCTGTACCTGGACGGAGGAAGAGGTAAGGCAACTGGCGGGGAAGATCCGGGACTGCGTAAAGAAAGTAATTTCGTAATTGGCAAATCTGCAAATGTGCAAATGAATCACGCTGACATCGATAAGCCATCTGCACATTTTCTCATTGGCGCATTTGCACATTCCTGATATGCACAAAAATTTCAAAAACATCGACAAAGTCGTTTTCGGACGGGGCAGCTTCAGCAACCTGGGCAGCATCCTTGAAGAAAAACGCAATGAAAACGGCCGCTTCTTCCTGTTTGTGGTTGACCACTACTTTTCGGGTAAAGACCTGCTGCAACGCCTGCCCGCACAGCCGGAGGATATCGTAAAACTGATTGATGTGGACCCGCATGAACCCACCACGGCGCAGATCGATGCGCTGCGCGACGAGGTGCTCCAGGCCCGCGGTCTGCCGGCCGGGGTGATCGGCATCGGTGGCGGCAGCATCATGGATATCGCCAAAGCGGTGTCGCTGATGTTCACCAATGAAGGCTCCTCAACCCTTTACCAGGGACTGAACCTGGTGAAAAAACCGGGCATCTACCACCTGGGTGTGCCCACCATTTCGGGTACGGGCGCCGAGGTGTCCATGACCGCCGTGCTCACCGGTCCGGAGAAGAAACTGGGGCTGAAATGCGACTGGACCGTCTTCAACCAGGTGATCCTCGACCCGGAACTGATTGCCTCCGTGCCGCGTGACAAATGGTTTTACACGGGGATGGATACTTATATCCATTGCATCGAAAGCGAAAACGGCACCCTGAACAATGCGTACAGCCATGCTTTTGCGGAACAGTCGCTCAAACTCTGCCGCGATATTTACCTTGGCGAAGGGGCCGGCCAGACGCCGGAGAACGATGATAAGCTGATGGTGGCCAGCATGATGGGCGGGCTCAGCCTCACCTACTCAGAAGTGGGCATCTGTCATGCCCTCTCTTACGGGCTCTCCAAAATTTTGCACGAAAAGCACTGCTATGCCAACTGCCTGGCCTTCCAGCACCTGGAGGATTATTATCCCGAGGGCGTGCGGGAATTCAGGCAGATGCTGCAGCAGCATCAGATCAGTCTGCCCCAGGCCCTGAGCCGCAACTGGAGCGACGAAACCATCACCGCGATGGCGCAGGTGGCTTATAACCTGCCGCACATGTGGAACCATGCCATCGGACCTGACTGGAAAGAAAAAATCAACCTGGATACCATCAAAGCCTTATACCAAAGATTATAATCATGAGTCTGAAAAAAGTTAAAGTAGGCAGTATTGAATGCGGCGCGGATCAGCTGTTCCTCATCTCCGGTCCCTGTGTGATTGAGGAGGAAAGTATCATGCTGAAAACGGCTGAGAAGCTGAAGGAAGTGAGTGAGAAACTGAAGATCCCTGTTATTTATAAATCATCTTTCTCCAAAGACAACCGCAGCAGCCTGAAGTATTATAATGGTCCCGGGCTCGCCGAAGGCATGCGCATCCTCGCCAGGGTGAAGGAGCAGTTTGGCTTTACCCTGCTCACGGATATTCATTATCCCGACCAGGCGGCACCCGTTGCGGAAGTGTGCGATGTGCTGCAGATACCGGCCTACCTCTGTATGCAAACCGGCCTGATGGTGGCTGCTGCCCAAACCGGCAAAGTGGTGAACATCAAGCACGGCCAGTTTCTGGCTCCCGAAAACATGAAGCACCCGGTGGGCAAATGTGTGGAGGCCGGCAACGATCAGATCATCCTTACCGAAAGAGGTTATACCATGGGGTACAACGACCTGGTGGTTGACCCCCGCAGTTTTTATCATATGGGTAAACTCGGCTATCCGGTGGTGTTCGACATCACCCATTCCATCCGCAAATACGGCATTCCCAGTGCCGATGCCAAGGGTGGCGCCCGGGAGTTCCTGCCCGTGCTCAGCCGTGCCGGGGTGGCAGCCGGGGTGGATGGCCTCTTTATTGAAGTGCATCCCGAACCCGAAAAAGCCCTTTGCGATGCCGCCAGCCAGCTGAGCATGTACCAGCTGGAAGAATTCCTGAAACCGCTGATTGAACTGCACGCGGTGGAACTGAAGTACAGAGGAGTTTAGGGTTTAGGAGTTTAGGGTTTAGGTTCCTACGTCGGGACGCTCCGAGCGGCCTGACGGCTTGCATGAGGTTTAGGGTTTAGGAGTTTAGGGTTTAGGACCCTTCCGTCGGGGCGCTCCCAGCGACCTGACGTTTTCCATGAGGTTTAGGGTTTAGAAGTTTAGGGTTTAGGTCCCTACGTCGGGGCGCTCCCAGCGACCTGACGTTTTCCCTGAAGTTCGTATTCTGGCAAACAGAGAAATATTCCGCTCAGTCCTGGGAAGGAGATCAACCTTCCGAAGACTGAGTTTTTTATGGCTGCATGCCAGGAAAAACCCGCTGGCAGGGCCTTGTCATGCGCCTTTCCGACTGCTGAAGTGATGGATTCGCCGGCCGGCTGATTCCCCATCCCGATTCCATCATAATTAACTATTTTCGCCCCCTAAATATCAAGTTTACATGGAACTCTACCTGGATTCAGCCAACCTCAGGGAAATAGAAGAAGGATTCAAACTCGGATTCCTGAACGGTCTTACCACCACGCCTACTTTCATGCAGCGGGAAGGCATCACCGATATTGACGCCATGATTGTGAAACTGAGCAAAATGGTGCCGGTGCTGCAGATTGAGGCCTTGGGCAACACTGCTGAAGATGTGGTGAAAGAGGCGCACCGCCAGCTGAAGCTGGGGCTGGATCCGGCCAAAACCGTGTTTAAAATCCCCGTTTCGCTCGAGGGCGTCCGGGCCTGCAAGATGCTCCGCAACGACGGCTTGCTGGTGAATGTACACCTCGTGTACACCCTGCAGCAGGCTTATATGGCCATGCATGCCGGGGCTACGTATGTTTGTCCGCTGGTGGGCCGCCTGCAGGACCAGGGACACGATGCCCTCGGACTCGTTGAGCAGTGTGTGGATGCCGTGGAAAAATACGGTTACGATACCAAAATCATGTTCAGTTCGGTCAGGAATGCCGAACATGTTCGCAACGCCCTGAACATCGGGGTGCATACCATTACGGTGCCCCTGAAAATTCTCAAAGGGCTTACCGAAAATCATTTTACCACCCTCGGCACCGAGCAGTTCCTCCGCGACACCAAGCTGATGACGGTGAAGGTGATAGAAGCCATCAACGGGGTAAACCCGGTGGTGAGCACCAGCACCAATGTAAAAGACGCGATCGTGAAAATGACCGAGTATGGTTTCGGTGCCATCATTGTGGCCGACGACCAGCTGCAGGTGAAAGGCGTGTTCACCGATGGCGATCTGCGCCGGCACCTGCAAACCGAAGGCGCGGCCTTCCTTGACCAGCAGCTCGGCAGCCTCGAATACAAAACCCCCGTAAGCATTGAGGGCAGTATGCTGCTCAATGATGCCGCGGCCCTGTTCAAAAAAACCAATGTGGATACCATCATGGTTACCGATAACGGCAAGCCCGTGGGCATGCTGGATATCCAGGACCTGGAGGCAGAGTAGGGAGGAAGGTTTGGGAAGTTTAGGGAGGTTTAGCGTTGTGTTTCCGTTCGCCATGGATTTTGCACCTTACACGATTGACGATTCAGCATCATGAAAGCCAATATCGAGCCCGAAGCATATTTCAAAGGAAATTTTGTGGTGAATGCCACCACGCTGAAGCAGAAGCTGAAGCAGGTGAAGGCATTTGTGTTCGACTGGGACGGCGTGTTCAACGACGGGCGTAAGAACCTGGAGGGACACAGCAATTTCAGTGAAACCGACGCGATGGCGGTGAACCTGATGCGG
>JAYRPG010000071.1:0-1128 GCA_041911275.1 Ferruginibacter sp. | reverse complement strand
CTGCTGCACCGATACGCCCAGGTTCAGGGTATTCGACTGGTAATAGATCCCCGCGGCGGCATCCCCCTTCACCGTGGTGCCCGAACTGGCCAGCAGCGGATCGTTCGGAATGTACTGCGCCATCTCATTCTTGTTGATGCGGAACTGCATCACCTGGCCGCCCAAACCCAGCATCAGCCTTTTACCCGGCTGCAGGGGCACACTGTACGACAGGTTCACCCGCGCACCCGTACGGCTCGTGGGGCCCGTTTTGTCGTCAAACACCACCACCCCTACCCCGGTCTTCTGCCGTTCAAAATACCGGTCGGCATACACAATCGTGGTCTGCGGCCCGCCCGGCATTGAAGTCCACATCTTCCGGTAGGTAGCCCCCACCGAACCCTTGCCATCCGCTCCGGAAGCAGCGGGGTTGAGGATGAAGTTGTGCTGCATAAACTGGCTGACGGTAAAGATCTGCTGCGCTTTGGCCGTTGTGGCTGCCAGCAATAACATCATGCCTGCACTGAATATCCTGAATTTCATATGACCGTATTTAGCATTATGGCTGTTTCACAAATTTTTCAAAAGTGGATAAAGCATTCATGAATCTATCCGCTTTGATTTTTATTGTTACTTTTTGCTTGCTCAAAAAGTAACCAAAAAGGGCCCCGCCATCGATTACACCGTCCCGATAAAATCGGGACGGAGGGTTCCCTGATTTAACTTCTGTGCTACTGTAGCTTCAGATTCAGTTCCCTGATTGTTTAGCACTACCTGCCTCACTGATTTCATTGTTCCCTGATTAAGTCCCGATAGCTATCGGGATACTACTGTAGCTTCAGCAGGGGTTCCCTGATCTTAAACTACCATCCCTTCGATTGAGTGCATAGACTCCTTTCTTCAAGGGTTGGTAGTCATGATTTCTACTACCGCATGATCGTTACGTTACCGCGGAAGACCATGGCCTCACCGTTGTTCAGGCGGGCTTCCACGATGTAGTAATAGGTGCCGTCCGGAAGGGCCTTGCCTTTATAGGTGCCATCCCATTCGTTCGTGTACCGGTCGTTCTCATATACCTTGCCGCCCCAGCGGTTGAACACACTCACTTTCACCACCTTGGTACAGCTGCCGTTGATCACCACCCACTTG
>JAYRPG010000070.1:0-32646 GCA_041911275.1 Ferruginibacter sp. | reverse complement strand
GTTTTTGCGGTTATGGTTGTCGCCGTTGCCGAAAAGGGTGGGCCGGGCGGGCGCCTGGTAATAGTTATCGTACAGCTGGGTATTGCCGTACCGGTAAAAATTATAATCCAGCTGCACATTCAGTTCAGAGCCGGCAGAATCGATTTTATATCGGGCGTTGAGGTTATTGCCCAGGTACACGGAATGATTGCTGTTGCGGATCAGGGTGGCATTGGTGCCGGTTTGCAGGCTGTCGGCCGTGAAAAATCCGATGTCATTCCGGGCCTGGCTGCGGTTGCTGTTGGCGCTCACCCGCAGATCGTAAGCCACGCTGAGTTTTTTACTGACATGGTAATCAATGCCCGCGCCCAGGTATTCATTCATGCCGGGATAAACGGTCCGGGAGCGCTGGGAGAGATAAGCGCCCGTACTGTTCAGCTGTCGCTCCGTGTTGATTTGTTCAAAATTGTTCCGGTCGGTATGCTGGAACGAGAGGTAGCTGCTGAAATTACCTGCGCTTTTATTGATATTGAATCCTGCAGAAAGGGTTCGGTGCACCCCCTGGAAATACCCCACATTCATGCTGCCGCTGGCCCCGATTTTCACGCCTTTTTTCAGCACCACATTCACGATGCCGCCGCTGCTGGAGGCGTCATACTTGGCGGAAGGATTGCGGAGGATCTCGATCTTCTGCACACTGCCGGCAGGGAGGCTTTTGAGCAGGGAGGCCAGGTCGGCGGCACTGAGCTTCACATCGCGGCCATTGATCTGGATGGTGGCGGGCGTCATGCTGCTCAGGTACACGTTGCCATCCTGGTCAACAATGGCGCCGGGCGTTTTTTCCAGCACTTCGTAGGCGTTGGTACTGGTATTGGCCAGGGCTTCGGCCTCCACGATGGTTTTGTCATCTTCCTGCCGCACCAGGGGTTTGCGGGCCACCACCACCACTTCATCCATCTGCTGCACCGCTCGTTTAAGCGTCAGCGTGAGCTGTGGCGCCCGGTCGGTTACGGATACAGCCTGTTCCAGGGCTGTATAACCGGATGCGGTAACCCTTAACAGGTAACGGGTGAGGGGCTGCACCGGGAGGCCGGGCATGCCGGGCCGGTATAGGCGGGTGAGCAGGAGGCTGGTATCGGGCAGGCGGTACAACCGGAGCGTAGCACCGGGTACCGTATCGCCTTTCGGGGCCGCAAGCTGAACACGCAGGTTCAGTTCCTGCGCACAGGCGGGCAAGGCCAGTGCCCCGAGGCAGGCCAGGGTACAAACCCATTGTTTCATGATGTGCAGGTTAAGGGGAATACGGATCAGCCGGTTCAGGGTTTCTTCTCAAAAAGGTCTTTTTTGTCAACGACCTTCACCTTGTCTTTCTCCTTGAGCTGTTTGCTCACCACTTCATAGGGACCGCTGACCACCAGTTCATCGCCTTTCAGGCCTTCCGTTACTTCAATGAAATTAATATCCTGGATGGCGGTTTTCACTTTCACTTTGCGCACGGTGTTGTCCTTGGGATCCACTACAAAAACCACCACGTCCAGGTCATCCGCGGCGGGAGCTTCTTCCTTGCCGGCTGCAGCAACCGGTGCGGCGGCAGGACGATCGCCTGCAGTGCTGTCGGATT
Source organism: Ferruginibacter sp. (assembly GCA_041911275.1). Classification (GTDB taxonomy): domain Bacteria; phylum Bacteroidota; class Bacteroidia; order Chitinophagales; family Chitinophagaceae; genus Ferruginibacter. Next base: position 31,046 of record JAYRPG010000070.1, on the reverse strand, counting down.
TTTCACGCGTGGTAACCGCGTTGATGGGTACGCTCAGCACATTGCTGTGGGTATTCGTCTGGATATCCGCCGTGGCACTCATCCCCGGACGGAAGGGAAAGCGGCCCTTGCCCAGCAGATCGCTGTAGCTTTCGGGGAGCAGGCGCACATACACTTTATAGTTGGTAACATCCGTACTGGTATTGGTGAGTGTACTCTGGGTGGCCGCGCCATTATTGCTGCTGGCAATCTGCGTAACAATGCCCCTGAACTTGCGGTCGTTGAAGGCATCCACCATCACCAGGGCACTGTCGCCCAGCTTCACTTTGGGAATATCGTTCTCACCCACATCCACGCGAACCTCCATGCGGCTCATGTCAGCGATGCGCAGCATTTCAGTGCCCGCCATCATATTGCTGCCCACCACACGTTCACCTTTCTTCACGCTGAGCAAACTCACCACGCCATCCATCGGGGCCAGCAGGGCCGTACGGCTCAGGTCTTTATTGGCGCGCGCCAGGGCAGTGCGGGCCGCTTCCACAGCAGCCTGTCCGCCCCGGATACCTTCCCGTGCGGCATTGTAATTGGCCAGCGCGCTTTTATAGGCAGCTTCTGCCACATTGTATTCATTGCGGCTGATCACCTTATCGCGGTACAGCTGTTGCTGCATGCCGAAATTCTTTTCTGCCTGCTCGAGGTTGGCTTTGAGGGCATCGAGGGCCGCCTTGGAATTGTCTACCTGGGCCTGGCTCTGGGCAACGCCGCTGGCAGCCTGACTGGCCTGGAGGGCGTAGATATCCGCAAAGATGCGGGCCACCACCTGTCCCTTCTTCACACTGTCGCCTTCCTGTACGGTGAGTTCAGTGATCTCCCCGCTCACGTCAGGACTCACCTTCACTTCAATCTCCGGGTATAACTTGCCGCTGGCGTTCACCGTTTCGGTGATGGTGCGGCGCTGTACTTTTTCAGCGGTTACTTTGGTGCCCTCATCTTTTCCGAACACACCGGTGGCCTTCATGATCAGCAATGCCACCACCAGCAGTCCCGCGCTGATCAGAATCCATTTTACAGTTTTGCTCATAGCTTTCAGTTTTCCGGCTTTTGCCTTGCTTATGGTTGTTTACAGTTTCAGGCCCTGACCTTTATAAAATTCCAGCACTTTCATGCGGAACACATATTCATACTGTGCAATCAGCTGGTCTGTCAGTGCCCGGTTCAGGTTATTCTGGTTGGTGATCAGTTCAAAGGTGCCCAGTAAACCCACTTCATAGCGGCGGGAAGCGAATTCATACGTTTTCCGGGCCGCTGCTGCCGTGGTCACTGTGGCGTTGTAACGCTCCAGGGCGCTGAGGGCATTGGTGTAAGCCTGGTAAATATCCTGCTTCAGCTGCTGGTCGGCCTGCTGAATGGTCAGCGCGGCATTCTTCACATCCAGTTTGGAACGCTCATATTGGATACGGGTTGCCCCGCCGTTGTTGAAAATGGGGATACTCACGGCAATGCCGAAGTTCTGGCGGAAGTTGTTGTCGAGCTGGGTACCATATCCTTTCCACAGCTCACCGAATGATTTTTTGGCGGTGGTATACGTGATTTCCGGGTTCTGCAGGAAGTAGTTGGTGCCGTTCACGTTTACCGCCCCGTTCAGGGGGTTGGGTGCCTGGTAGCCGGTGAGCTGGAATCCGGTGATTTTTTTGAAGGGATTGGCAAAGTTGCTGCCCAGCCCCATGAAGCCGGAGATGGAAGGAAAAAAGGCAGCGCGGTTGGTCTTCACCTGGGCTTCCGTCCATTTGAGGCGGAGCTGGTTCATTTTCTGGTTGGGCTGGTTCTGCAGCGCCAGCTGGTATACATACTCGGGCTGCAGGTCGGCGATCGGATCAACCGGTATTTTGTCCACCGGCGGAATCTCCAGCTCAAAGGGAGCCGCTGCATCGAGGTTCAGCAATGCTTTCAATTGCAGGGCGCTGAGGGCGGCGGTGGCTTTGGCATTGATGATGGCGGTGCTGTCGCGGGCCAGCTGGGCTTCCAGTTCCACCGCATTCAGTTCGGGCAGGGTGCCTGCATTCACACGGCGGCGCGTGGCCTCCAGCTGATTTTTGGTTTGTTCAAACTGGATGCTGGCCACCCCAATCTGTTCGCGGTTCAGCAGGGCCTGGAGGTAGGCCGTGGCCACGGAGAGCGCAATATCGTTGCGTACCTTCTCCACATTGGCGGCGGCAGCCCGGCTGTTGAGGCGGGCAGCCACCAGGCTGTTCTTCACGCGGTGCCAATTAAAAATCACGATATCCGCGTTGAGGTTGATGCCCTGGAACAGCAGCTGCGTGGTGGTAAACTGGTTGGTGGTGGGGTCAACCGAGCGGCCGAACTGCAGGCCGAGATTGGTGGAGAAGTTGGCATTGGGCAGGGCCAGGCGGCGGGCCTGGTCTTCCGAAAGCTGTGCCATCTTCGACTGCAGCTCCTGCTGACGGATGGAAATATTGTTTTGCCAGGCGTACTCCACACAGCGGCGGAGCCCCCATTTATCCTGCGCCTGCAGGCTTACCGGCAGCGCGGCAGCCAGCAGGATGGCCCTGAAACAATTACGCATGCAACAAAAGTATGACATCCTGAACGAACCTGTCAGGCGCATTTATATAAGTGGTAATTGCGGGAACGGCAAAAAAAACGCCTGCTGGGCAGCAGGCGGCAATATCCTCTTCCGGAAGCTATGGGTTTTTACCAGGCTTTCTTGGCCACCCCGTTTTTAACGGCTTCCAGCGCTTTCTCTTCGCTCAGCATGGTGGTCATTTTATTGCCTTTACCGTCGTGACCCTGGGCCATATAGCCGCCCCGGGCAGTTTTTGTGATCACGGCATCCTGCATGGGAACGTTTTTCTCCTTCGTCTTCATGCAATAGGCGGTTAACATTTTGGACATGGTGTTGGAATTTATGGTTAGTAATGGGAGCCCGGGCTCCTGTTTAAGTGTTACAAGCTACAAATTATCATCCGTTCCGCAAAACCCGGCCCGCCGGGGCCAAAAAAGGGGCCCCCAAAGGGAGCCCCTGATGATGATGCAGATGAAGAAAAAGCAAATCAGTAATTTCCCGGAAGGTGAACGGCCGGCAGGTAGATCTCTGCCGCAGCATGCCCCTTCTCGCAGGGTCCGGCAAGCAGGCAGGCGGGCCGGGGTGCAGGTGCATTTGCCGGTGCAGCAGCCAGGGTCTGGCGGCTCACCAGGTTGCTGATGCAGGCAAAAAGCAGGATACAAACCAGGACTGTTATCAGTAATGACCGTTTCATACTTCTTTCATTGAGTGTTGAGTGTACAATTTTCCGGGGAGCATTGTACGGAGGTAAAGTTAACAAGTGTCTATCCCTGTGCAACCACATAAACATGTTATCCGCACTACACAATCTTATCCTTGAAAGCCTTGGCCACGGCCTCGCTTTTGCTGTTGACGTGGAGTTTTTCGTAGATTTTCTTGATATGACTCCGTACGGTGTCGATTGAAATGAACATTTCCCCCGCAATCATTTTGTAGCTGTAGCCGTCAACCAGCAGCTGCAACACCTGTTTCTCACGTTCAGACAGGTTATAATCCTCCCCTTTTTCATTGTTCATGGATGAAAACATTTTCAGCACCTGGGTGGCAATGGAGGAGGTCATGGGCGCCCCGCCGCTCTGGGCTTCGGCGATGTATTCGAGCAGTTTGCCGGGCGGGGTTTTCTTCAGGATATACCCGTTGGCCCCGTTGCTGATGGCCTGGAAAACGTTGCGGTTATCGTCAAATACCGTAAGCATGAGGATTTTTACCGAGTTGTCTACCTCCCGGATTTTCTTGAGGCCCTCGAGGCCGTTCACGCCGGGCATATCAATATCCATCAGCACCACATCCGGTTTAAAGGCTTGCACCTCTTCCACCACGTTGTTGCAGTTGCGGTAGGCAGCCTGCACCTCAAAGCCCTCGGAACCGCTGATCAGCATGGTAAGGCCTTCACGGAGCTGCGGATTATCTTCATAGATCAGTACTTTAATCATGGGTGTTTGTTTGTACCGTAAAATTAGGCACTACGGCCCGCCCGGGCAACCGCATAAACATGTTAAAAGCCGCGGCCGCCGGTAGCCGCCCGGTAAACGCCGGGCAGCAGCTTACGGAGTGTGGCGCCCAGCAGGATACTCAGCCCCAGGGTGGTCAGGGGCGAGAGCAGGTACACGGCCAGCCGGTAATGCGGCCAGTGCTGGAAGAAATGACACATCAGGAAAGTGATGTACTGGATCAGTGGCACGTGTAGACCGTAAATCACAAAAGAGAAGGCCGATACCCAGATGAACCAGGGGCGCTGCAGGCACCAGTGCACGAGCGGGTCGGCCCCATACCATACGGCCAGCAGGCCGGAGAGCACCATCCCGCAGTACAGGAGGGTCATCAGCCACACCGTGGCATGGGAGGGCGCCAGCTCAAAAGCCATAAATGTGCGGATGATGCCCAGCCCGATGAAAAAAAGCCAGGAGAGGTAATGGCTGAACCATTCGGGTTTGCGGTCAAGGGGATAGGCCGATTTCTGCAGCCAGATGCCCACGGCAAAGAAAAACATACCCTGGCCTTCAAAAATGAAGACATTGAAATGGGTAAACCACAGCAGCATCAGGATGGCCAGCCAGGTACGGGGGTAGCGGGCGATGCCCCAGCGGAAAACGGGATAGAGGAGATTGTAGATAAAGAGCGACCGGATGAACCAGAGCTGAAAGGAAATGGGCACCACCAGCCAGCGGAACAGGATGCCGCCCCAGCCGATTTCGGTATAGGGCCGGTTATCGCCCAGCTGGTCTAACTGTGACGCATACACCGCCTCCGACAGGATGGGCACCTGCTGCCAGGCAAAGGTGAGCAGCAGCCCCACCGCACTCCAGATGAAATACGGTACCATCAGGGTGCGAAAGCGCTTTTTAACCATGGCGGGATAGGGTTGCTGGTCGCGCATGGCCAGGATATACCCCGAAATGATGAAGAGCATGGGGATGCGGAAACGCAGGATACCGTTGGCCAGAAAATATTCGATAAAAGTAGTGAAGGTGAGCTGTTCATTCACCAGGGTAAAAGGCTGCAGGTAACCGTTCCTGAGGTTGTAGCCATGCACAAATACCAGCAGGGCGATGCAGATAAAGGAATAAAAACGGAATTTCTGGCTGACGAATCGTTTCATACCGGATGGCTTTGCAGATACTTTACTGAAGCGGGATCAGCAGGCGCATGCTGGTACCCTGGCCCGGGGCAGACCGGATGCTGATGGTTCCCTGCAGGGAGTCGGCCCGTTTCTGCATGTTGCCGAGGCCGTTGCCCTCATCAGCGGCATCCGCATCAAAACCGCGGCCGTTGTCTTCCACCAGCAGCAGCAGCTTTTTCTGTTCCTGCTGCAGCCGGATGCGCACCTTGTCGGCGGCGGAGTACTTGGCGGCGTTGTTCACCGCTTCCTTGAAGATCAGGAACAGATCACGGCGTGCCTGCATATTGAGTTTCACCTCCAGGATGCTGTCATCGGCGGCAAAGTCGAGCTCCATCTCCTTCGACTCCAGCACATTGGTGGCAAATTCACGCATCCTGGCCACAATCTTGTGCATGCTGTCGTTGCTGGGCTTGATGCTCCACACGATATCATCCATGGCTTCCATCATGCGCTGGCTGTTGTCGGTGATCTTGGAGATGTATTCGGCAGCCTTCACCGCGTCTGTCTGCATCTTGCTCTTGGCCATCGAACTCAGGATATTGATGGTGCTGAGGGTGCTGCCCATGTCATCGTGCAGGTCGCGGGCCACACTGTTGCGCAGTTTTTCCACGGCAAGCAGTTTGTTCACCCGCAGGCTGTGTACCAGGTAGATCAGGAGGGCCACCCCGAAGAGACATACACTCATGAACCAGCCGGTGCGGTAAAAGGGCGGACGGATGTGGATATGCATCTCCGTTATACTCTTTGAGCGCACGCCTTCCAGGTTTTCGCAGTACACTTTAAACACATACCGGCCGGGCGGGATGGAGGAATAATTGACGTAAAGCGACCGGTCGGCACGGATCCAGTCATTGTCCAGCCCCTCCATCTTGTAATAATAGGTGAGCTTGTCGCGCTGCATATAACTCAGCGAGGCGAAGTAGATGCTGATGGCGTGCTGATTGCTGCTGAGCCGCACCACCGATTCCCGCATGAGGGAGTCAACGGGCACAAATTCATTAAAGAGTTTGAAATCGGTGAGGGTTACATCGGGTGGCGCCTGGGTGTTCATGAACACCGACGGGTGAAACATGATCAGGGCATTGCTGCCGCCAAACATCAGGTATCCCTCCCGGCTGAAATAATCGGCCATGTCGGTTTGTTCAGCCAGGGCAATGCCATCCCGGCGGCCGTAGGAAGTAATGCGGTTGTTGTGGGGATTGTAGCGGCAGAGGCCGTTCTGGGTGATGATCCAGCAGTAACCATCGCGGTCCATCCGGAGCCTTTTCACCGTGTTGGAGGGCAGCCCGTCTTCATATTGCAGGATATGGACCCGCCCGGTGCGCTTGTTGATGAAGTTGAGCGCGCCGGCGCCGAAAACAATCACGGAGTCGTTCAGCTGTTCAATATCGTTGCCGGTGTTGGCATAAAGATGATTGGGGTGGTTGCCGGATACATAATGCTGCAGGATATTGCCACTCACGGGATCCACGGCAAAGAGCCCTTTCTCATGCGCCGAAATCCAGAGCCATCCATCGCTGTCGGGATAAATTTTATAGATGATGGTATTGAAATCCTGCACTTCAAAAAAGCGGTCATTCTGGTACTTCACCAGTTTGCCGCTCTGGGTGCCCAGCCAGAGGTTGCCCCGCCGGTCTTCGGTGATGTAGCGGATGGTACTGCCCCCAAGCACCGGGGGCCGCAGGTAGCGGGTACTGCGCTTCTCCGGGTCATGAATCAGCAGGGTACCGCTGTTGCAACCCACCCAGATTTGTCCGTTAGCCGACTGGCGGCACAAACTCCAGGTAAGCCGGGTACTGGTTTTCTGATCGTAGTTCCAGTCGGCCGGCGGCGGATTGGCATACAAAAAATTAGGGATGCGCTGGTACCGGCTGTTGAGTGTTTGCACGCCCTCACCCCATGACGTGAGCCAGTAATCGCCGTTGGGCAGCTGCAGGATATCTGTGATTTCAGTGGCGTGCTTCTGCTTATCGAACATCAGGTTCACCACCGAAAAAGTGCCGGTAACGGTGGCGGTGAAGTAAAGCCCGCGGTTGGTGGCAATCCAGATGCTGCCATCCCGGTCGTCCATCACCTGGAAAACCGTTTCGTAATTGATGCCGATTTCTCCCGCATGCTGGTCGGGGGCAATGAAGCGGAAACGCTTTTCTTCCTGGTCGTAGTTGAACAGGGTTTCCATGCCGTATACCCAGATCTGGCCCGACTTGGTTTCAAAAAAATCATGGTATTCGCTGTAGCGGATCGAATGCCAGTTCAGTCCGAGGGTATCCTGGTGCAGGTCGCGGCCCATACTGTCCAGGCAGAAGCGGTGCTGCCCTCCCCCCAGTGAAAAAGGCCAGCCGATGATCCAGTAGCGCCGCTTGCTGTCGATAAAGATTTTATTGATGTTTTCCTGTATCCGCTCATTGGCGATCACAGGATGGCCGGTGGGATTATGGTGGCGGGACCAGGTGTCGGCGGAGCGGCGGTCGTACACACAGAGTCCGCTGTCGGTGCAGATCCAGATCTGTTTTTTCAGGGTATCGTTGAAAACCCGCCGGATGCCCTTATCCCAGCCCGCCGGCAGTTTGATCCGGTGATCATCCACCATCGCCCCGCTGGCGGCATCGTAACGCATGATGCCATAGCGGGATACACTCAGGTAGATTTGTCCGTATTCATCATTCCAGGCCGTAAACTCCGAACGGGGATGAAAATCGCCGGAAGGCTTGAGCGGAATGCGCCGGTAGATAAAACGCTCACGGTCGAAGAAGCCGAACTCGCGGGGGTTATCCATGGCCAGGAAGAGCAGGGAGCTGTCGGCCGGCAGGATGCTGGCCACGGAAGCATGGGGCAGTTCATCGCCGCGGGTGCGGAACTGAATGAATTTGCTGCCATCAAAGCGCTGGAGACCGTTCGCCGTGCCCACCCAGATGAAACCGCGCTTATCCTGGTAAATGCTGCGGATCACGTTGCTGGCCAGGCCGATGCCATCACTGGTGCTGAGCCGGTTGAAGGCAAAACCCTGCTGGGCATGGAGGTGCAGCGCACCCAGGCAGAGCATCATCATCAGCAGCAGTTGTTTCATGTATGCCTACAAATCTATGAAAACCGCCCTCCAAAATGCGGCAAAGGTTTTCAAACCACATCTTTATGTGATCAAAAAGGGCCCCGGGGCATGACGAGCGGCCCATATCGCTTACAGGCTGACAAAGCGGGCATAAACGGGGTGCGGAGCCTGCTTTTTTTCACACACTCATGCGGTTGCCGGGTGGCAGAATTGCCCGCAAATTTGCATCATCAATTTATTTCTAACCGTTGCCAGGCAACGTAAAACAACAAAGCCATGAAAAAAACAATCCTGATGGCCACCGCCATCCTCATCACCGCAGGCACTGCCCTGTATGCCGGTGACAAAAACAGTGACAAACCCGCCAGCGTTAAAACCAGCTACCAGCTGCCGTTCAGCAGCATGCAGGTCAAGAACGACATCGACATCCGCCTGGTGGAGAGCACCGAAAAATCCATCGCGTTCAGCGGATCAGATGCCGCCATCGCCAAGGTGGAATGGAAAATCAAAAACGGGGTATTGTATCTCGCCGCCAAAAAAGGCGCTTCGCTGAAAGGCAAGGTAACCATCACCGTGAATGTCAACCAGCTGCAATCGCTCGAAATCATGGGCAACTCTGAAGTGCGCTCAGAAGGCGAACTCCGCTCTGCACAGCTGAAGATTTACCTCGACGGCAGCTGCAGTGTTGACCTGCGCAACGAAGGCAAGATCACCATCTACAATCAAACCGACAACGACCTGGACATCCGGCGCGTAACCGGCGACGTTCTGTTCGGGTAAGCGCATAGCCGCCCTGGTTTTCACCAGCCGGCGGTTGGTTTTGGTACACCACAGCGTTCCTGCTCCGGCAGGACGCTGTTTTTCATTACACCGCTTAAATCTCACATCAATGGCTACCGCATTCTGGCAGCTGATGGACGATGTGTTTCATCTGCTGATTCAACTGGAACTGGATGAGTAAACGGCCGCAGCCCCGCTGCCGGAGAGGTTTCCGCATCCGGATCCATAAACACATAAAAAAGCCGCTGTTTGCACAGCGGCTTTTCGATATCCTGAGGATGCTTACACATCAATATTGGCGTATTTGGCGTGCGACTCAATGAACTCACGGCGGGGCGGCACTTCATCGCCCATCAGCATGCTGAACACGCGGTCGGCTTCAGCCGCGCTTTCCAGCGTTACCTTCTTCAGCGTGCGGGTTACGGGGTTCATCGTGGTTTCCCAGAGCTGCTCGGCGTTCATCTCACCCAGACCTTTATAACGCTGCACGGTTACACTGTCGTCCTTACCCTGGCCGAAGCGGGCCACGAGGCCCTTGCGCTCCTCCTCGTTCCATGCATACTGCTGGTCTTTCCCCTTCTTCACCAGGTACAGCGGGGGCTGGGCGATGTACACATACCCCTGCTCCACCAGCGCCTTCATATAACGGAATACGAAGGTGAGGATGAGGGTGGCGATATGGCTGCCGTCCACATCAGCATCGGTCATGATGATGAGCTTGTGGTAGCGGAGCCGGGAGGTATCGAGCGCCTTGGGGTCTTCGGGCGTGCCGATTTTGACACCCAGCGCGGTGAACATGTTGCGGATTTCCTCGTTGTCGTAAATCTTGTGCTCCATGGCCTTTTCCACGTTCAGGATCTTACCCCTGAGCGGCAGGATAGCCTGGAAGCTACGGTCGCGACCCTGCTTGGCGGTACCGCCGGCCGAATCCCCTTCCACCAGGAAGAGCTCGCATTTACCCGGATCCTTATCGCTGCAGTCGGCCAGCTTACCCGGCAGACCGCCGCCGGTGAGCACGCTTTTGCGCTGCACCATTTCGCGGGCTTTGCGGGCTGCGGCACGGGCCTGGGCGGCGAGGATCACTTTCTGGATCACCGTTTTGGCTTCGCGGGGATTTTCTTCCAGGTAGGCCTCCAGCACACGGCTGAGGGTGGTATCCACCACGCCCATCACCTCGGAGTTGCCCAGTTTGGTTTTGGTTTGACCCTCAAACTGCGGCTCAGGCACTTTTACGGAAACAATGGCGCTGAGGCCTTCGCGGAAGTCATCGCCCTCAATCTCCACCTTCGCCTTTTCGAACATGCCTTCCCGTTCGCCGTAATTTTTGAACACCCGGGTGATGGAACGGCGGAAACCGGCCACATGGGTGCCTCCTTCAATGGTATTGATGTTGTTGACGTAGCTGAAGATGTGCTCCTGGTAACCCGCGTTATACACCATGGCCACTTCCACGGCCACATTGGTGGCCGGATCGTGCCCTTCGCAATAGATCACATCGGGCAGCAGCGACTGCCGGTTGGCATTGCGGTCGAGCATCTGCACAAACTCCACGATGCCGCCTTCGCTGTAAAACGTTTTGCTGTAGGTATTGCCCGCCTCATCCTTTTCGCGGAGGTCATTGAGGGTGATGGAGATTTTCCGGTTGAGGTAGGCCAGTTCGCGCAGGCGGCCTTCCAGGATATCCTTGTTGTAAACCGTGGAGTTGAAGATGGAAGCATCAGGCCAGAAGTGCACGCGGGTGCCGGTGGTATCGGCAGTGCCCGTTTCGCGGACGGCATACTGCGGAATACCGGTGGCATACTCCTGTTCAAACACCTTGCCTTCCCGCCGAACCTGCACATGCAGGCGGGTGCTGAGGGCGTTCACGCAGCTTACGCCCACCCCGTGCAGACCGCCGGACACTTTGTAGGAGCCCTTATCAAACTTACCCCCGGCGTGGAGTACCGTCATCACCACTTCGAGGGCGCTGCGCTTTTCCTTGGCGTGCATGCCCGTGGGGATACCCCGGCCATCATCCTGCACACTGATGGAATTGTCTTCGTGAATGTTGACGGTGATATTTTTACAATATCCGGCCAGCGCCTCATCGATGGAGTTGTCCACCACCTCATAAACCAGGTGATGCAGGCCTTTTACACCCACATCCCCGATGTACATGGCGGGGCGCTTGCGGACGGCTTCGAGCCCCTCCAGCACCTGGATACTGTCGGCTCCATAGCTGCCGGCGGCGGGCACGGCCACCTCATCTGTTGCTGTACTCATAACTGCTTACAATGGCTTTGAAAAAGAGAAAAAATATATCCGGCAAATATACTGAAAACCGGGCGAGGAAGGATGGTCAAAAGGCCCGTTAAAGGCATTCTTTTCAGAAAGATTTCCACAGGCGGCAAGTCAGAAAAATGTAAAACTTGGGGCGGGCGGCCCGGGCGGGGGGATATTCCCGCCTTCTGCTGTATCTTTGCATCGAATTTTATCAATGTATCAGCCCGCCGAACTCCTCAGCCAGCGCTTTCAGCTACCGCTCGTTTTCAACGAGCTGGATGTGCTGCAGGATATCGAACGCACAGTGCCCGGATCGGTGCACTATGCCATCCGGCGGTACCGGAAAATCAACAACTGGTCGCTGGAAGATACCGGTATGCTGATTTACCATTATTCCCCGGAGCAGCCGGCCGACAACTACCTGGAGCTGCGCTTCTGCGTAAGCGGCAACGTATACTGCCGGCAAAAGCAGGCGGAGTGCGACTTCTGCAAATTCAGTGCTTCCAAGGTGTGCGTGGAAAAAGTGGACAGTGTGGATGTGCTCAGTTTCAGTTTCCGGCCCTCCTACCTGACCCCCTTTGTGAAAAGCCGCAAACAGCAAACGGTAACCGACGAGGTGTTGTCGTTCACCCATACCCGCTCCTTTTCCAAAACCCTGCCCCTTTGCGGCAAAACCCGCATGGCCATCGAAGCCTTGCTGAACCACAATTACACCGATACCCTCGAAAATATCTTCATCAATGCCCAGACGCAGATCCTGCTGCTGTACAGCATGGATTGCATGATGGGCGAGAAGGAAGAAACCTTTACCTGTAAATTCCTGGCCAATGAGGCCGACCGCGAAAAGATTGTGAAGGCCCGGGAAGTGCTGCTGCAGCACATCGGGGAGCCCCTCACCATCAAGGAACTGAGCCGGAAGGTGGCCATCAACGAGTGTTACCTGAAAAAAGGATTCAAGGAATTGTTCGGCACCACCATTTTTGACTTCTACCAGAGCCAGCGGATGGAACATGCCAAATACCTCCTGTACGATAAAGGCCTGAGTGTTACCGAAGTATCCTCCCTCCTCGGCTACTCCTCCATCTCGCATTTCAGCACCGCCTTTAAAAAGCATACCGGCATCAAGCCCTGCGAACTGCTGCTGCACTGATCTCCCCGGCTTTTTGGGAATCTGCCCGACCCGCCCGCCGGAGTCTGCCATTAATATTGTATCTTCGCCCACTGTCGTCTCAGCCGCAATATTTTACCAATAACGTGGTGAGCAATTGATTGTGAACCGATTAAAAACAACAAAACTCAATGGAACCAAGCATACTTTCGATCATCATCGGAGCAGTGTCGCTCGGAGCGGGCATTGTGCTCGGTAAATTCATTTTCGCGAAAAACACCCAAAAACAGCTTGAAGAAGCACAAAACCAGGCTCAAACCATCGTAAAAGAGGCCGAAATCAGGGCCGAAACCATCCGCAAGGAAAAGGAACTGGAAGCCAAGGAGAAATTTGTGCAGATGAAGGCCGCGCATGACAAGGAAGTGATGCAGCGCAACCAGAAGCTGGGAGAAGCTGAGAACCGGATCAAGCAGAAGGAACAGCAGATCAACCAGAAAGAGGGGAATCTCGAAAAACAGATCAAGGAAAACGAATCCATCAAGGAAAACCTCAACCGCCAGATTGAGGTGGTGAACCTCAAGCGCACGGAACTGGAAAAACACCAGGAAGAGCATATCCGCCGCCTGGAGAAAGTGGCCGGCCTTTCGGCCGAAGACGCCAAGGCCCAGCTGATTGAAGGCCTGAAACAGGAGGCGCAGACCAAGGCCATTGCCCTGCAGCAGGAAATCATCGAAGAAGCCAAGCTGAAAGCCAATAAGGAAGCCCGGAAGATTGTGATCCAGACGATCCAGCGTACCGCGGCAGAACAGGCCATCGAAAACTCCATCACGGTCTTCAACCTGGAGAGTGATGAAATCAAAGGCTCCATCATCGGCCGTGAAGGCCGCAACATACGCGCCATCGAAGCTGCCACGGGTGTAGACCTGATTGTGGACGATACCCCGGAAGCCATTGTGCTCTCTTCCTTCGACCCCCTGCGCCGCGAAGTGGCCCGCCTCTCGCTGCAGCGCCTCGTGGCCGATGGCCGCATACATCCGGCCCGCATTGAGGAAGTGGTGGAAAAAACCAAACGCCAGCTCGACGACCAGGTGATGGAAATCGGCGAACGCACCGTGATGGAACTGGGCGTGCATGGCCTGCACAAGGAACTGATCCGGATGGTGGGCCGTATGCGGTTCCGCTCTTCCTACGGTCAGAACCTGCTGATGCACAGCCGCGAAACCGCCAATCTCTGCGGCATCATGGCGGCTGAGCTGGGCCTGAACCCCAAACTGGCCAAGCGTGCCGGCCTCCTGCACGATATCGGCAAAGTGCCTGATGAAGAAACCGAACTGAGCCATGCCCTGCTGGGCGCCAAACTGGCCGAAAAATACGGGGAGAATCCCGCCGTGGTGAATGCCATCGGCGCGCACCACGACGAGATGGAAATGCAGTATGTGATTGCCCCCATCATCCAGGCCTGCGACGCCATCAGCGGTGCCCGCCCCGGCGCCCGCCGCGAAATCATGCAGCAGTACCTGCAGCGGATCAAGGACCTCGAAACCCTGGCCCAGAGCTACCAGGGCGTGGAAAAAGCCTATGCCATCCAGGCCGGCCGCGAACTGCGGGTGATTGTGGAAGCCGATAAGGTGTCGGATGCCGACAGCGACAAACTGAGCTTTACCATCGCGCAGAAGATTCAGACCGAAATGACCTTCCCCGGACAGATCAAGGTGACGGTGATCCGCGAAAAACGGGCCGTGAACATCGCCCGCTAACCGGAGAAAAAATACAGATCAAAAAGGCCTGCCCGATCAACGGGCGGGCTTTTTTCATCCGGCCGGCGATGCCGCCTGGATGCCTGGAAATGATTGATTAGCAATCGCTTCGGTAATTACGGCCCGGCACAAGGGGATTTAAAAACCGATCCGGCAAAATTCATGCTTCAAAATTCAAATTATTCCCCTACCTTTGCCGTCCTAAATTTCAAGGAAATGAATGCAGTTCAGTTTGTACACGACCAGTTGACCAGCAAGCCCAGCCTGCCCAATTTCAAGGCTGGTGACAATATCACTGTGAACTATAAAATCGTTGAGGGTAACAAAGAGCGTATCCAGAGCTTTAAAGGCGATGTGATCAAACGCCAGGGCAATGGCGCCACGGCTACGTTCACCGTTCGCAAAATCAGTGATGGGGTAGGTGTGGAAAGGCTGTTCCCGGTTTGCTCGCCCAATATTGAAAGCATCGTGCTGAACAAAGTGGGTAAAGTACGCCGCGCCAAGCTGTTCTACCTGCGTCAGCGCAGCGGCAAGAGCGCCCGGATCCAGGAAAAGCGTATGGCTACCGTATAATTTTCTTTTTTTGAAGATAAACAGGCCCTGTCCTTCCCGGACAGGGCTTTTTTTGCCCGTAACGGGGTAAATGGAACAATTTTTGCGCCGTAAACGCATTCTCCATCCCTAAACCGTACCGTATGAAAAAAACAAACACCCTGATGCTGCTGGCTGCATGCTGCTGGATCCTCCTGGCCTCCTGTTCACGGGGCATCACCACTTATGAAGCCGCCAATGGCAAGGCCAAATGCGGAAGGTATATCCGGTAGCCCCGGGGTTTTGCTTACGGATTTGCCGTATCTTTGCCCTTCAACTTCTTATCTATGATACCTGCAATTATTCCCGGCATCCTGCTGGCCATGCCCGGAACCACTGAGTGGATTCTGATTATCCTCGCCATTGTGCTCCTGTTTGGCGGCCGTAAAATACCCGAACTGATGAAAGGAATCGGCCGGGGTATCCGCGAGTTCAATGATGCCAAAAACAACGTGAAGAGCGAGATTGAGGAAGGCATGAAAGAAAAGGACAAAGACGAAGAAATCCGCCGTCTGCGCGAGCAGCTCTCGCAGAAGCAGGCCCAGGAACTGCCCAAATAATTTTTCTGCAAACCTTTTTTACCGGCTGTGGTGGATGATCTTGTTGTCAGTCACTCAGCCGGTTTTATTATGACTACCCCACTCCCCTCCCGGCTGTATCCCGATATCCGGGCCTATCAATCGGCCCTGGCGGCAGGCCACACCACCTGTGTACACACGGTGCAGCATTACCTGGAACGGATCCGGCAGCACGAAGCGCTCAACGCTTTTACCGAAGTATATGCCACTGAAGCCCTGGAAGCCGCGGCCCGGCTGGATGCGCACCGGCTGGCCGGCCAGCCCACCGGCCGCCTGCACGGGGTGGTGGTGGCCCTCAAGGATGTGATCTGTTACCAGCATCACCGGGTAACCGCCGCTTCCCGGATCCTGGAAGGCTTTGAGTCCCTCTTTCATGCCACGGCGGTACAGCGCCTGCTCGATGAACAGGCCATCATCATCGGCACCTGTAACTGCGATGAGTTTGCCATGGGCAGCACCAACGAAAACTCGGCTTATGGAAAAGTGCTCAATGCGCTCGATCCTGGCCGGGTACCGGGCGGCTCATCCGGGGGCAGTGCCGTAGCCGTGCAGGCCGGCTGCTGCATGATCAGCCTGGGATCCGATACGGGCGGATCGGTGCGGCAGCCCGCAGATTTCTGCGGCATCATCGGGCTCAAACCCAGCTATGGCCGCATTTCGCGGCATGGCCTCATTGCCTATGCATCATCCTTTGACCAGATCGGGATATTCGGCACCGATATCCACGACGTGGCGCTGGCGCTCGAGGTGATGGCCGGACCAGATACCTACGACAGCACCGCCTCCCAGCAGCCCGTACCGGCCTTCAGCCGGGAAACGGCCGCAGGCAACCGCAGGTTCCGCATCGCGTATTTTGATGAAGCCATCCGGCACCCCTCCCTGGATCCTGAGATTGCCTCCGCCATCAGCGGCTGCCTGCAGCAACTGAAAGCAGCAGGGCACACCGTGGAGGCCGTGCCCTTTGGATTACTGGATTATATTGTTCCGGCCTACTACGTGCTCACCACGGCGGAGGCCAGCTCAAACCTGAGCCGCTACGACGGCGTACGCTACGGGCACCGCAGCAAAGAAACAGCTACCGACCTCGCCGGATTTTATGAACTCAACCGCAGTGAAGGATTTGGAAAAGAAGTGCAGCGCCGCATCATGCTGGGCACTTTTGTGCTGAGCGCAGGGTATTACGATGCCTACTTCAGCAAAGCGCAGCAGGTGCGCCGGCTGCTGGTGGATACGGTTACCCGCATCTTTGCAGCATATGACGCCATCCTGATGCCCACAGTGCCGGGAACGGCCTTTAAGATCGGAGAAAAAACCGATGACCCCATTGCCATGTACCTCGCCGACATCTATACCGTTTTTGCCAACCTGGTGGGCATTCCGGGCATCTCCCTGCCCCTGTTCCGCCACAGCAATGGCATGCCCTTCGGCATCCAGGCGATGACGCGTGCACTGGATGAGGTAACTTTGCTGCAACTGTCGGATTACCTGATCCGGCACCACGCAACCCAACCTGTTGATGCATGAACAGCCGCTGGCGCATACTGGTATTGGCCCTGCTCAGCCAGGCCGCAACCGCCTCGGGCCGGGAACAGGGCCGCGGGATGGCGCCTGCGGCGGATACTCTGCAACCCGACAGCCTGAATACGCGGCTGATTGATGAGGTGATCCGCTCACGCACCCTGCCCCGCCAGGAAAAGGTTCAGTACTTCAGCCAGGTTACCCGCTACGGATTCCGCAATCTTTTTTCGCAGTTCAGCTACAATGCCACCCTGCCCTATGCCTCGCAGGTGAATCCCCAGGCGGAGTTTTTTATCCGCGATTACATGCGGCGTCATGCCGGGCATCTCACGAAAATGAAAGGATGGGGACAGCCCTACTTCAACCTCATCGAAAACATCCTGGTGCAGTACGGCCTGCCCCGTGAGCTGAAGTACATCGCTGTGATCGAATCCAACCTCAGCGCCGCAGCCACCAGTTACAAAGGCGCCGGCGGACCCTGGCAGTTCATGCCGCATACCGCCCGCGAATACGGGCTGATGGTGCATCCTTATCTCGACGAACGCCGCGATTATTACAAAAGCACGCATGCCGCGGCTCGTTACCTGCTGAACCTGTACCGCGACCTCAAAGACTGGCTGCTGGTGATGGCGGCCTACAACGGCGGACCGGGCCGGGTGTACAGCGCCATCAAAAAAAGCGGCAGCCGTAATTTCTGGAACCTGCAGTACTACCTGCCGGAAGAATCCCGCACCTATGTGAAGCGGTTCATTGCCACGCATTACATCATGGAAGGCAGCGGCGGCGTTACCACCGCGGGCAGTGCAGCGGGTCAACGGCAGATCCAAAGCGCTCCTGAAACCCGGGAATCCCTTACGGCTGCCGAACTGGAAACGGTGGAAATGCTGCCGGTGAGCGGCAAATTCAATTCACTGGTGATTGCCAAAAACCTGTCGATGGACATCGGTGAGTTCAACCGTTACAATCCTGATTTCGACAGCAAACTTTCCCTGGCCGGTCAGTATGAACTGCGGCTGCCGCCAGACAAGATGCAATTGTTTGTGGCCAATAAGTACAATATCCTGAATGAATGTGTGCAGGTGCTGCTGGGTGATGCTACGGTACCGGTTAACCGAACAGCTTATCCCCGGCATTCCCCTAAAAAAAGCACCTGAGCCTATACGTTATAGATGCGTTCGTAGGCCTCCCGGTATTTTTCAAGAATGATTTTCCTTTTCAGTTTCAGCGTGGGCGTCAGTTCACCGCTTTCGATCGTCCACTCATCGGGCAGCAGTTCAAAGCGCTTGATCTGTTCCACGTGGTTGAAGAACTGGTTGAAACTGTCTACCAGGTCGCGGTAGAGGCGCAGCACTTCAGGATGGTTGATGGCGTCCTGGTTGGTGGTGAAGGGGATATTTTTCTGCCGCATCCATTCTTTGAGGTTGGGCATGCTGGGCACAATCAGGGCCCCCACAAATTTCCGGTCGGCGCCCACCACCATCATCTGTTCCACGAAGGGCGATTCCTTCATCCGGTTCTCGATGGGCTGCGGGGCCACGTATTTGCCACCGCTGGTTTTGAAGAGTTCTTTTTTGCGATCGGTGATCCGGAGGAATTTGCCGTCTTCAATAACGCCGATATCGCCGGTATGCAGCCAGCCATCCACGATGGCTTCGGCGGTGAGATCGGGGCGTTTGTAGTAGCCCAACATCACGCTGGGGCCTTTCACACAGATTTCGCCATCCGGTTCCAGCCGCACTTCCTGCCCGCTGATCACCGGGCCCACGGAGCCAAAACGGGTGCCGCCTTTATACTGGCAGTTCACGCTGATCACCGGGCTGTTTTCGGTGGGTCCGTATCCCTCATAAATCGGAATGCGGGCCGCAGTGAAGAGGCGGATGAGGCGCACCTGGCAGGCCGCACCCCCGGTGATGATGAACTGCACATGGTTGCCGAGGGCTTCGCGCCATTTGCTGAAGATGAGTTTGTTGGCAATCGCGAGTTTGAGGTCATAAGCCAGGCCGGCGCTTTTCTCATTGTCGTACTGGTTGCCGAGGGCAATGGCCCAGTCGAAGAGCTTCTTTTTGACGCCGGTGAGTTCAGCGCCCTTGGCCATGATTTTATCATACACTTTCTCCAGCAGCCGGGGAACTGTGCAGAACAGGTGCGGTTTTACTTCCTTGAGGTTCTCACCGATGCTGTCGAGGTTTTCTGCATAATACACCGAAATGCCGCTGCGCATATAGATGTACGTCACCATCCTTTCAAAAATGTGGTTCAGCGGCAGGAAGCTGAGTGAACGCCAGTCCAGCTTGGTTTCAAAGGGAAATGTTTCGGAGGCGTTCACCACGTTTGATACAATATTGCGGTGGCTCAGCATCACGCCCTTGGGAAAGCCCGTGGTGCCTGAGGTATAGATGATGGTGGCGCAGTGTTCGGGCCGGATGGTCTGGCGCACCGCTTCCATTTTCGTGTAATGCTCCGGGTTAGCGAGCTCCAGGATGTTCTTCCAGTACACGGCGCCGGGCATTTCATCAAAAGCATACACCTTTTCCAGAGAGGGGGTATGGTCGCGGATGGCCTCCACTTTGGCCAGGATGTCTTCTCCGCTCACAAAAACCATCTTCACCTGGGCGTCGTTGAAAATAAACTGCAGCTCATTGATATTGGTGGTGGGGTAGATCGGGCAGAGCAGGGCACCCACCTGCTGGCAGGCCAGGTCGAGGATGATCCACTCGGGCCGGTTCCGGGATATCACCGCCACTTTATCCTGCCGCTCCACGGTGAGGTCGTTGCCGCTGATGCCCAGGGCAATCAGGCCGGCGCTGAGCGCATCCACGGCCTCGGCGATGGTCTGGGTGCTGTAGGGTTGCCAGCTGCCGTTTTCTTTGGCATTCAGCATATCCGGCTTGGGAAAATGATCGAGCTGGTAACGGAGGCAGTCGAAAAGGCGGTCGTTGATGTTCATATCGGCAGGTATTCGTGATGAACAGGGCGCCTGCAACGGAAGGCAGGATCCTGCTTGGGTCAACAAAATACTGAAAAAAGGGTTTGCAAGACGCGTTGCCGCAAATTGAGGAGGTCAGTTTTTATAGTACTGGCCGGCCGGCATCCTGAACACGCGGCCCCGCTGAAAACGCATGAAGGCGTCGTATTCGGCGGCATGGCTGCTGATCCACTGCTGGTATGCCGCGAGATTTTGCACCGAACCAAACAGCCATTGGTTGTAGGCATCAAAGAGGCCATCCTTCAGCAGCTGCCGGTGCAAATCAAAAAGACGGAAGGGGGTATTGCCTTCCTGCCCCGCATACCAGTCGAGGATAAAACGGGTGCGGATCATGATGAGGGTTTCGGTATTGATGCCGGTAACGGCCATGCTGCTCTGGCGGCTCATCAGGTTCACGAAGCTGGCCTCAAAGCCGCTGCCCGAAGGGGTGGGGTTGTTCATGTCCGTGAACAGCTTTTTATAGCTTTCCAGCAGGAGGGTCTGGATTTCGGGGGTGCGGTTGCTCAGCGGTTCCATGTTCACAAAAATTTCACCGTACAGAATGCTCCACACCTTATCAGTACTCAGGTAATAAAACTTGCAGGCGTTGTAATAGTTTTTGGAGTAGGCCGGATCCACTTCAATCCCTTTCTCCCATTGCCTGATGGCCGAATAATCCTGCTGGGCCCAGAGCAGTTCACCCAGTTCGTTGTACAGGGCTCCGCTCTGCGGAAATTTTTTGATGCCCCGGCGGAAAAGCCGGTCGCATTCCTTTACCTGGCTGAGCTGCTTGTAGCAGTTGCCGGCGATCTGGTAGCACTGGTCATCCACATCCTCCCGGTCGAGGGTGGGTGTAATGATGCTGAGGGCTTTGGGAAAATCCTTCTGGAGATAATACGTAAAGGCGAGGTCTTTGATCACCTGCAGGTTGGTGGGCGCCAGCTGTACGGCCCGGTTAAGCACCAGCAGGGCATTGGAGTAATCGCCCTGCTGCATGAAGCTGCGGGCGGTTTCCTGCAGCTCGGATACGGTTTGCGCCGGCGCGGCCAGCGCCAGCACGCTGCTCAGCAAAAACATCACCAGGCCATGCTTCATACCGGTAAAGATAAAGAATGCGGGTTGCGCGGCTGTTTAAAATAAGTTTAAAATCAATCGTTCAGCAGATGGGTAAGCAGGCCATCCCTGAGTTTGGGTTCAAACCAGGTACTCTTGGGCGGCATCACCTGGCCGCTGTCGGCAATATCAAACAGCTGCTGGATGCTGACGGGGTAAAGGCTGAATGCCACGGCCATCTCGCCGCTGTTCACCCGCTTTTCCAGTTCTTCCAGTCCGCGGATCCCTCCCACAAAATCAATGCGGCCATCGGTACGCGGGTCGGCGATGCCGAGCAGGGGCGCCAGCACCTTATCCTGCAGGATGGTAACATCCAGCACTCCGATGGGATCTTCGGAATAGGTGCCCGGCAGGGCCTGGAGACGGTACCAGCGGTTGCCAAGGTACATCCCGAAGCTGTGCAGGGTGGCAGGGGCCACGGGCTGATCGGCGGGCTCCACCGTGAACACGGCCGAGAGGGCTTCCAGAAAGGCGGCGGGACTGTGTCCGTTCAGGTCTCTCACCACGCGGTTGTAATCCATGATGCGCAGCTGGTTCGCGGGGAAGAGGGTGGTGAGGAAGAGGTCGGCGCCGGCGGGCGCGGCGCTACCCAGGGCTTTCCGTACCTTGGCAGCGGAAGCAGCCCGGTGGTGGCCGTCGGCAATATAGGTGGCCGGCACCTCCTGCTGAAACAGTGCGGTAATGGCGGCAATGGTGCGGTCGTCGTTCACGATCCATACCGTATGCTGTACCTGGTCGTCGGCCACGAAATCATACACCGGGTTCTTATCCTTCATCCACTGGGCGATGAGGGCATCCACCGCGGCCACGTTGCGGTAAGCGAGGAACACATTCCCGGTTTGGGCGCCGGTGGTTTTGATATGGTTGATCCGGTCGTTTTCTTTTTCCGGACGCGTATGTTCGTGCTTCCTGATGAGGTTGTTATCGTAATCATCCACGCTGCTGCCGCATACCAGACCGGTTTGTTCGGCGCCGTTCATGATCAGGCGGTAGATGTAGTAGCAGGGTTTGCTCTCGCGGAACAGCAGTTTGCGGCTGATGAAGGCATCCAGGTTTTCCTTGGCCTTTTCATACACGGCGGCAGCATGCACATCGGTGTCCTCAGGCAGGTCGATTTCGCTTTTGGTGATGTGCAGAAAACTGTTGGGATTGCCCTGGGCTTCAATTTTCGCTTCGCGGCTGCTGAGCACATCGTACGGGCGGGAGGCCACGGTGCGGGCATGCTGGGCGTCGGGGCGGAGGGCTTTAAAGGGAGATATTTTAATCATGGATCTTCGTTGGGGTTTAACCGGGTCAGTGGCTGGCGGCAAAATCCTGCATGGCCTTCACCAGTACTTCCACGCTGCTGAGGGGAAGGGCATTGTAGAGGGATGCCCGGAATCCGCCCACGAGGCGGTGACCTTTGATGCCCACAATCTGGCGCTCTTTGGCAAAAGCCAGGAATTCAGCTTCCAGTTCCGGGTTGTTCATCACAAAACATACATTCATGTGGCTGCGGTCTTCTTTGGCCACGGTGCCCGTGAACAGCGGGTTCCGGTCGATTTCTGCATACAGCAGCGCCGATTTTTCCCGGTTCTTTTGCTCGATGGCCGCAATGCCGCCCTGTTCTTTGAGCCAGCGCAGGGTGAGCATGCACACATATACCGCGAACACGGGGGGCGTGTTGAACATGCTGCCCTCCTTGATATGGGTACGGTAGTCCATCATGGTGGGGATGGACCGTTTCAGCCTGCCCAGGATATGCTTATTCAGCACCACCAGGTTCACCCCTGCCGGACCCATATTCTTCTGCGCACCGGCATAAATCAGTCCGAAGCTGTTGAAGTCGAGCACCCGGCTGAAGATATCACTGCTCATATCCGCCACCATCACATTGCTGGTTTTGGGGATCTGCTGCCACTGGCTGCCGTAGATGGTATTGTTGGTGGTGATATGGAAGTACACCGCGTCGTTGGGCACGGCAAAGTCTTTGGGAATCTGGCTGTAATGGCTCTCCTTACCGCTGCATACGGTTTCCACCTTGCCGAAGAGCCGGGCTTCCTGGATGGCTTTCTGGCTCCATACCCCGGTATCGGCATAAGCGGCCGTTTGTTTGTCGTCCAGCAGGTTCATGGGCACCTGCATGAACTGGGTGGAGGCACCCCCGTGCAGAAAGAGCACCTCATGATCCGCGTCCAGCCCCATGAGTTCCCTCACGAGGGCGCGTGCCTCATCCATCACCGCCTGGAAAACCGGGGTGCGGTGACCGGTTTCAAGAATGGAGAGGCCGGTGTTGTTGTAGTTCAGCACCGCCTGGGCGGCCTGTTCAAACACCACCTTGGGAAGAATGGAAGGACCAGCATTAAAGTTATGTACCACGCTCAGGGGTTTGGTTTTGCGCTGCAAAAGTAACTCTTTGAGGGCGATTTTGCAGGATAAATCCGTCGCGTTGCTAGTCTTCCTCCCTGCCGAGCATTTTTGATTTGCCCTGCCACAGGCGGTTGAGCTCCTCCCATCCTGCCTGTTCAGCCGGTGCCAGCGGCTGGCTGGCAAGCGGGCGCAGGTCGGGCTGGCCCGCATTCACCCAGGCGGTATACCAAAGGGAGGCCACAGAAAATACCGACTGCCGCATCCTGCGCTCCACCATCCCATTCAGGATCCGGTTGTAGGCACGGGTGAAAGCCGTGGAATACTGCCTCACCAGCAGGCCGTTCCGTTCTTCAAAAGCATATTTGCCTTCGGGCGGAAAAGCCCGGGTGAGTTCCCTTTCCAGGCGGAGCACCGTATCGGCGGCCCGGGCACTTTCCAGCACCCGGTCCCAGCAATAGCGGGCCGGATCCGGGATATACCGGGCCTTCCCGATGAAAAAGTCAAACTCGGTATCGGCCAGCAGCTCCGGCACCCGGCTTTCCCAGAACCCATGAATCCCCTTCTGGTTGCTGTACTGACCGTTGTGGTTGCTGCAGGCATGGAGGGGCACATGCGAGTCGGCCACATAATGCCCCAGTTCAGCGCTGTTTTTCAGGATACGGGTGAGGTCCTTCTCCCGGAATGCGGTGGTGAGCCGGCGCAGCATCACCTGCAGGTGCCAGGGTACAATGCCATGGCGGCGCAGGCTGTCTTCGCCGTAGCGTTCCACGGCCTGATCCCAGCGGCGGGGCAGATCGGGCCAGGGATCGGCGCCATAGCGGTCCATATCGATATAATGCCGGGGGCCCTCTTCGGGATAAACATAGCGGCGTTTGTCGGGGTCCACCGCATGCTCCGCCAGCCAGTTGAGGTGCGGTTTGTACAGCAGCAGCATGTCGGGCGGCAGGAGGAAAACCGCGTAATAGTTGATCTGGCGGTGGGCAAAAAAACCCCAGGAACTGCAGCACTGTGCAACCAGGAGCAGCATGGACAGGAGGATGCAGCGTTTCATGCGGCCAAACTAAGGCCCGCCGGCCGGCACAGGCATTTGGAAACACTTATATCCGGTTATACCCGGCTGCTCATTAAACCCCGGGCGGAAAAACCCGTCTGAAGCTTTGAAACTGTTATTTTTACTGCAGCTGCACTATGGGTCAACCGCATTCCGACGATCAGACACTGCTGGCGCAATTCCGGCAGCCGGCCACCCGGGAGCGTGGCTTTTCCGGCATTGTACGCAAGTACCAGGAAAAGTTGTACTGGCATATCCGCCGGATGGTGGTGCAGCATGAAGACGCCAACGATGTGTTGCAGAACCTCTTCATCAAGGTGTGGAACGGACTGGATAACTTCAGGGAAGACAGCCAGTTATACACCTGGCTCTACCGGATCGCCACCAACGAAAGCCTGAGTTTCCTGGAACAGCAGAAACGCCGTGCAGCGGTGTCGCTGGGCGATGTGGAGAACGGGCTGGAGGAGAAACTGAAAGCAGAACGGGGCTTCGACAGCAACAAAATTGAATGGAAGCTGCAGCTGGCCATGCAGCAACTGCCCGACAAACAGCGGGCGGTCTTCAACCTGCGGTATTATGATGAAATGCCTTACGAGGAGATGAGCAGGGTGCTGGAAACCAGTGAAGGTGCGCTCAAGGCCAGCTATCACCATGCCGTGAAGAAAATCGAGCATTTTTTACTGAATCATTAAACCCCTTTTCCCCCGGGATGTCATAGTACAGAGATGAACAGAGCTGCGGACATAGCGGAAGAACTGAACAACCTGAGCCCTTTGCTGGCCGGGGTTTCCCCGGTGCCGGTACAGGCGGTGCCCGAAGGATATTTTGAAACCCTGGAGGCCCAGGTGATGGCTGCCGTACTGGCCGGAACCCGGGAAGGGGCCGGTGAAGTACCGGAGGGCTATTTTAACGGTTTACCCCAGCAGATCCTTGCTAAAATTGCCGGCACTGCGGCGCATGAGTTGCAGGCCCTGTCGCCCTTGCTGGCGGCATTGCCCAAAACGGTTCCCTTTGCGGTACCGGAAGGCTATTTCGAAGCCGGGGGACCTGCTGAAAACGCGGAGCCGGAACTGTCTGAAAACCTGGCCGCAGCCCGTCATCAGCCGGTATTTGCGGTCCCTGACGGATATTTTGACCAGCTGCCTGATCAGCTCCTCCAACGCGTGCGGCCGGCCGGTTCGGCAAGGGTGATCCGGATGCGGGTACTGCGTTATGCCGTGGCCGCGGTGTTTACCGCCCTGCTGGCCCTGGGCGGATACCAGTGGCTGCAGCAGCCTGCCGGTCCGGCACAACCCGTAGTGGCAGTACAGCCCCGGCTTCCGGCCTTCATTGAGGAAGGCACAAAACTGGATGACCAGCAGTTCAACGAAAAACTGAGCAAGCTGGAAGAAGAGGTGATCATCCGCTACCTGGAAAAAACCAGTGCGGAATCAGATGTGGCCGTGCTCAGCGCATCCCTGGATGATTCGGCCGTACCGGATGAGGAAGCCTACCTCACCGACGAAAACACGCTGAACCAGTTTATTGAAACCCTTTCAACCGATAACTGATCATGAAAAAATTCTATACCTTATCCCTTTGCCTTTTGCTGGGCGCATGGGCATCTGCGCAGGATGCGGAGCCCGACCTGAGCAACAAGAAACAGCAGGATATTGAAGCCCTGAAAGTGGCCTTCATCAGCAAGGAGCTGGAGCTTACGCCGGAAGAAGCGCAGCAGTTCTGGCCCGTGTACAACCAGTACGCCAAAGAAATGAATACGGTGGTAACGGAGAACAGCGGCGATGCGCTGGAGCGGGATGAAAAGGTGCTGAACCTGCGCAAAAGGTACCGCGACCAGTTCAGCAAAGTGCTGGGACCGCAACGCATGAACCGCATGTACAATGCCGAGGGCCGCTTCCGTCACCTGCTCATCAAAGCCCTGCAGCGGCAGCAGATGAAAAGAGGCATGCGCAACAACAACCGGCCCATGCTTCGGCAACAATAGCCGGGTTACTGCCCATCAGCAGGAGCGGCAACAGGTTCCGGACGGCCCTTCAGCCAGCGATCATTGATCACGGCAGGCCGGCGGTAAAAGAACCGGTTGCCGCTTTTTTGTGCCCGGTTATTTCCAGCGGAAGGTATTGATCATGTGCTCCAGGTCGGCCTGCAGAAAATCCTGCACCGGCCGCAGGGAGTCGGCGTTGGGTGTTACGTCGAAGTACAGGGCCCCGCGGATAAAATGCCGGGTACTGTCGCTGAGGAAGAACTGTTTGGCGGTAGCGGCGTTGCCCCCCACCTTGAAGAAAACGCCGTGCAGGTGATGAGGGGTTTCAATGAGGCTGTCCCTGATGGAGCTGGACACCACATTGTTTTTATTGGTGAGGGTAAACGCGTCGGCCACCATTTTGTCAAATTCATTGATGCCCAGCGAATCGCGGTATTGACCGTCGGGCTGCTTCACCCGGTACAACGCCTGTCCGCCCACTTTTTTATAGCTCAGGAAAATGCGGCCGCCGAACTGCGGAAAATCAATATTGATCCAGTAGGGATTTTCAGGATTGGAATCGAAATAGGTACTGTCCTGCACAATCCGGGCATACACGGGGTATTCAAAGCTGTAGGGAAAGCCTTCCCGGTTAAACTGCTGGTAACCGCGTTGCGGCAGGTCGATATGGTAATACCCGCGCTTACGGGAAACGTAGGGTGAATTACAGGCCATCATCCAGCCGGCGAGGGTGCAAATCAGGAGAAATAAGGCAATTCTATTCATGATCATGGTGGGTGAGGCGGGTTCAGGCTCCGGGCTGCCGCAGGGTGATGATAACCCTGATTTTATCGATCCGGTTTTTATTGATTTCGAGGGGGATGAACGTAAAATCGCCGCTCACCACCTCAGCATTCACCTGGGGGAATTCGCCGGCAATTTCGAGCACGAGGCCGGCCAGGGAATCGCTGTCGCCGCGCACCGCTTCAAAGGTGTCGGGCGGGAGGCCCATCACCTTGCATACATCATTGATCATGGTTTTCCCTTCAAAGATGTAGTTGTAATCATCAATCTTCCTGTTCGCTGATTCCTCGTCGTCAAACTCATCCCGGATATCGCCGATGATTTCTTCCATGATGTCTTCGAGGGTAACGATACCCGAGGTGCCGCCAAATTCATCCACCACCACGGCAAAGTGTATGCGCTTATTCCGGAACTCCTGCAGCAGGTCTTCAATCAGTTTCTGCTCGTGCACAAAATAAGCCGGCCGCATGAGGCTGTGCCAGTCGAAGCCGGCAAGGTCGGCATTCTGAATATAGGGCAGCAGATCCTTGGTATGGAGCATCCCCTCCACCTGGTCGAGGTTGCCCTTAAATACGGGCAGCCGCGAGTAGTGCAGTTCTTCCACGCGGGCAATCACGGCGGGAAATGTGGTTTCATAATCGATGCCGCTCACGTCGAGGCGTGTACGCATCACCTGCTTCACGGTGGTATCGCTGAATTTGCGGATGCCCTTCAGGATCTGCTTTTCCTCGGCGGTGGCCTCATGTTCGGGCAAAAGGTCGATGGCATCATCCAGCTGCCGGTCATCGATGAAGGAGGTATTGCCGGGAGAGAACCGCTGTTCGATGCGGTCGCTCAGGCCCACCAGCCTGCGGCTCATGCCCAGGCGGTAGCAGAGGCTGTGAAAGATTTCGATGGGCACGGAAGCCGTGGAGGCAAACCAGATTTTATGGTGGGTGGCCCATACCTTGGGCAGCACTTCGCCGAAAAGCACGATGAGGAAGGTTACGGTGAGCACCTTGATCAGGAAGCTGAGCCAGAAATCGATCCGGAACAGCTCCAGCCAGCCATCGAGGAGGATATTGGAAATGAGGATGATGCCGATGTTCACAAAGCTGTTGGTGATGAGCATGGAAGCCAGCAGCATCTTGGGGTTCTCCAGCAGGGTGACGATCCGGCGGAAGGCCGGTTGCTGCCGGGTTTTCAGCATGTTAATGTCCTTATAGGTCAGGGAGAAGAAAGCCACTTCAGATCCCGCCACGAGGAAGGAGATCACAAAGAGGATCGCGGCCAGGAAAAGGAGTACCGCGGTGGCCGCGGTGGGAATCGACAGCAGGTGGATCGGTAAACCGGGGGTTAAAATGTGGGCCGAATGAGCGTCCAAAACAGTGGGTTTTAGTAAACAATATGCCGGCAGGGCAGCTATCAGAAAGGCAGTTTTTCCGGTCCTTCTTCACCGGGATGAGCGGGTGGCATATGCCCCAGATCATCAGCGGAATCCGCTCCCATCCCGCTGCCGCCTTCTGAACGTTTGTCGAGCATGATCAGGTTATCGCCCACAATTTCCGTGGCAAACTTCTTGTTGCCTTCCTTGTCTTCCCAGCTGCGGGTTTTGAGGCGGCCCTCGATGTACACCAGGCTGCCTTTGTGCAGGTATTTCTGGGCCAGTTCGGCCAGGCCACGCCAGAGCACCACGGTGTGCCACTCGGTTTGTGAGATCAGTTTACCGCTGCGGTCCTTGTAGGTTTCGGTGGTGGCCAGCGAAAATTTGGCTACCGCGATGTTCCCTTCCAGGAACTGCATTTCCGGATCTTTCCCGAGGTTGCCGATGAGCATTACCCTGTTAACCCCTCTCATATCATTTTGAATTTATTGCTGATGCTACGACAAATTTAAAGATACAGTTTTATCCTGTAAAAAGGCGGTGATTAATTTGGGGAATGGCAGTTCACGGATTTTTTGTTTGCTCACCGCTTCGGCGCCGGGCTGCCGGAGCGGGGCATTCAGTTGCACGAGGATGAACTGCCCGTTCACCGTCTGGTGGGTGAGCTGCTGGCGGTAGACCCCGGAAACCAGGGGAGTGCTGCGGAGGGGGATATCCGGAAAGCCGGCCTGCTGCAGATCCGGCGGGCTGCTCAGCGGCCCATCGCCTTCCGCCGCAATGAATTCATACAAATGCTGCCAGATGTCTTTAGCGGTTCGCTTGCGCACATAATACCGGCCCCGGTACTCCGCTACCAGGAAATAGAACCAGCGGTTTTTCCGTACCAGCACTTTCGATTTTACCGGCAATTCGGTGATGCTGTTTTCCTGCAGCGCCACGCAGTGACTGCGCAGGGGGCAGCTGCCGCAGGCGGGGTTCCGGGGTTTGCAGAGCGTGGCCCCGAAATCCATCAGGGCCTGGTTGTAGGTGCCGGGTGCAGCGGTATCGAGCAATTGCTGCGCCAGAACGGCAAACTGCTTTTTGCCCGTGCTGCTGTCAAACGGCGTACGGATGCCGAAATAGCGGGCCAGCACCCGGTACACATTCCCGTCAACCACTGCCAGCGGCAGGTTGAAGGCAAAGGAGCCGATGGCGGCAGCTGTGTAGGGTCCCACCCCGGGGAGGGACCGGATCGCTTCCGGGGTATCGGGGAAACGGCCATTATGTTCAGTGGCCATCCAGCGGGCAGCCTTCAGGAGGTTCCGGCACCGGGAATAATAACCCAGTCCCTCCCAGAGCTTAAACACCTGATCATCAGGCGCCGCAGCCAGGTGCTGTACGGTAGGGAAGGCCTCGATGAAACGTTGGTAATAGCCCAGCCCCTGCTCTACCCGGGTTTGCTGCAGGATGATTTCACTCAGCCAGATTTTATAGGGATCCCGTTCGCCTTTCCAGGGCATCTCGCGCCGGTTATGGGCCCGGTTCCATTGCATCAGGCGGCTGGTAAAATAATGATGGGGGTCTATCCGTTTCATTTACAAGGCAATAAGCCCGATCATCCGCCTGCAGCGCCGGAAAACGCGTTCCGGGCGGCATTCATAATATTTAGCTGATAATCAGGCATTAATATTGTTTTTTATGAAATTATGTATTAATTTACTCCTGAATTTAAAACACAGCCCGTATGAGAAAAGCAGATTTGATTTCAGAAATCTCTGAAAAAACCGGCATTCCCAAGGTGGATGTGATGGTAACCCTTGAAACCATGTTCAAGGAAATCAAGAAATCGCTGATTGCCGGAGAAAACATTTACATCCGGGGTTTCGGCAGCTTCATCACCAAAAAAAGAGCCGCGAAAATCGGCCGCAATATCAAGAAAAATATTGCAGTGGAAATTCCGGAGCATTACATCCCGGCTTTCAAGCCTGCCAAGGAATTTGTGCAGGAGGTGAAAAACCGGAAGGTGGATGAAAACGCCAGCCCTTCCCTGGATTAAACTGCCGCCTCCCCGCTCTTCGCATAACCCTAACAGTTATGCCGCTTCGTTATCCCTGTTATTCAGCAGGCAACGTTTTCCCCTTTCATGGTATCTGAGCTGGTAATCTGCCATACTCACTGCCATGTGTAAATTATTTTTCAGCCTCTCCCTTGCCCTGCTGCAGGCATGCAGCCTGTGGGCTTAGGTTAAGATCAGCAACCATCCCGGCAACCCGCATCCTGCCGCCCAGCTTGACCTGGAAAGCAGCAACCGCGGTTTGCTTATTCCCCGTGTTTCCCAAAATCAGTTACTGAATATTCCCGCCGATGCCCAGAGTCGCGGTTTGCTGGTGTATAATACCGACAGCAGCAAATTGTTCATGTACGACGGCAATGGGTGGCGCTCGATCGGTTACTCGCTGGCCGGTGCCCCCTGGCTCCTGGGCGGCAATGCCGGCACGGATGCGGCCAGCCATTTCATCGGCACCACCGACTCAGCCGACCTGGTGCTCAAGGCCAATGGCTGGCTGGGGCTGCACACGGCTGAGCCTTACAGCGTGTTCACCATCCGCAATGTGAACCGTCCGTTCAGCCAG
>JAYRPG010000069.1:0-21124 GCA_041911275.1 Ferruginibacter sp. | reverse complement strand
CGGATGTGAAAACCTTCCGCAACCTGGCGCTGGCTTCCGAAGCCATGCACAAAGGCGGCAATATGCCCTGCATCCTGAACGCGGCCAATGAAATCGCCGTCTGGGCCTTTCTCCGGAACCGGATTGGCTTCCTCGACATCACCGCGGTGGTGGACAAAACCATGCAGAAAACCGCCTTCATCGCCCGGCCCACCCTCGAACAATATTTTGAGAGCGATGGCGAAGCCCGTAATTTCGCGGCTTCCCTGATGAAGTTGTGAGAAAAGTCAAAAGTTAAAAGTCAAAATTAAAAATGAGTGCTTCCCGGAGCAGTTGCTCTAAACTTCCCTAAACCTCCCTAAACTTCTCTAAACCCTAAACTTCTAAACGACTACACCATTCCATGGAGACCCTCATCAAAGTAGCACAATTCTTCCTCTCCCTTTCCCTGCTCATCGTGCTGCACGAATGGGGGCACTACTTTTTTGCCCGCTTGTTCAAAACCCGGGTGAACAAGTTTTACCTGTTCTTTGATTTCCTGTTTCCGATGCCCAACGTGCTGAATTTTTCGCTGTTCAAAAAGAAAAAGGGCGATACGGAATTCGGGATCGGCTGGTTTCCTTTCGGCGGATATGTACAGATCGACGGCATGCTGGATGAAACCCAGGATGCCGAAAAAATGAAGGAACCGCCCAAGCCCTGGGAATTCCGCAGCAAGACACCGGTGCAAAGGCTCTTCATCATGATGGGCGGCATCATTGTGAATGTGCTGACGGCCTTCCTGGTTTATGCCATGATCCTGTTTGTTTGGGGGGAGAAAAAGATCGTGAACAGTTCGGTGGTCAACGGGATTGCGGTGGGCGATTCGCTGATGTACCAGATCGGTTTCCGGGATGGCGATAAGATCAAAACCATCGAGGGCGAGCCGGTTCAGTATTTTGAAGAGGTGGTGAAAAAACTGATCATCAAGGGTGAACCCACTACGGCAGTGGTGGACCGCAACGGGCAGGAGGTAAAGATCACCGTGCCCGAGAATATCCTGGGCCAGCTCTCCACCAAAAAAATTGACCGCAAGGGGCTGATCAGCATCCGGCTGCCGGCCATTGTCGACAGCCTGGCGAAACCCGAACAGAGCAATGCTTTCAAGGCGGGCATACAGCCCGGCGACCGGATTGTGATGCTGGACAGCACACCCATCGCCTGGTGGCACGACATTATGCATTTCACGGATAAGCAAAAGGATTCGGCCCGGGTGAAGGTGACGGTTGACCGCGGCGGACAATCCCTGCACTATACGGTACAGCTGGACGCCGGCAAAAAGCTGGGCCTCTCGCCGCTTTCCCTGTTGCGCCAGGAACAAATGGGGATGCTGAAAATACATACCCGTGAATACGGATTTTTTGAAAGCATTCCGGCAGGCATCCGCCGTTCGGTGGATAAGCTGAACGATTACATCGACCAGTTTGCCCTGATCTTCAAACCCTCCACCGGTGCCTACAAGGGGATGGGCGGTTTTGCCAGCATGACGCAGATCTTTGGTCCGAGCTGGGACTGGGAAGCCTTCTGGAGCATCACGGCCTTCTTCAGTATTGTACTGGCTTTCATGAACTTCCTGCCGATCCCCATGCTGGATGGCGGATACATCCTCTTTACCCTGTTTGAAATCATTACCGGCCGCAAAGTGCCTGATCAGTTCCTGGAAAAAGCCAACCTGATCGGCTTCATCATCATCATCGGCCTGATGGTGTTTACCAATGGCAACGATATCTTCCGGAAGCTGATGGGATGGTTCTGAGGATAGTTTAGGGTTTAGGGTTTAGGAGTTTAGCGGGATTGAATGGTTTAGGGAGGTTTAGGCAGGTTCAGGGAAGTTTAGATGTACTGCCGCCCGGGGGTATGCCGATGAAGTGATTGCGACGCCACGATGCTGCCACAGGGAACCGAAGCTGGTATTAAATATTTAATCCCGGGAATCAACGGTTCCCCTTGATTCATCAACCTTAACAATCCCTTTCCTTTATTTTCAGCTATCTTTGCACTGGTTAAGCAACGTAAACCGTTTAATGTACTGACATCAGTAACCTTAAACTTTAAACCTTAAACTTTAAACCTTAAACGTTTAAACGTTCTTCCCCGGGGCTGACCGGTTTTGACAGCATAGTTCTTTGCAGGTGTAAGCATGTAATGCGTTGCGTAATTAGCATTTCAATCTGAATACGAAAACTTCAAATGGCGAATCTAACTACGCCATGGCTGCCTAATCGATAGATTAGCACCCATTAGGGCCGCCGGGCAGGTTGGTCTGTTACCACGCCCCGCCGCCGACTCAAAAACAAAACAGAATGCTGCAACGGAATGAAGTGACCGTTGCCTAAGACCATTCTTCTAAGGATGTGGTAGGTTGGCCGGGTTCCGGCTGCATCCCGACAAACAATAACCGGATAAACATGTAGAAAGCTTGTGGCGAATGTGTTTGGACGGCGGTTCGACTCCGCCCAGCTCCACGAAAAAAAGGCGCAGGATGAGCATCCGGCGCCTTTTTTATTTAAAGGGTTCAGGGATGAAAAAGGAACATTATGGAATTTGGTGATTTGATGATTTGGTGATGTGCTGATGGCTTACTCCCGCAACTCATCGAATGGAAAGGTTTAAACAAATCCAAGGCTCCCCTACGAAGCCAACCTTTTGAACATTTTGAACCTTTTGAACCTTCCTTCCTCTTGTTTTTTCAAAACTTTCCCCCTACCTTTGCCGCCCCAAACAGTTCTTTTGGACCCTGCACAAGCTTCCATTGACAGGGTTTGATTTATGGAATTGGGAGTTTTGACAATGATTGTCAGGACGTTATCACCAAAAAACTCAAACACATGGCAAAAGAGATCACCGGCTATGTTAAGCTCCAGTGCAAAGGAGGACAAGCCAATCCTGCCCCCCCGATCGGTCCCGCGCTCGGTTCCAAGGGCATCAACATCATGGAGTTCTGTAAGCAGTTCAATGCCAGAACCCAGGACAAACAAGGGAAAGTACTCCCCGTTTTAATCACTGTTTACTCCGACAAGTCATTTGATTTCATCATCAAAACGCCTCCGGCTGCTGTGCAGCTGATGGATGCTGCCAAAATCAAAGGTGGCAGTAAGGAGCCCAACCGCCAGAAGGTGGGTAAGGTTACCTGGGCCCAGGTGGAAGAAATTGCCAAAGACAAAATGCCGGATCTGAACGCTTTCACCCTGAAGAGCGCCATGACGATGGTGGCCGGAACGGCCCGCAGCATGGGCCTGACGGTAGAGGGCCAGGCTCCCTGGGAAAATTAATTGTGCAACCTTAAACGTATTGTATATGATTACCAAAAAAAGAAAAGCAGCGAACGCTAAGGTTGACAGCGCAAAGGCCTATTCCCTGAAAGAAGCTTCAGCCCTGGTGAAACAAATCAACACCACCAAATTCGACAGTTCTGTAGATCTGCATATCCGCCTCGGCGTTGATCCCAAAAAAGCCGATCAGGCCATCCGCGGTACCGTATCACTGCCGCACGGAACCGGTAAAACCAAGCGGGTACTGGTGCTCTGCACCCCCGACAAGGAAGAATCGGCCAAAGCCGCCGGTGCTGACCATGTGGGTCTCGATGAATTTATTACAAAGATTGAAGGAGGCTGGACCGATGTGGACGTGATCATCGCCACCCCGGCCGTAATGCCCAAGATCGGTAAACTCGGTAAAGTACTGGGCCCCCGTAACCTCATGCCCAACCCCAAAACCGGCACCGTTACCAACGATGTGGCCGCTGCGGTAAGCGAGGTGAAGGGCGGTAAGATCGCCTTCAAGGTGGACAAGGCTGGTATCATCCACGCCTCGATTGGCCGGGTGAGCTTCTCTCCCGAAAAAATCGCCGAGAACAGCCAGGAGCTGATCAATGCCCTCATCAAGCTGAAGCCCTCTTCCGCCAAAGGTACCTACCTGAAAGGCGTGAGCATGGCCAGCACAATGAGCCCCGGCATTGCGATCGACACCAAATCGTT
This sequence comes from Ferruginibacter sp., assembly GCA_041911275.1. Lineage (GTDB taxonomy): Bacteria > Bacteroidota > Bacteroidia > Chitinophagales > Chitinophagaceae > Ferruginibacter. The sequence continues at coordinate 17,129 of JAYRPG010000069.1, read as the reverse complement.
TGTAAACTAATTCTGAACTGTACCGGTGAACCGGTAAAAAATATTTGTTATGACCAAACAGGAAAAAAATGAAGTGATAGAAGTGCTGAAGGGCAAGTTCAGCCAGTACAACAACTTCTACATCACCGATACGGAGAGCCTCACGGTTGCACAGGTGAGCAACCTCCGCCGCCACTGCTTCAACAAGCAGGTGGAAATGAAGGTGGCCAAGAACACCCTCATCCGTAAGGCCCTTGAAAGCCTCGACGCGGAAAAATATGCAGGGGTATATGATTCCCTGCACAACGTAACCGCGCTGATGTTCAGCGAAAATCCCAAGGAGCCCGCGCTGATCCTGGCCGGTTTCCGCAAGGACAACAAGGGCGACAAGCCCGTGCTGAAAGCCGCATTCATCAACGGTGATGTATTTGTAGGCGACAACCAGCTCACTGCCCTCACCAAGATCAAGACGAAGAATGAACTGATCGGTGAAATCATCGGTCTGCTGAATTCTCCGATCCAGCGCGTGATCGGCGCCCTGCAGAACAAGGACAACGCTGCCGGCAAAGCTGAAGAAGCTCCCGTAGCAGAAGCTGCCCCGGCTGCTGAAGCTGCTGCTCCCGAAGCGCCCGCTGCCCCTGAGGCTCCCGCTGCCCCTGAGGCTCCCGCTGCTGAATAACCGATTAGGAATTCCCTCCGGGGACTGAATAATAACCTGGCTGATGGTTTAAAAACAAGGCAGCAACAAATTTTTTTAATCTCCGCCGGAGTACCAATACTATGAAGGCGGCAAAAATTTCAAAGTTATGGCAGATGTAAAAGCCCTGGCCGAAAGTCTGGTAGGCCTGACAGTTAAAGAAGTACAGGAACTCGCTGATTTCCTGAAATCTGAGTACGGTATCGAACCCGCAGCTGCTGCTGTTGTAGTAAGCGGCGACGCTGGTGGCGGTGCTGCTGCTGCTGAAGAAAAGACCTCTTTCAACGTAATCCTGAAGAGCGGTGGCGCCAATAAGCTGGCCGTTGTGAAGATCGTGAAAGAACTGACTGGTCTCGGTCTGAAAGAAGCCAAAGATCTCGTTGACGGCGCTCCCAAGCCCCTGAAAGAAGGCGTGGACAAAGCCACTGCTGAAGATCTGAAAGCCAAGCTGACTGAAGCTGGCGCTGAAGTGGAAATCGCTTAATTGCAGCAATACACTTACTGATAAGCCCCGGTGCAAACCGGGGCTTATGTTTTTTGAAGATGTCAACTGTGCTCCCCTTTCAAAGGTGGATTAGCCGGGAGCGGGCCGGGACTTATTCTTTTTTAAACAGGATTTCCGCTCCGCCCTGTTTTAAAACCAGTTCATGGATCAGGCCCTCCTGACTGGCTGAAAATTCAATCATGGCCCCGATCCGGCTGTTGCTGAAACGGTTGGCGCTGATGGTTTCCATTTCTATGGGGGGCTGATCGGTAGCCTGAATGGTCAGGGTTTTGCCCTTATGGCTGATCGTTAGTTTCAATGGAATCTGCGACGAGCGGTAAACCCCGTGAAATTTTTCCAGTTCTGCTTCCGGCAATTCAATAAAACTGAAAACAGGAATTTCGTAGGGCAATCCCTGCAAAATCCTGTAGGCCGCCATGACAATCTCATCCACCGGGTAATGGATGCCATTGGATAAAAAAAACCAGGCTCTCGCCTGGCTTTTTTGTCGAAACTATAAGTAAACCTTATATCAGTTCTTGATGAGCCGCTGCACGGCCGTCTCGTTGTTTTGTCCGTGTATTTTCACCGTATAAATGCCCCGGGGCAGCGCGCCGTTCAGGGTGCTTACCGGCTGGCTGAGGGTTTGCGTATAGATCCGCAGCCCCTGCGCATTGATCAGCTCCATGCGGGCGGGGAGCATGGCGGCCGGAAGGCTCAGGTTAAAATCGCCGGCGGCCGGGTTGGGGTAGAGGCTCACCGTAGCGGCAGCTGCCCGGAAATGCACCAGTGCCGTGGGCGTATAACTTACGGCTCCGGAGATTTCAGTAGCCTTGATCCGGAAATACCGGGCGCCCTCGCCGGCACGGTCAACCGTGTACCGGTATTCATTCAGGGGGGCCTGTTTGCCCGTCAGGCTGCCAATGTCTTCAAAATTCCGGCCATCCGCACTGCGCTGGATGCTGTATTCCACCTTGCCGGTTTCATTACTGGCCGACCAGCTCAGCTGGCAGCTGCTTCCACTGGCAGTTGCCCGGAAACCGGTCATTTTCACCGGTACCACGCCAATGGTGGCAATCACACAGCCGCTGGTGGCGCCGTTGATGGTGGAGGCGAAAACGAGCGGGGTGTTACAGGGCACACAGGTAAAGGCATCGCCCGTGCCGGAGCCGCCCAGCGTGCCGGATATTACAGTACTCGTGATGATGGTAAGGGGATTGCCGCCGTAGATGTTCACCAGTACCCCCTCCGGCCAGCCCAACAGCAAAACGCCGCAGCCAGAAGGGCATTGCGGGTAAAGGCTCTGGTAAGCAAAGGCGCCCGGAGGACACTGGGCCCTGACGACGGTTTGGTTCAGTGCTACTACAAACAGCAGTAATGTAAGCAGCTTTTTCATGATCGTTTGGATTTTGTTTTTATGTGCTTTCTGCGGGAGGATAAAGCCCGGCGAAAGATTACCTCGGGGTTATAACGTAATTGTACCTCGTATAATTGTGTGCAGGCAAAGAATTTCCGGCCGGATTTGTACGAAACGAAGGCTCAGGGGGCAGAACGGACCGGTTTAACCCCGGCTGCGGGCGCCCGGCGGGGGTAAAATGGCTGTAAGGGTATGATTAGCAGTCTTTTATGAAAAAATGCCCGTCTTTATCAAAAATCAAACCAAATTGCTAAAATTTAGCCAAAGGTTTTTCGCTATTCGGAGACAATTCCCTACTTTTGCAATCCTTTAATTTGGGCGCAGTGCATCGGTACCACTGTGCCCTGTATTGAAGGTTCCTTCCCAGCTATAAAACGTTTTATAACAAACAAATATGTCTGCAACTAAAACTCCTGCCGCCCAGCGCATCAATTTCGGAAAAGTTGAGCTCCTGGCGGAAACCCCCGATTTGCTCGGCATCCAGATACAGTCGTTCAAAGACTTCTTCCAGCTGGAAACCACGCCGGACAAACGAAACAACGAAGGACTCTTCCGTGTATTCAAGGAAAACTTTCCCATCACCGATACCCGGAACATATTTGTACTCGAGTTCCTCGATTACTTTGTAGACCCCCCGCGTTACACCATTGATGAGTGTATCGAACGCGGCCTCACTTATGCGGTACCCTTAAAAGCGAAACTGCGCCTGAGCTGTAACGATGAAGAGCATGTGGATTTCCAGACCATCGTGCAGGACGTATTCCTCGGCAACATCCCCTACATGACCCCCCGCGGCACCTTTGTGATCAACGGCGCAGAAAGGGTGGTGGTGAGCCAGCTCCACCGTTCACCCGGTGTATTCTTCGGCCAGTCGGTGCACCCCAACGGCACCAAGATCTATTCCGCCCGCGTGATCCCCTTCAAGGGCGCCTGGATGGAATTTGCCACCGACATCAACAATGTGATGTACGCGTACATCGACCGCAAAAAGAAATTCCCCGTTACCACGCTGCTCCGTTCCATCGGCTACGAAACGGATAAGGATATCCTGGAACTCTTCGGCATGGCTGATGAAGTGAAGGTGGATAAGAAAAGCCTGCAGAAATTCATCGGCAAGCGCCTGGCTGCCCGCGTGCTCCGCACCTGGGTGGAAGACTTCGTGGATGAAGACACCGGCGAGGTGGTGAGCATCGAAAGGAATGAAATTGTGCTGGAACGCGACACCGTGCTCGATGAAAACAATATCGACATGATCGCGGAGATGGATGTGAAGAGCATCTTCATCCAGAAGGAAGAAGCCAGCGGGGATTATGCCATCATCTACAACACACTTAATAAAGATACTTCCAACAGTGAACTCGAAGCGGTGCAGCACATCTACCGCCAGCTGCGCGGCGCCGATGCCCCGGATAATGAAACCGCCCGCGGCATCATCGACAAACTGTTCTTCAGCGACAAACGCTATGATCTCGGCGAAGTGGGCCGTTACAAAATCAACCGCCGCCTCGGCCTGAACTTCCCGCTGGAGAAAAAGGTACTCACCAAAGACGATATCATCGCCATCATCAAAACCCTCGTTCAGCTCACCAATGGCAAGAGCGAGGTGGATGATATCGATCACCTCAGCAACCGCCGCGTGCGTACCGTGGGCGAGCAGCTCTACGCCCAGTTCGGCGTGGGCCTGGCCCGTATGGCCCGCACCATCCGCGAACGGATGAATGTGCGCGACAACGAGGTGTTTACACCGGTTGACCTGATCAACGCCCGTACCCTTTCTTCTGTAATCAACTCTTTCTTCGGCACCTCACAGCTGTCGCAGTTCCTCGACCAAACCAACCCGCTCTCCGAGATTACGCACAAACGCCGTATCTCCGCCCTGGGTCCCGGTGGTCTGAGCCGTGAACGCGCCGGCTTCGAGGTACGTGACGTTCACTACTCTCACTACGGCCGTCTCTGCACCATCGAAACACCGGAAGGTCCGAACATCGGTCTGATCTCCACCCTCTGCGTGCATGCCAAGATCAATGAGATGGGCTTCATCGAAACGCCCTATCACAAGGTAACCGACGGCAAGGCCGATCTGAAAAAGATCACCTTCCTGAGCGCTGAAGAAGAAGATACCGCCAAAATTGCCCAGGCCAACGTGGAAATGGATGAGAAGGGCAATTTCACTGAGGAAAAAATCAAGAGCCGCCAAACCGGTGACTTCCCGATCCTGGATAAAGCTGAAGTGGAGTTCATGGACGTGGCCCCCAACCAGATTGTGGGCCTCAGCGCTTCCATGATCCCCTTCCTGGAGCACGATGACGCCAACCGTGCCCTGATGGGATCGAACATGCAACGCCAGGCTGTGCCCCTGATCCGCCTCGATCCCCCGATCGTGGGAACGGGCCTGGAAGGCAAGGCTGCCCGCGACGCCCGCATCCAGCTGCATGCTGAAGGACCGGGTGTGGTGGAGTATGTGGATGCCAACGAAATCCATGTGCGCTACAACCGCAGCGAAATGCAGCAGCTGGTGAGCTTCGAAGACGATCTTCGCATCTACAAACTCACCAAGTTTGTACGCACCAACCAGGAAACCTGCATCAACCTTCGCCCCGCCGTGGTAAAAGGCCAGAAAGTGGTGGAAGGCGACTTCCTCACCGAAGGTTATGCCACCAAGGGCGGCGAACTGGCCCTGGGCCGTAACCTCAAAGTGGCCTTCATGCCCTGGAAAGGTTACAACTTCGAGGATGCCATCGTGATTTCCGAGAAAGTGGTGAAAGAAGACCTGTTTACGTCTATCCATATCAGTGAGTTTGAAACCGAGGTACGCGACACCAAACTGGGTGAAGAGGAACTGACGCCGGATATCCCGAACGTGAGCGAGGAAGCCACCAAGGACCTCGACCAGAACGGCATCATCCGCATCGGCGCCCACATCAAGGAAGGCGATATCATCATCGGCAAAATCACGCCGAAGGGAGAAAGCGACCCCACACCGGAAGAGAAACTGCTGCGCGCCATCTTCGGCGACAAGGCCGGCGACGCGAAGGATGCCTCACTGAAGGCGCCGAGCGGCACCGAAGGGGTGGTGATCAACAAAAAGCTGTTCCAGCGCGCCAAGAAAGACAAGAACGCCAAAGTGCGGGAGAAGGCCAGCCTGGAAAAGATCGAGAAGGTGCACGAAAAGAACGAGCAGGACCTGCTCGAAATGCTGATCGGCAAACTGCAGACCCTGCTGAAGGAAAAAACTTCCGCCGGTGTGAGCAACAACTTCGGTGAAGTGCTGATCGGCAAAGGCGCCAAGTTCAACGCCAAGAACCTCTCGAACATCGATTACCTGAACGTGAATCCGCTGGGATGGACCGGGGATGCCAAAACCGATGAACTCATCAACATCCTCCTCCACAACTATACCATCAAGTACAACGAAGAGCTCGGCCGTTACAAGCGGGAGAAATTCAACATCAGCATTGGCGACGAACTGCCGGCCGGTGTACTGAAGCTCGCCAAAGTGTACCTCGCGGTGAAGCGCAAGCTGAAAGTGGGGGATAAGATGGCCGGTCGCCACGGTAACAAGGGTATTGTAGCCAAGATCGTTCGCCAGGAAGATATGCCCTTCCTCGAGGACGGCACACCGGTGGACATCGTGCTCAACCCGCTGGGTGTACCGAGCCGTATGAACCTCGGACAGATTTATGAAACCGTGCTCGGATGGGCCGGCGAAAAACTGGGCGTGCGGTTCTCCACCCCGATTTTTGACGGCGCCAGCGTAGAGGAAATTGATCAATACATCACGAAGGCGGGCCTGCCCAAATTCGGTCATACCTATCTCTATGACGGTGAAACCGGCGATCGCTTCGATCAGAAAGCCACGGTGGGCGTGATCTACATGATCAAACTGCACCACATGGTGGATGATAAGATGCACGCCCGTTCCATCGGACCGTACAGCCTCATTACCCAGCAGCCGCTGGGTGGTAAGGCCCAGTTCGGTGGCCAGCGTTTCGGTGAGATGGAGGTGTGGGCCCTCGAAGCCTACGGTGCTTCCAACATCCTGCAGGAACTGCTGACGCTGAAGTCGGATGACATCATCGGCCGAGCCAAAACCTACGAAGCCATCGTGAAAGGCGATAACATTCCGAAACCCGGTATCCCTGAGTCCTTCAACGTGCTGGTGCATGAACTGAGAGGCCTGGGCCTGGATCTGAATTTTGAATAAGGTACGTCAATCGTCAGTCGTGAACCGGTAACGCTATTCACGACTGACGGTTTACGGTTCACGCAATTACACTTCAAACTCTACAACACTTAATATGGCATTCAAAAAAGAAAACCGCCCCAAGGCTGCTTTTTCGCAGATCACGATCGGTCTGGCATCGCCCGACAGCATCCTGGAAAAAAGCTTTGGTGAAGTATTAAAGCCTGAAACCATTAACTACCGTACCTATAAGCCGGAAAGGGATGGCCTTTTCTGCGAAAGGATTTTCGGTCCGGTGAAGGATTATGAATGTGCCTGCGGCAAGTACAAGCGGATCCGTTACAAGGGTATCGTGTGCGACCGCTGCGGGGTGGAAGTCACCGAAAAGAAAGTGCGCCGCGAGCGCATGGGGCATATCAAACTGGTGGTACCGGTGGTGCACATCTGGTACTTCAAATCACTGCCCAATAAGATCGGTTACCTGCTCGGCATGAGCTCCAAGAAACTGGAAACCATCATTTACTACGAACGCTTCGTGGTAATCCAGCCGGGTATCCGCGCTGATAAAGGACAGAATTTCGGTGACCTGCTCACGGAAGAGGAATACCTCGATATCCTGGATGCCCTGCCCAAGGACAACCAGCATCTCTCGGATGAGGATCCCAATAAATTCATCGCCAAAATGGGCGCCGAGGCCGTGCATGACCTGCTGGCCCGCATCGACCTGGATCAGCTGAGCTACGACCTGCGTAATGCAGCCGCCAGCGAAACTTCGCAGCAGCGCAAGGCCGACGCCCTCAAGCGCCTGAGCGTGGTGGAAAGCTTCCGCGATGCCAATACCCGCATCAACAACCGTCCGGAATGGATGGTGATGCAATACATCCCGGTGATTCCGCCGGAACTGCGTCCGCTCGTTCCCCTGGATGGCGGCCGCTTTGCCTCTTCCGACCTGAACGATCTCTACCGCCGCGTGATCATCCGGAACAACCGGTTGAAGCGCCTCCTGGAGATCAAGGCTCCTGAAGTGATCCTCCGCAACGAAAAGCGGATGCTGCAGGAAGCCATCGACTCCCTGTTCGACAACAGCCGTAAATCCAACGCCGTGAAGGCCGAGGGCGGCCGTGCCCTGAAATCCCTGAGCGACGTGCTCAAGGGCAAACAGGGTCGTTTCCGTCAGAACCTGCTCGGTAAGCGGGTTGACTACTCCGGCCGTTCGGTGATTGTGGTGGGTCCGGAACTGAAAATGCACGAGTGCGGTCTGCCCAAAGACATGGCCGCTGAACTGTTCAAACCCTTTATCATCCGCAAGCTGATTGAAAGGGGCATTGTCAAAACCGTGAAGAGCGCCCGAAAACTGGTAGACAAGAAGGAAGCCGTGATCTGGGACATCCTGGAAAATATCCTGAAAGGTCACCCGGTAATGCTCAACCGTGCCCCGACGCTGCACCGGCTGTCTATCCAGGCCTTCCAGCCCAAACTGATCGAGGGTAAGGCCATCCAGCTGCACCCGCTCGTTACCACGGCTTTCAACGCCGACTTTGACGGTGACCAGATGGCGGTACACGTGCCGCTGAGTCATGCTGCCATCCTGGAAGCCCAGCTGCTGATGCTGTCGTCGCACAACATCCTCAACCCGCAGAACGGAACCCCCATCACCCTGCCTTCACAGGACATGGTACTGGGTCTGTACTATATCACCAAAGGCAAAAAATCCACCGACACCGAAAAAGTGCTGGGTGAGGGCAAGGCCTTCTACTCCGCTGAAGAGGTGATCATCGCCTACAACGAGAAGAAAGTGGACCTGCACGCCCACATCAAGGTGAAAACCGATGTGCGCAACGCCGATGGCACCCTCTCCCGCAAGCTGCTCGAAACCACGGTGGGCCGGGTGATCTTTAACCAGTTTGTGCCGAAAAGCGTGGGTTTCATCAACGCCCTGCTCACCAAGAAATCACTCCGTGAAATCATTGGTGACATCATCAAGTGGACGAACGTACCCACTACGGCCAAATTCCTCGACGACATCAAAACCCTCGGTTACCGAATGGCCTTCAAGGGTGGTCTGTCGTTCAGCATCAATGACCTGATCATCCCCGATATCAAGCAGGAGCTGATTGAGAACGCTACTGTTGAAGTGGATGAGGTATGGGACAACTATAACATGGGTCTCATCACCAACAACGAACGCTACAACCAAACCGTGGATATCTGGAGCCGGGTGGATACCCGCATCACGGAAACGCTTATCCGCGAACTGGCCAGCGACAAGCAGGGCTTCAATTCCGTATACATGATGCTCGATTCGGGCGCCCGGGGTTCCAAGCAGCAGATCAAGCAGCTGGCTGGTATCAGGGGTCTGATGGCCAAGCCGCGTAAATCCGGCTCTTCCGGCAGCGAGATCATCGAAAACCCGATTCTCTCCAACTTCAAGGATGGCCTGAACGTACTGGAATACTTCATCTCCACCCACGGTGCCCGTAAGGGTCTGGCGGATACGGCCCTGAAAACAGCCGATGCCGGTTACCTCACCCGCCGTCTGGTAGACGTGGCCCAGGATGTGGTGATCAATGAAGAAGACTGCGGTACCCTCCGCGGCATCGCCACTTCGGCGCTGAAAGACAACGAAGACATCATCGAGCCCCTGAGCGACCGCCTCGAAGGCCGTACCTCCCTGCACGATGTATACCACCCGCTGAACGACGAACTGCTGGTAAGCGCCGGTGAAGAAATTTCACAGGATGTGGCCAAGAAGATCGAAGAAGCCGGTATCGAAACCGTGGAAATCCGCTCTGTACTCACCTGCGAAAGCAAGCGCGGGGTATGTGTGAAGTGCTACGGTAAAAACCTAGCTACCGGCTACATGGCTCAGCGCGGCGACGCGGTGGGCATCATCGCTGCCCAGTCGATCGGTGAACCGGGTACGCAGCTTACCCTCCGTACCTTCCACGTGGGTGGTGTGGCCGGCTCTGCTTCGGTAGAGTCCACGATGGCCGCCAAATTCGACGGGGTGATCCAGTTCGACGGTCTGCGTACGGTAACTTCCGAAGACAATGAAGGCAAGAAAGTACAGGTGGTTATCGGCCGTACCGGTGAGGTGCGGATCATGGACGTGAAGAACGACCGCCTGCTCATCACCAATAACGTGCCCTACGGTGCCACCCTCAATGTGAAAGACGGACAGAAGATCAGCAAGGGTGATGTCATCTGCAGCTGGGATCCGTTCAACAACGTGATCGTGTCTGAGCTCGTGGGTAAGGTGAAGTTCGAAAGTGTGATTGAAGGCGTTACCGTTCGGGAAGAAGCCGATGAACAAACCGGCCACCGCGAGAAAGTGGTGATCGAAACCAAGGACAAAACCAAACTACCGGCGATCCTGATCGAAGGCAAAGAACATAAGTCATACAACCTGCCCGTAGGCAGCCACATCGTGGTGGAAGAAGGGGATGAAGTGAAGAGCGGTCAGGTGCTGGTGAAAATCCCGCGTGTGCTGAGCAAGCTGAAGGACATCACCGGTGGTCTGCCCCGCGTAACGGAACTCTTTGAAGCCCGTAACCCGGCCAACCCTGCCGTGGTTTGCGAAATCGACGGTGTGGTAGCCTTCGGTAACATCAAGCGCGGTAACCGTGAGATTGTGGTGGAAGCGAAGGATGGCGTGATCCGCAAATACCTCGTTCCGCTCACCCGCCAGATCCTGGTGCAGGACGGTGACTTCGTGAAAGCGGGCGCTCCGCTCAGCGACGGCCAGATTGCCCCGGCTGATATCCTGGCCATCAAGGGACCCTTTGCTGTTCAGGAATATGTAGTAAATGAAATCCAGGAGGTTTATCGTCTCCAGGGTGTGAAGATCAACGACAAGCATATTGAAGTGATCGTACGCCAGATGATGCGCAAGGTAACCATTGAGGATGCCGGCGATACCATCTTCCTGGAAGGCGATGTGGAAGATAAACTCGACTTCAACCACGAGAACGATCACATCTTCGACAAGAAGGTGGTGACCGATCCGGGTGAAAGCACCCGTCTCAAGCCCGGTCAGATCGTTACGCTGCGCGATGTGCGGGAGGAAAATTCAGTGCTCCGGCGTGCTGATAAAAAGCTGGTGGAATTCCGCGATGCCAAGCCCGCTACCTCTTCACCGCTCCTCCTCGGTATCACCAAGGCTTCACTGGGCACGCAAAGCTGGATCTCCGCCGCTTCGTTCCAGGAAACCACCAAGGTGCTGAGCGCCGCGGCCATCCAGGGCAAAACCGACCTGATGATGGGCCTGAAGGAGAACGTGATCACCGGTCACCCGATCCCCGCCGGTACCGGTCTGCGCGAGTTCGAAAACATGATCGTGGGCAGCAAGGAAGAATACGAACTGCTGATGACCACGAAAGAAGCCATGAGTTTCGACGAAGAAGAATAAGCACGCTGATGCGAACGCATAGTAAGGAGCAGCCCCTGGCTGCTCCTTTTTTATTGGTTATCAGGCTGCTGTACAGCAGTTCTTAAAAAAATCCCAATATCATTTTGTTTAATATTAATTTAGGGCGCAGCGCTTAATTTCGCAACACTTTTCAGGAAACGCTGTTAATGCAGTGTTCACCGGGGAGGGCCAGGTGCAACTCTCTTTGAATGTTGAAAACCCATTGAATCATGGCATTGAATGCTACGCAGCAGTATTATACCCATCCGGTAAGCCGGATCCTCCGGGTGATCCGGCTTGAAAAGAACGAGATCACCTCGGTTTACTTTTATGCCATCCTCAACGGGCTTATCCAGCTTTCGCTGCCGCTGGGCATTCAGTCCATCATCAGCTTTGTACTGGGCAATGCCATCTCCACCTCGCTCGTGATCATGATCATCATGGTGGTGCTGGGCGTGTTCCTCAACGGCATGCTGCAGGTAAACCAGATGCGACTGATTGAAAAAGTGCAGCAGAAGATCTTTGTGCGCTATTCCTTCGAATTCGCGGAGCGCATTCCCAAACTCAATCTTCATTCTGTCGACAATTACTATCTCCCTGAACTGGTGAACCGTTTCTTCGACACGGTGACCCTGCAGAAGGGCATCTCCAAACTGCTGCTGGATATCCCCGGCGCTTCCATCCAGATCGTATTCGGTCTCCTGCTGCTTTCGTTCTATCACCCGATCTTTATTTTCTTTGGCCTGGTGCTGCTGCTCATCATGTATGTGATCCTCCGCTACTCCGGCCCGCGGGGCATGGAATCGAGCCTGCGCGAGAGTGATTACAAATACGGCGTGGCCGGCTGGCTCGAAGAAATGGCCAGGGTGATCAAGTCATTCAAATTTTCCCGCAACACTTCCCTGAATATTGACCGCACCGACCAACTGGTAACCGGTTACCTCGGTTACCGTACCATTCACTTCCGCGTGCTGCTGTTTCAGTTCTGGAGCCTGGTGGGCTTTAAAGTGTTCATTACGGCTACCATGCTCATTGTGGGCAGTGTGCTCCTGGTGAACCAGCAGCTCAATATCGGGCAGTTCATCGCCGCCGAAATCATCATCATCACCGTGATCAATTCGGTGGAGAAAATCATGATCAACCTGGATACGGTGTATGATGTGCTGACCTCTGTGGAGAAGCTGGCCAAGATCACCGACAAACCGGTGGAGCAGGATGGCACCATCGAACTGTCCAGGGAGAACAACGGCCTCAGCCTTGACCTGGTGAATGTTTCGTTCGCCTATGAAAATGAGCAGCACAAAATGGTGCTGAAGGGTCTCAATTTCCAGATTGCCGCCAACGAAAAAGTGTGCATCATGGGCGCTACCGGTTCGGGCAAGTCTACGCTGCTGCGCCTGCTCAGCGGCGCCTACAATGAATTTGCCGGCAACATCTTCGTCAATAGTATTCCGCTCACCAATTACCGGCTCGACAGTATCCGCACCCAAACCGGCATCCTCCTCAGCCAGCAGGATATTTTCCACGGCACACTCCTGGAGAACATCACGATGGGGAATGCCGAAATTTCTCCCCACCATGTTCTCAAACTGGGTGAGAAGATCGGCCTCAAGGCCTTCCTGGGCGAACTGGATGAGGGACTCAACACCATGATTGATCCCATCGGTAAGAAACTTTCCCGCAACATTGTGCAGAAGGTGCTGCTGCTCCGGGCCCTGGTGAACCATCCCCGGCTGGTGCTGCTGGAAGAACCCTTTGAGGGCATCAGTGAGGCGGCCCGCCGGTCGGTGATCCAGTACCTCCTGGAAGAAACCCCGCAGCAAACCCTGCTGATCAGCTGCAACCATGAAGAGTTTGCCGCGCAGTGCGACAAGGTAATTTACCTGGAGAAGGGCGCCGTGAAAGCAATCGGCAAATGGGCGGATATCGTTCATCTCATAAAACCCAAGGCATGAACTTCATCGATACCCGGATAGAAGAACAACTGGATACCGGCAAAACGATCCGCTCTTTTTCCGCCATCTACCGGATCCGTGAAAAGAGCAAGGTGAAATACTGGACCTATGGGATCCTGGTGAGCCTTATCCTGATCCTCTTTCTGCCCTGGACGCAGAACATCTCTGCCCGCGGCAATGTCACCACCCTGCGCCAGGAGCAGCGTCCGCAGCAGCTCAATACCATCATACCCGGCCGGGTGGTAAAATGGTTTGTGAAGGAGGGAGATTATGTGCAGCAGGGCGATACCATCATCCAGCTGGCGGAGATCAAGGATGATTACCTCGATCCCAACCTGCTCAACCGCACCAAAGAACAGCTCAGCGCCAAGGAAATGTCGGTTGAGAATTACCGGGGTAAAGCCGGAACCGCCGAACAGCAGATGGCGGCGCTCCAGGAGGCCCGGGTGCTGAAGATCTCGCAGATTGAAAACAAGATACGGCAGCAGCGCATGAAGGTACAGGCCGACAGTATGGATATGCTGGCGGCCATCAATGACCTCACCATGGCCACCCGGCAGTTCAACCGCCAGAAGAATATGTACGACAGCGGCCTGGTATCCCTCACGCAGCTGGAACAGCGCAATGTGGCTTACCAGAATGCACAGGCCAAAAAAACCAGTGCCGAAATCAAGTACATGAATGCCCGGCAGGAACTGGGCATCCTCCAGCTGGAGCTGAACGGCACCATCCAGGACTACAACGAAAAAATTTCAAAGGCCAGCGGCGACCGCTTCCAGTCGCTTTCCCAGATTGCCTCGGGTGAAGCCGATATTGCCAAGCTGCGCAACCAGTACATGAATTATGATCTCCGGAGCAAGCTGTACTACATCACCGCGCCGCAGAGCGGCCAGGTGGTGAAGGCGAAAAAAGCCGGTATCGGGGAAATTGTGAAAGACGGGGAGATGGTCGTGGAGATTGTACCCGATCACATCCAGTATGCAGTGGAGATTTACATCCGTCCCGTTGACCTGCCCCTGCTCGACACCGGTCAGAAAGTGCGGTTTATGTTCGATGGTTTTCCGGCCATCGTGTTCAGCGGCTGGCCCCAGGCCTCCTATGGTACCTTCGGTGGCCGGGTGAACGCCATCGAGAGCGCCGTGAGCGACAATGGCCTGTTCCGGGTGCTGGTGGCGGAGGATCCGGCCGACCGCAAATGGCCGCCCCTGCTGAAAATGGGAACCGGGGCTTCCGGTTTCGCCCTGCTCAAGGATGTGCCGGTATGGTATGAGCTCTGGCGGAATATCAACGGGTTCCCGCCGGATTATTACAAGCCGAAGGGCGGTGCTGCCGCCGGCGCAAAGGAGACCGGGAAAAAATAAGGTTATCACAGTAAGGTATAAACGAAAAAAATGCGCATCGCTGCAGGATCTCTCATCAGGCTCTTCTTGCTGCACCTGCTGCCGCTGGTCACCCTTCCGGTCCACGGGCAGGACAGTGTGGCGCTCACCGGAAAACAGCTTACCGTATCGGCCTTCACCGCCATCGTGCGGCAGTTTCACCCGGTGGTGAAGCAGGCGGGTATCCTGGTGGAGCGGGGCAAGGCCGAGCTCACGCTGGCCCGCGGCGGCTTTGATCCTTCGGTGTACCTGCGCACTGATCAGAAAACATTCGACGGCAAGAATTACTATAACTACTTCAACCCCGAAATCAAGATCCCCACCTGGTATGGCATTGAACTGAAGGCGGGCATGGAAGACAATGGCGGGCAGTTCCTGAACCCGGAGCTGAGTCCCGACCGCTCCAGCTATGCGGGCATCTCGGTGCCGCTGGCCAAAAATCTGCTGATGGACAAACGCCGGGCCGTACTGAAGCAGGCCGGTATCTTCCGTTCACAAACCGTGGCGGAGCAGCAGATGATGATCAACGACATCCTGTTCGAAGCCTATGAAACCTACTGGAACTGGGTGCGGGATTATGAAGTGCTCCGCGTAATCGGTGAAGCAGTACGCGTGAATGAAGCCCGCTTTGAGCTGGTGAAAACGGGTTTCCGGCAGGGCGACCGTCCGGCGATTGACACCGTGGAAGCCCTGGCCCAGCTGCAGCAGTTCAGGCTGCAGGAGAGTGAGGCCCGGGTGCGCCTGAACAACGCCGCCATCGAGCTCTCCAACTTTCTGTGGCTCGGCAACAATACCTATTACCAGCTTGCCAACGATGTAGTGCCGGCAGCCTGGAACCCGGAGAGCGTGCCGGATCAGCCCCTGCCCGTACTGGACGCCCTGCTCACGGAGGCCCGGAGCAACCATCCCAAGCTGCGCATTTTTCAGTACAAGCTGCAGATCCTTGATGTGGAGCGGCGGCTCAAATTCCAGAGCCTGCTGCCCACGGTAAACCTGCGGGCCAATCTGCTGAACAAGGGGTACAATGTGTTCAGTGGCATCGGCAAGGCGGGCTTCTTTGAAAACAACTATAAGTTCGGACTGGAAATCGGCTTGCCCCTGCGCTTCAGTGAGGGGAGGGGAAGCTATAAACTGGCCCGCCTGAAGATCCGGGAAACCGGGCTGGAGCAGGCTCAGGAACAGCAGGCCATTGAAAACAAGATCCGCCGGTACTTTAATGAACTCGCAGGATTACAGCAACAAACCGGGATCTACAGCGCTGCCCTCAGCGGCTACCAAACCCTCTTCAGGGGTGAGGAGCAACGCTTCCGCGCCGGTGAGAGCAGTCTCTTCCTCCTCAACAGCCGGGAAAACAAAGTGCTGGAAACCCGGCAGAAACTCCTGGAACTGCAGACCAAATACCTCAAAACTGCCCAGGCCCTCCAGTGGGCTGCGGGGCTGCTGCGCTGACCGGCAAACTGGTTCTTTCATCTTATTTTTGACATCACTCCGGATCAGTTAGCCAGTAAAATCAAGGCTTCAAACCCAGTAAACGGATCATCCCATGTTTCATTATCTTATTAGATCAGCGCGGTGTTTTTTACTGATCTGCATGCTGCCTGTACAATTTTCAATTGCTCAAACTTCCGGGGTTGCGGTATCCGGCATGGTCACCGGGCAGAAAGGCATACAGGGGTTGCCTTATGTAAACCTGGTGCTGAAAACAGAAAAGGAAAACCTGTTTGTTACAGGTACCGTAACCGACAGCTCAGGAAGATTTACCCTCAACGCCGTCAAACCCGGTCATTATGTGCTGGAAGTTTCACTTGCCGGTTACATCGGCCGGAATGTGCCGCTTTTTGTGGGCAGCCTTTCTGAATTTCTGCAGCTGCCTTCCATTGAACTGGCAGAAGACCCCCAGCTATTGCTTGAGGTGCGGGTAGCAGGGAAAGCTGAATCCATCAGCAGTAAACTGGATAAGAAAACATATGCACTCAGTGATCAACCTGCTCAGGCCGGCGGTTCTGTATTGCAGGCCATGCAAAATCTGCCGGGTATTACGGTGCAGGAAGGTAAAGTGCAGTTGCGGGGCAGTGAAAAAGTGGTGGTATTGATTGATGGAAAACAGACGGCATTAACCGGCTTTGGCAATCAGGCCGGACTGGATAATTTACCTGCATCTGCCATTGATAAAATTGAAATCATCAACAACCCCTCTTCGAAATATGATGCCAACGGGAATGCCGGGATCATCAATATCCTGATGAAGAAAAACAAGCAGGAGGGATTTAACGGGAAAGCCGGTTTCACCACCGGGGCAGGGGCTTTGTGGGTCCGCAGGGATAACCTGCCCGGTATCAGGCCCCAATATACGTTTACCCCAAAGCTGAATCCATCCGTTTCCATGAATTACCGCACAGGTAAGGTAAATGCATTTGTTCAGGCAGATCACTTATTCACGCATACACTTAACAAAAACGAATTTGTTACCCGCACCTATGATGACGGAACCATTATCCGGCAACAGTTAAAGCGGAACCGGAATACGAATTATTTTACCTCGAAGGCAGGGATAGACTGGTACATCAACGGACAGAACACACTCACCGTTTCCGGATTATTTGGCAGTGAAAAAATAATCGACAGGG
>JAYRPG010000068.1:0-18365 GCA_041911275.1 Ferruginibacter sp. | reverse complement strand
TTTCTTTTTTGTCTTGAAACAAAAAAGAAACAAAAAAATTCAAGGCTGCAGAAAAATAGCTAAAATGTACGGTCTTACGCTACGGCGAAAAAGCTAAGCCCCCACTGCGTTTCGCAGCTCAGCCAATACCTTGATCTGCGATGTGCTATTCCCAACACTTTCGCCGCTTGACACTTCAGACCGTACATTTCTCAACGCTATTTTTCTGAGGCCCTTAGCGCGTTTGGCAGCATGCTTCCTAATCCTACATTGAATATTGAAAACTTCCTCCCTCCCCGTTCACCATTCCCTGTTCCCTCCTTCCCCTCGCCGGGGTTGCGCGGGAGACTTCGGTCGCAGCGAGGATGGTGCAGGCGAAAACACCGCCGGAACGGAAAGTTCCCTGTTCATCATTCCCTGTTCATCATTCCCTGTTCCCTCCCTCCCCTCGCCGGGGTTGCGCGGAAGATTTCGGTCGCATCCTGGATGGGGCAGGCGAAACCACCGCCGGAACGGGGAGTTCCCTGTTCCCCCTTCCCTTCACCGCAAAAAAAGCCCCGGAGTGCATCACTCCGGGGCTGTGTATTAGGCCATACAGCATTAATCATCTGATTTCAGCTTGCCTTTGCTCTTGGCCACCACTTCTTCCGCAATGTTGTTGGGTGCGGGTGAGTAGTGACTGAACTCCATGGTGGAGGTAGCGCGGCCGGAAGACAGGGAGCGCAGCTGGGTTACATAACCGAACATTTCGCTGAGGGGCACTTTGGCCTTGATCACCTGCAGGTTGTTCCGGCTGTCCATCCCTTCCAGGATACCGCGGCGGCGGTTGAGGTCACCGGTTACATCACCCATATACTGATCGGGCGTAAGCACTTCCACCTTCATGATGGGCTCCAGCAGCACGGGCTTGGCTTTGCGGCCGGCTTCACGGAAACCGGCTTTGGCGCAGAGTTCAAAGCTCATGGCGTCAGAATCCACATCATGGTAGCTACCGTCGAAAATCCGCACTTTCAGGTTGTTCACCGGGTAGCCGGCCAAAACGCCGGTGCTCATCGCGGTTTCAAAACCTTTCTGGATGGCGGGAACAAATTCCTTCGGGATAGAACCCCCGAAAATATCGTTCACGAACTGGAAGCTCTTGCCCTCGTTTTCCTTCAGCCATTCTTCATCCGCAGGTCCGAGGTTGAAAATGATGTCGGCAAACTTACCACGACCACCGGTTTGCTTTTTCAGCGTTTCGCGGTGTTCGATCGTAGCCTGGAAGGCTTCTTTATACGCTACCTGGGGAGCACCCTGGTTCACTTCCACTTTAAATTCACGGCGCATACGGTCCACGATGATCTCGAGGTGCAGCTCGCCCATTCCGCGGAGGATGGTCTGGCCGGTATCTTCGTCGGTGTTCACGCGCAGCGTGGGATCCTCTTCCACCAGCTTGGCGATGGCCATACCCATTTTGTCCACGTCAGCCTGGGTTTTGGGCTCCACCGCAATGGCGATCACCGGCTCAGGAATGAACATGTTTTCCAGCGTGATGGGATGGTTTTCGTCGCAGAGGGTATCCCCGGTTTTGATTTCCTTGAAACCTACAGCCGCACCGATATCACCGGCTTCGATGAAGTCGATCGGGTTCTGCTTGTTGGCAAACATCTTCATGATCCGGCTGATCCTTTCTTTCTTACCGCTGCGTACGTTCAGTACATAAGAGCCGGCGTCGAGATGGCCGGAATAGCAGCGGAAGAAGGCCAGGCGACCCACGAAGGGATCGGTCATGATCTTGAAGGCCAGGGCAGCGAAGGGCTCCTTGGGATCGGGCTTACGGATCAGTTCGGCGCCGGTATCGGGATCGGTACCTTTTACGGCTTCGATGTCCACGGGAGAAGGCAGGTAACGGCATACCGCGTCGAGAGCGGTTTGTACGCCTTTATTTTTGAACGAAGAACCGCACATCATCGGCACGATGCTGAGGTCGATGGCCGCTTTACGGATGGCTTCATGAATCTCGGCTTCGCTGATGCTGTTGGGATCTTCAAAGAATTTCTCCATCAGGGTGTCGTCGTATTCGGCAACGGCTTCCACCAGCTGGGCGCGCCAGAAATTGGCTTCCTCCACCATATCTTCCGGAATGGGCACTTCGTCATAAGTCATGCCTTCGGTTTCCATATGCCAGATGATGCCTTTCATTTTGATCAGGTCCACCACGCCTTTGAAGTTGTCTTCAGCGCCGATGGGCAGCTGCAGGGGCACCGCCTTGGAGCCGAGCATTTCTTTCACCTGCTTCACCACATTGAGGAAGTCGGCGCCGGCACGGTCCATCTTGTTCACGAAGCCGATACGGGGAACACCGTAACGGTTGGCCTGACGCCAAACGGTTTCAGACTGGGGTTCCACACCATCCACGGCGGAGAACAGGGCAATCAGGCCGTCGAGTACACGCATGGAGCGCTCCACCTCTACGGTGAAGTCCACGTGACCCGGAGTATCGATGATGTTGAAATAATACTTCTTGGTATCAGGGGTGGCCTTACCCAGCACGGTGGGGAAGTTCCACTGGCAGCTTACGGCCGCAGAAGTGATGGTGATACCGCGTTCTTTTTCCTGCTCCATCCAGTCGGTGGTGGCGGCACCGTCGTGTACCTCCCCGATTTTGTGGATCATACCGGTGTAGCGCAGGATGCGCTCGGTGGTGGTGGTTTTACCGGCATCGATGTGAGCGGCAATACCAAAATTGCGTTGAAAACGTAAATCTGCCATTGTTGACTATTTTATTTTTTTGCTTTGAGTGATGAATTTTTGGGTGAGGCCGGCACCGGATCGCTGTTCGGCTTCAGTGGCGTCGCACCCTTGTGCAGGCTATCGTTGAGCATCAGCGGGGAACCCGCCTGAGTCCGTGCAGAGCCGCCGCCAACGGCCCGGGACGATGATATGATATTTATGCTGCTCTCATAATCTGCCAACCCCTTCAGTGCCTTCCTCAAAACCCTACCCTTCCGGCTGAAGTATTTGGCGGCGCAAAAGTAGGGGGTTTTTCCGAAAGTGCAAAGGGCGGTTTTCCCCGCCCGGCAGGCGGGCTGCCGGGAACGTCGCAATTGCCGGTGGTAACCTGCTGAACACGTTCATCTGCCGATTATATTTGCAGGCCCCCGGATGATCCCGGCCGGTTACGCCCTTTTATGAAAATACTCAGCTTCCTCTTCCTGATCACCGCCTTCCTGGCCGGTTCTGCCCAGCCCAAAGATGCCCCCTTTGATTACCAGCGCGATTTCCGGAAAATCCTGGAACAAACCCAGGACAATGAAAGCCCCCTCTCCTATAAAAAGCTCCTGCCGCGTTTCGTGGCCAATGATACCAGCCTCAGCAATGCCGAAGTGCTGGCCCTGATGATCGGCTTCACTGAAGATGCCCACTACAAGCCCTTTGAAGACATGGAGAAAGAGCAGGAAATCTTCGACCTCAACGATGCCGGCAAATTTGAAGATGCCCTGGCGGAATCACAACGCTACCTGCAGCACCATCCCGTGAGCCTGCGGGTGCTGAAGGAAGCCTCCTACGCGTATCACTCCCTGAAGAATGAAGACAGCGCCAATTATTACATGGACCTGGTGGATAAGGTGATGAATGCCATGATCTACAGCGGCAGCGGCAAAAAACCGGAAACGCCCATTTTTTCACTGGGCCTGGCCGACGGGGAGTGGTTCATCCCCAATATCGGGATGAAAGTGATGAACCGGGATACCGACTGGAATAAGTACAACCAGTTCCTGGAAATCATTGATGCCTCCAAAAATGTGGACGACCTCATCAAATTCTACTTTGTGATCCAGCATGCCAAGGACAAAATCGACGACGACAAAGTGAATGCCGCTGATGGCAAGAAGAAGAAAAAAGGCGAGAAAAAGAAGGACGAGAAAAAAAGCCCGGGTAAAAAAGACCGGAAAGACAAAAAAGATAAATCCGCTCCGGCCGCTGCCGGAGATACGCCGCCGGCGGCGGCACCCTGACGGCTCATCCGAACAGATCAGAGCTGAGGTAACGGTCACCCCGGTCGCACACAATAAATACAATCACCCCTTCTTTCAGCTCTTTGGCCAGTTCAATGGCCGCATGGGCGGCGCCCCCGCTGCTCATCCCGCTGAAGATGGCTTCCTCCCGGGCCAGTTTTTTGGCCATGATCCGGGCATCATTTTCCGCAACCTCTATAATGCGGTCTACACGGCTGCGGTCGAAGATGGTAGGGAGGTATGCTTCCGGCCATTTACGGATACCCGGTATTTTAGAGCCATCCGTAGGCTGACAGCCCACAATCTGGATAGCAGGATTCACTTCTTTTAAAAACCGGGAAACGCCCATAATCGTCCCCGTAGTACCCATCGAAGAAACAAAATGAGTCACCTGCTGCGCGGTATCCCGCCAGATCTCGGGACCGGTGGTTGCATAATGCATGCCCGGGTTATCGGGGTTACCAAACTGGTTCAGCATCCGGTAACCTCCCCTGGCCACCTGTTCGTTGGCATAATCAATTGCCCCCTCCATGGAGCGCTCTTTGGGCGTAAGGATTACCTTGGCGCCAAAAGCCTCCATGGTGAGCACCCGCTCCCGGGTGGCATCTTCGGGCATCACCAGCTCGATGGGCACATTGAACAAACTGGCAATCATGGCCAGGGCAATCCCGGTGTTGCCACTGGTGGCTTCAATCAGGGTAACCCCTTCCGTGAGTTCGCCCCGGTCGATGGCGCCCTTGATCATGCCATAGGCCGCCCGGTCCTTCACGCTCCCGCCGGGGTTATTGCCCTCCAGTTTGCCGTAAATCTTTACAGCCGGATTGGGATTGAGTTTTTTCAGTTCCGCGAGGGGCGTATTGCCCACCAGATCCAGTATGCCTGACATAATTGTGTGTTGTTTTCGGGTGTTTGGGTGTACAAAAATACTTCCTGTTCTGCCGCATTACTGCATTCCGGAACCGGCCACCCAGAATTTCCTGAAAACGCAAAGCCCCCTGCATTAGTTTTGCGCCATGAGAAAAAAAATTATCCTGCTGCCCCTTCTCCTCCTGGCACTCACGGCTGTACACAGCCAGCAAACCTGGCTGGCTGAGCTCCACCGGGAAGACGGCATCCGGATCCCCTTTCACTTTACAGCCCGTTCCCTGCAGGATGCCGCCGGCTGGCTGATCCGCAATGACGCGGAGAAAATCAGGCTGAACCGCTTTGAAAAAGCCGGCGACTCCCTGGTGGCGCCTATGCCGGTATTCGAATCCCGCTTCATCGTAAAAGTACAGGACAACCACCTGGAAGGGCGTTGGGAAAAAGGCGGCGCTTACCGTACCACCTCCCTCCCCTTCACGGCCGTGCCGGCAGCCAGCCGTTTCAAGCCGGGCGCCCGGCCGGCCTATAATGTATCCGGCCGCTGGGCCGTGGAACTGGTCAGGAACCAGCGCACCGATACCGCGGTGGCCGAGTTCAGGCAAAAAGGCAGTTACCTTAGCGGTACCTTCCTCACCCCCACCGGCGACTACCGCTTTCTCGAAGGCATCGTGCGGGGCGACTCGCTGCTGCTCTCGGCTTTCGACGGCAGCCATGCCTTCCTGTTCACGGCACGCATCAGCAGCGCCCGGCAGATCACGGGTGGCCGGTTTTATTCCGGCGCAACCGGACTCCAGAACTGGACGGCGACCCGCAACCCCAGGGCCACCGTGCCTACCGCCACATCGGCCATGTATGTAAAACCGGGAGAGGAAAAACTGCGATTCCGGTTCCGCGACCTGGAGGGTAACTGGGTTTCGCTGGAGGATGAACGCTTCCGCGACAAGGTGGTGATTGTACAGCTGATGGGCAGCTGGTGCCCCAACTGCATGGACGAATCGGCCTTCCTGAGCCGCTATTACCAGCAAAACCGGAGCCGCGGGGTGGAAGTGGTGGCCCTGGCTTATGAATACAGTACCGACTGGGAGCGGAGCCGGAGGAGCCTTTTAAAGTGCAAAGACCGGTACCAGATTGAATACCCGATTCTGAATACAGAAGTGGCAGTAACCGACTCGCTGCGCACCGAGAAAACCTTCCCGGGCCTCTCCCCCATCCGCATGTTCCCCAGCACGCTCATCGTTGACAAAAAGGGCATGATCCGGAAAATTGACACCGGTTTCAACGGGCCCGGCACCGGTGAACATTACCTGCACTACCAGAAAGCATTCGGCGACCTCGTGAACCGGCTGCTGCGGGAATAAACGGCAGCACCCGCTGAAAGTCCCCGGCGAAAATTGAAAAATATCCGGAAAAATTTATATTTACCGGATAAAACTCGATTGCTTATGAAAAACCTACGCTGGGGGGCTGGCTTACTGTATGTACTCATCATCGCCTCCTGTACCAAAACCATTCCTGAAGCGCCTGCACCCGTTACCGGCAAACAGCGCAGCATCACCCTCGCCAAACTCGGCACCACCGGCACTGAGAATTTTGAAACCGGCACCAAAACCAGCTATGCGGCCGCCAATATTACGCTTGCCTCCGGGGTATGGAACCTCAACGACGCCCTGCTGGGCAACAGCAGCAGCGACCGTAAGAACGGGGCCCAGTCGGTGCGTATGCGCAACGCCGGTGTGCTCAGCATGCAGTTCGACAATGCCCAGGGCGCTGCCACCGTTTCGGTTGTGCATGCCCGTTATGGAACCGATGGCAACAGCAGCTGGCAACTATGGTACAGCACCAACGGCGGCAGCAGTTACAGCCAGGCCGGCAGCACCATCACCACCAGCAGCACGAGCCTCAGCACCAGCAGTTTTACCCTGAATGTGTCGGGCAATATCCGGCTGGAAATCCGCAAAACCGACGGCAGCGCCAACCGGCTGAATATTGATGATGTTACCATCGTGGATTATGGCACCGGAGGTGGTGGCGGTGGCACCACCGGCAAAAAATTCCTTTTCGACGCTTCTCAGGGCGAAACAGCCGGCAATGCCGATTGGGTGATCGACGAGGACAACAGCACCCCGCAACGCATCCCTACCCCGCTGCAATCCACGATTACCTCCACTACCGGTGAAACCTACTGGACGGGCGGTATCTCTGCCTGGGGCATTGCCCTGGCCAAAAAGGGGCATACCGTGGAAACCCTGCCGGGCAGCGGAAGCATCACCTATGGCAGCACCAGCAATGCACAGGACCTGTCGAAATATGATGTTTTTGTAGTGGATGAACCCAATATCCGTTTCACCGCTTCCGAAAAAACAGCCATCCTCAATTTTGTGAAAAACGGCGGCGGCCTGATCATGATCGGTAACCATTCCGGATCTGACCGCAACAGTGATGGCTGGGATGCCCCTGCCATCTGGAACGACCTGATGAGCAGCAACAGCGTGCAGACCAATCCCTTCGGACTGAGTTTTGACCTGGTGAATATTGTACACCTCACCTCAAATGTTTCCGGCCTTGCCCATCCTGTGCTGAACGGCACGGAGGGTACGGTAACCCAGCTGGAATACAACAACGGCTCCACCCTTACCCTGAATACCACAGCCAATGCTGCCGTGCAGGGCTTAATCTGGAAATCGGGCGTTACGCAGAACAGCACGAATGTGATGTGTGCCGTTTCCGCTTTCGGCAGCGGAAGGGTTTTCGTGCTCTGCGACAGCTCCCCCACCGATGACGGCACCGGAGCCCCGAACAATACCCTGTACAACGGCTGGGGCGTGTACAGTCACCAGCCACTGCTGATGAATGCCTCACTCTGGGCAGCTAAACTGCAATAAGATAACCGGGCATCCCGCTACGGGATGTTCATGACGAGGGGCTGTATGATGCATACAGCCCCTTTTGTATGGCATGCCCCCTCAAGTTCCGGAAACACCGGATCCTCCTGAGCTACAGGATGGTCCCTTCAGGATAACACGGTGAGCGCCGGCGCCATGCTGTTCAGGCCACTGGCAGAGAAGGGCCGGTAAACAAAACGGGGCTGTGTTACACAGCCCCGCAGATGAATTGAATCCGTATGGATTATACCCGGAAGTGAGCGAAAGCCTTATTGGCTTCAGCCATCCGGTGCGTATCTTCTTTCTTTTTGAAAGCAGCACCTTCGCCTTTGCTGGCAGCTACGATCTCGTTGGCCAGTTTCTCGCTCATGCTTTTGCCGTTGCGTTCGCGGCTGTAGCGCACCATCCATTTGATGCTCAGCGAAATCTTACGGTCGGCACGCACCTCAGAAGGAATCTGGAAAGTGGCACCCCCGATACGGCGGCTCCGTACTTCCACACCCGGCGTAATGTTGGCCAGGGCTTTTTTCCACACGTCGTATCCGTTTTCACCGGTAATCTTGCTCACGCGTTCAAGGGCATCATAGAAAATGCTGTAGGCACCGCTTTTTTTACCGGCCCACATCAGGTTGTTCACAAACCGGGTAACCAGTTTGTCGTTGAACTTCGGATCGGGTGCTAAAGGAATTTTTTTAGGTTGCGACTTCCTCATTGGAGTATGTTTAAAACTGACTGTTAATGATTGAAAAATCCGTCAGGCTACGGGATTATTTTTTGGCTTTTTCTTTCTTGGTACCGTACTTACTGCGGCTCTTCTTCCGGTCTTTCACACCAGCGGTATCCAGGCTGCCCCGTACGATATGGTAACGAACACCCGGAAGATCTTTAACCCTTCCGCCGCGGATCAGCACGATGGAGTGCTCCTGCAGGTTGTGTCCTTCACCGGGAATATAGGCAATCACCTCCACCTTGTTGGTCAGCCTTACCTTGGCCACCTTACGCAGGGCCGAGTTGGGCTTCTTGGGGGTAGTGGTGTACACCCGGGTGCAAACACCCCGGCGCTGGGGGCAGGAATCCAGAGCCCTGGATTTGCTCTTGGCAGTGATGATTTCCCTGCCTTTTCTTACTAACTGCTGTATTGTAGGCATTACTGACCTTTTTAAATTTGGACGGCGAAGGTAGGCATTCTTATCTAATTAAGAAAGAAACCGGGGGATTTTTTTCCAGATTTTTCCCCTGACCTCTCCATTGCAGCGGGTTTCAGCCCTGTGCAGGCCTGATTCCGGCGAATGGAAAGGGCTGCCCTGTACCGGTGCAGCCCTTTTCCCCCATCAAAAACAGCGTTGATCCTCAGCGCAGGAGCACCCGGGCGCTGCGGATTTCCCCGCTGGCCGGATCCCTGAGTTCCAGGATGTACCATCCGGGGCCTGCGGCCGGCGGCTTGGGGAGGAACAGGCCTCCCGCATTGAATGTTTTAACAGAGCGGCCGATCCACTGATGCGCCGCATTGAACCAATCCGCCTGGAAATCCCGGAAATGTGCCGGCAACCGTACCCAAACCCCTTCCCTGGCCGGGTTGGGATACACCTGCAGGCTTCCATTGGGCTGCTGCCGTTTGAGGCGGAGCAGCGGACTGTATTCCACGGTATTGTTGTGGCGAACCATCTTCAGCCGGTAGAGCTGTTCGGGCTCAGCGGCTGAGGGGTCGGTGAACCGGTAGCTCAGGGAGGGCTCATCAGGGGGGAGCTCCACCAGGCCCAGTGTTTGCAGGCCGCCGCGATCGTTTAGTTTCTGCACCTCAAAATGCCGGATACCGGTGGCTGCCGCCAGTTCCCAGCGAAGCCGGGCAGCGCTCCCCTGGTAATGACCGGAGAAGCTGAGCAGCGATACGGGCAGGTACCGGTAACAGGATCCGTCGAGGCGGTAATAATAACTCCTCCGGATGCATCCGCTGTTGACCACTATATGGCAAACATACAGACCGGTGTCCGCCGGCGTGAGTTCGGGAATATACAGGGAGGTTCCCTGCCCCACCCGCACACTGTCGTTGCCCGTTACCGTGTGCTTGCGGAACCAGGTAAAACTGGAATTGTAAATGGTATCCACCCGCAGGTTGGCGTAGAGCTGAAAACAGTTGTAATCAGAAGTGATGCCGTTGTTGGCCAGCGGCAGGATGCTGGCATCCTCCAGGCTGGCATTGCCACAGGCGTCGAGCACCCTCAGGCGCACGAGCGAGTACACTGATCCGTTGTTGATGCTGAATACAGGACTGGCCTGCGGCGGCGCCACGATGGCGGGAGCGGCAGGTGTGCTGCCGATGATTTCATACTGATAGGGGCTGATGCCGTTCGATACCACCGCCCCGATGCTGAACCCCATGTTATCGCACTGGTAAGCGGCTGAGCGCTCCAAACCGGGATACTGGTAAACCGGCACCAGCAGGGTATCGTATTGCGGACGGTTGCAGCCATCGTTGATGCTGTAACGGAGAATATAGGTGCCCGGCCCCAGGTTATCGAAGGTGTAAAGCGTACCCGTTACGTTGCTGGGCGACACTTCCGGCGACAGGAGGGCACCATTTTTGCGGATAATGCGTACCGTTACCGAACCGGTATTGGCGCTGGCCCGGGTTTCGATGGTACCCGACCCGTTGGTCCAGGTGGCGCTGGGACAACGGGGAATCACGCGGGGCACATGGGAGAAGATACTGGGAACGGCCGCCACCAGCACAGAATCCATATCACCGCAGTTATCGGTGACCACTACTTTATAGCGCTGTTCGGAAGGCAGGCCCGGCAGGGGATCCACGGTAATGCTGTTGCTGTTGTAGCCGGCGCTGAACTGCAGCTGCCCATCGGGCCGGTAAATCCGCAGCTGCACGGGCTGCACGACACCGCTGATGCTGACGCTGAAGCGGGTGCTGCCATAGGTGCAGGAGGTTCTTGCCGAAACCCGAATGGAAACCGGCAGGGGAGCCGCAGCAAAACAGCGGGTGATGAGGGTGTCATAGCAGCCATCTGTTACCCTGATGCAGTAACGGCCATACCGGATATTGGTAAAGTTGCCTGTCGTATTGCAGCGCACCAGGTTCTCAGCACTGTCGTAGAGGCAGAAACGGGGATTGTTCAGGTTCTGCAGGCCCTGTACCGCAGCGCTGAAGGTGGCACAGGTACGGTTGCTGATCCGCACACTGGCGCCAAGCGCCGGCAGGGGCGGATAAGCCGATATCCAGCGAACGATAGTGGTATCCGGACACTGGTTGCGCACGCGTATAAAATAGGCGCCATACCGCAGGGTATCGAACACCCCTGTGCTGTTGCAGGCCACCAGGGTGCTGTCGCTGCGGTACAAACAATACTGTGGCTGCTGCATGCCCCCGGCAGTTACCGATGCCGTGAACGTGGAACAGCTGCGGTTGCTGACCTGTGTATTGATCGTATAGCTCAGCGCCGGCCCCTGCACACCGAAACAACGGGTAAGGGTGCTGTCGTAACAGGAATCATAAAGCTGCACACAATAATTGCCATAAGTGAGCTGATTGAATTGCCCGGTAGTGTTGCAGGCCAGTATCGCCCCGGCACTGTCGAGCAGGCAATAGCGGGGGCTGCCCAAACTGTCGCCGGCAGCCTGCAGGTTAAAAGTGCTGCAGGTATAGCCGGAGGGAACCGGCGCCGGCAGTTGCGGCAACGGGCGGCGCGCCATAAAACAGCGCTGCAGGGTGGTGTCGCGGCAGCCATCCCGCACCCGGATGCAATATGCCCCATAGGGCAACTGGTTAAATACCCCGTTGCTGTTGCAACGCACCAGGTTACCTGATGCGTCATAAAGACAATACTCCGGTTGCGTCAGCCCCTGCTGGCCGGTAACCGCGGCACTGAATGCCGTACAGGTACGGTTGTACTGCAATACCGTATTGCTGACCGACAGCAGAGGCGGCGTTCCGGTAAAGCAGCGCACCAGCGTGGTATCTGCGCAGCTGTCGTAGGCCCGGATACAATAACTGCCGTAAGCCAGCCCGGTAAATACGCCCGTACTGTTACAGGCCAGCTGGGTTCCGGCATTGTTATAAAGGCAGTAGCGCGGACTGAAAAACTGCTGCGGGTTCTGCACGGCAGCGGAAAAAGTGCTGCAGGTTTGCGCATACATATTCACGTTAGCGCCCAGCGAAGGCCGGAATGCCAGGGTGAACGGCATTTTTTTGATGATGCCGCAGGCATCCTTTACCACCGCCTCGAACTGGCTGCGGGTGCCCGGATTGAAACTGATAAAGGGGCTGTTGGACCAAAGCGTATCCCCCGGCGCCCGCACAATGCCGTACTTCAGGCCCGGAATTCCGTTCACGGTACTGATATTGCCCCGGCTGTCGCTGGCCCGGATATAGCCTGTTGCCTGGGTGCAGCTCACCTTGCTGAAACGCACAGAATCGAGGCGCCAGGTATAATTCTGGATGGTGACCAGCCGCGTCTGGATCCCGCCGCAGGAGTCGGTAAGGCGGATGGTGTAATTCCCCGCGATGAGGTTGCTGAAAGTGCCGGAACTGTTGGAGATGCCCACGCCCATGGCAGAAGGCGCCACAATGGCAAACCGGAAGGGCCAGCGACCGTTACTCAGGCTCGACAGGGTGATCTGGCCGTTATTCCCGTTGTCGCAGCTTACATCCGTAACGTTGAGGGTGAAGCGGGGGTCGCTGTAGGTGCCGGGCACCACCACCCCCGGAATATCGGCACTGCAGCCCGTAAGGATATCGCTGACCGTAACGGTATAGGTGCCGGCGGGCAAACCGGTGATGGAGTCCACGCTGGTGAAATTGGTATTGATGGTGCCCGACACCCGGTACTTGTAACTGCCCGAACCTCCGGCAGGAAAAATTTTGATGGAACCGGTGGCGGCACAGCGTGATTCGTAGGGCCGGCATAATGCGGTGAGGGATACACAGGCCTGGGATTGAGCAGTCAGGGCAGGAAGTGCACTTATGATCCAGGCCAGCAGCCCGTAAGTGTACAGTTTTCTCATGCTTTTGTTTTTGTTTCCGGAATCAATGCTTACTGCGGCGTTAACAGCCAGTACCGGTACTGGCCGCCCAAAAGGCTGCAGTTCAGGTATTGTTCAGGAAGGCAACAGGAGAAAAACCTACAACAAAAACGGAGGAGCCGGGCAATCGCCCCGGGCTTTCTGCCGGAGATATTGATCAGTTTTTCACAGAATACGGTATCAGGGAAAGCCGGTTCAGGTTTTAACTAAACCAACCTCGCCTTAGTCTCTCAAACGAAGAAGGGGAACCTTTATTGTGTTCCCCTTCTGTAATTTTTAAAATCAGGTCAGATCTGCCACATCCAGTGGTGATCATCCGGCATCGTGCCGTAGCGGATCCCGTCCATGCGCTCACGGATGGCCGGCGCCACTTTCCACTGGCTGATGTCAAATTTCATCTCCACTTCCTTGTAACACAGTTCCCGGATGATGGCGATGGTGGCAGCCGTACCCGTACCAAACACTTCTTTCAGTTCCCCGGTACGGTGGGCCTCCAGGATTTCGTCGATGCTCAGGGCCCGTTCTTCCACGGTATAACCCAGCTCTTTCAGCACGGTGATGACGCTGTCGCGGGTAACCCCTGCCAGGATGGTGCCATCTTCCAGCCCGGGCGTAACCGCCTTGTTGCCGATGATGAAAAACACGTTCATGGTACCGCACTCCTGTACATACTTGTGCTCAACCGCATCCATCCAGAGTACCTGGTCAAAACCTTTCTGGTGAGCCAGCGCGGAGGGATACAGGGCGCCACCGTAATTGCCTGCCGCTTTGGCGAAACCGATACCGCCGGGCACCGCACGCACATACTGCTCTTCCACATAAATCCGCATAGGGTTGGCGTAGTAAGGACCGGTAGGACTGAGAATAATCAGGAACTTATAATTTTCGCTGGGCCGTACCCCGATGGCATGATCGCTGCTGAACATGAAGGGGCGGATGTAGAGCGAATGGTTTTCCATGCCGGGCACCCATTCCTTATCAATTTCAATGAGGGTGCGCATGCCCTCCATGAAAATTTCTTCGGGCACTTCCGGCATCTGCATGCGTACAGCAGAGCGGTTGAAACGCAGGAAATTATCATGCGGGCGGAAAATTTTCACCGCACCATCTGCCGAACGGTAAGCCTTGATGCCTTCAAAAATGGCCTGTCCGTAATGCAGGGCGGCCAGGGAGGGATCTAACTGAAGGGGGCCGTAAGGCAGGATCTCCGGAGTTTGCCAGGCGCCGTTTACAAAATCGGCCACCAGCATGTGATCGGTGAACTGACGACCGAAGGGAATATTCTTAAGACTGACGGCAGCGAGTTTGCTGGCGGAGGTAAGGGTGATTTTAAAATCCCGCGTGGCTTCCATTATCCTTAATTTTACGGCAAAGAAACGAAAAATATCAGGGATAAAAGGTAGGCCTCCATGAGTTTAGATAATATTCAACTGCCTCCGGCAGCCATCCGGGATTTGTTCAGCAAAACGCTGGTGGAATTGGATTCCGGGAAAGCGGCAGCGCCGGCAACGGGGGCCATCAGCATACTGGGAAAAAACCGGCAGGGCGTACTGGCGCTGGTGCAGCATGAATCGGCCGCTTTTTTACCCGACGATGAACTGGATCAGCTGCTGAAAATTTTATCAGCCTGTAAACTCAGCATGGATGATGCTGCCGTCATCAACCTGCACCGGCATCCCGGCCTCACCTGCGGGGAACTCAGCAGCCAGCTGCAGCCCCGGGTGGTATTGCTTTTTGGCGCCGGGCCAGAAGCCATCAGCCTGCCCCTCACCTTTCCCCGGTACCAGGTGCAGGCGCATAACGGTGTCACCTACCTGCATTCAGCTCCGCTGTCGGTACTGCAGCAGGATAAAGCAGAAAAAACAAAACTCTGGCACTGCCTGCAGCAGATCTTCCAACTCTCCAAAGCATGAATACGCACGCCCTCATTTTCGCCACCGGCAATGCCGGCAAACTGGCAGAAGTAAAACAACTGCTCGGTGAATCCTTCCGGGTGATCAGCCTGGAAGAGGCTGGTATCCGGGAAGATATTCCCGAACCTTTCGACAGCCTGGAAGCCAATGCCGGCATCAAATCCGCCACCATCCTGGCCCGCACCGGCACCGACTGCTTCAGCGAAGACACGGGCTTATTCGTGGATGCCCTCCACGGGGCCCCGGGTGTACACAGCGCCCGCTATGCCGGCGAACAGGCCTCCAACCGGGATAATATCCGTAAACTGCTGCAGGAAATGGAGGGCCAAAGCCAGCGGCAGGCCCGGTTCAGAACGATCATTTCCCTGCGCTGGAAAGGTGCCGAGCATCTCTTTGAAGGCATCTGCGAAGGCAGGCTGCTGCATGAACCCCGCGGCGAACAGGGCTTCGGCTATGATGCCGTGTTTGTACCGGAAGGCAGTGACCGCAG
This sequence comes from Ferruginibacter sp., assembly GCA_041911275.1. GTDB lineage: Bacteria > Bacteroidota > Bacteroidia > Chitinophagales > Chitinophagaceae > Ferruginibacter. The sequence continues at coordinate 3,208 of JAYRPG010000068.1, read as the reverse complement.
TTTCGCGGAGATGAATATGAAAGAGAAAAATCAGTACAGCCACCGGAAAAAAGCCATCCAGCAGCTCATCCGTTTTCTGCAAACCCAACCCTCCTGATATGGCCCGTATCAAACTTGAGATTCCGGCGGCCACGCTGGCCACCGTGGAGATACCGGTGCGGATAACCGACCTCAATTATGGCAACCATGTGGGCAATGATGACTTCGTGAGCCTCATTCATGAGGCCCGGGTACAGTGGCTGCGCCTGCAGGGAAGTTCTGAGCTGTCGGTGGCCGGGGTATCGCTGATCATGAGCGATCTGGCGGTGGAATTTAAACAGGAGGCCTTTTACGGTGATCTGATCCGTATCTCCCTGCACGCCGGCGAACTGAGCCGGGCCGGGTTTGAACTGTATTACCGCCTCACCACCGAAAGAAACGGCAAAGAACTGCTGCTGGCCCAGGCCAAAACCGGTATGGTGTGTTTTGATTACCGGCAGCGTCGGCCCCTCCCCTTGCCCGAAGGCTTACGGCAGCTGCTCGCCGCGGGTTAATCCGGGCTGTTCCAGATCCGCCAGCTCGCTTCCGCCTGCAATTCCAGCATATCCAGTCCGCTTTTCACGATGGCGCCCCGCTCCTTTCCGTACTGCAGGAAGCGCGTGGGATCAGGCCGGTACACCAGGTCATAGAGATAATGATCTGCGGTAATGCCGGCATAGGGTATCTCCGGGGCCTGCTGGTCGTTCGGGTACATCCCCACCGGTGAGCAGTTGATGATCACGGGGTAATCCTGCAGGATTTGCTCCGTGAGCGACGAATAGGTGAGCTGGCCTGCGGCGGCATGCCGGCTCACCAGGGTATAGCCGATACCCAGTTCGCGGAGCACATACTGCACGGCTTTGGAGGCGCCTCCCGTACCCAGCACCAGGGCGCGGGTATGGCGGGGTTGCAGCAGGGCGGTAAAGGAAATGCGGAATCCGGTGATGTCGGTATTGAATGCCTTTATCCTTCCGTTACGGATGCGAAGGCTGTTGGTGGCGCCGGTGGCCAGCACTTCGTCCGATTGCTCCTGCACATAGGCCAGCACCTGTCCTTTATAAGGGATGGTAACGCTCAGTCCGCAGAGATCAGGATGCGCGGCCAGCAAAGCCGGGAAGTCATCAATAACCGGTATCGGGAATGTTTCGAAACGGCAGGCGCGGATCCCCTCGCGTTTAAATTTTTCGGTAAAATATTTTTTGGAAAAGGAATGGCCCAGCGGATAGCCGATCAGTCCGTAAAGTTTACCGGCGGGCTCCATCAGGAACGGGTATTTTCGAGGTAAAGGTGAAAGGTATCGCCGCGGAGTCCGATGCGCATGGTTTCCAGCGCGATCACTTCAGAGGGGGCAATATTGCCCAGGTTCACATTGCAGCCCAGGAGTTCCAGGAAGTAGAGCTGCTGAGCCTTCTGCGGCGCTTCCCAGAGAATTTTTTCTTCCGGTATCTGGGTCAGGATTTCCTGAACCAGCCCCTCCCGCACTTCGCCCGATCCGCGGTAAATGCCCACGTTGCCGGCTTCGCGGGCCTCGGCAATCACATAGGTGGAGCCGGCTTCAATTTCGGCCCGCATCAGCTCAATCCATTTATAGGGCGGGATGATGTGTGCTGCATCCTTGCTGCCCACTTCGCTCAGTACCACTCCGTGCCGGGTGAGTTTTTCGATGTAACCGCATTTTTCACTGTGGGGGATGGAGATGGAGCCGTCGCTCACTTCCATATAGCGGATGCCGAAATCGCGGCAAACAGCAATATAATCTTCAAACTGGTTACGGATGAGAAAAGCCTCGAAGAGGGTGCCGCCAAAATACACGGGCACATTGAATTCCTGGTAAACCGCCAGTTTATCCCGGAGGCCGGGGGTGACAAAGGCGGTGCCGAAGCCCAGCTTCACAAGATCCACATAGGGATGGGCCACACTCATAAAATGACGGGCTTCTTCTGTACTCAGGCCTTTGTCCATCACCATGGTGATACCATTGTTCCGGGGCTTGGCAGTTCTTTCAGGGATCTGGGAGAGCGGGAAATTCATGCTGCAGGTTTTGGGACGCAAAGATAACCATTGGTCCTCAATTGAAAGGCTGCAGCCGGATGAGCCTGATCAGATGGATTTATTGCGCTTGAACCCGGCAATCACATCCACCATCACCTGGTGCTGCAGGATGGACGGGCTGAGGTCAACCAGTTTGCGGACCAGCCGGGGATTTTTCGTCATCGCCGTCTGCAGTTGCAGTACCGCTTCCTTGGTTTTGCCCAGGGCCAGCAGGAAGGCGGCCTTATAATAGAAAAACAGGGGCTTCTGGCCGGTCATTTCCAGGGCATGATCCACATATTCGGCTCCCTCTTCATAGCAGCCGGTTTTGTACAGGCATTTCAGCAACTCAGACCAGCCATTGATGTTTTTGGGTTTGATGCGCACGACATTGCCAAAGTACTGCACGGCCAGTTCCACATTGCCCATCTCCATGTAACACTGGCCCATGGCCAGGTTGTACTCCGGCTGCGAGCGGTATACCCGCATGGCGGTTTCCAGGTTTTTCACCGCGCTTTCCCAGTTGCCCTCGTTCATGTAGGTGCAGGCAATTTTATAAAACAGCTGGCTGTTATCCTGGCTGAGGTGCGAGGCTTTGCGGTAATGAAACCGTGCCTGCGCATACTGGTGCATTTTATCGTAACAATGCCCGATGGCTTCATATATCACGTCTTCGGGCCGGGCCAGTTCCAGTACTTTCTCAAGGGCCTCGATGGCTTCTTTGTACCGCTTGAGCCGCAGGTAAGCATCCCCCATGTTGCGCCAGGCATAATCGAATTTTTCATCGATGGCTACGGCATACTGGTAGGCATCAATGGCCTTTTCGTAGAGTTTGATCCCCTGGAAGGCGGCAGCGAGGTTGAACCAGGCCAGTTCGTTGTACGGGAACTGGTCAATGATTTGTTCGTGCAGCCGGATGCCTTCTTCGTTGCGGCCGGTAAAATCCGTCCAGAAGCAGATTTTATAGAGCGCTTCTTCGTTGTTGGGATCCATTTCCAGGATCATCTGCAGGCAGTCGAAAACCTTGTCGAAATTCTCATAATCATCGTACACATCGGCCAGTTCAAAGAGCAGTTCCAGTTTTTCCTCCCCTTCAAAATAAGCCAGCGCGGTTTCCAGCACTTCGGCGGCCTGTGCCTGCCGGTCGAGGGCCAGGTAG
>JAYRPG010000067.1:0-36173 GCA_041911275.1 Ferruginibacter sp. | reverse complement strand
ATGCTGAGGATGGTTTTTCCAGCCAGCGGGATGAGGGCCTTTGGCTGTGTATAGGTGTGGGGGCGCAGTTTGGTACCGGCGCCGGCCACCGGGATGATTGCTTTCATGTGTTGCGTTTACCCGCCAACCAGCGGGTATTTGATCAAAGGTTGATGACCGTTGCAAGCGAACGGACTGTGAAAGTAGGCATTTTTGTGTAATCGGTACATGACCGGGTGAGGCCCGGGCATGATCCCGGTTCAGGCCTGGCTGCCGGGCAATGCGCTGGCGGCGAGAAAACGGTTGCGGCCGGCCACCAGGGCCGCCAGGGCGGTGAGCACCACCACCAGGATGAAACCGCGGGAGAGGCCGGCGGCTTCGGCAATGAAGCCAATCAGGGAGGGGCCCGCCAGGAAACCCAGCAGTCCGCCGGTGGTCACCATCGCGAAGCCCTGCACCCGGCTCACACCTGGTATGCCGGCAGCCGTGCGGAAGAGTACCGGCACAATGGTGGAGCATCCCAGGCCCACCATCACAAAACCTGTTACCGACAGCCAGAGGGAATGGGCCGGCACCACCAGGGCAAACCCCAGGGCCGCCAGGATACAGCCGCTGATCACGGCTTTGCGGTTACCCGTGCGGGCCACGATCCCGTCGCCGTTGAGTCGGCCGATGGTCATGGCCACTGAAAATCCGGCATAGCCCAGGCTGATGAGGGCCGGAGGCGCCTGCAGCTCGTCTTTCAGGTAAAGGGCGCTCCAGTCGGCCACGCAGCCCTCCGTGAGGAAGATCACCAGGCAGATGAAGGCAATGCCCAGCACCTGCAGGGAGGGCAGCTGCAGGCCTGAGCCGGAATGAATGATTTCGCGGTGCATCAGCAGGTAACCGCGGATCCGCCACAAAGTGAAGAGGATAGCGGCCGCCACCAGGATGATCTGCCAGCCCGAAGCGAGCCGGAAACCAAACAAGAGGGCCGCCAGGCCGGCACTGAGCGCGCCGCCCAGGCTATAGAGCGCATGGCTCGTGCTCATGAAGAGGCGGTGATGCCGTTGCTCCAGCGCACTGAGGGTGGTATTCACCGAAACACCGTTCAGAAAACTCACCAGGCCGAAGGCATAGAGGCAGCACCAGAACATCGGGCGGTTCACCGCGTTGACCTCCAGTACCTTGGCCAGGCATACAAAACTGTAGCCGAAGAGCATCCAGCGGCCCACCGGTATCACCCGGAAAATGCGGGTGGAGAGGAACACGCCCGTGATGGCGCCGAGCGGCGATAAGAGGAGCGATAAGCCGAGGCTGCCCTCCGTAAAACCCAGCCGCTGCTTGAGGGCGGGCAGCGCCGCCACCCAGATCCCCAGCAGGAGACTGTTCACCGACAGCAGGAAACCCATGGCCAGGGCGGGTTTGAACTGCAGGTAGGCGCGGAAGTTTTTCAGGAGCATGCCGCAAAAATACCGGATTATCAGGCTGCTGTACAGGACAGGCTGCCGCAGCCGGTTTGCTGTTTGCACACCATTCAGTTATTTTTGCAGACCATGAACAATCCAGCAAGATATTTGGTCACCGCTGCCCTCCCCTATGCCAACGGCCCCGTACACATTGGTCACCTGGCCGGATGCTACCTGCCGGCAGACATCTATGTCCGTTACCTCAGGGCCCGCAGGCGGGATGTGCAGTTCATCGGGGGAAGCGATGAACACGGCGTGCCCATCACCATCCGGGCCATGAAAGAAGGGATCAGTCCCCAGCAGGTGGTAGACCGCTACCATGCCCTCATCAAGGAGAGCATGGAGCAGATGGGCATCTCCTTCGATATCTACTCCCGCACCTCCAACGCGGTGCACCACGAAACGGCCGCCGCTTTTTTCAAGAAACTCTATGACGACGGGTTGTTTGAGGAAAGGGAAACCGAACAGTATTTTGATGAGCAGACGCAGACCTTTCTTGCCGACCGCTATATCACGGGCACCTGCCCGGTCTGCAGCAACCCGAATGCTTATGGCGACCAGTGCGAAAAATGCGGCACTTCACTCTCACCCGAACAGCTGATCAATCCCCGCAGCGCCCTGAGTGATGCGGTGCCGGTGAAAAAGAAAACCAAACACTGGTATTTTCCGCTGCAGCAGTACGAGCCCTGGCTGAAAGAATGGATCCTGGAAGGACATACCGAATGGAAGAACAATGTGTACGGGCAATGCAAGAGCTGGCTCGACAGCGGCCTGCATCCCCGGGCCATGACCCGCGACAGCAACTGGGGCATCAAAGTGCCGCTGCCGGATGCGGAAGGAAAAGTGCTGTATGTATGGTTTGATGCCCCGATCGGCTACATCTCTGCCACCAAAGAACTCACCCCCGACTGGGCCACTTACTGGTGCCGGGAGGATACCAAACTGGTGCACTTCATCGGCAAAGACAATATTGTTTTTCACTGTATCATCTTCCCTGCCATGCTCAAAGCCCATGGCGGATTTGTGCTGCCCGACAATGTGCCCGCCAATGAGTTCCTGAATATTGAAGGCGACAAGGTGAGCACCAGCCGCAACTGGGCTGTATGGGTGCACGAATACCTCAAAGACTTTCCCGGCTGCGAAGATGTGCTGCGCTATGTGCTCTGCGCCAATGCGCCGGAGAACAAAGACAATGACTTTACCTGGCGCGACTTCCAGGACCGCAACAACAGCGAACTGGTGAGCATTTTCGGCAATTTCGTGAACCGCACCTGGGTACTCATGCACAAGCTCTGCGGCGGCAAAGTGCCGAAACTCCATGAAGCCCTGCTGGATGAAAAAGACAGGGAGCTGATGGAACGCATTCAACATGCAAAAATCAACATTGAAAATTGCCTGGAGCAGTACCGGTTCAGGGATGCGCTCTTTGAAGTGATTGACCTGAGCCGTAGTGGCAACAAATACATGCAGGAAAAAGAACCCTGGATCGTTGCCAAACAACTGGCCGAAAACCCGGAGGCGCAGCACCTCATAGACAACTGCCTGCACCTCTGCCTGCAACTCACAGCCAACCTGGCCATCCTCATCAACCCCTTCCTGCCCGGCACAGCCCGTAAGATGCTGCACATGATGAAGGTGGTGGACAAGATGCTGGACTGGGATCATGCCGGAAAACTGAAACTGCTGAGTGTGGGCTACAACCTGCGTGAGCCCCAGCTCCTGTTCCGGAAAATTGAAGATGCGGAAATCACCGCCCAGATTGAAAAACTCAATAAAGGACTGATAAAACCTGTTATGCAAGACAATACCCCCGCACCGCAACCCGCGGAAGCCGCCCCAGCAAGCACCGCACCGGTAAAACCCGCTATCCAGTTCGACGATTTTGCCAAAATTGACCTGAAGGTGGGCACCATTACCGCCGCCGAGAAAGTGGAGAAAGCCGACAAACTGCTGAAACTGCAGGTTGACCTGGGCTTTGAGGTACGCACCATCGTGAGTGGTATTGCCCTGCACTATGCCCCGGAAAACATTATTGGCAAACAGGTGGTGGTAGTCGCCAACCTGGCGCCCCGCAAAATGCGCGGCATCGAGAGCAACGGCATGATCCTGATGGCCGAGGATGCCGGCGGCAAACTGCATTTTGTAAGCCCGGAAACGGTGATCCACAACGGCAGCGGCGTCAGCTGATCCCGCCTCTCCCTTCAACGCCCTCAACCATCCGCTGACCACGGATGGTTTTTATTTTTTAGAAAACCGCAATGCCGTACCTTCGGAGTATAAAAATAGTTGTTTAACTAACTAATTTTTGCCGTATGCAAAAGCGTGTCATTAAAAAAGTTGCCGTACTGGGCAGTGGCGTAATGGGCAGCCGCATCGCCTGCCATTTTGCGGGAGTGGGTTTACAGGTATTGTTGCTGGATATTCAGCCTAAGGAAACGCCCGCAGACGCGCCGCCGGCGCAGCGGAATAAAATCGTCAACGATGCGCTCGATGCGGCGGTGAAGGCCAACCCTTCCCCCGTGTACACCCGCGATGTGCTCAAGCGCATCCGCACCGGCAACTTTACGGATGACATGAAAAAGATTGCCGACTGCGACTGGGTGATTGAGGTAGTGGTGGAGCGGCTCGACATCAAGCAATCGGTGTTTACGGAGGTGGAGAAGTACCGCAAACCCGGTACCCTGATCACGTCCAATACTTCCGGCATCCCTATTCACCTGATGGCGGAAGGCCGGAGTGATGATTTTAAAAAGCATTTCTGCGGCACCCATTTCTTCAACCCGCCCCGGTACCTGCGGCTGCTGGAGATCATCCCCACCCCGCACACTGATGCGGCCGTGGTGGATTTCCTGATGGCCTACGGCGACCAGGTGCTGGGCAAAACCACGGTGCTGTGCAAAGACACGCCGGCCTTTATCGCCAACCGCATCGGGGTATTTGGGATGATGGCGATCATGAACTCCATGGAACAGTTGGGCCTTACGGTGGATGAAGTGGATGCCCTTACCGGTCCGGTGATCGGCCGCCCCAAATCGGCCACCTTCCGCACGGCAGACGTGGTGGGCATCGACACCCTCGTGAAAGTGGCCAAAGGTGTAGCCGATAACTGCCCGCAGGATGAAGCCCGCGCCCTGTTTGCCATTCCGGGCTGGCTGGACCAGATGGTGGCCAACAACTGGCTGGGCGATAAAAGCGGCCAGGGCTTCTTCAAAAAAACAAAAGGGGCAGGCGGGGAAAAGGAAATCCTCACCCTGAACCTGCAAACGCTGGAATACGGCCCGCGCCAGAAAGCCAGATTCGCCACCCTTGAAGCCGCGAAGCCGGTGGAGGACCTCAAAACCCGGCTGAAAGCGCTCTGCGCCGGCACGGATAAAGCGGGAGATTTTTACCGGCGTTTCCATTATCACCTCTTTTCGTATATCAGCAACCGTATCCCGGAGATCAGCGATGAGCTGTACCGCGTGGATGACGCCATGATGGCCGGTTTTGGCTGGGAGATCGGCGCTTTTGAAAGCTGGGACACGCTCGGGGTGGCCAAAACAGCCGAAGCGATGAAAGCGGCCGGTTTCAGCCTGGCGGGCTGGGTGGAAGAAATGCTGGCTGCAGGATGCAGCAGTTTCTATAAAGTGGAGAACGGAAAGCGGTTGTGCTACGACGTGAGCAGCAAATCCTATAAAGCCATCCCGGGCGGCGAAGCCTTTATCGTGATGCGGAATTTCGCCGGCAACACGGTCTGGAAAAACAGTGCCTGCCGCACTTATCACCTGGGTGATGATGTACTGGGACTGGAATGGTACACCAAGATGGGCAGCATCGGCGGAGAAGTGCTGGAAGGCATCCAGCAGTCCATCAGCCTGGCTGAAAAGCAATACAAGGGGCTGGTGATCGCCAATGAAGGCAATAATTTTTCAGCCGGCGCCAATGTGGGCATGATCTTCATGCTGGCGATTGAACAGGATTACGACGAGATCGATATGGCCATCCGGCTTTTCCAGAATACGATGATGCGTGCCCGTTACTCAGCCATCCCGGTGGTGGTGGCCCCGCACGGCCTTTCGCTGGGAGGCGCCTGCGAACTGAGCCTGCATGCAGACCGGGTGATTCCGGCCGCTGAAACCTATACCGGACTGGTGGAGGTGGGCATCGGCGTGATCCCCGGCGGCGGCGGCACCAAGGAATTTGTGCTGCGGGCTTCGGATGAGCTGCATAACGGTGAAGTAGACACGAATACGCTGCAGAACCGCTTCCTCACCATTGCCACCGCCAAAGTGGCCACCTCAGCCTTTGAGGCCTACGAACTGGGCATATACCGGAAGGGTACCGACCGGGTGAGCATCAACGCCGGCCGCCGCATCGCGGAAGCCAAACAGGCGGTGATTGATCTGTATGACGACGGCTATGTGATGCCGGTGCAGCGCCAGGACATCAAGGTACTGGGCCGCAGCGCCCTCGGCCCCATGCTCGCCGGCATCCACGGGATGCGTACCGCCGGCTATGCCACCGACCATGATGTAACCGTAGCCCGAAAGCTCGCTTTTGTGATGGCCGGCGGCGACCTGAGTGAACCCACCCTGGTGAGTGAGCAATACCTCCTCGACCTGGAGCGGGAAGCCTTCCTCAGCCTCTGCGGTGAAAAGAAAACGCTGGAAAGGATCCAGAGCGTGCTCAAGAGCGGAAAACCGCTGCGGAACTAAATCCCTGATTCCAGGAAAAAGTTAAAGGTTCAGCTAATGGCTGAACCCGGGCAAACCGTTGGCATTGCCCGATCAGCCACCCAATTGCCTGGCCCCCCAATCCGCCAACCGAACCGGCTGATGCCGGAGAGGCCAGACTGCCTGATACAGTTGCCTGCGATAAGCCTCCCTGCCGGAACGACAAGTCAGCCAAACACCCTCCTGCACTGTTGATAAACTGAGCGGTGCTGCGTACCAGCCAGCACTGTTGCCCAGCCCGCGGATGCATCCTTTTCAGGGTTTTCAAGTAAATTAGAGTAAACAATACTCCCATTTACGAATATGCGATTCCTGATTTCTGCCGGATGCCTGTTGCTGATGGGCAGCCATTTGCCGGCACCGGCCCAGGTTCCGGCCTATATGCAAAGCATGCAATCAAGGAACCCTACATCGTACCAGATTTTTTCGATGAATTACCGTAACCCGCCTGCGGCCGTCAGCAACGGGTCGGGTTCAGCCAGTTCCGGCACCAGCCCGTCGTTTTCATTCAATTCAAAAGGTTACAGCAAGGCTGACTATCGCCGGATGGCAAAGGAATCGGTGGCCCGGGCACAGGCCGGAGATATGGCAGAAATCAGAAAGCGGATGCAGTATGCCCTGGAACTGAACCGGCAGGATGATTACGATTACTGGGTTCAAAAAGCCGCTGAGTTTGGGGATATTTCCGCCCTGCTGTATATCGCCAGGCAAAACACGGATCCGTACACCAGGGTAAAATTGTTCACGGATTTATTTGAAAAGGGATCTGCTGAAGGCGTGGATGAAATTGCAGATTATTATCTGAGATCGGGAAAAATTGCTGAGGGCATCACCTGGCTCAGGAGAGCCGCTGCCCATCGCCCCTCCCGGTTTTATGAACTGGCCAGGTATTATTTCCGGGATGCTTCAACCCTGTACGACACCGTAAAAGGCAGGATGGCCCTGCAGGATGGCGCCACGAGAGGTGACAGCACCTGCCGGCAAATGCTCAGATTCCTGAACAACCCGGCCACCAGATCACGTGCGGAACTGGCCCTGCAAACCAATGTGGAGGAGGTGGAAAATATAACCGGCAGAAACTGGATGATCCTTAGTAAACCCCGGGAGCACATCTGGGGAGGCTACAGCTACTGGACAAAGCAATACGCTCTCTGCGACCTGGATGGCCAAGCCGGCACCGGGTTTGTATATGATGAATTCAGTATGCCCGGCAACCAATTGATTCTTCTGCGCAGGGGCGGACTCTGGTATCTGGTGGGCAAGCGGGGACTGCTCAACCCGCAAAAAGGTTATGCCAGGGTTTATGATGCCGGCGAAGGATTGCTGGGTGTCAACGAAAACGGATTATGGGGATTCATCAACCACAATGGCCAGGAAGTGATTCCACCGAGATTCTATTTCGCCGGAAATTTTGTTAACGGTAAATGCCGGGTGGCAGAAGGAGATTACAGTTTTGATATCAACCGGCAGGGACAGCCCGTACCGGGTTTTCGTGAAGCCATTGTTTGGGTGCGGGATGGGATGAAGCTGATGGACAAAAATAATCCGGGACTGATCTTTGATATCACCCACACCGATCATCAAACCGGCAACCACTGTGTGCTTCAGCGGCAGGGTGAGGGCAACGAAAAGGTGATGGGCATTGTGAATGCTGATTTAAAATGGGTGCTTCATCCCCTGTACTTCACCCGCCAGGTTAACTTTGCCCAACCCTACATCCTCGTGCAAAAAAACGGTTTGCAGGGCGCAGTGGATATGCAGGGCAGAATGCTCGTGGAACCAGTATGGGATTCCGTGCAGAAGCTGGGCGAGAACACCGGATTCTGGCGGGTATGGCGATCCGGAAATGCAGGTGTGGTGCGTACCGGCAACGAGATTGCTGTACCGGTGCAGTACAATCATATAAACCTCAAAAACGTTGAACCCATGGCCAAAACCCCATTGGGCAAAATCCAGGGCTGGGAGGTATGGCACCGGGGAAAGCGGCAGTTTCTGGATGAGGAGGGTAAACCCGCCCACGATACCGGCCTGCATGTAATCAGCTACGGCGATGTGATGGTGCTCAGGAAAAACAGGCAGGTATTCATTGCCAACCATGATTTCAGTGAGCACTGCGGAAACCTGACCTATGACAGCATCAGTCCTTACCTCACAGCCGGGCTCCTACCCGTATCCCGTTCGGGTTACTGGGGCCTCCTGGATCGCAGCAGTTGTGGGGAAGCCGTGCCTTGTCTCTACGACAGCATTCAGAGTTTACCGGATTTCAAAAGGGATCTGAATTATGTACTGATCAGGAAGAATGGCCTGTGGGGAATCTATGATGCCGCGAAGCGGGAGCCCGTGGTTGCACCGGATTATCAGGAAATATCCAATTTGTACACGGGCCCGGAGGGAGTTGTGGGCGAAGTGCGGCAAGGAAGTTTTTGGGGAGTAATCAATATCATTACCGGGCAAATCATCGTGCCGATGATGTATGAGGGGACTTCATACCCCGGCATCCTGACTGAAACCTTCCGGTACCGGCCGTTTGCCAGGGGCTGGCTTTACCGGGAGCCCAACGGACCGATGACGGGGTGGATTGATTCCACTGGACAGGAAAAAATTCCTGCTGGGAAATTTGACTTCATGGAGCCCTTGTCCCCACGGGCTTTTTACGTTCACCAAAACGATCCCGCCTACCCGAAAACAGACACCTATACCCAACAGTTTAAAGGGATGGGAAAAGTGGGCCTGGTGAACGAAAAGGGCGAATTCATCGTTCCGTGGAAACCCTTTGATCAAACCGGCTATGGTGCGGAAGCTTATGGCATGGAAGGCTACCTGAAGATATCTTACAAAGGCAAAAATGTATTCTACCGGCTGGATGGCTCCATCCAGAAAAAAGAATAAGCAACCGGTCACGGACCCTGTGCGGTGAAACCTGATCTTCCTTACTTCAAATCACGCTTTTTGAGAACCCCCTTAAAGTAAAAGTACAGCGGCACCCCCATGGCGGTCAATGCCAGTCCGTACACCGAATTGATGAACGCAGATTTCCCCGAAAGGTAATTGCTGATATCGGTGTACAAAGTCATCCCGAAATAAAAGAGCGTGAACAGCACAAACAGCGCCGGCAGCCAGGGATAACCTGCCGCCCGGTAAGGCCGTTCAGCACCCGCCATTTTGCGCCGCAGGATGAAGATGCCGAAGGCGCCGAAGCCGTAGAAAATCCAGGTTACAAACACGAAGGTGTCGGTAAGCATATCAAACGAACCGAGGAACACAAACACGGAGGTCCAGGCCGCGTGCAGCCAGAGGGCATTGGCGGGCGTATGGTGCCGCGGGTCAACCCTTCCCGCCGGCCTGAAGAAGGCGCCTTCGCGGGCCATTTCAAAGGTTACCCGTGCACAGGCCAGGATATTGCCGTTCACACAGCCAAACGTGGAAATCATCACCAGCAGCGCAATCAGTCCGGCCCCGGAACTGCCCGCCACCGGCATCAGGGCATCGGTTGCCACCAGCGGGGAGCGGGCCATCTCGTCAACCGGCAGGATGTAGAGATAAGCCTGGTTGGCCAGCATGTACAGCAGCATACAAAGGGCGAGGCCGATGAACAAGCCCCGGGGAATGTTGCGTCCCGGGTTTTTGATTTCGCCGGCCACAAAACCGATATTGTTCCAGCCATCATAAGCAGCAAAGGCGCCGCTCATGGCCGCAATGATACCCGCCACGAGCGCAGTTCCGGAAAGCGTCATGCCCGGGGGCGTTTCCGTAAAATGCCGCACCTCTCCTTTACCGGAAAAAAAGATGAGCCCGGCCAGCAGGACGAGCGCGCCCACCTTGGCCACGGAAAAAACCAACTGCACCCCACCTCCCCCTTTTACACTTCGGGTATTGATATACGTGAGTAACAGGATAATGAAAACCGCCACCGCCTTCACGCCGATGTGTTCCAGCGGGTGGAGGCGGCCGATGAAGGGAAGGCTGAGGGTGAAGGCCTGCTCGGTTTCCGGTGCGAACCGGGGCAGCGGGATGAAGTATTCGCTGTACTGGGCAAAAATAAAAGCGATGGAAGCCACGCTGGCGGTATTGATCACCGCGAAAGCAGCCCAGCCATAGAGGTAGGCAAAAAAATCGCCGTACATCCTGCGGAAAAAAACATACTGCCCGCCGGTTACCGGCATCATGGCGCCGATTTCCGCGTTGATGGAAGCGCCGATCATGGAGATGAGCCCGGCCAGCACCCATACCCCAAGCAAGAGCAGGGGCGATCCCAGCTGATCGGCCATCACCGACGGCTTCATGAAAATAGACGACCCGATCACGCTGCCGGCCACAATGGATACCGTTGTCCACAGGCCGAGCTGGCGGGTAAGGTTATGGGGAGAGCTGGGCAAGGAAGGTTGAAATCGTTTAACGTTTAAGGTTTAAAGTGTAAAGTGTAAGGTTTTAAACCCGAAATCTGATGGCCCTCATCACATTGTCTCATTTGCACATTGTCACATCAGCACATTTGCACATTGTCTCATTTGCACATTAGCACATTTGCACATTGTCCCATTACCCCATACTCTCCGCCAGCATCCGGTGAAAATGATGGGTGCCGGTTTCGCGTGTCACAGAATAACGGCCATGCCGGTAAAGCCGGGAGCGGATGCCCTTTTGTACATTTTCCACGATCTCCTCATCTTCCAGTTCCACCTTATCCAGTTCGCTGCCTGCCCCCTTATCATATTTTTCCTCCTTCCACATGTACACGATGAACTGCACGCGGGTACGGCCGGTCGACAGGGGCGTCACCACATTGACGGACAGCCCCCAGGGATAGAAATTGAACATCATGTTGGGATAAATCCAGTAGTAATAAGCCGCCACCCGGCTGCCATAGTCTACCGAATCTTCCGGCAGATCGAAGCAGTCTTCCTCATGCTTGCCGATGCCGATCTGCAGGATGGCATGGGGATAGAGCTCGGTGGTATAATCGCTGAAGCTGAGCGCCGCATTGAGTGAGGCGTGAACAAAGGGAATGTGAAACCCCTCGAGGTAGTTCTCGCAATACAGGGCCCAGTTGGCCTCCATCTCGAAGGTTTTGCCCAGGTCGGGGCGAAGGGTGAATTCATGAATGGGCAGCCAGTGCAGCCGCTTCATCATTTCATGCAGAAAAGCCGGTGCGGGCAGGGCCGGCTGGAGGGAGCTGAAGAGCAGGTTGCCCCACTGGAACAAAGGCAGCGCAGGCAGGTTGTCTTCTCGGGCCGGAAAGCCTTCCACCCCCTCAAATTCAGGCATCGACAACATCCTGCCCGAAAGGTCAAAGAGCCGCCCATGATAACGGCAACGCAGGTGCGCTACCCGGCTGCCGGCCTTACAGGCCACCAGGTTGCCCCGGTGGGTGCATACGTTGCTGAGGCAATGCACCTCACCGCCCGCATCGCGGGTAAGCAGGAGCGGTTCGCTGAGGTAATCTTCCAGGAGCAGAAAAGGCACCACATCGCCGGGATACTTCACCTGTTCGGCACTGCCCACATACTGCCAGGCCGGCAGAAAAATTTTTTCTTTCGCCTGTTCAAAATAATCGGGCGAGGTATAAAACGAAGTGGAAAGCGTACGGGCCTTCGCGATATTGGGATCTACAAAGAGTTGCGCCATGCCGGTAAATTTCTCCAAATTAAATAAAAATACGCTGCCCGCTTACTTAACTTGCGCTAAACGCACAGCAAGATGGGAGAAGCTGAGATCAGGGTACAAACGGGTGAACTGCTGATCCGCTCCGACTTTTTCTTTTACGGGCGGGCGGCCGGCGCGGAGCTGAGCCGAAAAGTAGCCGCCGACATTGAGCAGCACTGGAACGCTCCGGCTGCCGTGATCCGTTATCATGATCAGTTCCTGCGGCTCCGGTTCATCATCACGGGTACGCATACCCCGGAGCTGGACCCGCTCACCGTGATCAGCAATACCCATCCCCGTCGTAATTATTTCAGGATTGAAGCGGTGGCCCCGGGTAATATCTCCTTTGTGGACGGGCTGGGCTGCAATACCGGCTGGTTCCTGCTGGCCAACCTGCTGCAGGACAGCACCACGGCCGCGCATGAATACGGGCACACGCTGGGGCTGGCCCACCCGTCGTCACTGGATATCCGCGGGCAGGGCGTACCGGGCATCATGTATCCCCGCGGCACCCTGACCGATCCTGAATACCAGTACGATCCTTCGGCCCTTCCGGGCGCAACCGGCGGCACCCTCAACCCCCTGCACCGCCGGGTACAGCAAGATGACATTGAAGCCCTGCAGCTGCAGCGGCTCCGGTTCAGCGCCGACGGGTATGCCGTGGTGGGCGATTTCAGCAGTTGCTGGCATGAGGCGCCGGAAGGCTGATGCCGCTGGTGTAAATTCCGGGGAGTCTGCGGATGAAAATCCCTTACCTTTCTGTCTTATAAATTGATTATGGCTGTTTTAACCATCGAACACCTGCGAAAAGACTATGGCAGGATCAGGGCACTTGCGGACGTGAGTTTTTCGGTGCCGGAAGGCAGTGTATTCGGGATCCTGGGTCCCAACGGCAGCGGCAAAACCACCCTGCTGGGCGTGATCATGGATATCCTGCAACCGACCTCGGGCAGCTACCGCCTGTTCGGCGAAGTCCCCACGGCAGCGCACCGGCGCCAGATCGGCACCTTTCTGGAAACCCCCAATTTTTACCATTATCTCTCGGCCGTGCAAAACCTGCGGATCGCCGCGGCCATCAAGCAAAGAGGGACAGAAGATATTGACCGCGTACTCGGGATGGTGAACCTCAGCCAGCGGAAAGATTCCCGCTTCAGCACCTACTCGCTGGGGATGAAACAGCGGCTGGCCATTGCTTCCTGCCTGCTCGGCGATCCGGATGTGCTGGTGCTGGATGAACCCACCAACGGCCTCGACCCCGTGGGCATCGCGGAGATCAGGGAGCTCATCAAAAAACTGCACCGGGAAGGCAAGACCATCATCATGGCCAGCCACCTGCTGGATGAAGTAGAGAAAGTATGTACGCATGTGGCCATCCTCAAAAAAGGAGAACTCATCACCACGGGGCCGGTGCAGGAGATCCTGGCCAATGAAGACATTGTGGAAGTAGGCGCCGCAGATGTTACGGCCCTCGAAAATGCGGCCCGCCTGATGCCGGGCTGCCAGCATGTGCGCACCGACAACGGCCTCGTACATATGGGCTTTGCCACCGGCACCCTGCAGCTGGAGGCCATCAACCGGCACTTCTTCGGACAGGGCATTGTACTCAATCACCTGGCCATGAAACGCAAAAGCCTGGAATCGAAATTTTTTGAACTCACCAACTGAACATCCCGTGACTGAACTGCTGAAAATAGAATGGCTGAAACTCCGGAACTATTCCGCCTTTATCGTACTGAGTTTATTTTTCCTGCTGGGGATACTGGCCTCGAATTACGCCGTATTCTACACCAAGAAAAACCTGATCGACAAAGCCGATCCCACCGGCATGATCAGGAGTGCCTCACCCTACGATTTTTACCATACCTGGCAAACCACCAGTTATGTAAGCGGATACCTGTTGCTGTTACCCGGCCTCCTGCTGATCCTCCTCATCACCAACGAATTTGCCTTCCGCACGCACCGGCAGAACATCATTGACGGCTGGAGCCGGCGCCAGTTTATTGATGTCAAAATCACCCTGGCGCTGATCGCGGCCGTGGTGAGCACGATCCTGGTGATCCTCACCGCCGTGATTTTTGGTTTCGCGAACGGGTCATCGTTTTCGCTGAGCAAGTCGGGCGCCGTGGGCTTCTTTTTCCTGAAAGCCCTATCCTACAATATGATTGCGGTGCTGATTGCCGTGCTGGTGCGCCGGACGGGTTTTGCCATCGGGCTGTTTTTCATTTACATGGGCGCAGAGAACATTCTTTCCGCCATCCTGCAGGGGCTGTCGATCAAACTCAAAGCGGATTATGGTTTCGACTGGGGCAACCTGGGTGATTACCTGCCGATGAACGCCTCAGATGGCCTGCTGCACTTCCCTGAAAACAGCATCACCAATATGGCCAAGAATGCCTCCGTAATGCCGCACGACTACTGGCAGGCCGGCCTGGTGCTGAGCCTGGTTTACCTGATTGTATTCTGGTACTGGAGCCGGAACCGGATCCTGAAAACGGATTTGTAACAAGAAAAAACGGGGACCGTCATCAGCAATTATCCTGGCGTATCAACCGCTTCCCCCTCAGGCCTGCAGGGCCGTACGAATGGCCGGATAGAGGAAGGTGAAGCCGGTTGATCGGAGTTTCTCGCAGCTTACCGTACAACTTTTCAGCACCTCAATGCTGCTCTCTCCCATTACCAGGCGGAGGAGCCAGGCAGGCACATGCACCGGCAGATACCGGTTTCCCCGCATTTGCCGGGCCAGTTCCAGGGTGAGCGCCCGGTTGCTCACCGGCTGCGGCGCCACCGCATTGTAAACCCCTTCCATCCCCGGATTTTCGAGCGCCTGTAAAAAGATGCGGCAGAGGTCTTCCACCTGAATCCAGCTGATCACCTGGTGACCCGAACCCAGGATGGCGGCCACCCCGCTGCGCAGCGGCTTTTTAAATTCAGCCAGGGCGCCGCCCTCCCCACTCAGCACAATGCCGATCCGGAGGGTAACGAGCCGGATGCCCAGCGCTGTAGCCCCCTGCACGGATGCTTCCCACTGACGGCAGGTGCTGCCCAGGAAATCACCCGCCGGCGGCGCGGTTTCGGTAAAGGCCGGAGCGCCCTCCTCATCGGGTCCGTACCATCCGATGGCCGATGCGCTGATGAAGGTGTTGATCTGGTGCGGAGCCGATCTGAGCGCCTGCAGCAGCAGGGCACCGCTCTTCACCCGGCTGTCGAGAATTTCCTGCTTATATGCCGCCGACCAGCGCTGCTCCACCACGCCGGCGCCCGCCAGGTGAATGATGGCCGTGGATCCCGTAAAAACGGCCGGATCAAGCACCCCCTTCTTTACATCCCATTGCGCATAACGGATACCCGGTTCCGCAGGCTTGTGAGGCAGGCTACGGGTTAATACCAGCACTTCCCATCCGCGGGACAGCAGCATCCGGATGAGCTGGCGGCCCACCAGTCCGGTACCCCCGGTAATCACAACTTTTTGCATAAACATCAGATTAAAAAATGGCGCTGAACTGATCAACAACCGAAAGTCAAAATGTTTCGCACCTGCCACAAAATTGCAGGAAAGCCCTGATCACGGCAACATTTAACAGGCTCTGGCTGTTTATATCTCCCGGAACGCTGGGCGAAAAGCCTAACTTTACCGTACAAAGAAAACACATGATGCCGAGGCCCTTAGTCCTGACTTTGTTTTTCCTTTCACCGCTGCTGCTTTCTGCGCAGCAGATCACCTTCTCCGAGCCCTACCGGGATGACACACAGGACCTGAATTTTGAAATCCTGGGAAAGATGAAAGGCAAGCTGCTGATCTTTAAAAATGTTCGCTGGCATTATGCCGTGAACATTTACAACGACAGCATGGTCATGGAGCAAAAAGCTGACCTCGACTTTCTGCCCGGCAAAACCTTCAACACCGACTGCATCGCGTACCCGGATTTCTTTTACCTGATTTACCAGTACCAGCAGAAAGGTATCCTGCACTGCATGGCCGTGAAAATCGGCGCCGATGGCCGGAAAACCGGCGAGCCGGTGGAACTGGACACCACCCAGGTGGGCGCAATGGGCGACAATAAAATTTACTCGGCCATTTACAGCGAAGACCGCAAACAGATCATGGTGTTCAAGATCCAGCGGAAGAACGACCAGGCGCACTTCCTCACCAAGCTGTACAACCAGGACCTGGAACTGCAGCACCAGGGCCGCATCAGTATCCCTTATGACGACCGGCGTCATGCATTCGGTGATTTTTTCCTCGACAACCAGGCCAACTTCGCTTTTACGTTTACGGAGCGCAACAGCAACCGCGAAAATCCCTCCAGGCTCACGCTGGTAACCAAGGCAGCCCGGGCCGACAGCTTCCGGTTCAGCCCGATTCCACTTGCCCAGGTTTACCTGGATGAGATCAAAGCCAAAGTGGACAACATCAATAAACGCTACGTGCTCAATTCCTTTTACTATAAAGAGCGCTCCGGCAATATTGAGGGCATTTACAGCCTGGTGTGGGATGCGGCAGCCGACAGCATTTACGCCAGCGTGTACAAGGAGTTTGGCGAAGACCTCCGGGCCGTTGCCAAATCGTCGGGCGGCCTGAAAAACGCATTCAACGATTTCTTCATCCGCAATGTAATCCTGAAGCGGGACGGCAGTTTCATCATCACCGCCGAAGAACAAACCAGCCAGGCCACCGGCGTCAACAACTGGAACCGCTACGACTACCTGTATGGCAATCCTTATTTCAGTCCTTACAATTATTATCTCTACAGTCCTTACAGTTATTACCGGCCTTTCAACAGTTTCGGCAACCAGGGTGTGCGGTATTACAGCGACAATATCCTGGTGCTGAGTGTGAACAAAAAAGGGGAGCCGGAATGGACCAACATCATCCACAAGCAGCAGTATGCGGATGACAACGACAATTATCTTTCATTCAACACTTTTATTACCTCCGGCGAAGTGCACTTCCTGTTCAATGATATCTCCAAAAGGGAAAAACTGCTGTCAGACAACATCATGACGCCCGATGGCAACACCAAACGCAATCCCACCCTCCGCACTTACGAAAAGGGGTATGAGTTCATGCCGCGGTATGCCAAGCAGGTGGGTGCCCGCCAGGTGATCATCCCCTGTACCTACCGGGGCCGGATCTGTTTCGCGAAAGTGGATTTCTGAGCGGCTTTCAAACATTTTGCCGCCCGCTGATTATTGTTCATTTTTGCATGAACCTTATAATCCCCGAGTGTGACCGGCATTTTTAAAGCCAACAATCCCGTTAATACCTTTCTGCTGCTGCTGTACGGCGTGCTGCTGAAGCTGCCGGCATTCCTGCACCCGGTGAAACCGGTGCCGCAGCAAACCGACGGTTTCCTGTACAAAGCCCTGCTGCTGCAGCTGGAGCCCATCGGTAACCGCCTGCCCGCCATTTATCCCTGCCTCAGTTTTCTGCTGCTTTTTATCCAGGCCCTTACCTTCAACCAGTTTGCCAACGGGCAAAAGCTGCTGCCGAAGCCGAATTATCTCATTGCCCTCTCCTTCCTGCTCATCAGTTCGATGTTCCCGGAATGGAATGAGCTGTCATCCCCGTTGATTGTAAGCGCCCTGCTGGTATGGATCTGGGCCCGGCTCAGCAACCTGAGCCATGCAAAAAATGTAAGCGGCTCTCTGTTTAATATCGGCATCACCACCGGCATCACCACCTTTTTCTATTTTCCCTCGATTGCCTTTTCGGCCCTGATCATCGTGGGCCTGGTGATCATCCGCCCTTTTCAGCTTACCGAATGGCTGGTGTCGCTGCTGGGCATTGCCACCCCTTATTATTTCCTGTTCAGTTATGTGTTCCTCACCGACCAGTGGCGGGGTTACCGGCTGCCCGGCATGTCGGTGAGCCTGCCGCATTTTGCGGACAGCCTCCTGGCCCTGGCGGCCATCATCCTCATCGGCTTTGCCGCCTTCGTGGGGCTCTATTTTGTCCGTAAGAACCTGCTGCGCCAGCTGGTGCAGACCCGCAAGAGCTGGAACCTGGTTTTCCTGTACTTCCTGATTGCGCTTTTCATCCCCTTTATCAACGAAGCCCACAGCTTCGGTTACTGGATTCTCTGTGCCATCCCCCTCTCGGCTTTCACCGCCGCAGCCTTCTTCTATCCCACGCTGAAGTGGTACCCGGTACTCCTGCACTGGCTGATGGTGGCCCTGGTGATTGCCGGCAGCTACTTTGGCTGATATGCCCGGGTAATTGTACATTTGTACGCCCGGCAGGGCAACACTTAAAACCTGCAATTATGAAATTCGGCGTGGTGATTTTTCCCGGCAGCAACTGTGACCGTGATATGGTGGAAGCGTTGC
Organism: Ferruginibacter sp.; assembly: GCA_041911275.1. Lineage (GTDB taxonomy): Bacteria > Bacteroidota > Bacteroidia > Chitinophagales > Chitinophagaceae > Ferruginibacter. The sequence continues at coordinate 18,064 of JAYRPG010000067.1, read as the reverse complement.
AAAACGACCTGGGACAGGAAGTGATCACCCTCTGGCACAAGGACACCGACATCAGCGCTTTTGATACCAACGACTGTATCGTTCTCCCCGGCGGCTTCAGCTATGGCGATTATCTCCGCTGCGGAGCCATCGCCCGGTTCAGTCCGATGATGCAGCAGGTGATTGCCTTTGCGCAACGCGGCGGAAAAGTACTGGGCGTTTGCAACGGCTTCCAGATTCTTTGCGAAAGCGGCCTCCTGCCGGGTGTGTTGCTGCGTAACCAGCAGCAGCAGTTCATCTGCAAAAATGTATTTATCCGGGAATGCGCCTCCGGCGGCACTGAAGCGCTGCAGATTCCGATTGCGCATGGCGAAGGACGCTATTATGCCGACACCGCCACGCTGGAATCGCTGGAACTGCACCGCCAGATCATCTACCGGTACTGCGACGCCCAGGGTCAGATTACCCCGGCTGCCAACCCCAACGGCGCCCTCCATAATATCGCCGGCATCTGCAACCGGGAAAGAAATGTTTTTGGCATGATGCCACACCCGGAAAGGGCCTGCAGCCCCGCCCTCGGCAACCTGGACGGCCGCAGGGTGTTTGCCCACCTTTTTCAGCTAAATGAATGTTAAAAACCGGGGTGGTGACATTTGTTACCGGCCGTCAGGCACCGGGTTTGTACCTTTGCCCCTAAACCTTGTAAGGATGAAAGGAGTTGTTTACACCGCTTTTTTGTTGCTGGGCTGTCTGCCTGCGTTTTCACAAATGGCCGACCCGGTTAAATGGAATTACAGCGCCAAAAAAATCGGCGACAAAACCTATGAACTGCACCTGACGGCCAGCATCCAAACCAACTGGCACCTGTATTCGCAGCAGCAACCGGATGATGCCATCATTAACCCCACCACCATCCGCTTCAACAAAAACCCGCTGGTAACGCTGGATGGCAAAATCCGCGAAGTGGGCAAGATGGAGCTGTTCAAAGATGAGAAACTGAAACTTTCCGCCAACCAGTACTCGGGCAAGGTGGATTTTGTGCAGGTGCTGAAACTGAAAACCGGCGCCAAAACCAACATCACCGGCAGCGTGGAGTACCAGACCTGTGATGATAAAAAATGTCTCCCGCCCAAGACCGTTAATTTTTCAGTGTCGCTGAACTGATGCTGCGTTGCAGCTGATAAACTGCTCTCATGAAGCTTTTCACCGTACTGCTTGCCCTGTTCCTGCTGCCCGGCATGCTCACCGCCCAGGACAGTGCTGCAGCGTCTGCCTATACCTGGCAGCTGAAGTCGGTTAAAACCGGCCCCCAAACTTACCGCCTCGAATTCCGCACTGCCGGCCTGGACGGCACCACCCTGTATGCGCCCGGCCAGGACCTGGACGGCATCGCCTCAGCAGAGCTGAACCTCGCCGACAGCAGTATCCGGATCGATTCATTCCGCAGCGCCACCCCGGTGAACGCCGTGCGCTCAGCCCTTTTCGGCAACCGGATGCTGAACCTCAGCGAAGGGCCGGCCACCTGGACGGCAAACCTGACCTTCAGCGGCAAGGTACCCGCCCAGCTGCTGGGCACCCTAACGGTATACTATAACCGCGGAGAAGAATTCCTCGCCGACCTGCCCTTTTCCTTCAGCGCGGCACTTGAAGGCGGAACAGCTTCGGGTATGGCACTCCGTAAGTCTTCCATCGACATCGCCCATCCGGTAAGTTCCTGCGGCGACGAAGCCTCCGGCAGCCAGAGTGTGCTGCGGATTTTCCTGCTGGGATTGCTTGGCGGCCTCATTGCGCTGCTCACGCCCTGCGTGTTTCCGATGATACCGGTAACGGTTACCTTTTTCACCAAGAAATCCCATAACCGCGGCACAGCCATCCGCAATGCAGTGATGTACGGCTTCTTCATCTTCCTGATTTATGTGGCCATCACCCTGCCCTTTCACATCGCCAGCAACACCATCAGCCCGGAAATCTTCAATAATATTTCCACGAACGTATGGCTGAACCTGATCTTTTTCGCGGTTTTCGTGCTCTTTGCCCTTTCGTTTTTCGGTTTGTTTGAAATTGTACTGCCGGCGGGGATCGCCAACCGCACCGACTCCCGGTCGGGCCTCGGCAATATCAGCGGGATCTTTTTTATGGCCGCCACACTGGCCATTGTGTCTTTCTCCTGCACCGGTCCCCTGCTGGGTACCTTGCTGGCCAATGTGGCCAATGAAGGGCCCTGGCCACTGACGGCGGGTGCCGCAGGCTTCGGGGTGGCGCTGGGCCTGCCCTTTGCCCTCTTCGCCCTTTTTCCCAACTGGCTGCACTCCCTCCCCCGCTCGGGCGGCTGGATGACCGATGTGAAAGTGGTGCTGGGCTTCGTGGAACTGGCCCTGGCCGTGAAGTTTCTGGCCAACGCCGACAATGTGGAGCAATGGGGCCTGCTGAAAAGAGAAATATTTGTGGCAGCCTGGATCCTGATCGGGCTCTGTATCGTGCTGTACCTGCTCGGCTGGCTGCGCATCGGCCACAGCGCACCGGTGAAGCGTTTTTCCGCGATGCGCCTGGGTTTCATCGCCCTGTTCAGTGCCATCACCCTGTACCTGGTGCCGGGCCTCACCAACAGCCCCATGGCCCGGATGGGCCTGCTCAGTGGTTTTCCGCCCCCGCTCTCCTACAGCCTGTACCAAAATCATGTGCTCATTAAAAAAGGCGTACAGCCTCTCCACAATACCTATGAGGAAGCCCTGCAGCGGGCCCGGGCCGAAAACAAGCCCGTGCTGATCGATTTCACCGGCTGGGCCTGTGTGAACTGCCGCCGTATGGAGGAACTGGTGTGGACCGATGCACTGGTCGACAGCCTGATGCGCACCCGCTTTGTGGTACTGTCGCTGTATGTGGATGAAAAAACCAAGCTGCCGACCGCGGAACAGCAACTGTTCAACACCGCTGCCGGACAGGCCAAGAAAATCCTCACCGTAGGCGACCGCTGGGCCACATTTCAGACGGAAAATTTCGGCGCCACCTCACAGCCGCAGTATGCCATCATCGATGCGGATGAAAAGGCCCTCACCAAAACCAAGTTTTACACCGCTGACCCCGCTGAATTTGCTGCCTGGCTGCAATGCGGGCTGGAAGCACATAACCGGCGCTGAGCCGCAGGGTTTCCGCACCTTCTTCTATGGCCGGCAGGCTGCCGGAATCTGCCCGCAATTCAACCATTTAGCCGGCAGGCTGTTAAAGAAACAGGCTGTCCGGGTCGGACAGCCTGTTGATATTCATTCAGTGTGCAGCGGAATTACAGGGCAATCTGCTTTTCCAGCATCATTTTACGCAGGTTGATCAGGCCATAACGCATGCGGCCGAGGGCAGTGTTGATGCTGCACTGGGTGAGTTCAGCGATTTCCTTGAAGCTCAGGTTGGCGTAATGGCGGAGGATAATCACTTCCCGCTGGTCTTCAGGAAGCAGGTCAAGCATCTTCCGAACCCGGTCGTGGCTCTGGCTTTGCATCATTTTCTGCTCGGGACTGGCTTCATTGAAGTTCAGCACTTCAAAGATGTCGCGGTCATCGCTGGTTTTGATGCTCGGGCTGCGCTTCACCTTGCGGAAATGATCCACACACATATTGTGGGCAATCCGCAGGGCCCAGGGCAGGAATTTGCCTTCATCGGTATAACGGCCACCATTGAGGGTGTCGATGATCCGGATGAAAACATCCTGGAAAAGGTCTTCGGCCAGGTACTTGTCTTTTACCAGGAGGTAAATAGACGTGTAGATTTTGTCTTTGTAACGGGAAACAAGCGTAGAGAGCGCATCGGTGTTTCCATCAACATACAGGTTTACGAGTTGCTGGTCGGTCAGGCATGACAGGCTTTTCATAACAGGCGGTTTTGTGTTTTTTATAGATTTGGATGTTAGGCAATAAACGTGACCGGGAGAAGAAGCGAAACTGTTTTTAAGTGTTTTCAGCCTTTCACTTGTCACAGGTATTGTGAGTGCTAAAGTAGAGACAAAGCGAAGTGATCCAAATTTTTTTAACCCTTTTTTTGCCTGAAAACGCAAAATCGGGCATAAGTACTCGGAGCGGTTCGTAAAGGCCCGAAACCGCATTCGTAAAACTACGATACCCCTTTACAGTTTTCCGAATTTTGCATGCTTCCGGGCGCTAATTTTGAATGGTAAATCATGAGCACAGCAGCGAAAAACAGGCAGAAAAGCGATAAGGCCGCGCCGAAAGACAACGGCATCCATATTCACGGGGCCCGCGTACACAATCTGAAGAACATAACGGTTACGATACCACGAAATCATTTCGTGGTGGTCACCGGCGTATCCGGGTCGGGCAAGTCGTCGCTCACCATCGACACGCTTTTTGCAGAGGGCCAGCGCCGTTATGCAGAAAGCCTGAGTGCATATGCCCGTCAGTTCATGCAGCGCATGAACAAACCGGATGTGGATTTTATAAAGGGATTGTGTCCGGCCATCGCCATCGAACAGAAAGTGATCACCCGCACACCGCGCAGTACGGTGGGCAGCATGACGGAGATCTACGATTACCTGAGGCTGCTTTATGCACGCGTGGGGAAAACCATCTCGCCCGTAAGCGGCCGCGAAGTGAAGAAGGATGATGTAACCGATGTGGTGAATGCCATCCGCGCGCTGCCGCATGGTCATAAAGTGCTGCTGCTCGCCAAACTGAAACAGCAGCAGCACCGCGATCTGAAAGAAGAACTGAACATCCTCCTGCAAAAAGGCTTTGCCCGCGTGTACGGCAACGGGGAAGTATTCCGGATAGAAGACCTGCTGGAAGACATCAGCCGCATTCCGGCCAAAACAGCGCTGTACATCCTGGTGGACCGGATTGTAACGCGGGGCTTCGATGAGGATGACCTGCACCGCTTATCCGATTCAGCGGGCACGGCCTTCTATGAAGGCGAAGGCGAACTGCTGCTGGAAGTGAACGGCAAAGAAATGATGCAGTTCAGCAACCGCTTTGAGGCCGACGGGATGCAGTTTGAAGAGCCCGCCCCCAACCTGTTTTCGTTTAACAACCCTTATGGCGCCTGCCCCACCTGTGAAGGTTTTTCGCAGATTCTCGGCATTGACCCCGACCTGGTGATCCCCGATAAAACCCTGAGTGTGTATGAAGGGGCTGTGGTGCCCTGGAAGGGCGAAAAACTGGGCTGGTGGCGTGAACAGTTCATCCGGGGAGCCCGGCAGGCTGATTTCCCTATCCACAAACCCGTGATGGATCTCAGCGCGGCACAGACAGCACTGTTGTGGAACGGCTTTGGCAGTGTGCAGGGCATTCATGATTTTTTCAAAGAGGTGGAACAGAACCTCTACAAGATACAATACCGGGTGCTGCTGAGCCGTTACCGGGGCCGCACCCTGTGCAGCAGCTGCCAGGGTTACCGGCTGCGCAAGGAAGCCCTTTATGTAAAAGTGGGCGGCCTGCACATCGGTGAGCTTTGCAATATGCCGGTGAATGAACTGCAGCAATGGTTTGCCGGTCTGCAGCTCAGTGCACACGACCGGCAGGTGGCCAAGCGGGTGCTGCTCGAAATTACCCAGCGCATCAAAACCCTTACGGATGTGGGGCTGGGTTACCTTACGCTCAACCGCCTGGCCAATACCCTCAGCGGCGGCGAGAGCCAGCGCATCCAGCTTACCCGCAGCCTGGGTTCCAACCTCACCAATTCGCTGTATATCCTGGACGAGCCCTCGATCGGTTTGCACAGCCGCGACACCAGCCGGCTGATCGGCGTGCTGAAAGCGCTGCGCGACCTCGGCAATACCGTGGTGGTGGTGGAACATGATGAGATGATGATGCGTGAAGCGGATACCATCATTGATATGGGACCCCTGGCCAGCCACCTGGGCGGTGAAGTGGTGGCGGCCGGAGATTATCAAACCATTGTAACGCATCCGCAAAGCCTCACCGGCCAGTACCTCTCCGGGCAACTGCGGATTGATCCGCCCGCTCAGCCCCGTGGCTGGAAGCGCAGCATCAGGGTGGAAGGCGCCCGGCAGCATAACCTGAAAAATATCGATGTGGAATTTCCGCTGCAGGTGCTCTGCGTGGTGAGCGGCGTAAGCGGCAGCGGCAAAACCACCCTGGTGAAACAGATTCTCTACCCCGCCCTGATGAAACAACTGGGCGCCGGCACAGAAAAGGCAGGCCTGCACCGGCAGCTGAGCGGCGACTATGCCCTCATCAAACAGGTGGAACTGGTTGACCAGAACCCCATCGGCAAATCATCCCGCAGCAACCCCGTAACCTATATCAAGGCCTATGATGAAATCCGCGACCTGTTCAGCCGGCAACCCCTGAGCAAGATCCGCGGCTTTCAACCCAAACATTTTTCCTTCAATGTGGAAGGCGGACGCTGCGAAACCTGCAGCGGCGAAGGCGAGCAGGTGGTTGAAATGCAGTTCCTGGCCGATGTGCACCTTACCTGCGAGGCCTGCGGCGGACGCAAGTTCAAGGATGAAGTGCTGGAAGTAACCTACCGGGAAAAAAACATTTATGAGGTGCTGGAGATGAGTGTGGATGAGGCCATCCGGTTCTTTGCCGATGAGCAGGACATCGTGTCCAGGATACAGCCCCTGAGCGATGTGGGGCTGGGTTATGTGAAACTCGGACAATCCAGCAGCACGCTCTCGGGCGGAGAGGCCCAGCGGGTAAAACTCGCTTCCTTCCTGGGCAAGGGAAAAGCCCAGGGACATATCCTCTTCATCTTTGATGAGCCCACCACGGGACTGCATTTTCACGACATCAAAAAACTTCTTGCTTCTTTCAATGCGCTCATCAACCAGGGGCATTCCATCCTGGTGGTGGAGCACAATACGGATGTGATCCGGAGCGCAGACTGGGTGATTGACCTGGGCCCGGAAGCCGGCGATGGCGGCGGACAGCTGGTGTATGCCGGCCCGCCCGCCGGACTGAAAAAATGCCGGGAGAGTTTTACCGGCAAGTACCTGTGAACGGCAGGAAGGCAAAGCGCAAAGCCTTAGCCGTTAACCTGCGCCGCTGAATAGGCCCGGGCCATTCAGCGGCGTTGTAACTGGCGGCACGAAAACCAGCTCACCACCCGGTAACCACCATCAATCCATCCTTTCAAACAAAACGGCCATTCCTGATCCGGAATGGCCGTTTTACATGGCCTGTTATGACTACTGTGTCAGTAGCAACAAGAACCCTGTCGTTAGTTTTTGATCAGGGCCAGGGTTTCTTTACGGTCGCCATCCCAAACGGTCACCAGGTACATGCCCGCACTGAGGGCCTGGGTGGGCAGGGGAATGCGGTTGTTGCCTGCAGTGAGCGCTACCGGCCGCTCACTGATGATTTTACCCGCTACATCCGCCAGGCTCACGGTGATCTGCCGGGCATTGGCACTGGGATAAAAGAGGCTGGCTTCAGTGCCGGCCGGGTTGGGATAGATCAGCCAGGCGGCAGCGTTGCCTTTGCGGTAATTGATTTTTACAACGGCTGAATAGTCCACGGTGCCATCCAGGTTGATCACTTTGAGGCGATAAAAATTATTGCCGGTGGCAAGGGTTTCGTCCCAGGCCTGGTAAACCGTGCCGGCACGGTTGGCAGGCGCCTGCTGGAGGAGCTGGGTAAAGCGGCGGCCGTCGGTGGATTTCTCGATCACGAAACTGCGGATATTCTCCTCAAAGGTGGTGCGCCATTTCAGCAGGCCCCGCTGCTGCTGCAGCACAGCCGTGAAATAATCAAACCGCACGGGCAGCACGGTGGTAGGCGCCGGCACACAACCCTGGTTATTGATCCAGCGGGTACCTCCCTGTCCGTCGGGCACAATCACCCCGGCATTACCGGTGGGCGCGCCTGCCCCGGGGTCGTAATCCTGGGTGGACAGCGTATAGCTGGCAGCCAGTGCGCTGTCGCCGCCATTGAAGGTCCCAAGCATGCTGATGCGGCGGCTGCTGTTGGAGAAATAACCACCGGTGGTATTGCTGCAGTTGCTGCCCGACCCGTTGCCGTTGCCGAAGAGCACATAATAAGTCGTCACGGGGCTGCCGTTATCACAATGATTGCTGAAGTTGAGGTTGGTGGCGGCATCATTGAAGCCGCAGAGGGCGCTGGTGCCCCGGTAGCCGGCTCCCAGGAAAATGATGAGGTTGCTGTTGGCCGGAATGAGGTCGGTGGAAGGCACCGGGATGAACACGTTACAGCCGGCAATGCTGTTGAGCTCCCCGATCAGGGTATTGATATCTGGGGCATCAGCCGGATCGGAGGGATAGCGGAAACCAAAACAACTCAGTCCCGAACCGCATGATTCGCCGGGGAAATCTGAGAAAGTGGGATAAGGACTGTGTACGGCATTGCGGCCTCTCCACCAGTAGTTGTAATTGATGACAGGCGTTCCCCCGGTACCATTGGAATTGCTGGAGGGGTTGTAAGAGCCGAAGCAGATGTCGGCGATGTTCACGGCCGTACTTCCGGTTCGGGCCACGATGAATTCATTGTGCTCATCGCCGCCGCAGGGGTTGATGAACTGGGTAGCGAGGATCAGCTGGGCCTGGAGGGCGCCGCTGGCGGAAAGAACGGCAATCAGCAGCAGGTAGATTTTTTTCATAAGTGTTTTTTTGAGTAATGGGTCGGCGCTTGCCGGTCAGGTACCCTTCCGGCAAAGAGAAGGATGGTGTCGGGTGCAGGATCAGGGTGCAAGGTAGAAAAAAACCGGGCCTTACCCGGTTCAGTGTGTTAAAATTATGTAAAGTTGGGGCGCCGCATCAGCGCAGGCGATCGCTCTCCCGCACCAGTTTTTCGTCGCGGCTGATGCCGCGGGCAGCCAGCACAAAGAATAATAGGATACCCATGTGCAGGATGGAGGTCAGGGCCAGGGTGCCTTCGGCATATGTGCGCATCATGCGGTAGTAGAGGTAAAGCAAAACGGCTTCTGCCAGGATACCGGCCAGGCATAAACGCAACTGCAGTTTGCGGTTGCTGTACAGCCCGATGGCCACAAAAGCGATGACGGCTACCAGGATCGTGGTGACCACCACCGGCCATCCCCCGTTGAGGGCACTGAGCTCGGTATAAGTTTGTCCGGGCAGCGTGGCGCCGCTGTAATAGGGCAGTTTAAACGTGAGGATGGCGCCGATACCGGCGAGGAGCAGCCAGATGGTTTGGATTCGCTGAAGCATAGCTGAAATTTGAACGAAGATAATTCAAAGCCGGCAACCCGGGCGCAGCGGCCCGGTTCAGACTATCCGGTTTTTCAGTGCCACAGATATGGCTTCGCCGATGGAATGCACCTGCAGCTTATCGTAAATGCGTTTCACGTGGGTGTTCACGGTATAATAACTGATGCTGAGCCGGTCGGCCACCATTTTGTAGCTCAGTCCTTCTGTCAGCAATTTCAGCACTTCCTTTTCTTTCAGGGTCAGGGCTGTTCCCACCGGGGTCTGCGCCGGCATGGTATTGAAATACCGCATTACCCGCAGCGCAACGGTGGGCGTCATGAAGGCCCCGCCATTGTATACTTCATGGATGCTCTGCAGCAGTTTATCCACGCCGGCGTTTTTCAGGATGTATCCTTCCGCGCCGGCCTGCAGGGCCGCGAATATCTTCTCTTCGTCTTCAAAAACGGTTTGCATGATCACTTTGATGCCCGGGTAATGCTGTTTGATCAGCCTCACGCCCTCAATGCCGCCCACCTCCGGCATCTCAATATCCATCAGCACCAGCATGGGGTCGCTCAGGCGGATGCTGTTGAGTACCTCTGCGCAGTTGCTGAAGGTACCCGCGCAACAGGTACCCTCGCTGAGGTTGAGCATCATCTCCAGGCTTTGCCGGCGATCGTCGTTGTCATCAAATACTGCCACCCTGATCAGTTCCATACCTTAAATATGTGCATTTTTAAGATGTCCTGCCCTCGCTAATAGTAGGTACCGGAAAAATGCAGGTAATGAAAGTGCCCTTGCCGGGCTCAGCCTGAATCGTGGCTGTACCCTGGAGCTTTTCGGCCCGAAGCCGGATATTGCGCAGTCCGTTTCCGCTGCGATTGGCCTCCATGTCAAAACCGCAGCCATCGTCGGCAATGGTGAGGATCAGTTCCGCTCCGCTGCGCTGCAACCGGATTTGCACCCGCGTGGCCCCGCTGTACTTGGCGGTATTGTTGAGGGCTTCTTTCACCATCAGCACCAGGCCCCGGCGGATATCCGGCTGGTTGCAATGCCTGAGCGCCCCGGCGTCCAGTTCAATATCCAGGTAAATATTCTTTGGAGAGAGCAGGTCGTAACTGATTTGCCTGATCCGCGCTTCAATGGTTTGTGCATCGCTGTCGGCAGGCTGAATGGCCCAAACAATATGGCTCATGTGTTCCAGGATGCCCACCACCCTTTCGGATATCTGATGGAGCAGCCGCCTTGTTTCGCCGGGCTGCTGCTCCATCAGGCGGGCGGCCAGCTCGCTGTAGATCTGCAGGCTGCTGAGCGAGGCCCCCACATCATCGTGCAGGTCACGGCTGATGCGGCTCTGCACCTCCCGCACACTGAGCTCCTGTTGCAGGAGCCGCGCCGTTTCAGTAGCCAGTTCCTCCCTTTTACGGGTTTCTTCCAGCAGCACCTGCTGTGCCCGCTCTTTTTCGCGGAAAGCAAGTTTCAGGCGGTAACCCAGCGCGGCAGAGAGAAAGACGGCCTCGATCATCTGTGAAGACTGCATACAGTAAATGCCGGCAAAGGCAAAGAGATCGCCCAGCATGAATACATTGATCGTGAAACCCGCCAGCAGGCCAATGAGCGCAGTGAGCGTTCCGGCGATCACCAGCTGAAAAAAAGGATCCCGGTAATGCTGCAGCAGGCGCAGCGTCATCACCAGGCCCACCCCGATACACACCGAACTCGCCAGGTTGATGACCAGGGTAGCCGTTGTGCCAGTGCCGGGCACCATCCTGAGCAGTACATAAATCAGCAGAAATGAGGGAATAAAGAATTGCAAACCCTTCCAGATCCGGTAAAAAAGCGGCTGGCCGGGACCGATATTGAGCAGCACGCCGAGGAAGTTGGCATACATCAGGAAAGCGGTGTTGGAAAGAACCGGATCGAAAGTGGCAATGGATTCGTAACTGAGCGGGTAAAAATCAGTCAACCGTTCGTCCAGCAAACGCAGCACGTTGAAGCCTGCCATCGCAAAAAGGTAAATAGCATAGTTGCGGAATGCCTTATCATTTTGCTGCAGGTAAATAACAAAATGGAAGATGCCCAGCAGGAGAAATGCTCCTAAGGAAATAAGCAGAAGATAAACTACCGGGTGCATCCCCTAAGATAGCGGATTTAGGGCAACCCTGCCCTGCTGTTCAGCATCAGCCCAGTTCGGGATACAGCGGGAACTGCGCCATGAATTCATTCACCTGTTTCCTGACGGTGCTGATGAGGCTATCATCATCGGCATTCATCAGTACATTGTCCACTGCGTTCACCACAAACTGCATGTGTTCTTCCTTCAGGCCGCGGGTGGTGATGGCCGGGGTACCGATGCGGATGCCGGAGGTGACAAAGGCCGATTTATCGTCGAAGGGCACCATGTTTTTATTCAGGGTGATATCGGCTTTCACCAGCGCCTGCTCGGCTTTTTTGCCACTGATGTTTTTATTGCGGAGGTCGATCAGCATTAGGTGGTTGTCGGTACCGCTGCTGATGAGGTGGTAACCCTTCTCCACGAAGGCCTGGGCCATTACCTGGGCATTGGCCACCACCTGTTTGGCATAAGCGCTGAATTCGTCCGTGAGGATTTCGCCGAAAGCCACGGCCTTGGCGGCGATGATGTGTTCCAGCGGACCGCCCTGGATGCCCGGGAAAACGGCCATATCCAGCAGGTTGCTCATGGGGCGGATATTGCCCTTCACGTCCTTCAACCCAAAGGGATTATCAAAATCCTCCTTCATCAGGATGATGCCACCGCGGGGCCCGCGGAGGGTTTTGTGCGTGGTACTGGTTACAAAATGGCAATGTTCAAACGGGGAATTGAGCAAGCCCTTGGCGATCAGTCCGGCCGGGTGCGCCATATCACACTGTACAAAAGCCCCCACTTCATCGGCCACTTTGCGGATGCGGGCATAATCCCAGTCGCGGCTGTAGGCGCTGGCGCCGCAGAGAATCAGTTTCGGCTTCAGTTCGCGGGCCTTTTGTTCAAGCTGGGCATAGTCAACCCGGCCGGTTTCTTTCTCCACGCCGTAGAAATGCGCTTCGTAAAGCTTACCGGAATAATTCACCGGGCTGCCGTGGGTGAGGTGACCGCCCATACTGAGGTCGAGCCCCAGGATGCGGTCGCCGGGTTTCAGGATGGCGAGGGCCACGGCGGCATTGGCCTGGGCCCCGCTGTGGGGCTGCACATTGGCATACCCGCAGTGGAAAATCTGTTTCAGCCGGTCGATGGCCAATTGTTCGGTTTCATCCACCCATTCACAGCCGGCATAATAACGGCGGCCGGGATAGCCTTCCGCGTATTTGTTGGTCATCACACTGCCGCAGGCCTGCATCACCTGGAGCGAGGTAAAGTTTTCGGAGGCAATCAGTTCCACGCCATGACGCTGGCGCTGCAGTTCTTTGCGGATGATATCAAATACGAGGGAGTCGTGTTGCATGAGCAGGCATTGAGGGCACAAATATACAGGAAACCGGGATCGGATGAGAAGCCTGCGGAACTCATCCGGCCTTCGCCCGCCGTTGCCGAAGGCGCTGCTGCACCCATTTTTCCAGCTCCACGGCATGAAACACCACCAGGGAGAGGAGCAGGGAGATGAGGAGCTCGTTCAGGGTAAGGGGCTGTGTTTTGAACACCGGGTTGAGGAAGGGCACATAAATGGTACAGAGCTGCAGCACAAAGGTGAGGGCCACGGCGCCCAGCAGGGGCCGGTTGCTGAAGAGGCCCAGGCGGAAGAGAAAATCGTTTTCGGAACGTACGGCAAATACATGGCCCATCTGGCTGAAGCAGAGCACGGTGAACACCATGGTTTGCCAGTGTCCGTGCCCGGTTTGCATCGCCCAGGCCTGCGTAAACAGGCACACCAGGCCCATCAGGAGCCCCACCCACAGGATGTGCAGCCCCAGTCCCTGGGCAAAGATGGTTTCGCGCGGATGGCGGGGCGGGCGTTGCATCACGTTCCGTTCAGCCTTTTCGGAGGCCAGCGCCAGGCCGGGCAACCCGTCGGTAACCAGGTTGATCCAGAGGATATGAATCGGAAATAACGGTACCGGCAACCCGAAAAAAGGAGCCAGGAAAATTGTCCAGATTTCGCCCGCATTGCTCGTCATGGTGTAGCGGATGAACTTGCGGATGTTATCAAAAATGCGCCGGCCTTCTTTCACCGCGCTCACGATGGTGGTGAAGTTATCATCCAGCAGAATCATATCTGCCGCCTCCTTCGACACATCGGTGCCGGTGATGCCCATCGCCACGCCCACATCGGCACGTTTGAGGGAGGGGGCGTCATTCACCCCGTCGCCGGTCATGGCCACAAACTGCCCCCGGCGCTGCAGGGCGGTAACGATATTGAGTTTCTGCTCGGGCGATACCCGCGCATACACCCGGATGTCTTCCACCCGGCGGGTGAGTTCCTCTTCGGTTAAACAGGCCAGTTCGGCGCCGGTCATCACCTGGTCATCATGATGTTCGAGGATACCCAGATCACGGGCAATGGTGCGGGCGGTGAGCACATGATCGCCGGTGATCATCACGGGGCGGATGCCGGCCGTTTTGCATTCGGCCACGGCCTGCTTCACTTCCTCCCGCGGGGGATCCATGAGCCCGGCAAAGCCCAGCATGGTCAACCCTGATTCAATCTCGGCCGCAGCCATACGCTCGGGCAGCGATTCCAGCTCCTTCATGGCAAAGCCCAGTACGCGCAGCCCGCGGGCGGCCATCTCATCAGCCGCCGATTGCCAGCGGGCCGCTGCCCCGGGCTCCAGCACCGAGGAGGTCAGCACCCGGTCCAGGGCGCCCTTGGTAAAAACCAGGTATCCGTTTCCGTTACGGTGGATGGTGCTCATGCATTTCCGGTCAGAATCGAAGGGCAACTCTGCCACGCGGGGCAGCAGTTCCATCAGCTGTTCCCGCGAGTAGCCACGTGCTGCCGTCATTTCGCAGAAAGCGGTTTCGGTGGGGTCGCCCAGCAGGCTGCCATCCGCAGCGGCCGATACATCATTGCTCAGCGTCATGGCCTGGAGCAGCATCCGGTGAGCCGGATCCGTGCCGCTGATCAGGGAAGCCTCGGCCACGGCAACGCTGTCAAACACCTCCTGCACCTTCATCTGGTTGAGGGTGAGGGTGCCGGTTTTATCGGAGCAGATATAGGTGACCGAACCCAGGGTTTCCACCGCCGGCAGTTTCCGGATGAGGGCCTGCATTCTGATCATGCGCCGGGCGCCGAGGGCCAGGGCGATGGTGATGACGGCCGGGAGGGCTTCCGGAATCGCCGCCACGGCCAGGGAGATCGCGGTGAGCGCCATCAGGAGCGGGTTCTCGCCCCGGAACAGGCCCATCACGAATACCACGATACAGATCACGAGGATCACCACAGACAGCTGGCGGCTGAACACCTCCAGCCGTTTCTGGAGCGGGGTTTTCAGCTCGTCCTGCTGCAGCAGCGCGGCGATCTTTCCCAGTTCGGTGTTCATGCCCGTGGCCACCACGATGCCGCGGGCCCGGCCATAAGCCACAAAAGTGCCCTTGTAAGCCATATTGATGCGGTCGCCGAGGGGCAGCTCATCCCCTATGAGCGCAGCCGTGCATTTTTCCACCGCATGCGATTCCCCGGTAAGGGAAGCCTCTTCCACCCGGAAGGCATGGGTTTCGGTGAGGCGGATATCAGCCGGCACCCGGTTACCCGCTTCGAGGAAAACCAGGTCGCCGGGCACCAGTTCGTCGGATGCAATCGAGTACACGGTACCGTTACGAAGTACCATGGCGCCGGGATTCACCATTTTCTTCAGGGCGGCGAGGGCCTGCTCGGCGCGGTACTCCTGTATAAAACCCACAAAGGCGTTGAGCAATACAATCACCAGGATAATGAGCGTATCGGTAAGGTCGCCGATGAGCCCGGATACCACGGCGGCCGCCAGCAGCACCAGGGTCATGAACTCGGCAAACTGCCGGAGGAAAATGCGCAGCGGGGTGATGCGCTTTTTTTCGGTGATCCGGTTGCGCCCGTATTGCTGCAGCCGCTGCCGGGCTTCCTCAGTGCTGATGCCCCGCGGACCGGTATGATACTGCCGGTAGGTATCGTCGATGCTCAGGAGGTGTTCTTGCATAACCGGTGTGTTGAAAGCCGATACAAGTTCGCACATCCGGCGCAGAACTTCAAAAACCGGCATCCGGCATCCGATTGGGATGGCCCGGAAAATATGGTACATTTATCCGGCCAATCATGCAACGCAAAGATTTCCTGCAATCCCTGTTACCGGCCGCTGCCCTGCCGGCGCTTCCGGGCCCGCTGCGCACTGCCTTTGCTGCGGCGCCGGAACCTGCCCCCGGCACGGTATTGCCGCCCTTTTTACGGCCCGGCGACCTGATCGGCATCGCCGCGCCGGCGGGCCCCGTGGACCGGGAAGCCATCGGCCCGGCCCTGCAACAGCTCAGCGACTGGGGTTTCCGGACCCTCGTGGGCGATGCGGTAGGAAAAAGATTTTCGAATATGGGCGGCACCGATGCGGAACGCCTGGCTGATTTCCAGCAGCTGCTCGATCATCCGCAGGTACGGGCCATTCTCTGCGCCCGGGGCGGGTATGGCGCCATCCGCATAGTTGACCGGCTGAATCTTTCCCGCTTCAGGCTGCACCCCAAATGGATCATCGGCTTCAGCGATATCACCCTGCTTCACAGCCACCTGCACCGCCACACGCGGGTGGCCAGCATCCATGCCAAAATGTGCAACAGTTTCCCCCGGGATCCGACTGCAGCCGATCCGCTGCAGCGGGAGAGCATCGACAGCATCCGCCGCTGCCTTATGGGGGTGGCCGTTTCGTATGAAGCCCCGCCGCATGCCCAGAATGTTCCCGGACAGGCCACCGGACTGCTGGTTGGCGGCAACCTCCGCACCCTGGAATCCCTGGCCGGCACGGCCAGTGAACTGCACACGGCCGGCAAGATTCTGTTCCTGGAAGACACCGGCGAATACCTGTACAGCATCGACCGGATGCTCTGGAACCTGCAGCGCAGCGGTAAACTGGAGCACCTGCGCGGACTGATCATCGGGGGCTTCCGGCACAAAGCGGCCGAAGACCCGGCCGAGGAATTCGGACTGACGCTGCAGGAGATGGTACTCGAAAAAATTCCCCGCGGGCGCTACCCGGTCTGCTTTCAGTTTCCGGTGGGGCACCAGGTGAGCAACCTCGCCCTGGTGCACGGCGCCCGTCACCGGCTAACGGTAAACCCTGAACGCACCCAGTTAACCTTACTCAGATGATTCAGCAACCTCCCTTTCTCCGCCCGGGCGACTGCATCGGCATCACCTGCCCCGCCGGCTACATGCCCCGCAACCGGGCGCATTCCTGCATCCATACCCTCCAGCAATGGGGCTTCTCCGTGATGGTGGGGCATACCGTGGGCAGCGGATCGGGCAATTATTTTTCAGGTACGGATGAGGAGCGCCTGGCCGAGCTGCAGGCCATGCTCGACAGTGACGAGATCAGGGCCATCCTGTTCGGCCGCGGCGGCTATGGCATGAGCCGCATCATTGACCGCCTCAGCTTCAGCCGGTTCCGCAAACATCCCAAGTGGCTGATCGGCTACAGTGATATCACCCTGCTGCATGCGCACATCCACCGGCGCCTGGGCATTGCCACCCTGCACGCCCCCATGGCGGCCGCCTTCAATGAACCTGACGGCATCCCCTATGTCAGCAGCATCCGGGCAGCCATCACCGGAAAGCGACCGCTGATGCGGGCCGCAGCCCATCGCTTCAACCGGAGGGGGTTGGTGACCGCACCCCTTGTAGGCGGCAACCTGGCCCTGCTGGCACACAGCACGGGAACCCCGTCACAGCTCAACACCCGGGGTAAAATTCTTTTCCTGGAAGACATCGGCGAATATGTGTACAGCATCGACCGGATGCTGCAGCAACTCAGGCGCAGCGGCCAGCTGAGCGGGCTCGCCGGCCTGATCCTGGGATCCTTCACCGATACCCGCGACACAGAGCGCCCCTATGGCCAGTCGGTGTACGAACTGATCCATGAGCTGGTAAGCGACTATGCCTACCCGGTAGCCTATGGCTTTCCGGTGGGACATGTGCCGGAAAACTACGCGTTGAAAATCGGCGTGAGCTACCGCTTTTCCGTTCAGGCCGGAGGGGTGCGTTTACGGGAGGGCTAACATACTGTCCAGGTGCTGCCGGAACACGGGAAAGGTATTCAGGTTGTGATGGGTGCCGCCGGCAATCACAATAAACCGGTCGCCGGGTTTCAGGCAGTCTTTCAGTTTGGCCGAACCCCTGAAGGGCGTTACCCAGTCATTGGTGCCCAGGAAGAGCGTAACCGGGCATTTCACCGATCGCAAAAATTCGTTTACGGGTAACTGGTAGTTGGCCATCCTTTGTGCCGGGTAGATGGGCGCAAACAGGCTGAACAGATCGGGAATGCTGTAATAGGGCGTTTCGAGCATCAGCCAGCGGGCCCTGTGCACCGATGCCAGGTAGGCCGCGATACCGGTGCCAAATGACTTCCCCACCAGGATAATGCTGTCGCTGCCGAAGCGGTTTGCAGCCAGTTCATAGATCATATCGGCCTGGCGGTAGAGGATGGATTCGCTGCGTTCGCCGGTACTTTTGCCATAGCCCGGGTAATCGGGTATCCAGACCTCGTACCCATGACGGGTATAGAGTGGGGCAAAACGGGCATAACGCCGTATGTTTTCACGGTTGCCGTGGAAGAAGAGCACCACCCCTTTCCGCACCGGACCCTCCGGCAGAAATTTCACCAGGTTCAGCGTATCGTGCCGGTTGATGGGGATATCCAGTTCCTCGTGCGGCTGGCTGAAGCCCCAGGGCTCCCGGCGGTTCACCTGCTCCGGATGGAAAAGCAGGTATTCCTGGCCGTAGTAAAGGGCCAGTCCGGCTGCTGCATAGAACAGCACCAGGT